>JADFNS010000030.1 GCA_022563255.1 Pseudomonadota bacterium
TTGGCCAGTTCGTCGTGGGCTTCCTCGCGTTGGCGCTCAATTTCCTTGCGCTGTGAAATGTCCCTGAATATGACAACCGCTCCATTCGGTTTGCCATCCTTCAAGATCGGCGTGCTGGTGTATTCGACCGGTACACAGGAGCCGTTGACGTGCCAAAAAACTTCGTCGTCAACTCGATGCACTTCACCGTCTTTCAGCGCCGCATAAATCAGGCATTCATCCCGCGGATACGGTGAGCCATCGGCATGCGAATGGTGATGCACATCGTGGGCGCGCTGCCCGCGCACATCTTCGATTCTCCATCCAAGAATTTCTGTCGCAGCTGCATTGCTGAAAATAATCCTGCCGTCCCCATCTAATCCGTAGATGCCCTCGCCTGCGGCGTCGAGTATTAGCTGCTGCTCTGTCTGGAGTTGGCCCAGCTCCTTGTCGGTCGTCATCGTCTTCCCACCTTAAGATATTGAGGATTTAACCACAATATCTTGTGGACCACAACTTTCTGTGGTCAGCCATAAATCATATATCGTTGTATTTATTAGCTTTTATAAGTTGGCACGGTTGCTGCAATACAGCTACCGAAAGCATTCGAAAACGACGATGGGAAAAAACGATGAAACGGTCAGGCGCACAGATCCAGAGAATCGGCGACAGCAAGGCGCTGCACACAGTCATCTTCGTGCCACACACGTCGAACGGTGGCCTCAGCAGCAAAAATCCCGGTTTGGACATGATCGGGCTCAATCTCGCAATCAACTTATCTGACTGACGAATACGTCACACAGGAGAAACACCGTGCCAGACCAATTTGACACACCCGGTTTTACTGCAAACGACATGAGGATCGCTCTCAATGAAATCTATCCAGATTCAACTTACGGGGCAGTACCCGTCATCGATCAATACGATGCACTGGAAGCCTATCTTGCATTCGACGACGGCGCGCTGGCGGAAGCACCTCAAGCGCTCGCAGCATATATCGACCATCAACAACACTTCGGCGCGTGATGGGACAGGAAATGCAAAGACCTCCTCTCCCACCATTCAACGAAGAAACGGCATTGGCAAAAGTTAAAGCCGCTGAAGATGCCTGGAATTCACGCGATCCAGCAAGAGTCGCCACGGCCTATACACCGGACTCGAGCTGGCGTAATCGCGACGAATTTTTCCAGGGCCGTGAGGCGATCGAAGACTTTCTCACCAGGAAGTGGTCGCTCGAACTTCACTATCAGCTGATGAAAGAACTTTGGGCCTACACGGACAACCGCATCTCGGTGCGTTTTGAATATGAATGGCAACACGCTAAAACCGGTCAATGGTATCGAACCCACGGCAACGAGCACTGGGAATTTGACGCGGATGGTTACATGGCCCGCCGCGATATGAGTGCAAACGACATTACGATTACGGCGGGCGACCGGCGCATCGGAATTCGAATTTAACCAACGTAAGACAAAGGAGAACATCATGAAAATACGCTTCACTGTAACAACGATCATTCTGGCGGCTATCGTTTATGCAGGTACGGTCATCGCGGCACTGCCAGATCCGGGTGTCACCATCGTACCCGGCCGCACAGCTCTGCTCATTACCGATCCACAGAACGACTTTTTGAGCCCGGACGGTGTTGCCTGGGGCGTCGTTGGCAAGAGCGTCACCGACAACAACACGGTCGAAAACATCGACTCGCTGTTCGCGGCGGCCAAAGCCAATGACATGCCGGTTTTTGTCTCACCGCACTACTACTACCCGACCGATCACGGCTGGCATTTTGAAGGTGCTCTTGAAACTCTGATGCACAACATTGGGATGTTCGATCGCGACGGCGCTTTGTCGACCAAAGGCTTCGAAGGTTCCGGCGCCGATTTCCTCGAGCAATACAAGAAGTACATCAATGACGGAGCCACCGTCATTTCGAGTCCGCACAAAGTCTATGGCCCGGAGACGAACGACCTCGTCTTACAGCTTCGCAAGCGCGGCATCGACAAGGTCATCCTTGGCGGTATGTCGGCCAACCTGTGCACCGAGTCACACATGCGTGAATTGATCGAGCAGGGATTCGAGGTCGCCGTGGTTTCAGATGCGACAGCCGCAGCGATCCTGGAAGAAGGCAACGGTTACGAGTCCGCGCTGGTCAACTTTCGCTTCATCGCCAACACGGTCTGGACGACCGAAGAGGCCGTAGAAAAAATCAACAACGCTAAGTAACTCGACAACTTTAACTATTTGGAGACTGTTATGAACTTTTTGACAAACAACGCGCACTGGTTGCTGCGAATCGCACTTGCAAGCGTATTCGTTTACCACGGCGCACTGAAATTTCTGAATCTTGAAGGCTTCGCTCAAATGCTGCCTATTTCCTACCTCGAGGTAGTTCTGGTCGCTGCGGCCGAAACCGGCGGTGGACTGCTGGTCCTGCTTGGCGGATTTCGTAACGACGCCATCTCGGATTTGGCAACGCGGATCGGTGCAGCGTTGAACATCCCCGTGATGATCGGGGCGATAACACTGGTGCACTGGGGGCGTTGGAATTTTCTGCCATCCGAGACACACCCGATAGGCGGCATAGAATTTCAGAGTGTGCTGATCCTGATCATGTTGTATCTCGCTTTCACAGGGAATCGCGGCTTCGCTGTCAATAGCGATACCACTGCGCAAACTGCGTAGCACTCAATACTCAAAATTAAGGAGAAATCTATGAAATCACGTTTTTCAAGAATGTCATTGTCATGGTCCGCGTATTTGGTTTTGTCCATAGCAATAATAGGTTCCGTGGCCCAAGCTGATGACGCAACCGGTGTCGCCTATCGAACTGTTGCGATTGATGATGTTGAAATCTTTTACCGAGAAGCCGGTAACCCTGAGCATCCGACGGTGCTGTTGTTGCATGGATTTCCAACCTCATCACACATGTTCCGCGACCTGATCACGGAGTTGGCTGACGATTTTCACCTCGTTGCACCCGACTATCCGGGTTATGGTTTTAGTTCGATGCCGACGGTCGATGAGTTCGACTATTCGTTCGACAACATGGCCAGCATTATCGAAAAGTTTATCGATGAGATCGGTCTCGACCGCTATAGCCTTTATCTTATGGACTACGGCGCACCGATAGGTTTTCGAATTGCAACGCGCCGACCGGATCGCGTTGAGGCGCTGATCGTGCAAAACGGAAATGCCTATGTTGAAGGTATTGACAACAACTTCTGGGAGCCGATTCGCGAATACTGGAAAGATCGGGATGCGATTAACAAGGGGCTGGATAATCCCTGGTGGAAAAACGTCAAGGCGGCGTACAAGCAACCGCAGATGAGCAACGACGACGCGCTCCGTTTCTTGCTAACACTTGGCGCGACCAAGTGGCAATACACCAACGGCGTGAAGAATGTTGAGTCTGTCAGCCCTGATACATGGGCACATGTGCAACCACTACTTGATCGTGAAGGCAATCAGGAAATTCAGCTGCAGATGTTTTACAGCTATGGCACGAACCCTCCATTGTATCCGGCCTGGCAGGCATATTTTCGTGAATATCAGCCGCCGACATTAATTGTCTGGGGCGAGAATGACGAGATCTTCCCTGCGGCCGGCGCGGAACCATACAAGCGGGATCTCAAAGATCTCGAGTATTACCTGCTGGATACAGGGCACTTCGCTTTGGAAACGCATGGGCAGGAAATTGCTGATCTCATGCGCGACTTCCTCAACCGCAAGGTTGCAAGTCCCCCTCTGGCGGCCAACTAGCGTCGCCTTTCGTGCGGCCGCAGGAATGCGGCCGCTTTTTTTAAGGACAAGACCATGTCGCACCAGTTCGCGAAAATTATGTTCACCGATAGCGTCAAGGCAGCGCAGGAGCAATACGGTTCCAGAGCACGTCTCGAACGATTCGCCGAAATGTCGAGGCCAAACATCGAGTTCACGGAAAGAGAAGTCGGCTTTATCGCACAACGCGATACCTTTTACATGGCGACTGTGAACGAAGACGGTTGGCCCTATGTGCAACATCGCGGCGGGCCCACCGGTTTTCTGCGCGTTATCGGACCGAAGTGTCTCGCCTACGCTGACTTCCGCGGCAACACTCAATTAGTCAGCGTCGGCAACGTTGCGAGTAACGATAGGGTCTCTCTAATTCTCATGGACTATCCAAATCGTCGCCGGCTGAAGATCCTGGGCCACATGCGCGTCGAAACCGTGCAGGACGTCCCAAACGGGGATCTCGCTGCCGTCGAATTGCCGGGATATCGGGTGCACGTCGAACGAGTCGTTTACATCGACGTCGCGGCTTTCGACTGGAACTGTCCCCAACACATTACGCAACGGTATACAGAATCGGAGTTTGTGGAACTGCACCAATCAGGACTAGATAATGAGTAAGCTAATCCAGCGCGCCGTTCAGATTATCCTTGTCACAGTGATTTCGATAATTTTGGGCGCCTGCGCGGGCCCGACGAGCATTGCGAGGAGTGAGAAAACTGCGGATCGCTCAGAGGGCGATCCATGGGAACCCCTCAATCGCGGCATCTACACTGTCAATAACAGTCTGGACAAGGTCACTTTGAAACCAGTTGCAAAGGCATATCGCAAGGTATTGCCGGGATTCTTGCGACGCGGTGTGGCCAATTTTTACGCAAACCTGCGCACGCCGCTAATTATTATCAACCAGGTATTGCAGGGCAAGGGCCGTGCAGCATTTAGCGATACGGGCCGACTCCTGCTGAACAGCACAGTTGGAGTCGGGGCTTGTTTGATCCTGCCACATCGGCGGGCCTGAAAGAGCACAATGAAGATTTTGGTCAGACCCTGGCGAAGTGGGGTGTTCCGGACGGTCCGTTTGTCATGGTTCCACTGCTTGGCCCACGAACGTTAAGAGACGCGTTTACTATTCCTCTGGATCTCTTCGCACACCCGCTTTACCGCTACGAAAACTCGTCAGTACGAGACAAGCTTTGGGGCCTGGAGGCCATTAACGTACGGGCACGACTGCTCGTGGCCGATACTTTGCTTGAAGACTCGTTCGACCCTTATGTCACTATCCGGGACGCATACCAGCAGAATCGCCGGCACTTGATTTATGACGGCGATCCGCCCGAAGACTACGACGAATATCTCGATGAATTTCTCGAGGAAGATTCTGCCGTTGGGAAAGACGCGCCTTAAATTACGCTTTAAATGTGGGTTGGGCGGAACCTAGGATACATTTGTGACGACTACCGAAATTCATTTGCAGCACGCAAAATCCAGCGACGTCGCGACTATTGTTGCTCTGCTCGCCGATGATCCGCTTGGATCGAAGAGAGAGCGATTTGAGTCGCCATTACCGGCGTGCTACTGCGATGCTTTTGCCTCGATAAATGAAGATCCAAACAATGAATTGATTGTTGCCAAGCTCGACGAAAAGGTCTTAGCCGTTCTGCAATTAACGTTCATACCCTCTCTCACCTATCAGGGTAGATGGCGCGCGCAGATCGAGGGCGTTCGTGTTGCATCCGAATTCAGATCAAAGGGGATCAGCTGCGATATTTTTCAGTGGGCCATCAATCGTGCGCGTGAGCGAGATTGTCATATGATCCAACTCACGACGAACTCCGGAGCGCTCCTGCGTAGACGATCAGACGGGTTTTACCCCGCCACCACGGACGGTTGAGTTAAGTTCGCTTTCTTCCGTTTGAGTGCTTCCAGCTTTCGCCGTCTCCGAGGATTCAGGCCACTGGTATTGATGATGAGGTAATCGAAGAGATTATCGTATTTGGTCAAAAGAAAAAACAAATCCCGGGGCTCGGGAACGGCTTCAGCTCGGATCCGGTGATAAATATGCCAAGTAGGTTCCACTGGTTTTTTTTCGACTGAGTTTTGGCCCGTGACCCAAACAAGACGCGCTGGCGGCTCCTTCAGTCTGGTTCATCATTTACCACGGTACTCAGGTGAGTGCGGTAATCTTCGGCGCCACCAGCCTCGCGAAATCTTTGTAGGACATTCTGACCACCTCGGTATGCGAACCCGCGCTAAAAGCGATTTCGTCATCCTCCGTCAGTTGTTCGGCTACATACACTTCCATGTCGTAGAGATTCCCAAACGGCGGCATGGCGCCCTTTTCACAGTCAGGAAAAAGCTTTTCTACTTCGGTTTCGGTCGCGAGTTCAACGTGGGATGCTGACACGGCCACTTTGAAATGGCCCAGGTGCACACGACAGGAAGCCGGCAAAACAGCCATAGCAAACTTGTCATTAATCCTTACGATCACCGTTTTTGCCAACTCCTTCCCCGGAATATGTGCTGCTTCGGCGGTTGTCTGAGCACTGTAAGCCGGTGAATGACTTACAGAAACATACTCAACATCATGGCTGTCGAGAAACTTTTTGAGCTTTTTAACTGGCATCGCGTTTTCTCTTGTCCGGCTCAATACGACAAATTCATTCCAGGCCGACAGCAACCGTCTGATTCGTTGCACTGTCGGGGGAAGCGAGAACCCGACTCCCCACTATCTACAAAGTATAGTTCAAAGTCGATCGATCGCCGGGTCGCCTCGAAAAAGGCTGTGGCCATGCAGCCATTTGTGGGATACGACTGGATTGCGGTAGCATGGCCCGCGCGCGATAAACGTAAGGAGAGATCCATGGCCAAAGTATTGTTAGGGTTTTTCGCAGTTATGCTGGTTGTTATCTCGGCGGCAAGATTTGCGTACAACGTAAGCACTGACCCGGGGAATGAGCCGGTCAACGAGGCCTGGGCACGAGGTACGATGGAGTTTGTCACCTGGAACAATGAAAAGTGGAGTGCCTGGATCCATGCTGGCACATTCACGCAGGTCCCTCAAAACACTGACGATTGGAGTCGCCATTCGAATGCGAGCCTGGCCTTTACCAACTGGGAAGGTGAATTCTGGCAGGCAAAGATAGACGGTGACCTGTTCTTGCTTGCTTATCAGGGAAACTGGCAGGGTCCAGTTGAACGATCTGAAGCAATTCGATTTCGCGACTGGTCTGGAAACAATCGATTACGTACGGTTTCTGAGCTTCAGCGTTAGGATTCTTTCCCCTCACCGACAAACGCTTGCCGTTTCTTCAGGCCAATATACTTTCCTCCTGCTGATTTTTCACCTATGCTAGCGTCAGACAACAACCTCCTCAGGGGAGAATTTGCCAGCAAAAAAAAACCGTGCAACCATTACGTGGGAATACCTATCGGTTGGTAGATTCGCCTCCCGTTGAAACACAAGAATTCGTTCGTGCTTGGGTAAGAGCTGAAAGTTTCATCCATGTATACAGGCCTAAAAGGCTGCAATGAGAATGCGGAGGAATCGTTGCAAACCCCCTCCAACGAAAAGCGGCGAGAAGCATGACTTCTTTTGCCGGCGGGCCAAAGCGCGGCCTGATGACTCTGCTTTTGTGGGGCGTTCCCCAGCTATCGCTTGCCGCAAAGTTCAACATGCGCCCGGGCGTCACCGAAATGAGTGTGCGTGTCCAGTACATTCATCACATCGGTCTTTGGGTATGCGTCATCGTTGGCATCATTGTATTCGGCGCTATGTTCTATTCGATGTTCGCGCATCGGCGATCAAGAAACCCGACGCCGGCCACATTCAGTGACAGCATAGTCGTTGAATTCCTCTGGACCCTGATTCCTGTTTTGATTCTCGTTGGCATGGCCATACCGGCAACGACGGCCTTGCGTGACATTGAGGATAACGAAAATTCCGATCTGACCGTGCTGATAACAGCGTCGCAATGGAAGTGGCATTACAAATATCTTGATTCCGGCATTAGTTACTACAGCAATATCGCAACGCCGGATGAGCAGATCGAAAATCTGCAGCCAAAAGACGAATACTATCTGTTAGATGTGGACAAGCCACTGGTACTGCCGACCAACAAAAAGATTCGTTTCCTGGTTACGGCTGACGATGTTATTCATTCCTGGTGGTTGCCAGACTTTGCGGTGAAACAGGATGCGATCCCCGGGTTCATCAACGAGGCCTGGGCACGAATTCCTGTCGCGGGAGTGTATCGTGGCCAGTGCGCTGAATTGTGCGGCGTCGGCCACGCTTACATGCCGATAGTCGCGGATGTCAGACCTGAGGCAGAGTTCGATGCCTGGATCGAAGGGCAACGACTTGCGGCGGAACTGGCCGGCGAGGCTGCGGTTGCCGCACGCGCAAAGACCTGGACGATGGTCGAGCTATTGCCGACCGGCGAGGAAGTGTTTGTCAAGCATTGCGCAACCTGCCATCAACGTGACGGTAGGGGTCAGGGAGCCAAGTATCCGGCTCTCGTTGGCAGCGAAATTGCGACCGGTGCGATCACTGACCACCTCAATCGAGTCATGAACGGCAAAACCGATACCGAAATGCAGGCCTGGGCGCCGCAGTTGTCAGACCTGGAGATCGCCGCGGTCATAACGTATGAACGCAACAGTTGGGGTAACGACACCGGCGACATAGTTCAACCAATCACTGTCTACGAGGCGCGATGATGGTTGCACATGCACAAATCGTCCCAAAGAAACGCCATCCTTTGCTCGCATTTGCGGCCCGCTGGCTGTTCACCACCAATCACAAGGAAATCGGCACGCTGTATTTGTGCCTCAGTTTCCTTTTGTTTTTCATTGCCGGGTCGATGGCGATGTTCATGCGGCTGGAGCTTTTCGAGCCAGGAATTCAATTCGTTGATCCACTGTTTTACAACCAGCTCCTGACCCTTCACGGGCTGGTGATGGTTTTCGGCGCGGTGATGCCTGCGTTCGTCGGGCTGGCCAACTGGCTCATTCCGATGATGATCGGAGCGCCGGACATGGCGTTGCCACGCCTGAATAACTTCAGTTTCTGGATCCTGCCCTTCGCGTTCACATTGCTGCTGTCGTCACTTTTTATGGAAGGTGGCGCGCCAAATTTCGGTTGGACCTTCTACGCTCCATTGTCGACCACCTATGGCCCGCCAAGCACGGACTTCTTCATCCTGGGTGTTCACCTGATGGGCATCTCATCCATTATGGGTGCGATCAATATCATAGTAACGATTGTCAACCTTCGTGCACCAGGCATGACATACATGAAAATGCCGATGTTCGTCTGGACCTGGTTGATCACGGCCTTCCTCCTGATCATGGTCATGCCGGTGCTGGCGGGCGTGGTGACGATGATGCTGACCGACCGCCACTTCGGCACGAGCTTTTTTGATGCCGCTGGTGGTGGCGATCCGGTCCTGTTTCAGCACATTTTCTGGTTCTTCGGACACCCGGAGGTGTACATCATGATCCTGCCAGGCTTCGGCATCGCCTCGCAGATTATCCCGACCTTCGCACGCAAGAAACTGTTCGGTTATCACTCAATGGTTTACGCAACATTGGCAATTGCGGTTTTGTCGTTCGTTGTGTGGGGGCACCATATGTTCACCACCGGCATGCCATTGTTTGCTGAACTGTTCATCATGTATGCGACCATGCTGATCGCTGTGCCAACGGGCGTAAAAGTTTTCAACTGGATTGCAACGATGTGGCGCGGCTCAATGACGTTCGAGACGCCGATGTTGTTCGCGATCGCATTCGTCATGATGTTTACCATCGGCGGGTTCTCCGGTCTCATGCTGGCGCTTGTACCAGCCGACATTCAGTATCACGACACCTATTTTGTCGTGGCGCACTTTCATTACGTGCTTTACCCCGGCGCCATCTTCGGCACCATGGGAGCCGTCTATTACTGGCTGCCCAAATGGTGCGGACACATGGTTGACGAAAGACTCGGAAAACTTCATTTCTGGTGCGCAACATTCGCCGTCAACCTGACCTTTTTCCCGATGCACTTTACGGGTCTCGCGGGTATGCCGCGGCGCGTTCCTGACTACTCACTGCAATTCGCCGACTTCAATATGGTGTCGAGTATCGGCGCCTGGTTGTTGGGTCTGACGCAAATACTATTTCTTTACATCGTCGTAAAAACCATACGTGGCGGAGAAAAAGCGACAGCGCAGGTATGGGAAGGTGCCGAGGGTCTGGAGTGGACAATTCCGTCGCCGGCGCCGCTGCACACATTTGAGACACCGCCCGTCATTGCGCAGGATCACGGACATTGAGCTCGCGCGCTAAGAACAGGCACGTATTGCTGCTGCTTGGCCTCGCCGCCGGTATGTTCGGCTTTGCTTTTGCGCTGGTACCGCTCTACGACATCTTGTGCGACATCACTGGCATCAACGGCAAGCCAGCTCTGCAGGCTGCATTACACGAAGAAATCGAGGCGTCAGAGTCGGCCATCGACCGTGAAGTGACCATTCAGTTTCTGGCGAAAGCTGCACGCGGAATGCCATGGGAGTTTCGACCGCTTGAGAACAAAATGACTGTGCGGCCGGGAGAAATGAACCGCGTAATGTTTTACGTGCGCAATCGCTCAAACCATTCAGTAACCGGTCAGGCTGTGCCAAGTATTTCCCCGGGTCAGGCGGCCTTGTACTTCAAGAAAATCGAATGTTTTTGTTTCGAGCAGCAGGAGTTAGCGGCGGGCGGCGAGATGGAAATCGGTGTGAGCTTTTTTGTCGACGTTGATATGCCCGCCAAGATCAATGAACTAACGTTGTCATACACGATGTTCAGGGTGGGCGACGTTGAACATGAACACCTTATCAGTCACTTCGAAGCGGAAAGAGACGACACATGAAGGAAACGCCGCGTTACTATATCCCGCATAGCAGCATTTGGCCGATAGTTGGCTCGATCGCGCTATTCTTGACGGCGTTTGGTGCGGTTAACTTTATTCATCAGAGCACAGACAAAGTTGCGGCGACGGGTAGTTTCGGCGGGCCGATTTTTTTTACCGGACTCACCATAATCGCGGTCATGATGTTCGGCTGGTTCGGTACAGTCATCAAGGAAAATCTAAACGGCTTGGTGAGCGACCAGCTGGATGTTTCATTCCGCATGGGAATGGCGTGGTTTATCGTTTCGGAAGTGATGTTCTTCGCCGTCTTCTTCGGCGCACTTTTTTATGCACGTATCATCTCCGTTCCATGGTTGGCAGGGGCGAGTAACAATCTGCAAACACATTTGCTGTTATGGCCCGATTTTGCAGAGACATGGCCGTTATTCAGAACGCCTGGCGGCGCGACGACGGAGTCGATGGGTCCTTGGGGCCTGCCATTTATCAACACGATCATTCTCGTCACGAGTAGCGTCACAGTTACGTTCGCTCACTGGGCCCTGAAGAAAAATCAACGGCGAGCATTGGGGTTTTGGCTTGCCCTGACGGTCGCTCTGGGCGCCACATTCCTGACTCTGCAAGTAGTCGAGTACCAGCACGCCTATCAGGAGTTGGGATTGAGTCTGGACTCCGGAATTTACGGTTCGACGTTTTTCATGCTGACCGGGTTTCATGGCGCGCATGTAACGCTCGGAACGATCATGTTGTCGGTGATGTTGCTGCGCGTGGCACGCGGCCATTTTACGCCAGACAATCACTTCGCGTTCGAGGCCACAAGCTGGTACTGGCATTTTGTCGACGTCGTATGGTTGTTCCTGTTTACGTTCGTTTACTGGTTTTAGGATCGCGATATGAAGCCTATGGCAAGAAGAATTAGTAGCAGGACCGCGAGGCTGACGCGAGCTGTCAGCGACCAAATGATGCGTTCTGTTTTGCCGCTATCGTTGACCAGGAAATAAAGGCCGAAGCCAAGACTGACTACGATGCCGACCATGACCAGAACAATAAGAATATCGAACATCGAATGATGGAATCAGGATGATTGAGTGATGTCAAGGACAGCAGAAATCAAAGTAACCGTTGATCTGGATAGTGACAATTTGCCAATCAGTATCCAGTGGCAAGCGACAGAGGGCCGGGGCGACGGCCCCGCTCCGTGTCAGGCAGTCATGTTGTCATTGTGGGATAGCAACAGCAAAACAACGGCTGCGATCGACCTGTGGACCAAAGACACGACCATCGATGACATCAACATGCACTTCTTTCAGGTATTTCACAAAATGGCGGACACCTACCTGCGGGCAACGAAAAACGAAGAGCTCGCAGCGCAAATTCACGCGTTTGGCGACGGCTTCGGCGAAACGCTGGGGTTGAAATGACATGAACGTATCGATCGTTCCGACGCTTAGGGTTTTGAGGCCGGCCGCAACGGTGGCGTTGGTCGGTTTGATCGGAATTATCGCCGGGTTCTATGCGAATGCGACACTGTTCACGGATACAAGCCCGGAGCAACCGATCGCATTCAGTCACAAAATCCATGCCGGCGACAATGAGGTTCCCTGTCTTTATTGCCACGTACAGGCACGGCGTTCGATTTCGGCGGGCGTACCCAGTGTTAACAAGTGCATGGGCTGTCACTTGGAAGTTGCGACGGACCGTCCACAAATCCGCCTGCTCGCCAACTACTGGGATACGAAGGAGCCAATTCCCTGGATCAAGGTACACGACTTGCCGGATTTCGTGCATTTCACGCACAAACGTCACGTTCAGGCCGGCATCGAGTGTCAGACCTGCCACGGGCCGGTTGAAACAATGGCCGTTGTCAGTCGGGAGGCGCCTCTGAAAATGGGTTTGTGCCTCAATTGCCACAAAGACAATGCGGTCGAGAACGGGACCGATTGCTGGACTTGTCACAAATAGGATAAGGATCAAATAGGCTTATGGCCAACGTAGATCGCAGAGAGTTCTTAAAGCTGGTAGGCGCTGGCAGCGTCGGCGTTGGAGCCGGATATCTGTTGGCCGAGTCAATCAAACACCCGGTCGAGCACTTAATACCGTATTCGGTACCGCCAGAGGAATTCAGTCCGGGTATTGCCACGTGGTACAACTCGGTGTGTGGGATGTGTCCGGCAGGATGTGGAATTTCGGTGCGCACTCGCGAGGGGCGCGCGAAAAAGATCGAGGGCAATCCTGCGCACCCGGTCAATCAGGGGCGTCTTTGTGCGCTGGGCCAGGCGGGATTGCAAACACTTTACAACCCTGACAGGATTACGGCGCCGATGCTGTTACAAGGCAAGCGTGGCAACGATGCATTCGTCGAGACCACCTGGAAAGAGGGTCTTGCAAACGTTTCGGGACGTCTTGGCGTACCCGGAGTTGCAACTGTTGTTTTGAGTCAGGGAGTTCGCGGGCAACTCGCTAACTTGCTGGAGCTGTTTACCGCCGAACTTGGATCCGCAGAATTACTGCATTACGATTTCGCTCATCCGCACACACTCTATGCGGCCAACGAGCGACTGTTTGGCCAACAGCAGCTGCCGTATTACGACATTGCCAATACACGTTACCTGATGTCTTTCGGTGCAGATTTCCTGAATAACTGGCTATCTCCGGTACACCACAGTCTGGGGTTTGGTCACAGTCGTCAGGGCGGTGATGCGCAGCGTTTACGGTTCGTGCAGATAGAACCAAAAATGTCGATCAGCGGGGCTGCCGCCGATGAATGGGTTGCGGCGAGACCGGGATCAGAGGGTGTGCTGGCACTGGGAATCGCACATCAGATTTTGGCCGGCGGCAGATATTCCGGCAGCGATGCGGACGACTGGACAGCTGCGCTTGCCGATTATTCGCCTGAGCTGGTCGCCGAGCAGTCCGGTGTAGCTGCGGCGACTATTGTCAGGCTTGCCGACGAATTTGCGCAGGCAAAACCAGCGCTGGCCATCGGTGGTGGCAGCGCCGCCAACAACAGCAACGGCACCGATACCCTGGTCGCCGTCACCGCACTTAACTACCTCGTTGGCAATATCGGTCAGGCAGGTGGCCTGATATTCAATCCGGACCCGGTGACTGGGCCATCGGCATCCAGTCGTCGAGCAAATTATGAGGTGATGCGGGACCTTGCAGAAGCCGCGCAGCAAGGTGTCGTCGATGTACTCATAGTTAACAACACCAACCCATTGTTCACGCTGCCGACAGCCGCAGGATTTAAAGAAGCGCTCGCGTCCATTCCGTTGATCGTCAGCTTGTCGAGTTTTATGGATGAGACGACCGCGATGGCCGACGTCATTTTACCCAGCCACACTTACCTCGAGAGCTGGGGTGATGACGTGCCACAACCCGGCGTCGGATTTTCAGTTGCCGCGGTCTCGCAGCCAGTTGTTGCGCCCTTGTACAACACACGTTCCACGGGCGATATTTTGCTCGGCCTTGCCAGCAACCTGGGCTTTCGTGACGCCATTCCGTGGACCACAATGGAGGAATGCATCAAGGACGGCTGGCGCGAAATCCACGCGCGCGGCGAGCCTGGATCAGGCGATTTCGATTCTTTCTGGCACGACGTATTGCAGTCCGGCGTCTGGGGCGAAGACGTTCGCCAGCAGCAAGACGCGACCGTTAGCAAAGAGGTAATAGACAACATTGGCGTCGCGGCGCCTGAATTCGCCGGCGACGTTGGCGACTATCCGTTCGTGTTGCATCCTTTTATGTCCACGTCGATGTATGACGGGCGCGGCGCCAATCTGCCGTGGATGCAGGAATTGCCCGATCCGATAACGAGTGTCGTGTACGGCTCCTGGCTGGAAATGAATCCGGCAACAGCTGACAAGATGGGATTGCAAGATGGTGACCTGGTGCAGGTCGCGTCAATGCAAGGCAGCGTTGAGGTGCCGGTCGTTATTTTCCCAGCCATAATGCCGGATGTTGTCGCCATGCCTATTGGTCAGGGCCACGAATCGCTGGGGCGATATGCCCGCAACCGCGGCGCTAATCCGATTCAGATCCTCGCTCCAGTTACAGACCCAGTATCTGGCGCGCTGGCGACTGGCGCGACACGTGTGAGCGTCGTTGCGACCGGCAGACGCGCCCCCGCCGTGAAGACTGGCGGTGAATCGAGGCAACTTGGGAGAGACATAGTGCGCTTCACTTCAACAACGTCCGATGCGACTGAACACAGTGCGAAGTTAAACAGCATTCCAATCTCGGTGGAACCGGCATGAGCTTTATGGATCGATTTGTTTCGGGATGGCGCAAGCATCGTCAGGCGGCAACTGACGATGACTTCGATTATGCATGGACAATGTCAATCGATCTCGACCGTTGTACGGGTTGCGGGGCCTGTGTCACCGCTTGCCAGGCTGAAAACAATATTCCGCTGGTTGGTGAAAAAGAGCTGGCTGGCGGTCGCGAAATGCAGTGGATTCGCATCGAACGCTACTGGGAAGGCGAGTATCCCAACGCGAAACTCAGTTTTATTCCGATGATGTGCCAGCACTGTGACTCGGCGCCGTGCGAAACCGTGTGCCCGGTTTCCGCGACTTATCACAATCAGGACGGATTGAACACGCAAATCTACAATCGTTGTATCGGCACCCGGTCTTGCGCTGTGTACTGTCCTTACGAGGTCAGGTTCTTTAATTATTACGATCACCACTGGCCTGCGCCGCTTGACCAACAGCTTAATCCGGACGTCACCGTTCGTGAGAAAGGTGTCATGGAAAAATGTACCTTCTGCATACAGCGAATACGTCAGGCAAAAGATCATGCGAAGGACGAGGGTCGTCGCGTTGCGGATGGCGAGGTGCAGCCGGCTTGTGTCCAGACCTGCCCGAGCGAGGCGCTGGTGTTTGGTGATCGAAAGGACCCCAACAGCAATGTTTCCAAGTCAATAAACGACCCGCGGGCCTATCACGTACTGGGTGAACTGAACACACGGCCATCCGTAGTCTACCTCAAGAAGGTTGATGCGGATGTCGTCTGAACAAAAACCAATGCAGTATTCGGATGTCAACGATGACATCGTAAGATCGCTTGTCGTTACGGGAAGGAAGTACTACATCACGTTGGCCATCGCTGTCACGGTAATGGTGACGTGCTTTTACTTTCCCTGGTTCTACCAGCTTTATTACGGCATTGGTGCTGCTGGCATGAACAATCCGACTGTTTGGGGCACCTATCTTGCGAGTTTTATTTTCTGGATAGGCCTGAGCCATTCGGGAACCCTGTTGTCGTGCGTCTTGCACATCACTAATAGTGAGTGGCGCAAGGCGATGTATCGCAGTGCGGAAGCGATGACACTGTTTTCGCTTCTGGTAGCGGTAACAATGGTCATGGTGCACCTCGGCCGACCCTGGTTTATTCACTGGGCGGCCCCGTACCCCAATCAGATGGAGCTGTGGCCAAATTTTCGCTCACCGTTGTTGTTTGACGTGATAGCGATCACGACCTACCTGACAGGCAGCCTGATATTTATCTATATGGGCTCGATTCCAGACTTCGCGGCAGTACGAGACCGGACCAGCGGCTGGCGGTATCATCTGTACGTGCTGCTGTCACTTGGCTGGCGTGGTACCGATACCGAGTGGCACCGTCTGGGTTGGGCCTACACATTCCTCGCCGTACTGATAATTCCACTCGCCGTATCAGTCCACAGTATCGTCTCGTGGGACTTCGCGATGTCGATTGTTCCAGGATTGCATCAAACGATCTTCGCACCCTATTTTGTAGTGGGTGCAATTTACTCAGGTACTGCAGGCATCGTCACAGTGATGTTTGTACTTCGCAAGTACATGAATTTCGAACACTTCATCACCAAAATTCACTTCGATAACCTCGGCAAGTTATTGCTGCTGTTATCGCTGCTTTGGTCGTACATCAATATTCTCGAGTTGTTTACCGCCTGGTACGGTGGCACCTCGACCGAATACGAACAACTCCGCTACAAACTCACGGGTTACTACTCACCGCTGTACTGGGAGATGATCCTGTTCTGCGCGGTTGCCCCACTGTTATTGATTTCGAAGAAGATCCGGACGTCATTTGTGCCCATGCTGATCTTGTCGATCGTGATCAACATCGGCATGTACACCGAGCGCTTCCTGATTATCGCCACCACATTGTCGCGGCAGTATCTGCCGGAGAGCTGGCGGCTTTATACGCCGAGTATGGTCGAAATTTCAATCCTCGTAGGGTCGCTTGCAATGTTTATTACTTTGTTCCTGCTGTTCGTCAAGATTTTCCCAAGCGTCTCTATTTATGAAGTTAAAGAGACGATGCCGAAACCGCAGAAAAAGAACGGGGATAGATCATGGTGAGCCATGCAATCGGGCTGTTTCACGATCCGGAATCTGCACTCCATGCAGCTGGCCAGCTCAAGAGCGCAGGATTTGCGCAGCCGGAAATAATGTCACCGGTGCCAATTCACGGTGTGGAAGAAGTGTTGGGGCCGAAAAAATCCGTTATCAAACGGTTCACTTTTTTTGGTGGAATTTTCGGTGCGCTGGGCGGATTTGCGTTGGCCGCAGGCACGGCAGTAATGTACCTGCATCCGACGGGTGGCAGGCCGATTATTACGATCCCTCCGTTTCTTATTATTTCCTACGAGATGACCATACTGTGCGGCATTCTCGCCACGGTTTTGGGTTTCCTGATTAGCGCGCGCCTTCCGGTATTTCGCGAAAGGATTTATGTACCCGAGACCGCGGTAGACAAGTTTGGCGTTACGGTGCCGTGCGACAGCGATGAACAGTTCAGCGATGCCGAGAGGATTCTTGAGCAGGCAGGCGCTGAGGAAGTGCGCAGATTAGGAGATCCCTCATGAGGGGGCGCTTGAGAATTCTCACGTTGTTGCTCCTGACGATGCTCCCTTTGTCGAACGGTTGGTCATACCCCTGGGATCAGGACATGGTTGATCAGCCATCGGAGAAACCACAGGAATCGGTTGCGCCGCCAGGCCCCGGTTCTGTGCCGACGCATGGGGGGGAAACGGTGCCGCTGCCAATGAACGATGAGCAACGTGATGCGATGCACGAAGCCGCAGCGGCGATTGAGAGTCCTGTATCGGCGACTGAAGAATCGATCACGCGCGGCAAGTATTTCTACGAAATTAACTGTCTTGTTTGTCACGGCGCCCAGGGTCGCGGCGACGGACCTGTCGGCCTCAAATTCGTCACGAAAGCGCCCGTAGATCTGAACGATATTTACACACAGGAGCAGGCTCTGGGACAGTTGTTTTTCACCTTGACTCGAGGCAAGGGAAAAATGCCGTTCTACCGTGATGCACTAAATCCGTCCGAGAGATGGGACGTCATCAATTACGTGAAAAGTGAGTTCGGTCACAATGAATAGTCTGAAATCACAGCGTGGCGGTATTGTATTTTCGTTGCTCATTGTCGTTTTCCTGATTGGCGTTGCGAGCTTTGTGTACGGCGTAAACAGTGAGAATAACCGTCCGGATTTCGCGCTATTTACCGTTTCGTTCTTGTTTCTGTTAGGCATCAGCCAAGCCGGTGTTGTCTTTACGGCAATGCTGCGCCTCGTAGAATCGGACTGGGGTAAACCCTACTACCGTATCGCCGAACTCTCGACACTGGCGTTTTTTCCGTTCGCGATTGTTGGCTTCTTGCTCATTATCTATTTTGGCAGGAATGAACTTTTTTATTGGTTGCAGGCAGCGCCCGAGGATCATATTAGCCCGTGGTTGAATCTCAATTGGCTCCTTGTGCGCAATTTCGGCGGGTTACTTTTATTCTATGGCCTGACTGCAATCTATGTCAGAAAGGGCCTGCGACCGGACATGGCCAGCTCCGCTGCAGCGACAACGATCGACCATGCAGAAGTGGAGAAACAGCTATATCTGTTTTCTCCGATCATAATCATCAGTTTTATTGTCTGTAACACATTCATCGCCTGGGACTTTGCGATGATGTTGATTCCACACTGGCATAGCACCGTGTTCCCGATTCACTACTGGTTCGGCAACGTGTTTGCCGGGTTTGCAGCCATGATAGCCATCGCCGTCATCATGCGCAGGGTGGACGGCGGTGCTCATTTCGGAACTTACCAGATCAAGAGTCTGGGGATGGTCGTTACGGGCTTCACATTACTTTGGCTGTACTTTTTTTGGGCGCAATTTTTTGTGATCTGGTTTGGTAACCTGCCGCAGGAGAGTGAGCCTATTTGGCGGCAGATGTATGGCCATTACAGTCCATACTTCTGGACCATGCTCGCGGGTTGTTTTTTCATACCGTTCGTCACTCTACTGTTCGCGATCATCAAACGATCAGCACTTGCTATGTGTCTCGTCGCTTTCGCAATTAATCTGGGTATATGGCTTAACAAATACCTGATGATCTTACCGGCCTTCTCAGCCGATCATCGGCCGTTTGAACACTGGATCGATATCGCATTAGCAATTGGGCTGCTTGCCGGTTTTCTGGCGACCATAATAATGCTGGCAAGACGACTGCCAGTATATTCGGCCTGGGAAATGAGTCGCGAGTCTTGATATATAATAGGGCGTTCATTGGCCGGAATGTCTGCTAGTCAAATCTCCGGAGCAATATCGTGAAGCGGGACAATAAGTTCATTGACAGGCACAGGACCTTAATTGGCATTCTCGCCATTGGTATCCTTGCACTGGCTATTACAATGTCGAATCTGACGCAGGATCCGGATACAAACAGTTCTGCGGAATACCTGAGATCTGTGGCGGACCGCATTCGTCCCGTTGGCCAGGTCTATATGCCCGGCGAGGAAGTTCTTGCGAGCAGACCACAGGTGGTTATAGCGGCACAATCCGAGCCAGTCGCTACCACAATGTCAGGGCCGCAGGTATATAACGCAGCCTGCATCGTCTGTCATGCAACCGGCATTGGTGGAGCACCAACAGTAGGTGACACTGCCGCATGGCAAGCACGCATCGTCAAGGGAAATGACAGCCTGTACCTGAATGCGATCGAAGGCTATATCGGGTCGACCGGTTCCATGCCGCAGAAAGGCGGGCGTCCCGATTTGTCCGATGATGAGGTTCGGCGTGCCGTGGATTATATGGTTGCCGAACTGCAAAACTGACCGGCCAAACGCAACCTCGAAGACGCCTGAAGGGCGCAAAAACTCTATCCGGACCGTAGCATTGCCAATAATGCGATGCTGAACACCCTACTAATAAGAATAACTTAGGGGATTTTTAAATGATTCGGTGCCTTGCCTACGTTTTCAACGCAATTTTCAAGTCCAGAGCAAGATTGGTCGCCGAGAACCTCTGCCTTCGGCAGCAACTGATTGTATTTAAGCGACGTCAGGCCAGACCACAGCTCCGGGATGCAGATCGCCGCTTCTGG
>JADFNS010000018.1 GCA_022563255.1 Pseudomonadota bacterium
CGGCCAGCAGCGCGGTCAGATCCTGGAAATCGACCGACGTGTTGACCTCATCGACCAGATTTCCCTCGCCGGCCGTGGCGCCCGTCTTACCCCAATTCGCCAGCAGGATGGTCAGATCCTGGAAATCGACGAACCCGTTGCCCGTCAGATCGCCCCGGACCGTGGACGTGGCGTTGAGCGTCAAACTGCCCAGCTGCACGTCGTCCCACGACACGTTGCCCAGGTTGAAGCGGCTCAGTTGCAGGTCGCCCTCGCCCAGCGAGAAGTCGATCCGGCCGTCGGTCGTGGCGGTGTACTCGACGGTCGCCAGACGGGCCCACTCATCTCCCGCTCCCACGCCCGAAGAGAATGTTCCGCCGCCGAGCCGGTCAATCAAGCCGGCGGCCGAATCGATCTGTCCGTCTGAGAAGACGCCGAATTGATCGCTGTTTTGCACGTCGATGGCGCTCGCCTTGGTGGAGTCGAACAGCATGTCGACCATCCCGCCGGTGATGCCTTGGGCGTTGTTGAACAGATCCCTGAGCCAGACCTCGATGTAGAAGGTCTGGCCGCTGGCCACCTCCCTCAGCGTCTCGGGCAACTGGGCCACGTTAAGCAAACTCGAGAAAGGCCTCAGCAAGCTCGGCAAAGGCGATGAATTGTCGGTATCGATCCGGCAAACGAATGCCAAGTCACCCGGTGGCGACCGCATGCCCTATGCCGTGGACATTGTTAGCCTCGATCAAAAAGGCATCGTGTTTAGCCTTGCCGACTTTTTCGCCTCCAGAGACATTGAGATCGCCGATGTGGCAACGCGCAGTTATGCTGCCGCGCACACTGGTTCCACGATGTTCGCCGTGCAAATGGCAATCAATGTCCCGGCAAACATTCACATCGCTCAACTTCGGGAGGATTTTCTGGAAATTTGCGACCGTTTGAACCTCGACGCCATCTTAGAACCTGTAAAGCCGTAATTACGCCCACTGGAGCCTGCATGAGCGCACCTCGAATAAACCGCGTTGTCGCCAACTTCAAAGTCGACGCGACTCGAAACAAAACGATCCAGCTGAAAGAACTGCGCGGCCAGAATGTCGTACTGTACTTCTATCCCAAAGACAGCACACCAGGCTGCACTGCCGAGGGACAGGACTTCCGAGACCTGCACGCAAAATTTAGGCGACACAATACAGTGGTACTGGGTGTCTCCAGAGACAGCCTGGCGTCGCACGAGAAATTTCGCGACAAGCAAGGCTTCCCGTTTGACCTGCTATCGGATCCTGACGAAAAGTTATGTAAGAAATTCGACGTCATCAGGCAGAAAACCTTGTACGGTCGAAAGTTCATGGGCGTTGAGCGCAGTACCTTTCTGATAGACACACAGGGAAGACTTCGCAAAGAATGGCGCAAAATAAAAGTCATAGGCCATGCGGCCGAGGTACTTGCTGCCGTCGGGGCTTTAAATTAACGGCAACGCCGCCATATTGCTGGAACATCGTGATGCCGATCCGGTCGGAATAACTATGTCCAAAGTTTTGCCAAAACACGCCCTCTTGTTGACAGCGATCGTCGCTGCAACCGTATTCGTCAGCGGTGCGGGCGCCGACGAGATCAACCTCCCGGACTTGGGCAGCCCCGCCGACGCAATTTTGTCCACGAACAAGGAATCACAAATTGGCCGCTCGATCATGCGCGATATTCGCAAAAGCGGGCAGGTCGTCGAAGATCCTCTCGTTACCGAATACATCAACGAAATAGGCAACAGGGTAGCCGCGCAGACGAACGACGGTGACCATGACTTTACTTTCTTCGTCATCGACGACCATCGCATCAATGCTTTCGCGCTGCCCGGAGGCTACATTGGCGTCCATTCGGGCCTTTTGGACGCGACGCGCAATGAGGACGAACTGGCGGGCGTACTCTCACATGAAGTCGCGCACGTCACGCAACGTCACATTGCACGTGCAATTCATGCAAATTCCAGGCAAAGCCTGCTGTCAACCGCGATCATGCTGGGTGCGGTGCTTGCCAGCGTCGCCGGTGCCGGTCCCAATGTCCTGCAAGCCGGCATGGCCGTCGCCCAGGGCACCGCCGCGCAACAACAAATCAATTTCACGCGAGCGAACGAATACGAAGCGGACCGGATCGGAATTTCGGCTCTTGCGGACGCAGGCTTCGACCCGTACGGCATGGCGTCATTTTTTGAAGTGCTGTCACGCCAGACGACGCGGGCTCCTGACGAACGAACGCCTGAATTTCTGTTGACACACCCTGTATCGACGGCGCGTATTGCCGAAGCGAGAAATCGCGCCCGAAATTACCCCCTGATTCGCAGTGACGATTCGATCAGCTACGGCATTGCGAAAACACGACTAACAGTTGCGCGCATGGATACGGCGAAAGAAGCCGTCGCGTATTTCGAAAAGCGAAGCTTCGAAAATCAGAACGACATCGAGCGCTATGGCAGGAGCCACGCGTATTTCCGCGCGGGTCAATATAGCAAGGCGCTGGACATCGTTGCAGAACTGGTCGAGAAAGATCCTACGGTGATCGCCTACCATATCGCGCTTGGCGAAACACTGGTGGCACTCAAACGACAGCGGGATGCGACTCAGGTTTTCGAACATGCACTCGATTTGTTCCCGCGCAATGTTCCGCTCGTGATTTCGTACGGCGAGCGCTTGCTGGAGATCGGTCAGCCAGTGAAGGCCCATACGTTGTTACTGGACCTTCTAAACAACGTAGCCCCTACGCCCGAGCAGGTGCGCTTGATTGCTCGCGCGGCAAGCGAGGCAGGAGAAGACGCTGAGTCGCTTTACTACCTGTCCGAGTACCGCCTGATGATCGGCGATCTTGTCGGTGGAATCGGTTTTCTGCAGCAAGCGCTGCGACTGGCGGACCTGCAGGAGATTCAGCGAATTCGATTCGAGGCACGTATCGACTTCATTCGCGAATTCATGAATGAAGAGCAGCTGCGCGGTATGCCACGCGGGGGGCCAACCGGCACATCAGCCCGCAATACCCAATACCGATGAAATCCTCCGTCCGCGTTCGAGTGCCGTTGCTGACTGTGGCTGTAGCAATGTCCGCATGCGCTTCCATTCCCGCTGACCAACTCACGGAGTCCGATCCGTGGGAAGCCGCGAATCGATCCATGTTCAATGTAAACGTCGCCATCGACAACGCGACGATAAAACCGTTGTCAAAAGCTTATCGCAAAGTGATGCCGAGCCCGGTTCGCCGAGGCGTCAGCAATTTCTTCCAAAATCTGACGACGCCACGATCGGTTCTGAACAATTTCCTGCAGGGTAAGCCCGCGAACGGTTTGTCTGAGCTGGCGCGTTTTCTGTTAAACAGCACGATCGGCGTAGGCGGTTTATTCGACGTCGCGACGACGACCGGCCTGGAGGAATATTCCGAGGATTTCGGGCAAACGGCTGCGGTCTGGGGTGTGCCGGATGGACCGTACCTGATGCTGCCGTTATTGGGTCCGCAGAATCTACGCGATGCCTTACTGCTGCCTCTCGATTTTCTTGCTGACCCGCTGTTTCATTACGACGTATCCTCGGTCCGGGATCGGATTTACGGTCTGCGTATGATCGATCTGCGGTTTCGACTGCTCACAGTGGACGAACTTCTTGCGAACTCGACGGATCCGTACGTGACTCTCCGCGAGTCCTATCGACAAAATCGGGAGTTCGAAATCTACGACGGCGACCCGCCGGAAGATGACGATTGGTTCGACGATTTTCTCGAAGAAGAATTCAGCGAAGAAAATTAGTCCGCGTCTGGCGCCTCGATGAATCCCGCCCAGCGCTCGCCGCGCGTGAGCAGACCGTCGACCTCAGTTGTCTTCGCGATAGCCAGAACACGCTCAGGCATGCCCGAGAATCGTATCTCCCGGACCGTGTGATTTGCCCATGTCACCCACTCGAGCAACAATGCCAGGCCGGCGGAATCACTGAGCGTGACCCCGGACAAATCGATCTCGATGCGTGTGTGATCTTCGAACGGCTTCTCACTGGCCTCCAATATGCGCTCGGCCGTATCGAACGACATCTCTCCGGACAATGCGAAGTGCCCTTCCCCAAGGTCTGCAAGCGTGAAGTCACTCATCGTGGGTAATGCCAGCCTCGCCTTCAAGTCTTTCAATGACAGCGTCAAGACCGGTACGGCGAATCTCCGAGTTCATCTCTGCACGGAAATTTCGAACGTAGGAAACGCCCTCGATCACCACATTGAAGAGTAACCATCCCGACTTGCGCTTCACGAGTTCGTAGTCCACAGAAATCTTGCTACCGCTGTCCAATCTGACTGTGCTCCTGACTTTGGTGCGCGACTTCGTCGCATCACCGCGGTACGGCAGCACTCTTACCCTGTCTTGATCGAACTCGATAACTCCGTCCGCATAACGCCGCAACAGCGCCTGGTAAAACGCTTTGATAAATCTGCCGCGCTGCTCGTCTGTCGCCGTCCGCCAATGCCTGGCCAGCACAATCTGTGCAGCAAATCTCGTGTCGAAGCGTGGCAACAAGACCTCATCGATCGCTGCATACAACGCCTTTCGATCCGCGGCGAACTCTTCGCGCCGGCCATCGAGTTTCTCGGCAAACAAAGCCACCGCGCTCTCGATGATCTCATTCGGTCCCTCATCTGCAGCATTCGCGACGGCCACCGCGCTCAGCGCAAGAATGCATGTCCGCAATACGTTTTTCACGGCCTGAACCCTCACTCGTCGCCGTCTGATCCCGCATTCACGAGAAATTTACCGATCAAATTCTCCAGCACCAACGCGGATTGCGTAAACAGGATTTCGCTGCCATCTTCCAGAAAAATATCGGAGCCTCCAGCCTGCAGGCCAATGTATTGGCTACCGAGCAATCCGGACGTCAGGATGCTCGCATCGCTATCATCGGGAATCTGATCGTATTGACTGTCGATGACGAAAGTGACTTTCGCTTCCAACGATTGAGCATCGAACGAAACACTCGTCACACGACCGATCGTGACGCCCGACATGGAGACCGGCGCCTTGCTCTTCAGACTGCCCACGTTTTCAAAATACGCTTCGACCTCATAGGTTTCTGTCGACGAAAAACCTTCACCACCCGTGGCTTGTGTCGCCAGAAAAAACAATGCCGACATGCCCAGCATCACGAACAAGCCGGTGCCAATTTCAACGGAACGTGTTTGTTGCATAAGCTTTTCCTAAAGAAAGACTGTGGTTATCATGAAATCCAGGATCAGGACCGAAATGGCCGTGATGACAACGGTTCGCGTCGTCGCCCGGCCAACTCCCTCAGCGGTCGGAATGGCATTATAGCCCTCCCAGACGGCGAGCAAGCTCGCAACTACGCCGAATACAACACTCTTGAAAATGCCTTCGTTAATGTCCGACATCGTGACGGTCAGGCGCATCTGCTGCCAAAACGCACCAACATCCACTTCCAGCAGGCCAACGGCTACCACGTGGGCACCAAACAGACCCGTGCAACTGAATATCGCGGCCAACAGCGGCATCGAGACTACGCCGCCCAAAAAACGGGGCACCAGCACTCTGCGCACCGGGTTAACGGCCATCATTTCCATCGCCGAAAGCTGGTCCGTGGCCTTCATCAATCCAATTTCCGACGACAATGCGGTTCCTGCACGGCCGGCGAACAACAGCGCCGTGATGACGGGCCCCAACTCCTTGATCAGCGCCAACGCCACGACAGTGCCGACCGCGTCTTCAGCATTGAACTTCGCCAGGCTCGCATACCCTTGCAAAGCCAGTACACCGCCCACGAAGAAGCCGCAAACCATAATGATGACCAGGGACAAAGCGCCAGTATTGTAGATCTGCTTGATCACCAACCCTGGTCGCCCTATCAATATTTTCGGCGAGTACCTCAGAAGACGCAGGAAAAACAGCTGGAACGCACCGAACGTACGCACAAATTCGAAGATCGTGCCGTAAATATCACGAATCAGCTCTCTCATTCGGTGCCCCGCCCCAGCAATTGCTCCGCATAATCGGGCGCATCGAAATGAAAGGCGACCGGGCCATCCGCCATGCCATGCATGAACTGGCGCACCAGCTCCGAGGTGGCCGTTCGCAGTTCGTCCGGACTGCCGGATGCCGCAACTTTGCCGCCGGAGATCAGGTAGCTCCTGTCAGCAACAGTCGAAATCTCGGCCACGTCGTGGCTTACGACGATGCTGGTTATTCCCAGCGCGTCGTTCATGCGGCGGACAAGTCGCACGATAACGCCCATCGAAATGGGATCGAGCCCGGCAAAGGGCTCGTCGTAAATCAGAATTTCGGGATCCATCACCATCGCGCGCGCCAGCGCTACGCGCCTGGCCATACCACCGGACAACTGTGCGGGCATCATGTCAGCGGCGCCACGCAATCCGACCGCGTGCAATTTCGTCAAGACCACATGACGGATAAGACGGCCCGTCAGCTTGGTATGCTCGCGCAAGGGGAAAGCGACGTTTTCAAATACAGAGAGATCGGTGAGCAGCGCCCCGTTTTGAAACAGCATCCCAAAACGTTGCCGCAGCTGGTACAAGCTGGCCAGATCAAGAGTGGCGATATCGACGCCGTTCACCCAAATCGTGCCTTGCTGTGGAACCAACTGGCGCGTGATCAAGCGCAATAATGTCGTCTTACCCGTACCGCTGGGCCCCATCAAGGCGGTGATCTCACCGCGTTTGATGGTCAGATTGAGACCCTCGAATATCACGCGCGCTCCGCGCGAGTATTTCAAATCGCGAATCTCTATGACATTTTCTGGTTGCTCGCTCACGGTCTGGCCGGCTTGCAGCGCGGCGCCCTACTCCATGCTCGTGTCGTACTGGCCACCGTGCGCGAGGCCATTGAGTTTCGCGCGCTTGAACAAAGCGGCCTGACCCACTGCATAGTTGTCTTCTGAACCGCGCCACGCATCCAGTACCGGCGCCTGCAACGCGCGGCCATAGGAAAACGACAGCTCCCAGGGAAGGTCACCCGACTTATTCATCATATCAAGATGCACAGTGGCCTCTTCCGGGCTCTGGCCACCGGACAGGAAGGCAACACCGGCAACAGCGGCTGGCACGTGTGCCTTCAGGGTGCGCAGCGTCGCCTCAGCGACTTCTGCTGGAGCGGCACGGTCTGCGGCACCGCTGCCGGAAATAACCATATTCGGTTTTAGGACAATGCCTTCGAGCACCACCTTGTGTTCGGCAAGCGCCGCAAACAACGCCGCCAGTGCGGCGTTCGTGACCTCTTCACAGCGTGCAATGCTGTGATCGCCGTCCATAAGGACTTCGGGCTCGACGATTGGCACGATATTCGCTTCCTGACATAACGCAGCGTAGCGCGCCAACGCGCGCGCATTGGCCTGCACGCAAAAGTCCGAAGGCAAGTTCTCGCCGATGTTGATAACCGCACGCCATTTGGCGAAGCGCGCACCGAGTTCATAATACTCAGCGAGGCGCTCACGCAAGCCGTCCAAACCCTCGGTGATCGTTTCGCCCGCAAATCCAGCAAGCGGCTTGGCGCCGGTATCGACTTTGATACCCGGGATCATGCCCGCATCGGCCATATATTTTGCAAATGGCACGCCGTCCGATGTGGACTGTCGCAGCGTCTCATCATAAAGAATGACCCCACCGATGTATTCCTCGACGCCCGGCGTCGTGAACAGCATTTCGCGATAGCGCCGCCGACTGGCCTCGGTTGACTCCGTGTCGATCAACGCGAAACGCTTGCCGATCGTCGGCGTGCTTTCGTCTGCCGCGAGGATGCCTTTGCCACTGCCAACCATTGCTGTGGCCACAGCGTTCAAATCGTTGCGGTTCATGCAGGTGTTCTCCGGAGAAATAGGTCGGCGCAGCATAGCAAAATCACACAAAGGGTATACCTCGGAGGCTAAATAGGACTAAAATAGTCCTTTATGCAAGGAACACGGAGCAAGCCGTGCTAAGAATCAGCAGACTCACCGATTACGGAACCGTTTTACTCGCCCATTTGGCGGCAAACCACGGCCTTGTTTGCAGTGCAGCAGAAGTGGCGGCAACCACAGGGATTAGCTTGCCGACGGTCAGTAAATTGCTCAAATCGCTGGGGCGTGCCGGGCTTGTCGTTTCCACGCGAGGGGCGAACGGCGGCTACCAGTTATCCCGGGACCCTCGCAAGATCAGTGCGGCCGACGTGATCGACGCGCTGGAGGGACCTATTTCCATCACCGAGTGCAGTTCAAGAAACAGCCGCTGCGAACACGAGGGGATTTGCACGGTCGGTGGTGCGTGGCAGCGAGTCAATACCGCAATCCGTCGCGCCCTCGAAGATGTCTCCTTGATCGATTTACTTCGCGGCAGCACCCCGGCGCCACGATTCCGATTCGCCGGATTGCCTGTCACCGTCGAAAAAAAACCGTTTTAACCACCAAGTGATCTCCAATGACCTCTCAAAATATTGAAAGCTTTGTAAACCAGCGCTATCAACACGGTTTCGTCACCGACATAGCAACAGAAAGCCTGCCACCCGGGTTGGACGAAGGCGTCGTGCGGGCTATTTCGGCACGCAAGGATGAGCCCGAATTTATGCTCGAGTGGCGTTTGCAGGCCTACCGGCAGTGGCTGGACATGAAGGAACCCAAGTGGCCACACCTCCACTACAAACCCGTCAAGTTTGACGAAATATCCTACTACGCGGCGCCAAAATCCGACGCAGATCGCCCGAAGAGTCTGGATGAAGTCGATCCGAAATTATTGGAGACCTACGAAAAGCTGGGCATCCCTCTGCACGAACGCGCCAAGCTCGCTGGCGTCGCCGTCGATGCCGTGTTCGACAGCGTGTCGGTCGCTACGACATTCAAGGAAAAATTGTTTGAAGTCGGCGTCATCTTCTGTTCATTCTCCGAAGCCGTACGCGAACATCCGGAACTCATCAGGAAATACCTGGGCAGCGTTGTACCGAGACGCGACAACTTTTATGCAGCGCTCAATTCGGCGGTCTTCAGCGACGGATCTTTCGTTTACATACCAAAGGGCGTCCGTTGCCCGATGGAGCTTTCCACTTACTTTCGCATTAACGCCGCCAATACCGGCCAATTCGAACGCACGCTGATCATTGCCGACGAAGGCAGCCACGTCAGTTACCTCGAGGGCTGCACGGCGCCGATGCGCGACGAAAATCAGTTGCATGCGGCAGTCGTCGAACTGATCGCTCTCAAAGACGCCGAAATCAAATACTCGACGGTCCAGAACTGGTATCCGGGCGATGAGAACGGCGTTGGCGGCATTTTCAACTTCGTGACCAAGCGCGGCGACTGCCGCGGCGACAATTCCAAGATCTCGTGGACACAGGTGGAAACGGGTTCGGCGATTACCTGGAAATATCCCAGCTGTCTGTTACGCGGCGATAACTCGGTCGGCGCGTTCTACTCGGTCGCCGTTGTCAACAACATGCAGCAAGCCGATACCGGCACGAAGATGATCCATATTGGCAAGAATACTCGCAGCACAATCGTCTCAAAGGGAATTTCTGCCGGCCGCGCGCAAAACACCTATCGCGGACTCGTCAAGGTTATGCCGCAGGCGCATGGCGCGCGCAATCACACGCAATGCGACTCTCTTTTGATCGGCAAGCAGTGCGGCGCCCACACCTTCCCTTATATGGAAATCAAGAATTCATCGGCAAAAATAGAACACGAGGCGACCACATCGAAAATCTCGGCCGATCAGCTGTTCTATTGCCGACAACGCGGCCTCTCTGAAGAAGACGCGGTCAACATGATTGTCAACGGCTTCTGCAGGGAAGTCTTCAAGGAATTACCCATGGAATTCGCAGTCGAGGCGCAGGCGTTGTTGAACGTCAGTCTCGAAGGCGCGATCGGATAACGATAGGAAATGCTCGAAATCAACAACCTGAAGTGCCGCATCGGCGACACCGAAATTCTTCGCGGCCTGTCACTGACGGTCAATGCCGGCGAAGTACACGCCATCATGGGACCGAACGGCTCGGGCAAGAGCACGTTGGCGCTGGTCATCGCAGGTCACGAAGATTATGTCGTCACCGGGGGCGACGTGACCTACAACGGGAAAAATCTTCTGGATCTGGATCCCGAGGAACGCGCTCGTGAAGGTATCTTTCTGGGCTTTCAGTACCCGGTCGAGATTCCCGGCGTCAGCAATGCGAGTCTTCTCAAGGCGGCGGTCAACGCCAAGCGCAAACACCAGGGCCTGGGTGAAGTCGATGCGTTCGAGTTCCTGAAACTGGCGCGTGAGAAAATGGCTGCACTCAACATGGATCCGAAATTCCTGAATCGTGGCGTCAACGAAGGATTCTCCGGCGGCGAGAAAAAACGCAATGAGATCCTGCAAATGGCCATGTTGGAGCCCAGTCTTGCCATACTGGACGAAACGGATTCCGGACTCGACATCGACGCGCTCAAGGTTGTCGCGAAAGGTATCAACGCGTTGCGCGCCCCCGATCGCGCGATCGTGCTGGTCACGCATTACCAGCGCTTGCTGGACTACGTCGAACCCGACTTCGTCCACGTGCTGTCGGAGGGCAGGATCGTACGTTCCGGTGACAAGACACTCGCGCTCGAACTCGAGGATAAAGGCTACGACTGGGTACGCGAGGCTGCGAGCGCATGAAGCGGCCGTCATTATCGATGGCAGGCCTCCGCGACGCAGTGCGGAGCATGCCAGATGACTCACTGACGGCTATCCGCGAGGCGGCATTGGCCAACCTGGACGAGCATGGCCTGCCGACCGTGCGCGACGAGGACTGGAAATACACCGATCTCAGCCCGGCAATCGATATCAGTAATCGCTGGTTCGCCGCTGGCGCCACCTCGACGTCAACGGATTCGCTGGCTGCCTCTATTGAAGCCCTCACATCCTCTATCGATGCAAACTGGCTGGTTATCGCCAACGGCATCATCGACACGTCGCATTATGAGGAGACCGCAGGCGTCGACATCGGGCGTTTCAGCGATAACGCCGCACCGTTCGTCCTGGACAGGCCGCTGGCGGACCTCAACGCGGCACTGTTGCACGACGGCTTGCGCATTCGAATTCACGCAGCAACAGACAAACCTATTGGTATTCTTGTCGTTGACGAAACCTGCGAAGCGGCGGTCGTTACCCAGGTGAGTATCGAAATCGAGATCGCACCGGGTTGCGACGCCCAGATTATCGAATATCATTCGTCCACCGGTAACAACGATCATTACAGCAACTCCGTCGTCGCGTTGCAGATCTCGAAGGCGGCGACCGCCAACTACGTCCGCATTCAAAACCGCCGCATCGGGCACGTTCAGACGGGCCGTATTTCCATCACCATGGACACAGACAGCAAGCTGGCGATGGCGAGCTTCGACCTCGGTGGTGGCCTCATTCGCAACGACGTCGACATCGACCTGAGCCATCCGGGGGCCGATGCAAACTTTAACGGTCTCTATCTCGCCGGCGACGGTCAGCATATCGACAATCATACGCGGGTCGATCACCGGGTCGGCCCGGCGACTTCATCCCAGGAATACCGCGGCATCTTAAATGGGCGCAGTCGCTGTGTCTGGAATGGCAAGGCGATCGTTCACGCAGGCGCGGACGGCAGCGATGCCAAACAGGCGAATCACAATTTGCTGTTGTCGGACAAGGCGGAAATCGACGCCAAACCGGAACTCGAGATCTACGCCGACGAAGTGAAGTGCAGTCACGGTACGACCATAGGACAACTCGATGACGCCGCCCTCTTCTACCTGCGCTCTCGCGGACTCGACCGGCAACAGGCTACGCACATTCTCACTCGCGCGTTCGCCGCCGATCTCGTCAGCCGCACTCCGATACCACAGGCTCTGGAAACGATTACGGCACTCGTCGACGCGCGGCTCGCCGAGTTAATTCAGGACGGCATGTCGTGACACAGAATATCGCCGACTGCCGAAAAGACTTTCCAGCGCTGCAGCAAAATATCAGCGGGCGGAGTCTGGTCTATCTCGATACCGCAGCCTCAGCGCAACAGCCGGCCGCCGTTATCGACGCCGTCGCACAATACCAGCGCGAGAATCACGCCAACGTACATCGCGGCGTGCATACGCTGAGCCATCGCGCAACAGAACTGTACGAGGGCGCACGGGACAAGCTCCGTGCCTTTATCAACGCATCAAACCGGACTGAGATAATTTTCACCAGTGGCACAACGGAGGCGATCAATCTCGTCGCACAGAGTTACTGCCGCCCGATACTTGGCGCCGGCGATCAAATCCTGATCACATGGCTGGAGCACCACTCAAACATCGTACCGTGGCAGCTGGTTTGCGAGCAGACCGGCGCCGAACTCATTGTCGCGCCCATCAACGACGACGGCGAAGTCGGACTGGATGAACTGTACGCACTGATGAGCGATCGCGTGAAAATGCTCGCCATCGGGCACGTCTCCAACGCGCTCGGAACCGTCAATCCGGTGCGCCGGATTGTCGAACGAGCCAGGCAACACGATATTCCTGTGCTCGTAGACGGTGCGCAGGGCATGCCTCACATGGCCGTGGACGTGCAGGGCCTGGGCTGCGATTTCTACGCGTTCTCCGGCCACAAAATGTACGGCCCGACCGGTACCGGCGTGCTCTGGGGCCGGGAGGCGTTACTTGAGGACATGCCGCCGTATCAGGGCGGTGGCGACATGATTCTCGAGGTCAGCTTCGACAACACCGTATACAACGAATTGCCTTACAAGTTCGAGGCGGGCACGCCAAATATAGCCGGAGTCATTGGACTTGGGGCCGCAGTGGATTATCTGCAATCGTTGGGCATGGAGAAAATCAGCGCTCACGAAAAACATCTGCACGACTATATGGTAAACAAACTTGAGAGCGTTGACGGCGTTCGCCTGATCGGCACCGCCGACGAAAAGGCGAGCGTCCAGTCGTTCATGCTCGACGACATTCACCCCCACGATCTCGGGACCATTCTCGACAATCAAGGCGTCGCTATCCGAACCGGACATCATTGTGCAATGCCCGTAATGCAAAGATTCGGTTTGACGGGAACGGCCCGCGCGTCGCTTGGGCTTTACAACAATACCGATGACATCGACTGCCTGGTGGTCGCGCTCGAAAAAGCACGGGAAATTTTCGCGTGAATTACACGCTAGCCAAAGACGAGCTACAGGACTTGTATCGGGAGCTGATTCTCGATCACGCGCGCACGCCGCGTAACTTCCGGCGGCTGGCTAACGCGACGCATACGGCCACCGGAATCAACGCCCTCTGCGGCGACAAACTGCACCTGTACCTGGTCGTCGATGCAAACGACCGTGTTGTCGAGACCAGCTTCGAAGGTTCCGGGTGCGCCATTTCGATGGCCTCTGCGTCCCTGCTAACCGAAACCATCTCCGACATGTCCGTCGCGGACGCCAACGCTTGTTTCGAAACCGTGACGCGTCATCTGACACGGCCGCCCAATGGCGACGGTGAAGCGACAGAGTTCACCTTCGAAAAATTAAGGGCTTTCGACGGCGTCCGAAAATATCCGTCGCGCGTAAAGTGCGCGACGCTCGCGTGGCACGCTCTGCATGCGGCCCTCAATCATTCCAATTCACCGGCGACCACGGAGTAACATTCCCCATGTTCGGTCATACCAACGAACCATTTTCTCTTGCACGCGACGTGAAGGCCATTATCATTCCGGCTGGCGATGAAGTGACCTTACGCGAAGGCACCAGCGGCTTCATCACGCAGGCTCTGGGCGGCAGCTTCACTATTTACGTCGAAGGCAATTTATTTCGTGTCTCTGGACTCGATGCCGACGCGCTCGGAAAAGACCCCGTGTCAGTACCCAAAGTTCCGGACAACGCTACCGATTCGGACATTGAGGCCGTCATATGGGAACAGTTGAAAACCTGCTACGACCCTGAAATTCCGGTTGATATCGTCAATCTTGGGCTGGTTTATCGCTGCGATATTACGGCGCTTGGCAACGGTCAGCGCGCCGTCAGCGTGGACATGACGCTGACCGCTCCGGGCTGCGGCATGGGCGAAGTGCTTGTTGCCGACGCTCGTGAGAAGATAGCGATCGTACCGACGGTGAGCGACGTCATCGTAGAGCTGGTATTCGACCCACCCTGGGATGTCAGCATGATGTCCGACGAGGCAAGATTGCAGACAGGTTTAATGTAGATTTTAGTTTTTCGCCTTAACTCTATGAAAATCTTGACCTTAGTTAGGCATGCAAAATCTGACTGGAAAAATTCGACGCTGACGGACCGGCAGCGTCCGCTCAACAAGCGCGGTGAGCGAGATGCGCCAGTGATGGGACGACGCATCGTGGACCACGGCATTCGACCGTCGCTTATCATAGTCAGCCCGGCAGTCAGGGCCTGGACAACTGCGACTCTGATCGCCCGGGAAATCAATTACCCGTTCGAATTCCTGCAACGTGAGGACGCGCTGTATCTCGCGTCTCTCGATGATCTGCTCGCAGCCGTGATGGCGCAGGACGACGGTTTCAATAGCCTGATGGTCGTCGCACACAATCCGGGCCTCACCCAATTCGCCGATTATCTGTCGCCGGGGATCACCGCTAATTTACCAACGGCCGGTGTGGTATCGGTGCAAATCGAGCAGGATGACTGGAATCTGTACGAGCGCCCGCAATGTGAGCTGCTCGTCCATGACTACCCGAAACTTGGATCCTGATTCTCAGCACTCAGGCACGTTGACAGCAAGCCCGCCCTGCGACGTTTCTTTGTAACGCGACGACATATCGACGCCGGTCTGGCGCATGGTTTCGATGACCTGATCCAGCGTAACTTTGTGCGTGCCATCGCCGTGCATCGCCAGCTTGGCTGCGTTGATCGCTTTCACCGCGCCCATCGCGTTGCGTTCGATGCACGGAATCTGCACCAGCCCGCCGATCGGGTCGCAGGTCAGCCCGAGATTGTGTTCCATGCCGATCTCAGCGGCCTCTTCAATGTGATCGTTCGAGCCGCCGAATGTCGCCGCGAGTCCGGCCGCCGCCATTGAGCAAGCGACGCCGACTTCTCCCTGGCAGCCCATTTCCGCGCCCGAGATGGAGGCGTTGATTTTGTAGAGGATGCCAATAGCCCCCGCTGTCAGCAGAAACTTCCGCACACCTGCCTCGTCGGCCCCCGGAATAAAGCGTTCATAGAACATCAGCACGGCAGGAATGATGCCGGCAGCACCGTTGGTTGGCGAGGTAACGACGCGTCCGCCGGCAGCGTTCTCCTCGTTGACGGCGATTGCGAACGCATTGACCCATTCCAGTGAATCCAGGGGCGACGGCGCCGCGCGCCCCAGGAGATTCTTATTCAATTTCGCGGCTCTTCGAAGGACGGCCATTTTGCCGGGCAATACGCCTTCGGTGCGCAAGCCGCGTTCTATGCAAGCACTCATCGCTTGCCAGATCGCCGCGATGCGCCGATCAACTTCCTCGCCGTCGCGCCACGACGTTTCATTCCGATAGACAAGTTCAGCGATGCTCAGATCGCTGTCGGCCGCTTGCCGCAATAGCGACGCGCAGGAATCGAATGGCAAGGGCGGCTCGCCTGCCTGCATGTCAGGTTCCGGCTCATCGTTGCGGGCGATAAAGCCACCGCCCAAGGAATAGAACAATTCCTGTATCAGTACTTTGCCATCCGCCGAACGCGCGGTAAATCGCATCCCGTTCGTGTGCCGCGGCAGCTTTTCGCGCAAGTCAAAAATCAACTGCGCCTGCGGGTCGAAGTCCAGCGCCCCGATCTTCGGCACGTCAATCGACTTGCGCGAATGTATGGCCCGCAGGAGACCGTCCACGGCATCCGGATCGATCGTGTCGGGCGTGCAGCCGGACAGCCCCAGCAGCACCGCAGAATCGGTACCATGACCCTTGCCGGTCCACGCCAAAGAGCCATGCAATGACACCTCGATACTGGCAACCTCGGATGCCACGTCAACCAAACCAGCGACGAACGCGCCGGCGGCCTTCATCGGGCCAACGGTATGCGAGCTTGACGGTCCGATGCCGATCTTGAAGATATCGAAAATGCTGATTGCGGCCATCAATCGCTGCCCAGCATCAGCAAACTTGCGTTGCCACCGACCGCCGAAATGTTGTTACTGACCGTGTATTCGCTGGCAAAACGAGGCAGGTAGTGCGGGCCACCGGCTTTCGGTCCCGTTCCCGACAATCCCCGTCCACCGAACGGTTGCACCCCGACGACGGCGCCAATCATGTTGCGATTGATATAAATGTTTCCGGCGCCCGACAACTCAGCGAGCTTGCGTGCCCGCGAATCGATGCGACTGTGCAGCCCCATCGTCAGCCCGTACCCGGTGTTGTTGACGGCATCCAGCGTTGCCGCCAGATGCTTGCTCTTGTAGCGCAGCACATGCAAAACCGGACCGAATACTTCGCCCTGCAGCACCTCGATGTTATCGATTTCAATGAGCGTGGGCGCAAAGAACACGCCGTTGCCAGTCGCCGGGTCCAGATTGCAGCGATGCAGGATTTTTGCGTCGGTTGCCATTCGCTCGAGATGCGCTTCGAGCAAATCGCGAGCTTGTTCGTCAATAAGCGGTCCAACATCCGTTGCAAATTTCATGGGATCGCCTATCGATAACTGGTCCATGTGGCCCGTGAGCAACTCCAGAATCCGCGGCGCAATTTCCTCCTGCACGCAGAGCACCCGCAAAGCGGAACACCGCTGGCCGGCGCTGTTGAATGCTGAGTACACGCTATCGAGAACGACCTGCTCGGGCAGCGCCGAGCTGTCAACAAACATCGCGTTCTGCCCGCCGGTTTCGGCTATCAGTACGCCGATCGCCCCTTCCCGGTTTGCCAGCGTCTTGTTGATCAGGCGAGCGGTATCGGTGGAACCTGTGAACGCGACGCCGACAATGTGCGGATTTGCGATAGCGCGGCCACCAATTTGGGCTCCATCGCCCGGAAGAAAATGCAACACGCCGGCCGGCACGCCTGCCTCGAGCATCAACTGTATCGCCCGGTGCGCAATAAGCGGCGTTTGTTCCGCCGGTTTGGCGACGACCGCATTGCCGGCGGCCAGCGCCGCAGCGATCTGGCCGGTGAAGATCGCCAACGGGAAATTCCACGGACTGATACACACAAACACGCCGCGGCCGCGCAGTCCGAACGTGTTGCGTTCGCCGGTAGGACCGGGCATCACGACAGCTTCGGAAAAAGACGCGATCGCCTGCGCAGCGTAATAGCGCAGGAAGTCCACGGCTTCACGCAGTTCGGAGACGGCATCTGGCAGGGTTTTGCCAGCTTCCTTGATGCACAACGCCAGCAGCTCCGCCGTATGGCTTTCATACAAGTCGGCGACTTTATTGAGGACCGCCGCACGTTCACTTGCGGCCGTCCTGTCCCAGGCGGGCTGTGCTTTGAACGCGAGTCGCAGCGCCTCATCGACATGTTCCTCGGTTGCCAGCTGGCAAACACCGACCACGTCACCTGAATTGGCGGGATTCACCATGGCGGACTCTGCCCCGGATCGCGGCTCGCCGCCAACGAGCGGCGTAGCCTGCCACGGCTGCGCGCTACTGACATCCATCGACTCAAGCAACTGGCGCCGAATCTTTCGATCCGCCAGATTGATGCCGCTGGAGTTTCGACGCTCAGCGCCGAAAATATCGGCTGGACGCACGATACGAGGATGCGGCGAGCAGTCCATAGACTGAGTCGCCGCGATCGGATCGGCCACGATCGCGTCCACATCAACTGACGCATCGACTATGCGATTCACAAAAGACGTGTTCGCACCGTTCTCAAGCAGCCTGCGCACCAGATAGGGCAAGAGGTCTTCGTGACTGCCAACCGGTGCGTATACGCGGCACGGACGTCCGAATTTTTCCGGATCGACAATTTCGGAATACAACTGCTCGCCCATGCCGTGCAGCCGCTGGAATTCGTAGTCGCGTTTGGAACCCGCGTAATGGAGGACGCTGGCCAATGTATGCGCGTTGTGTGTCGCGAACTGCGGATAAATACTGCTCGATGCCGCCAAAGCCTGACGCGCACAGGCGAGATACGACACATCCGTATGCATCTTGCGCGTGAAGACCGGATAGCTCTCCAGCCCCAGTTCCTGAGCTCTTTTGATTTCCGTATCCCAGTACGCACCCTTTACGAGACGCACCGGAATTCGACGTCGATAGCCATCCCCCAAACCTTGCAAAAATCCAAGCGCATCGCGTGCCCTCCGCTGGTAAGTCTGCAAAGCGAAACCGAAACCTTCCCAACCGTCCAGAGCTGAGTCGCGATACGCTGCCGCAAAAATATCGAGCGAAAGCTCCAGGCGATCAGCCTCTTCGGAGTCAATCGTCATCCCGATCCCCGATTCCCTCGCGTGAATCGCGAGCTCGGTCACTCGCGGAACCAGTTCGTCGAGGACACGCTCTTCTTGCGTGTACTCGAAACGAGGATGCAGGGCAGACAACTTCACCGAAATACTGGGCGCTGCATAAATATCGGCAAAGGCGCCCTGCGACCCCGCCCCAATCGCGCTGATGGCGGCGTAATAACTCTCGAAATACCGATTCGCGTCAGCAGCCGTCAGTGCCGCCTCGCCTAGCATATCGAAAGAATATCGATACGCTCTATGCCGCTTTTTTTGCGATCGCTGCAAAGCCTCGTCGATGGTCCGGCCCATGACAAACTGGCGTCCCATGATGCGCATCGCCTGCCGCATCGCAGCGCGCACGACGGGTTCGCCTGCACGGCTCGCAATACGCTGCAGCACTTGCCCGGGATTGCGTTTGGCGTTGTCGTCTACCTGCAACAGCTGACCCGTCAACATCAGGCCCCAGGTAGACGCATTGACGAACAGCGAATCGCTCTCCCCCAAATGATCCTTCCACCTGGCGGAAGTGATCTTGTCTGCGATGAGCTTGTCTGCAGTATCGGCGTCCGGAATTCGCAGCAACGCCTCGGCGACACACATCAGCAACACGCCCTCCTCTGACGAGAGGTCGTACTGCTGCAAGAAGGCGTCAATACCGCCATCTTTGGACTTGCTTTTGCGCACCGCTCGTACCAGTTGCGCCGCCGTCTTCTGAATTTTTTCACGCCCGACCTCACCCGGGTCGGCAGCCTCAATCAACTCGCGGATCAGCGTTTCCTCGTCGCGCAGATAATGGTCGTTGATATTTGAGATCCGACCTTCACGGCCAGCGGGTTGATCGACAAAGCTCATGCAGTGACTCCGCAGATCCACTTTCCGGGTGGCTCAGGAAAACGTGTACAGGGCCAGCGATTATAGGGTATTAGCATGAATTCGATATATAATTTTGGACCTTCAATTCCAGGAGAACAATCGGTGCCCGAAGCATTCCTGAAATCGCTCGCCACGCAGACAGATGCTCTGGAATCAGAGGGTTTGTTCAAGTCCGAAAGGCTGATCGCCGGCCCCCAACAGGCATCCATAAAAGTACGCGTAAACGGTGACTCTACGGAAGTACTGAATCTTTGCGCCAACAATTATCTGGGTCTGGCGAACCACCCCGAGGTGATCGCCGCCGCCCACAAAGCGCTTGACGAATTCGGTTATGGAATGGCGTCAGTTCGTTTTATCTGCGGTACCCAGACCATTCACAAGGAACTGGAGAATCGGATTAGCGCCTTTCTCGGCACGGAGGATACGATCCTCTACCCGTCGTGTTTCGACGCCAACGGGGGGCTGTTCGAAACCCTGTTGGGCGCCGACGACGCCGTGATCAGCGATGCTCTGAATCACGCCAGCATCATTGACGGTATTCGCCTGTGCAAAGCCAGGCGCTTTCGGTATGCGAATAATGACATGCAGGATCTTGAGTCACAGCTCGAGGACGCGGCAGATACTGACAACCGGTTGATTGTTAGCGACGGCGTGTTTTCAATGGACGGAACCATCGCCGATCTGGAAAGCATTTGCGAACTCGCCGAGCGCTACGACGCGCTGACAATGATTGACGACTGCCACGCCACCGGGTTTCTCGGCGCGACTGGCCGCGGGACACACGAGTATCGAGGCGTGATGGGACGTATCGACATCATCACGGGCACGCTCGGCAAAGCGCTCGGCGGCGCATCAGGCGGCTACACATCCGGGCGCAAGGAAATCGTTGGCTGGTTGCGACAACGATCGCGTCCCTACTTGTTCTCCAACTCGGTCGCGCCGATGATTGCGGCTGCGTCCATCGCCGTGCTGGACTTGCTGGAACGAGATGACTCACTGCAGCAGCAATTGCATGGTAACGCCCGATATTTTCGTGAGAAAATGAGCGCACGCGGTTTCGACCTGAAACCCGGCGAACACCCGATCATTCCGGTGATGCTCGGCGACGCGAAACTGGCGACGCAGATGGCGAACAAGCTGTTGGAGCGCGGCGTCTACGTCGTCGGATTCGCATTTCCGGTAGTGCCAAAGGGCCAGGCCAGAATCCGCACACAAATGTCAGCTGGTTTGACTCGTGGACAACTCGATGACGCCATCGACGCATTTACCGATGTCGGACGCGAACTGAAAGTCATAAGTTAGGACGACGGACGATGAAGGCACTGGTGAAAGCAAAAGCTGAGCGCGGTATCTGGATGCAGGATATTGAAGCTCCGACTGTCGGCCACAACGACGTTTTGATCGCGGTGAATCGTACGGCGATATGCGGCACCGATATTCATATTTTCAAATGGGACGACTGGGCACAGGCGACCATTCCGGTACCGCTCACTGTGGGTCATGAGTTCGGCGGCAAAATCGTGGAAATCGGGTCCGACGTACGCGGCTTCGAAGTCGGCGATCGGGTATCCGCCGAGGGCCATATTACCTGCGGCGTATGCCGCAATTGTCGCGCTGGCCGCAGGCACCTGTGCATGAACACCAGTGGAGTCGGCGTCAATCGTGCCGGCGCTTTTGCGGAATATCTGTCAGTACCGGCGTTCAATGTCTTCAAATTGCCGGACACGATCAGCGATGACATGGCCGCCATTCTCGATCCGCTGGGCAATGCGACGCATACGGCGTTGTCGTTCGATCTGGTCGGCGAAGATGTACTGATTACCGGCGCAGGCCCGATTGGCGTGATGGCTGTGGCGATCGCTCGCTATGCGGGAGCCCGGCATGTCGTCATTACCGACGTTAACGACTACCGTTTGGATCTGGCGAGAAAGATGGGTGCCTCCCGTGCTCTGAACGTCACCAGGGAATCTCTGCAGGACACAATGCAGGACCTGGGCATGGAAGAAGGCTTTGACGTCGGCATGGAGATGTCAGGTAACCCACAGGCGTTTCGTGACATGCTGGGTACGATGCACCATGGCGGCAAAATCGCGATATTGGGCATTCCGCCGGCAGAGACCACGATCGACTGGAAAGATGTTATTTTCAAAGGTCTCGAACTGAAGGGAATTTACGGTCGCGAGATGTTCGAAACCTGGTACAAGATGTCCAGCATGCTACAGAGCGGCCTCGATATCGAACCGGTTATCACGCATCACTATGCGATCGACGAGTACCTGCCCGCGTTCGAACTCGTGGAATCCGGCCAGACCGGTAAAGTCATTCTTCACTGGGATGATTAAAACGTATTTTAAAAGGTGCCAGGTTTATTTAATTAAATAATTAAATAAACCTGGCACCTTTAGACCTGTTTCAACTGGAGGACAAATCATGCCTCACTACATCATCGCGTATCACGGCGACAACAAACCAGAAAGCCCGGAAGCCGGAGCCGAACAAATGGCGAAGTGGAAACGCTGGATCGACGATCTTGGCGACGGCGTATCGGACGACGGCGAATCCAATCCGATGTCGAGCTTTTCAGTCGTGCAAACCGACAGCATGGAGGCCGCGCTCGAAATCGCCAGAAATTGTCCCTTCCTGGAGACCGGCGGTACCCTGGAAGTAGCGGAAATGATGAAAATGTAATCTCTCGTTCAGTTACTAATCGATCTCGCAGAAGCAGTGCGAATACACGCCCTTGCGATCATTAAACTGCGTCACTCCGGCAATTAGTTTTTGCAGCCTGGTCGCAAACGACTCCAGTGCCGTGGGCTTGTCAATCAGACTGCCAGCGTCCAAACCGGCTTTCTGTGCGAAGGCGAGAAGGTCCAGAACCATCTGCTCCGTCGGCGACAACTTTATATCGATGGTTTTCGTTCCGTATTCACCGTCGTTGAGTCCGGCAAGTTCCGCCGCCACCCGAATGGCGTCTTCAAAGGTGCCCAATTCGTCGATGAGACCGTTCTCGAGCGCATCGCGCCCGGCCCACACCTGACCCTGCGCGATGGAATCGACGAATTCCTTATCCATTGCCCGACTGTTAGCGACACCCGATATAAAGTCGTCGTAGGTGTCATTGATAATCAGTTGAAACAGTTGCTTCATCGGCTCTGACATTTCACGGTCCGGCCGCAACTGCCCTGACCAGGGCGTGGTGCCGACACCGTCGGTCGCTATGCCAATAGCCGCTAACGATCGCTGATACGTTGGAAACATTCCGAATACGCCGATCGACCCCGTGATCGTTGCCGGACTCGCGATAATCCTGTCCGTAACGACCGAAATCCAATAGCCTCCGGACGCCGCCACACTGCCCATCGACGCGACGACCGGTTTGCCGGCCGCCTGCAGGGCTTTGACTTCTTGCGCAATGACCTCGGAGGCAAATACGCTGCCACCCGGACTGTCGACGCGCAGGACGACCGCCTTTACCGATTCATCGGTCAGAGCCTCACGCAACAGGGCCGCCGTCGAATCGCCGCCGATAGTTCCTGGAGATTGCGAACCATCAAGAATATTGCCAACGGCAATAACCACGGCAACGTTTTCGTCTTTCGTATCGTCGCCGTGCAATAGCCTCATCTGCCTCAGATAGTCCCCCGAATCGACCGATGAATAGTCCGTACTGTCCCGGGAGTCCTCGCCGACATAGTCTTGCAAAACAGCGCGAAGTTCGGCTCGCCCGAGCAATTTGTCAACCAATTCGTTGTTTAGCGCCGCGATCGCCAAATCCCCGCCAGCGGCAGTCACATGCTCCACAAGGTTTTGCGCGAAATCGTCAATCGCGCCATCCTGCAATCCTCGCGCCGCCTCTACGTCCTGCTGGTACATTCCCCAGAACTGATTGACGAGCCGCGTTCGGGATTCGCGATCTTCCGGCGACATATCCATGCGCGTATACGGCTCAACATACGACTTGTGAGTGCCTACCCGGAACACGTTCCAGTCGAGCCGCAACGTGTCGATAGCATCCTTGTAATAGCTGCGAAAACCGCCGTAGCCCTGCAGAAAGACGAGACCTTCCGGATGCATGTAGATCTCGCTCGCATGCGCGGCAAGATAATAGCCCGACTGACTAAAATAGTCGGCGCTGGCGATAACGGGTTTGCCTGATTCCCTGAAATCATCGATTGCCGCGGCGATTCTTTGCAGCTTGCTCAGGCCGCCGCCGCCAAGCGCACTCAATTCAAGATGGACGGCCGGTATCCGGTCATCAGTCTTGGCCAGCGCAAGGGCATCGATAACGTCCTGAACCAGCGTCTCTGGCGGAGCTTCGTCCAGGATTTCCGCGATGGCCCTGTCATACGGGTCGCCTTCCAGTTGGTCGACCAGCGCACCGACGGGCTGCACGAACAACGCCGCCCGATCCGGCATCAACGGCGGCGCATTTACAACTGCACCGAAAAAAACCAAAAAGACTACGACCAACAAGATCAAATGCAGTACTTTTCTCGCACCATCCAGTGCGCGCCATATCCCTGCGCCAAGCCTTACGAAAATATTGTTGCTACTCATATCAATGCATTCCTAATTGCTGCTTTGTGCATAACTAATTCGGTAAACCATGCCTGCGTGGTCATCACTCACCAACATCGAACCGTCCGGCAGGATCAACAGGTCCACCGGACGTCCCGATACCGATTGCCCCTGTAACCACCCCGTTGCGAACGGCTCATAGGCGACCGGGTCGCCATCTTCAAGTCTCACCATCATAATGCGATAACCGATTTTCTTCGACCGGTTCCACGAACCGTGTTCGGCGATGAATATCTGACCTCGATACTCCGCCGGAAACATTTCGCCTGAGTAAAATCTCAGACCAAGCGCCGCAACGTGCGGACCCAGCTTTAGCGCCGGCGCTCGATAATCCGAACAATTCTTGCCGGACCCGAATCCCGGATCCCGGATATCTCCCGCGTGGCAATAGGGAAATCCGAAATGCTGTCCCTTCTCACTCACGCGATTAAGCTCGTCAGCCGGCAGATCATCGCCGAGCATATCGCGCCCATTGTCCGTAAACCAAAGATCTCCGGTCCCAGGATGCCAGGCGAATCCGACGCTGTTGCGCACCCCGTTTGCCACGATCTCACGCCCCGACCCATCAGGGCTGATGCGAATGATCTGCGCAAAACCCTTTCTGTCGCAAATATTGCAAGGTGCGCCGATGCTGATATAGAGCTTGCCATCAGGACCAAATCCGATATAGCGCCAACCATGCTGTTTGTTTGCAGGCAGCTCAATATCGAGTTCCTCGGCCTCTGGCACGTTTTCGAGATGCGCTTCTATGTCGGCGTAGCGCGTCACTCGATCTATCTCTGCAACGTACAGATCACCGTCGAAGTACGCGATCCCGTTCGGTGAATTCAGTCCATCAAGCAGTTCTATCGTGCGCGTGGAATCGCCGTCCACAACGACCGCGTATACAGAATGCCCACGCCTGTTGGAAACGAACAGCGTGCCCCTGTCACCCAGAGCTAAAGCGCGCGCGTTCGGCACCTCCGCGTAGACTTCTATCGAAAATCCGGGCGGCAGCTGAATATTCTCAAGCGCCAGTAACGACGAAGACCAGCAACCGAAAGTCAGGAAAACACAAAAGCGCAGCACGTCAATCCTCTTGATACACAATCAGCCCGACAGGAAAATCAACGACAGTTGCGGGAAGAAAGTAATCACGATCACAGATAACATGAGAATGATCAAGAACGGGAATGTCGCCAAGTACACCTCCATGATGGGTTTTTCGAACCGGTAACTCGCGATGAACAGATTCAGTCCAACCGGTGGGGTCAGATAGCCCAGTTGCATCGCAGCAAGAAACACGATACCGAGATGAATCTCATTGATACCGTAGCCTGCTGCGATCGGCAGAATCAATGGCACGACCAGGACAATGGCTGAGAAAATATCGAGAATCGCGCCTAGCACGAGAAGAAAAAGCAATAACAAAATCAAAAACGTTGTCGGACTGCTGACCACTGCCGCGACGACCTCAAACATGCGCTGCGGAATCTCGGCGTCGATCATGTAGCCAGTCGAAGCCACGGAAGCGCCCAGTATGATCAGGATACCGCCCACCAGCACCATCGACGAACGCATAATGACCGGCAATTCTTTGATAGAAATTTCGCGAAGTATGAATACTTCAACAACCAATACATACAATGCGGTGACAGCAGCCGCCTCTGAGACTGCAAAGAATCCAGAGTAGATTCCGCCAAGCACAACGATCGGCAACGGAAGTTCCCACATCGACTCTCGCAAGGCAGCGGCAACCTCCTTGAACGAAAACGAGCTCAGCGGCTTGCGGATATGACGATTCACCCAAAGGCTGTAGCCTGAGAGCATCACCAGCATCAGCAGCCCGGGCAATATTCCGGCAAGAAAGAGTTTGTCGATAGATACTTCGGCGATGACGCCGTAGAGAATCAGTGGCAACGAAGGTGCAAACAACAGGCCCAGGCTGCCGGCCGATGTCACCAGCCCCAGGTTGAACTTGTCGCTGTAACCGTCCTGCTTCAAAGCTGGATACAAAATTGCGCCAAGAGCAATAATCGTGACGCCCGAGGCGCCCGTAAACGCCGTGAAGAATGCACACGCTGCGAGGCAGACCAGAGCCAGCCCACCCGGCACCCACCCCATCAGTGCGCCAGTCAGCCTGACCAGTCGCTGCGGCGCATTGCTCGCGCTGAGCAAGTAACCTGCAAACGTAAAAAGCGGAATTGCCGAGAGAAATGGCATGCTCGCGATGCTTTGAATTTCGAGCGCCATGATCATCAAGTCAGATTCCTGACTGTGAAACCCGAGCATCGCACTCGCGGCGATCACTGCGAACAATGGCGCACCCAGGATCGCCAGAAGCACGAGAATGATACTGAAAATAATCATTCTGCGGCCGCGGATGCGTCGCCGAAGAACAGATGACGCGATTGTTTAATGCCGGATATCAAGAATCGGTAGCCGATCAATGCAAACGCGGCCGGCATGATCATGTGGGCGATCCAGGCTGGCGTATTCACCAACACTTTAACCTCGTACTCGATCTCGACTTGCAGATAGCGCCACGCGCTGACGGCGAGAATGGCACAAACAACCGCGGCAAACAGGTCGACCAGCACGCGGACCACCTGCACTACAATATCGGGCAACACATGCGATAACGCGTCGATTCGGATGTGCCGGTTATCGCGGCATGCGGCGACGGATCCAACCAGCGCAAGCCACAGAACCATCAGCCTCACAAATTCGTCGGCCCAACCGAAACCGGTACCGAAAACTTCACGCATGACGATTTGTCCGACGGCAACAATCATCATTGTCGTCAATATCGCCACCAGCGCAAATGTCTCCAGCGCGGCGCCGGTTTTATCGAGTCGCTCCAGTACGGACTTAGTACTCACTGACAACCCTTACTCGCCCGCAGTAACGTGTTCACTGCGATACTCGTCAATGTGCCGCAACATCTCCTCGTAAAACTCCAGAGTGAACGCGCCTGTCGCGCCCAGCTTCAGATTCGAGACCAGCAGCAATCCGCGTACTTTCTCGAACTCCACATCGTCAAACACGGTTTGTACAATACCGCTGTTCACGAGTGCGTCGAAAGCGCCCTCATTGTCGATTAGATTGACTTTGTCAAAATTTCTGTACATGTCGCCCATGACTTCGCGAACGATGGCCTGATCCCCGTCACTGATTTTGCCAAACGCTTTCTTGTCGATAGCCATAAACCCATACGTATAGACCAGTGGCACCCGCGTGACGTATTTGACTTTCGTATGCCACTGCAAAAGCAGTGCCACGATGGGCGGAATGGCGATAATATCGATCAATCCGGTTTGCAGACCTGTCAACACGTCGGTTAACGGCAGCGTCACCGGCGAAAGCGACAACGCCTGCATTGACCGATAACTTATATCGTCTCCCTCGGGAACCCAGACTCGCTTGCCTTTCAAATCCGCCAGTTTCGTCACCGGCGTGCTGGACATGATATTGGCAAATCCTGACGTTGCGAATCCGAAATTGACGAACCCGGCATCTTCAAGGCCCTGCTGCAAACGCGCATCCATCCGTCGGCGGACGAAGGCAGCCTCTTCTTCCGACTCGAAGACCAGTGGCATGCCGTAGAGGTTTAGATCGGAATACTGTGCCGCCAATGCAGACGGCGTAAAAGCGCCGCCATGCAATTGTCCAATGCGAATCTGCCCCAGCACTTTCGCGTCATCGCCTTTGATGCCGCCACCGTAATACTTAATCAGAACTCGTCCGTCGGTGCGCTCTTTTATTTCCCTGGCGCCAGCGCGCATATCTTTCATCCACTGCGTTCCTTCCGGAGTCACAGTCGCGATTTTCAAAGTAAGCGCCAGCGCGGGCATGCTAATCAGAAAAACGAAAAGTACTAGAAAACATTTTTTCATGGCTAATAAATCCTGCGGTCTGGCTACCTGCTGCCCGACACTTTCGTCAGAAATAATCATCCGCTTCAGCAAGCAATACGGCAGCCTCTTCCTGGGCCATTACGTTGCTCAATACAAAGCCGTCGTGATAGGGATTTGCCGCAGTGACCTCGTGCAGCAAGCGGTCATGCAACTCACGATCGTAAAGGAGTCTGGCGTAGCCCCGGGCAAATTCCACCTTGACGCCCAGATCGTTCCCGTCAGTCGCCGCAATCGCTTTTTCGAAGAACTCGCGAGCTCGTTCCGGCTGGCCACCCAATGCCGGCGGACGCAATGTCAGCAATATTCCCATAAAGGTGTAAACGTTACTGTTAACTTCGTCGCCACTTATGTTGAGATAGTGGTTGAACAATGCTTCGATCTGCGGCAATTCCGCAAGCGAATTCCAATCCGAGCTGTGAGCCTGCAGATATGCAAGCGATGCGAACCCGTAAGTGTACAAAACCTCTGCATGTTTGCGGCCTACGCCGCTGAGCGTCGCCGCAAATTCATCGTACGTCGCATCCGGCCATCCGCATGCTGAACGATACGATTCGCACATGGCAGTCTGCGCGTACCGGCGCGCCCGGGACGTCAATCGTGCAGCGCGCACCTCGTCTTCGGCGAAGACGGCGCCGTAGGTCGCATACAACGTAGCGGCGGCCGACAGAATGTCCGGATCATTGGGGCTGCCTTCGACGAAGCTGTCGAGCAGCAGCAAAAATGACGGTGCGCCAGCACGCACGAGTTCGGGGTCATCCTGATTCAAGAACGCGACGGAAAGATTATCGCTAAGACCGGTCGCGACCGATGACAACAGCATTGAACAGCCACTGGCCAACATCGAACTCACGGCGATCAGTAATACTTTTTTCATATCACGACAGACCCAGCGACAAGCGTATGGTTCAGGATTTGTGACGATTTTCAACGCATGATCGAAGTTTCCCTAGATCTTTTCTTTGATCCGTGCAGCCTTGCCCGTACGCCCACGCAGGTAGTACAACTTGGCCCGACGAACATCGCCGCGGCGCTTCACTTCGATCGAATCGACGACGTTGCTGTACGTCTGAAAAACGCGCTCAACACCTTCGCCGTGCGATATCTTGCGCACGGTAAAGGACGAATTCAGTCCGCGATTGCGCTTTGCGATGACAACACCTTCGAACGCCTGCAGACGCTCACGTGTGCCTTCCTTAACTTTGACCTGTACAACCACTGTATCGCCCGGAGCAAAATTGGGAATTTCTTTGCCCATCTGCTCTTGCTCGATCGCTTCAATAATTTTGCTCATTGTCTTTGCTCTTTCAAAAATTCGTCAAGCAATTCTTGCTGCTCGACACTTAAATCCAGTTTTTCCAACAAGTCGGGCCGCCGCAAAAAGCTGCGCCCCAATGCCTGCTTGTTTCGCCAGCGGGCGATTTGTGCGTGGTCACCGGACAACAACACCTCCGGAACCACTTTGCCTGCAATTTCTTCAGGCCGCGTGTAGTGCGGATGATCCAGCAGTCCTTCCACAAAGGAGTCCTGCACCGCCGACTCATCATCACCCAACACACCAGGCAGCAAACGAACAACCGCGTCAATCACTGCCATCGCCGCGATCTCTCCGCCCGAAAGCACGAAATCGCCTAGCGACAATTCTTCATCGACATGCAACTCAATGAGTCGTTCATCGATACCTTCGTACCGACCGGCCAGCAACACCATGCCCGGCAAATCTGAAAATCTCTTTGCCGTCGCCTGGTCAAATACGCCGCCCTGCGGCGACAGGTAAACGACAGGACAACCCCGCGGCAGCTTGCTCTTCAACGCCTCCAACGCCGCGGCAACCGGCTCGACCTTCATTACCATGCCCGGTCCGCCTCCGTACGGTCTGTCGTCAACAGTCCGGTGCGCATCGGTCGTATGATCTCGCGGATTCTCGATATCCAGCGAAATCAACTCACGCCGCTGTGCCCGTCCGACGACGCCGAACTCGGCGATCGCAGCAACCATCTCCGGGAACAAACTGACGACACCGATCTGCATCGACTCAATCCCATTCCCAGTCAACGTTGACGAGCTTTTCTTCCATATCAACGCTGAGCACTACTTTATCTTTTATAAAAGGAATCAACCGTTCGCATTCGCCCTGCACGACCATCACGTCGTTGGCGCCGGTTTCAAGCATGTACTCAATCCTGCCAAGCTCGGTGCCATCGCGATGAACGACTCTCATTCCTATGAGGTCCATCCAGTAGTACTGCCCAAGCTCCAAATCCGGCAGCGCTTTACGACTGACGCCAATCTCAGCACCTATCAATGCCGCTGCCTGTTCGCGATCATCGTAGCCCTCAAAGCGGACGATCACCGACTTTCCGTGTCGCTTGCCTGCCGCAACTTCGGCAACTCGCCAATCGCCCTCATGACCCAGCAACCAGCCCTTGTATTGCAATATCGCATCGCGCGGGTCGGTGTATGACACCACCTTGACCCACCCCCGGACACCGAACAAACCGGCAACTCGGCCCAGGATTACCGGTTCAGGCGCCGGCTGATTAATTGCTGCCTGCGGCCTTGCTGTGCTTCTTCAAAAGCGACGCGACACGATCAGACGGTTGAGCCCCTTGCCCGATCCAATAGTTCACGCGCTCGACATCAATCCGGAGATTCTCCTCGTGTTCCTTTCCCAGAGGATTGAAGAAGCCTAGACGTTCAATGTACCGGCCGTCACGTCGATTGCGAGAATCCGTGACCACCAGGTGGTAAAAGGGACGCTTTTTCGCACCAGCGCGCGAAAGTCGAATACTAACCATTGCTTTTCCGTTTAAATTTCGATAAGAGGCAGACACGCCTTGGCTCGGGCGGACCCGAGCAGACGGCGCATTGTACGGGATTTCCACCAAATGTGAAGCATTTCAACGCCTGATAGTTAGCCAAATCCGGGCGGCCTTCCGCCACCTGGCATACCCCGCAGCATGTTCTTCATGCCCCCTTTGGACATCTTTTTCATCATCTTTTCCATCTGCAAATGCTGCTTCAGGAGGCGGTTCACGTCCTGAATCTGCTGCCCGGCGCCGGCGGCGATGCGTTTCTTTCTGGAACCGTTGATAATCTTCGGAAAACGCCGTTCCTCAGGCGTCATGGAATGGATAATCGCGACTTGACGACGGACCTTGATTTCATTCGCTGCATCCTGCAGCGCCGCCGGATTGACCTTGCCCGGTAGCGGCAACATCTCCAGAATCGATGCCAACCCGCCCATGTTCATCATTTGCTCCAACTGGTCTCGCAGATCGGACAAATCAAAGCCTTTGCCCCGCCGCAGTTTTTTCGCGAGCTTTTCAGTCTTGTCTTGGCCGACTGTTTGCTCAATCTCCTCAACCAGCGTCAAAACGTCGCCCATACCGAGGATTCGAGACGCCACACGATCCGGGTGAAACGCTTCAAGAGCGTCCAGCTTCTCGCCAACCCCCATGAACAATATCGGCTTGCCTGTAATCTCGCGCACGGACAAGGCAACGCCGCCTTTGGCGTCACCGTCGGTTTTCGTCAGCACAATGCCCGTCAGCGGCAACCTCTGATCGAAAACCGTGGCGGAATTCACTGCATCCTGACCGGCCATGCTGTCGACAACGAACAGCGTTTCGTGCGGCTGCGCCCGCTCGTTGATAGCGACGATTTCCTGCATCATGTCCGCGTCCACGTGCAGTCTCCCGGCCGTATCGACGATCAATACGTCGGCATGCGAGCGCCGGGCCTCGTCCAGGGCGTGGTCAACAATATCCGTCGGCTTTTCGCTCGCATCGCTGCGACAATGCAGCGCCCCGACCTCAGCAGCCAGAGTCTGTAATTGCAGTATTGCGGCGGGACGATGTACATCGACACTGACAAGCATGACCTTCTTTTTGTCCCTGACGATCAGCCGTTGCGCGAGTTTGGCGGCGGTCGTTGTCTTACCGGCGCCCTGCAAACCCACAAGGAGGATGACAACGGGCGGCTGCGCCTTAAGGTCCAGTGGCGCTGACTCGCCGCCGAGAATACGCACCAACTCTGCATGGATGATCTTGACGAGCGCTTGCCCCGGCGTGAGGCTCCTGGCAACCGCATCGCCCACGGCACCCTCACGGATGCGCTCGATGAACGTCTTTACGACCGACAACGCGACGTCTGCCTCGAGCAATGCGAGCCTTACCTGGCGCAGGGTGTCCTTGATATTCGCCTCGGTAAGTCGGCCTTTGCCCGCCAATTTGCGGGCGGCGTCCGAGAAGCGGCCACTGAGACTTTCAAACATCGGCGGATCTTAGCGCGGTCGGACGGTGACGGCTAATCGTCGCGCACGACGTGAAATCTCGTTCTTAAAGGGTTCTCTTAAAGTACGCCGTATGGGATGATCCACGCATTCCAAAGCTTACGTTCGACATCGCCGGATTCCTGTGTCTGAAATTGCAATTTTCTTGCTCTACCTGTCGGCCGCCGCTGCCTTCGGCACTTCGTGCCTGCCGCGCTTTGTGAACCAGAGTCGCTCGTTGTTCATCGCCGCATGCATCCTGGCGGCAATTGGAATATCGTTGCACAGCGACACACTGTACTCGGTAATTCTCACAGCCGATGGCGTCAATCTCTCGCTTGGCAACGCCGCCTCCATGATTGGCCTGGAACTCGCTCTCATCGGCCTGATCGCGGCAACCGACCCACCGTTGCGCGGCATCAGCGCCGGCTTATTGATTCTTGGGGCGTTCGCGGCAACAACCACCGGGTTTGGCAGTTCGCCCGCAACGCTGATCGCACTGGCCTGGCAAGTCCGGGCCCATATCCTGATTTCGCTGCTGTCGTATGGCCTGCTCACTGTCGGAGCGATCGTCGCAATCTATGCCCTTGCGCAAGAGAGACGGTTGCGTGCCGGACGATTCTCGACGATAAATCATCTTTTCGCGCCGCTGGAAACGACGGAAAAATTGCTGTTCGCAATTGCGGCGGCTGGTTTTGCAGGACTTACTCTGGCGATACTGTCCGGACTGACGTTTGTCGATAATCTCTTCGCGCAGCATCTGGTTCACAAGACCGTATTTTCACTGCTCGCGTTGTCCGTTTTCGGAGCGCTGCTGGCGGGCCGGTTTTTCGCCGGTTGGCGCGGCGCTCGCGCGATCAAGCTCTATCTGGGCGGATTCGCGCTACTGTGCATGGCCTATTTCGGAACTCGCATCGTCCTGGAACAACTCTTGAATCGCAGCTGGGGTTGAGACGTTCTTTCTTGACAGCTACCAGCGGGACTGATGAACTGGCAACGTACCGGTTGATCTGGAGGTGCCCCTCTTTTGGGCAATGACGTATCACTAGCGGGTCTGTTCGGCCTGCTCGTTGTGCTACTGCTCCTTTCCGCGTTTTTCTCAGGCTCGGAAACGGCGCTTATGAGCCTCAATCGCTATCGGCTACGCCATAAAGCACGCACAGGTCACCGCGGCGCAAAACTGGCAGAACACTTGCTTAAACGACCCGACAGGCTCCTGGGTCTCATCCTCCTCGGCAACAACCTCGCGAATTTTTCTGCGGCCGCACTGGTTGCCGTTATTGCGTTCAAGATAGGCGGACAGCCTGCGGTTGCTCTGGGCACGCTTTGTCTGACGCTGGTAGTATTGATTTTTTCAGAGGCCGCGCCAAAAACACTGGCCGCCTTGCATCCGGAACGACTCGCGTTCCCGGCGGCTATCATTTACTACCCGTTGCTGAAGGCAACATACCCGATCGTGTGGCTGATCAATGTCGCGTCTAACGGGATATTGTATTTGTTCGGCGTTCGCGACAAAGACACTGACTTGCGGTCTTTGTCCCGCGAAGAATTGCGTACCGTGGTGCACGAAGCCGGCGGCCGCATTTCATCCCAATATCGGCACATGCTGCTGAGTATTCTCGATCTGGAACAAGTCACGGTAGACGATGTCATGGTGCCGCACAACGAAATCATCGGCATCGATCTCGACGGCAACTCTGCAGAAATCGAAGCGATCATCGCTGCAAGTCAGCACACACGGCTGCCTGTTTTTCAGGACAACATCGACAACGTCATCGGTATATTGCATCTGCGAAAGCTTGCCAATGTCGCACCGCGGGAAGTGACGAAAGACGCTTTGCGAAAACTGCTTACGGAGCCCTATTTCGTGCCGGAGGGCACGCCGTTAAGCACTCAACTTGTGCAATTTCAACGCAGGCGGGAACGCATCGCGTTGGTCGTTGATGAGTACGGCGACATCCAGGGCATCGTGACGCTCCAAGACATACTCGAGGAAATCGTTGGTGAGTTCTCAATCGATCCAGCCGACGAGGTAAGCGACGTCGTGAAAGACGGTCCCGACGCCTGCATCGTCGATGCAACAGCCAACATCCGGGAATTGAATCGCTCCCAGGGCTGGGAGTTGCCCACCGACGGTCCAAAGACATTAAACGGTCTTATTGTTGAGTTACTCGAAACTATTCCGCAGCCCCCTACCTGTCTCAAGATCAATGGCTATCCGATCGAAATAGTCGCGGCCGACGAGAATCGTATTCGTAGCGTAAGGATCGGAACGCGTTTGCCCGGCGCCACGGAAAAAATCTAGCGGGACTTAAAAAACCGCGTCCAACGCCTCGCTCAGCCTGCGAACACCCGTTATCTCAATGCCTTGCGGACTTCGCTTTGGCATATTGGCGATTGGAACGATAGCTCGTGTGAAGCCTTGCTTGGCCGCCGCGGCGATGCGTTCAGTACCAAATCGCACCGGCCGTATTTCTCCTGCGAGGCCGATCTCGCCGAAGCATACCAGGCGTTCGGGAACAGTCCGGTCGCGGAAGCTTGAGACGATGGCAAGCAGCGTCGGCAAGTCCACTGCCGTCTCGCCGATTCGGAGTCCGCCAACGACGTTGACGAAAACGTCCTCGTCGCCGACCGACAGCGATCCGTGACGCTGCAGGACAGCGAGGAGCAGGGCCAGCCGGTTCTGATCGACGCCTTGCGTCAGCCGCTTTGGGTAATTGCTGCTGCACGCGGCAACCAGGGCCTGTATCTCGACCAGCAGCGGCCGACTGCCTTCCCAAACGACCGACACTACGCTGCCCGGCTCAGCGACGGACTCGCGCGACAAGAAAATGGCGGACGGATTGCTGACTTCGCGAAAACCCGTCTCGGTCATCGCGAAAACACCCATCTCCCCGCTGGCCCCATAACGATTCTTTACCGAACGAATCAGAGAGTATCGACTCGCCGGGTCGCTTTCGAAATACAAAACCGTATCCACCATGTGCTCAACGACACGCGGTCCTGCAATCGCGCCGTCCTTGGTCACATGTCCTATTACGAATACCGATACATCGTTTTGCTTCGCGAATTGCACGATTCTGCCGACGCCTTCACGCAGTTGGACGACGGATCCGGGCGCCGATGGCAAGTGCTCGCTGACCATCGTCTGCATCGAATCGATGACCAGCACTTGCGCCTTGCATTGCGTGGCTTCCGACAAGACATTGTCCAGCGAAACGTCGGCGAGCAGAATCATGGATGACGCGTCCAGACCAAGTCGCAGCGAGCGTTGCCCGATCTGGCGCAGCGATTCCTCACCTGTCGCATAACAGACCTGCAGCTCCGACGTCAGATTTGCCGACACTTGCTGCAACAACGTCGACTTGCCGACGCCGGGGTCGCCACCGAGCAATACGACTGCCCCCGGCACGAGGCCGCCGCCGAGCACACGATCAAACTCCCCGAATCCGGTCGTATATCTGCGCTCAATGTCGTCAGGAAGTTCCTCGATCGTCGTCGCCCTTGCCGCATGCGTTCCCTTCGACGACGAAATCCTTGTCTCCACCAGGGTGTTCCAGGCCGAGCAGTCCGGACATTGACCGCCCCATTTGACGCTGTGCGAGCCGCATTGGGTGCAGACGTAAGCGATTTTGGCCTTTGACACGATATCGACCCCTGATAAAACGGCAGTTGGGATAGTGCAAGCGCACATGCGCCGAAAATCTGCCAACGTGAAATTTATAACTCTTTGTTATATAAGATTTTTATGCTGGGACGAGTGGTCTTCGCGCGACCTGCGTCCCAATTATTGTTAAATTCGCGGAAATAAACGCAAGTCAATGATAGCACCGCATCTAGAGCGAGTATTACATAAAAAGTGCCAACCCCATCTCATTAAGCTGCTGCACATTTACCTATAATTTTGCCCTTGGATACGGGGAACTGACCTAAATTGGAAACAGCGAAGCAGCAAAAACGCAACCGCATCATCGCGCTCTCGTTTGCGAGCGTCCTGCTGCTGCTCGTCTACGGGCCGCTGGCACAGTGGTTCGTTGCCGCAGACAATATCCTGTACGACCAACTCGCGAAAGGGCTGCCCAACCAACCGCTGGACAACGCATACATCATCAGTATTGACCCGCAAAGAACCGCGCGCGCGGAGATGCTGGATCAATACGGGCAAATTATTCAGGTCCTGAAGCGTCTGGGTGTCAAGCGAATCATCCTCGCGAATCCGCCGGAGATTGCCGCGTCGGACCAACTGCCGGGCTGGAGCGCCTCGCTCAAGTCCGGCACACCGGTTTTCGTGCCTACCCGGCATCGACTTGCAGAAGTTGCGACCGGCAAGGGATTTTTCTCGATTAAACCTGACAGCGACGGCGTGCTCAGAAAATCCGATTTGTGGCAACTCAACAACGGCGTCATGTCTCCGTCGTTGCCATTGGCTATCGCCTTCGATTCCTCCCAAACAGGACCAGAAGGGATTCTAGCCAGTGGGAACGACGCGATCTTTTTCTCGAATTACGTTGACCTCCCGCGCATCAAAGTCAAAGATCTGTTGCACGACAGCGCGGCGCTCACGCTGCAAGATGCGACCGTTTTTGTCGATTCGGATCCGGCGTTCGTCAGCGCCACAGCGATGCTGCCATCGGGCCAGTTTGTCACGAGTTCTGAAATTGCGGCAACACTTCTGGCTAATGTAGAAAGCGACAGTACGATCGCCACGCCCGCAAGCATCAAGGCGATGGAGTACCTGATTCCGGCACTGCTCGCGATCATTGCCGTGCTGTTCCTGCCCGACAGAAATCGCCGCGAGATCACGATTCTTACGGTCACGGTCGTGGGAATGCTGCTGCTAACCGAGGCATTGCTGCTTTTCGGTTTTACTATTCGCATGGACCTTGGACGGCCGATGCTGATCTTTGTTGGAATCGCCATACTCAGCGCCTGGTTGGTCGTGGATCTGAGGAAATTCTCCGGCGACGCGTTCAGGAAGGGTTCCGATTTTCTTGCCGCGGGCCGTCTCGAACCGGCTTTCGCCGAGTTTCGGCGTTGCAATCCATCCGAGACTGTTGCTGCGGTCATGTACAAATTGTCGTTATCGTTTGAGCAGCAGGCGAAACCGGAACGCGCGGAAGCGGTACTGGAATGGATGAAACGTACTCAGGGTTCTCTTACCGCAAGCAAGTCGGGGTCGAAGCCTCGCGGCGCTCCGCAGCGACTTGGCCGCTACGTCATCGAGCGTCGCATCGGACGTGGCGCCATGGGCGCAGTTTACCTCGCCAGGGATCCGCGCATTAACCGGCCTATAGCGCTGAAGGCGATTCCGATCGAGAAGGAATTTGAAGACGAGGAACTAAAGGAAGCGCGCATGCGTTTCTATCGCGAAGCGGAATCCGCCGGGCGATTGAACCACCCCAACATCGTCACCGTATTTGACGCCGGCGAGGACAAAGGTCTTGCCTACATCGCAATGGAGTATGTGCCCGGAATAGCGCTCAGAACGTTCACGGACCCGAAGAGATTGCTGGCGCCGAAGCGCGCGCTGGAACTGGCCGCGGCGACCGCCGAGGGTTTGGACTACGCACATCACCAGGGCGTCATTCATCGCGATATCAAGCCAGCGAACCTCTTGTACAACCCGAAAGACGGATCGATTAAGATAAGTGACTTCGGGGTCGCTCGTATGACGGACAACAACAAGACCAAGACCGGCATTGTCCTGGGTACTCCGATGTACATGTCGCCCGAACAGCTTGGCGCAGAAGACCTGACGGGACTCTCGGACTTGTTTTCCCTCGGTGTTACCCTGTACGAACTCCTGGTGGGTGAAGTACCCTTCAAAGCATCGAATATTGCGGTATTGATGGCGAAGATTACGACTGACGATCCGGCGCCCGTGTCATCGCGGCGAGCGGGATTACCACCCAGCGTTGATGCTGTTCTGGCGAAAGCACTCGCGAAAAAACCACACGATCGCTTTTCATGCGGGGCAGAAATGGCTATCGCATTGAGGAATTGCGCCGGAGTTTCCTGATTCCCTTTTACAATCCAGAAAGAACCACGTTTATGAGTTTGCACGACAAAATTGATTTTTCTGAACTTACCGACACCGGGCGTGTTCGAGAGCACAACGAAGACACCATCGGCTCGGATCCCGACATCGGATTGATGGTTCTTGCCGATGGCATGGGCGGGTACAACGCTGGCGAAGTTGCCAGCGGCATAGCCGTGCAAATTGTCAGGGATCTAGCACGGGCCGGTACGAACCGCGAAGAGCGGAGCAGCATCGATCCACACAGCGGCATGATGCGACAGTCCATCGTACTGCGCGACGCCATCTATCGTGCCAACAAAATTATTTACCAAACTGCACAGAGTCAGACCGATTGCAAAGGCATGGGAACAACGATCGTCGCGTGCATGTTTTACGACAACAAAGTATCCATTGCGCACGTCGGTGATTCAAGAGCCTATCGTTCGCGCGAGGGCCAGCTGGAACAGGTAACACTCGATCATTCGCTGCTGCAGGAACTCGTCGATCGTGGTTTTTATTCTGCGGAGGAGGCACAGCGTTCAACCAATCGCAACTACGTCACTCGCGCACTCGGAGTTGAGCCAACGGTCGAAGTTGAAGTTCACGAGCACGAAGTGCTACCCGATGACATCTATTTGCTGTGCTCAGACGGCTTGCCGGACATGGTCGAGGACGAGGATATTCACTTAACTATCAGTACTTTTAATGATAGTCTTGACGTTGTTGGTCAACAATTGGTGGACTTGGCGAACGACCACGGCGGGCGAGACAACGTGTCGGTAATGCTTGCACAGGTGAAGGAGGCCTTCCCGGCAAGAAAGAGCCTGTTTGCAAAGATTGCCGGCTTATTTCGTTCCTAGTCGATGAACTAGGTAAGATCAAGGACGCAAAGAGCGAGAAATCATGGCACGTTTAATTCTAAGTCTGGACAATCAGGTCCTGGCCGAATACAACATGACCAAGGAACGTTATACCATTGGTCGCCTTCCGGACAACGATGTGCGGATAGACAATCCTGCGGTGAGTGGTCATCACTCACTGATCATTAACATTCTCAACGATTCCTTTCTTGAGGACCTCAACAGCACCAACGGCACCTACGTCAACGGCAAGCTGATCAAAAAACACGCTCTGCAGCACAGCGACGTCATCACCATCGGCCATCATCAGCTGCGTTTTTCAGACCAGCAGTTAAACGAACCGGAGCAGGACGAATTCGAGAAGACGATGGTGATTCCGGCGGGCCAGCAAAACGCCGCGCAGTTGGCAAAAGCCGAGGCGGCCACGGAAGCAGCGGCCGCTGCAGATGCTGAATCCGATTATCAGGCCGACGCCGCCGCCGCGATCAAACTGGATCCGGACGAGGCCGCTGCACTTGATGAGGCGCCGAAAAAACAGGCTTCCCTCAGAGACACCTCGCGCGGAATCGACGCAGCCAACGCGCCAAATGCGTTGCCATTTGCCAAGTTGCAAGTACTGAGTGGTGGATTCGCGGGTCGCGAACTTGAACTTACCAAAGCGTTGACGACGCTGGGACGCCCCGGCGTACAAGTTGCCGCCATCACGCGCCGTGCTGAGGGCTATTACATCGTACACGTAGAGTCCGACAAGGAAGGCGACTTTCCGCTGGTCAACGGTCAGCCGATCGGAGCACAGGCACGCAAGCTTCAGGACAATGATGTTGTGCAGATTGCTGGCGTTAAGATGGGATTCTTTGCCGTCTGATCAACCGACTATTTTCAATCGGCAATCACGCTGGCCTCGCGGTTGCTAATCCCGCAAACGAGTTCGTAAGTGATAGCGTTCGCCCATGGGGCAACCTCCTCCACCGGTAAACCGTCTCCCCACAAAGTAGCGATATCACCGATCCTGTCCTGCGCCCCAGTCCCGAGGTCGACGGCGATCATGTCCATGGAAACGTTGCCGATCAACGGCACCTTGCGTCCGTTCATCAGTACGGGCGTCCCGGTTCGGAATTGCCGGCTATACCCGTCACCGTAACCAGTCGAAATCACGCCCATAACCGTATCCGCTGCACACTGATAAACGCCCCCGTATCCGACACGCGCATCTTTCGACAACGATTTTACGGCGATTAGACGGGCCTCGAATTGCATGACGGGCTTTAAGCCCAGGTCAGTGCCCGTCTTGTCCGGAAACGGGGAAATGCCGTACAAAGCAAGACCGGGCCGGATCCATCTCTCGCAATTGGCCCCAGAGATCGCTCCAGAAACTTCGGGCCAACCGAAAATGGCCGGACTGTTGGCGATACTGACTGCGCCGTCAAAGTCGGCAATGAAATGCCGAAAGCGTTTCAACTGAGCCACCGTTGCGTCACTTTCGAGGACATCGGCGTTGGCCAGATGCGTCATCAAACCAAGCTGTCGAACGGCTGGCAGTTCCCGTACTCGCTCGATCAATTCGTGCGCATCGTCGGGCGCAAAACCAAGCCGACTCATACCAGTATCAAACTTGAGCCAGATCGAGACGCCCCCCTCCGTACACGATGCCAGCAGTTCGATCTGTTCCTGAGTATGCACGACCGGCTGAAAGTCCCGATCCATCGCCAGCAGCAAGTCTTGCTTGCTGCAAACACCCGACAACAAAACGATCGGAACTGCGACGCCACTGTCGCGCAGTTGGATCGCTTCGGACATTCGTGCGACCGCAAATGCATCAACCTCTGGGAGACTCTTTGCGACCGCAAGCATGCCATGGCCATAGGCGTTGGCCTTGATGACCGCCATAATTTTCGAATCGGGTGCGGCCGAACGTATGACCTTAAAGTTATGTCGCAGCGCGCCGAGCCTGATCAAGGCCCGTGCCCCGAAAGTCACGGATACGCCTCTTCCGCGTAGGTATCCGGCACCCAGTTCTCGAACTTGGTGTAGCGACCTACAAATGTGAGCGGGAAATCGCCGATTGGACCATTGCGCTGTTTGGCAATCGAGATGTCGGCAACGCCTTTGCGCTGCGTGTCCGGATCGTAAACTTCTTCGCGGTAGATGAACACAATCAGATCGGCATCCTGTTCGATTGCGCCCGACTCGCGCAAATCCGACATGACCGGACGTTTATCCGACCGTTGCTCGACGCTGCGATTGAGCTGCGACAGCGCGATTACCGGACATTCAAGTTCTTTCGCAAGCGCTTTCAACGAACGAGAAATCTCAGAAATTTCCGTCGCGCGGTTCTCCTTGTTGCCTGGCACCTGCATCAATTGCAAATAGTCGATCACGATCAAACCAAGTCCATGTTCACGCTGCAAGCGACGCGCACGAGCGCGAATCTCAACAGGCGATAGACTCGGTGTATCGTCAATAAATATCGGCGCCTCGGACATCAGCTGCACGGCGGTGTTGATGCGCGACCAGTCCTCGTCCGGAAAATTGCCGGTACGCAAATGGGTTTGATCTACGCGCCCCAGCGATGAAATCATGCGAAACGCAAGCTGCTGCGCTGGCATTTCCATCGAGAAAATTGCGGTGGCTACTTTCGAGCCGATCGCGGCATTCTCGGCAATGTTCAAAGCGAGTGTCGTCTTGCCCATCGACGGACGTCCGGCGATAATGATGAGATCCCCGTCCTGCAATCCCGCGGTCAACTTGTCGAATTCGGTGTAGCCCGTTGAAATGCCAGTGATATTGCCTTCGGACTGATGCAGCATATCGATACGATCAACGGCCGCGGGCAGAATATCTTTGAGTGACTTGAACCCCTTCTTGCCCCGAGTGCCTTTCTCCGCAATCTCGAAAACCATGCGCTCGGCGTTATCGAGCACATCGGCGGCGGTGCGTCCGTCAGACGCAAAAGCACTACCGGCAATTTCATTGCCCGCATGAATCAGCGCGCGCAGTGTTGCACGCTCCCGGATAATTTTGGCATAAGCGCGGGCGTTCGCAGCGCCGGCCGTCTCATTGGATAGAGTCGCCAGATACTCCAGGCCGCCCGCATCGTCAAGTTCGCTGCGACTGTCCAGGTGCTCCGAGACAGTGACAACGTCGCATGGACTGCTGGCCTCAACGAGATTGGCGATGGCCTGAAAGATCAGACGATGATCTTTGCGATAGAAATCCTCGCCGGTGACCACATCGCCGACCTTGTCCCACGCGAGCGCATCCAGCATGAGGCCGCCGAGCAACGACTGTTCCGCTTCTATGGAGTTGGGCGGCACCTTGAGGCGCTGCTCAGCGCCCCCGTCTGCCAAACCATCGTCCAAAACTCGGACCATTTAATCAGTTCCTTTGCCGGTATTTGCTCGGGCTTAAAGGTAACACACGCAGCCAGGCAAATATCAGTCAGCCGCTACGATCCGGACGGTAACCTCAGCGTTGACTTCGCTGTGCAGGTGAACACCGATCTGAAACTCGCCGAGTTCATGGATCGGACCATCGGGCATACGAATTTCGCTGCGCTCAACTTGTACTTGCACGGCTGCAAAGGCCTCAGCGATATCGATCGGGCCGACCGAACCGAACAGCTTGTCCTCGCTTCCCGCATTCGCCGGGATAATAAGCTCAACCCCGCTAATCGTTGCGGCGCGAGCCGTAGCTTTCTCGAGATCTGCGGCAGCCGCTTTTTCGAGATCCGCACGTCGTGCTTCAATCTTCTTCATATTGGCGTCAGTTGCCAGCGCCGCTTTGCCTTGCGGAAGCAGGAAGTTGCGGCCATAGCCCGGCTTCACCTTGACAAGGTCCCCGATGCCACCCAGATTTTCAACACTTTCCAATAAAATGACGTTCATGTTTTTGAACCCTTACGCTTTTCCAAACCGACGCCGGAAACCAAACCATGCGTCGCCATAACCCACAAGTGCCAGCACCATTACCAGCACGACCTGCAAAATCGGCATCAATACATACACTGCGATCAACGCCGCAACCGGCAAAATTCCTTTGCCACGCAGCCAGTGCATAATCGACAGTCCCTGAATCAGGAACATCGCGAGCAAAACGAAAGCGATGTTCGCCAACCAGGCCGCGTCGATCACAAAAGCCAGCAGCGCTGCCAGTGCCGCAGCGAACGCTATAACCCGCCCCAAATCCAAATCCTGGAACCGACCAAAGTCGCGGGTCTCTACGGGCGTCAGGCGGTAGAGCCAGTAACCCAGAAACAATCCCGCGGTGACAATCAACCACAACGCCAACGCTGCCGAGATCGTCATAACGTCTGGCGTCAGCACCTCAGTATCCAGCTGCAGGCCATTTTGTTTCATTATTTCAGACATCACGTCTAAATACGGCTGCCAATATGCCGCCGCGTCGGTAACAACGATCTGAAACAACAGCATCGCCACGACCGTAATAATGACAGATACCTGCAATGTCAGCGTCAGTGACCGCGTCGTCGCCAGTAACACCGCCAGCAGCATGACCGGTATCCACGTTGCCACCATCAGAACCATCATCGACGGCAGCGACAGCCCGGCCAGCAGTGACATCGCCGCCAGCAGCACACCGGCCAGCAGCGCTTTATATGCCGCCAGTTTCGGACCCTGCGCCAGTACCAGTAATACCATGATCACGCCACTGGTTAATTGCGGCGCTGGCAACATCAGGGTCGACGCCAGTCCCAGTACGGCGTTCTGCGGACGTGCGACCAGCCACTTGGCAATCGCCTGCACGAGACTTACTCCGGTCGCTCTAGTGGCGGTCGGTGTAAGGCAGCAATGCGAGAAAACGGGCCCGCTTGACTGCCGACGCCAGCTGACGCTGGTAGTGAGCTTTGGTGCCCGTAATACGACTTGGGACAATCTTTCCCGTCTCAGTAATGTACGCTTTGAGCAGATTGAGATCTTTGTAATCGATCTCTTTGATGCCTTCGGCCGTGAAACGACAATATTTACGTCTACGTGAATAACGACTCATAGCAACTCTCCTCAGGCGCTCTTTGTTTCAGCTTCAGAAGCTGCTTCTTCGTCAGTGTCTGCGTCCGCTGCAGCCTTCTCAGCCGGAGCCTCCTCCGCCGGGGCCTCTTCAGCCGGGGCTTCCGCAGCTGGAGCCTCTTCAGCCGGGGCTTCCGCAGCCGGGGCTTCCTCAGCCGGAACCTCTTCAGCCGGAGCCTCTTCAGCCGGAGCCTCTTCAGCCGCGCGTTCCCTGGCCTTCTCTTTCTCAGCGGCCTCGCTGCGCATGGCCGCCTCAGCCACCGCCTTGGCCTCACGACGTTGCTGGGCTTCCTTCTCCTTGGCCTTCTCCTCGGCCACGGCGATCGCCATCGGCGACGCCTCGGTGACGGCTTCCTCGCGGGAGATAATCAGGTTGCGCAAAACGGCGTCGTTAAACTTGAACGCGCTTTTGATTTCTTCGATCACAGCGAAATCGCACTCAATGTTGAGAAGAGCGTAATGCGCCTTGTGGATCTTGTTGATCGGGTGTGCCAGCTGGCGACGACCCCAATCTTCGCTGCGGTGAACAGTTCCGCCGGATTCGGTCACCATGCCCTGGTAGCGTTCTACCATGGCAGGAACCTGCTCGCTCTGGTCCGGATGAACCAGAAACACGATTTCGTAATGTCTCATTTTTGCCCCTTTCGGATTGCAGCTACCCGGCAATTCCGGTGTAGCAAGAGGTTGCAACCGCCCTTATGAGCGGGACGCGCATCCTACCGAAGCCTTAAGTCAGGTGCAAGGACCTTTGGCGGGCGATTTCGTACAGACAAATCCCCGTGGCCACAGAAATATTCAAGCTCGAGACAACGCCTGCCATGGGCAGGCTGACCAGCATCTCGCAGCGATTAGCGATGCCCTTGCTCAGTCCCGTATGTTCCCGACCCATGACGAGCGCGATGGAACCGGTTAAATCGGCGTCGAACAGGCTCGTATCGGCTTTATCACTGGTTCCTATCGCCCGCACGCCATAGTCTGCGAGCCAGCCCAGGACCCGGTTGATATTGCCGACCGGGACGAACGGCAATTGCTCCGCCGCGCCGGCCGCAACTTTGCTGACCGTGGGGCTGAGGCCTGCCGCGCCATGACGTGGAACTACCACGGCGTCAGCACCGGCCGCATCCGCGGTTCGCATACAAGCGCCCAGATTGTGCGGGTCCTGGATACCGTCGAGCACGAGGAGCAGCAAAGGCCGCTCCGCAGATTCCTGCAGGCGTACCTCCACCAGCGTTCGCAGCGCGGCCTCGTCGAGCACCGTGCTGCGCCTGACCTCCGCCACGACGCCCTGATGGCGAGACTCGCCGCTGAACTGCGTCAGCCGCGCACGATTGGCTGCCTGAATATCGACGCCCTTTTCGCCAGCCAGCTTTACGATCGCTTCGACCCTGGGGTTCGCCGTTTGATATTCGGCATAAATGCGACGGATGTCCGCGGCATCCGACGCGAGCAACTGCTCCACCGCCCGCAGGCCGGAGACGTATCGGGACTGACTCATCGCAATTCTCCCACCGGCCGGAAATCGATCTTGCGAGCCTCCATGTCAACACGATGTACGCGAACCCGCATCGACTCACCGAGACGGTAAGTGTGCCCGCTGCGCTCGCCGATCAGGCTCTGTGAGCCGGCATCGTACTTGTAGTAATCGTTCACCAGGCTGCTCACATGCACCAGGCCGTCGGTCATCAGCGCCGTGATCTGAACGAATACTCCAAAATTTGTAACGCCGGTTATTACGCCGTCGAACTCCTCGCCCAGGTGACCTTGCATGTACTGACACTTGAGCCAGGCTTCGACGTCGCGGGTCGCATCCTCGGCGCGCTTCTCATGCGCTGAGGTAATCGCACCCAGACGTTCCATCTCCTGCGGTGCGTAATCGTATTTCCCGGGCTTGCCGCCACGAACGATATGCCGGATCGCCCGGTGCACAAGGAGATCGGGATATCGGCGTATTGGCGAGGTGAAATGCGCGTACGCCTCCAGCGCCAGACCAAAATGTCCCACGTTTTTCGGTGCATACTCGGCATGCGTCAGCGAGCGCAACATCGCCATCGTAATGGCCGCGCTGTCGGGCCGACCTTTCACCTGTTCGATGATCTGAGTGAAATGACGTGGCTCGACGTGCTCCGGATGCGCAACTTTCAGCCCCAGCGACACCAGGTACACGCGCAAATCGTTGAATCTGTCCGGATCCGGCTTGGGATGGATACGATAAAGCCCGGCTATACGGTGTTTTTTCAGAAATTTCGCCGCTTCCACGTTGGCCGCGATCATGCACTCTTCGATAAGTCGATGCGCATCGTTGCGCGGCACGACTTCAATACGATCTATTTCACCGTCGTCATTCAATTTGAATATCGTTTGCGGCAAGTCGATCTCAATCGCGCCACGACGACTGCGCGCTTTCGCAAACGCCCGATACAATGCGTGCAATTCCCGAATGGAGCCCTGCAACTTTCCGGGTACGGAGGATCTGGAGGCGCCGCTAAGAAAGTCGCTGACCTGGCCGTAGGTCAGCCGCGCTTTCGATCGCATGACACCCTCAAAAAACGTCGCACGAATCACCTTGCCACCTGCATTCACCTGCATTTCACAAACCATGCACAGGCGATCCACGTGCGGATTCAGTGAACACAGACCGTTCGACAAAACTTCAGGAAGCATCGGCACAACGCGGTCCGGAAAATACACCGACGTGCCGCGCTTGATCGCTTCTTTGTCGAGCGCCGACCCCACTTCCACATAGTTTGCGACGTCCGCGATCGCTACCAACAAACGCCAGCCCTGTGCGGACTTTTCACAAAATACCGCGTCGTCAAAGTCTCTCGCATCGGCGCCGTCAATCGTCAGGAGATTAACGTTTCGCAAATCCCTACGGCCGCGACTTGCTGCGCCGGTAACGGTCGCGCCGAATCGTTTCACTTCACTTGCGATAGCCCTCGGCCACTTGAAAGGAATCGCGTGAGCGTGAATCGCGATGTCCGTAGCAATACCCTTGTCCGTAGGCGCGCCGATCACGGTCGTAATTCGGCCCGTCGCCTGTTCGACCTGCGTCGGATAATCCACAATCTCGGCGACCACCATATCGCCATGTCTGGCGTTGGCCGCTGCGCCCTTCGGAATCAGGATGCGATGCGATAATTTCGCATTGTCGGGAATAACGATGCCGATTCCACGTTCACGGATGAACTGGCCCGCAACGACACGCGTTCCACGTTCGAGAACATCGATGAGTTCTCCTTCCGCCCGACCGCGGCGATCCAGTCCCTTGATTCTCACCGCGACACGATCTCCATCGAATAACGAGCGCATCTCCCGAGCCGACAAATAGATGTCTTCCGGCTCGCCGTCATCGCGAATGACGAAGCCGAAACCGTCGCGATGACCGCTGACTTTGCCAGTGACCAGACCCAGTTTGGCCGTCAGGCAATACTCGCCGCGGCGGTTTTCGAGGATCTGCCCGGACCGGACCATGCTTTGCAGCCGATCTGCCAGCAGTGTGCGCATCCGCTGACCCCTCAAGCTAAATTCCTTGAGAATCGGTTCTGTTTTCAATGGTTTGCCGATTTTAGTTAAAAACTCGATGAGGTCATTCTGACTGGGAATCGGATGTTTGTAGGGCTTAGCCTTGCCTTGGGAGCGCCGCTTTGTCTTGTGCCCGGCTTTTCCCTTGGTTGCCTGAAGCTTGCGTGGCAAGTGATACGTCTCCGCTGGTAATGGATGCAATTTACGATTGACAGGTTGCGCTTGCCTTGAGTACAGTGCGCCTCGCTGTCGGACTGCGATTGTACGCGGTTTGACAGATCAATTGAGAATCTGATTGGTCAGGCGAAATGCCCAGGTGGCGGAATTGGTAGACGCGCCAGCTTCAGGTGCTGGTTATCGCAAGGTAGTGGAGGTTCAAGTCCTCTTCTGGGCACCAATCAGATCAACTCAAACGGACTACTGAGTATTGTTGTACGCTACAATATTTTCACGAATACAATTGCACTTCGTTCACTCCGACTATTTTGAAACTTCCCGCATACGCAGCCCTACTTCTGACACTCTCACTGGCGGCATGTGACGATCAAATGGAGACGTCGGTGTCACCTGGTGATGTGCTGCAATTCGTCGGTAGTACGACCTGCTCTAACTGTCATGAATCCCAATCTACTGACTGGCGAGGCTCACACCACGAACTCGCCATGCAGATAGCCGACAAAACGACCGTTCTTGGTGACTTCGACGATGCTGAGTTTGATTATTTCGGTAGAAAAACGCGGTTTTTTTCGCGCGGTAATACGTTCATCGTCGCGACGCAGGATGCGGATGGACAAGATCAGGAATACGAAGTCGCCTACACGTTCGGCGTTACTCCGTTGCAGCAATACCTTGTCGAGCTTCCCGGAGGTCGAATGCAAGCCTTGCCATTCGCGTGGGACACCCGGTCCGCGACTGATGGCGGGATGCGCTGGTTCCATCTGTATCCCGATGAGTACATTGGGCCGGGCGACGAGTTGCACTGGACTGGGCGCTATCAGAACTGGAATTACATGTGTGCAGAGTGCCATTCGACAAACTTGCAGATGGGATATGACTTCGATACTGATACGTTCGCGACAACGTATTCGGAACTATCTGTAGGCTGCGAAGCCTGTCACGGCCCAGGGTCAGAACATGTAGCCCAGGCAGACTCAGCTGGTTTCGACAACCAATTCGGATTTACGCTGAACTTCGACAAGTACGCGTCCGGCAACTGGATCATGAATCCGGAGTCAGGGATCGCCAAACGCAGCGAAACACCAGGCCAGCCACGACAGGAGATTGAGTCCTGCGGACGGTGTCATGCAAGACGTGGACTCATTACCACTGACTATGAGTACGGTAAACCGCTGGCAGACACCCATTTGCTGGCCTTACTTGATGAGCACCTTTATTTCTCCGACGGCCAGATAAAGGACGAGGTCTATGTCTATGGTTCGTTCATCCAAAGCCGCATGTATAAGGCCGGGGTGACCTGTAGCAATTGCCACAACCCGCACTCTGGCTCCTTGCGAGCAGGAAGTACGCCAAGCGATGTCTGCTCGCAATGCCACCTGCCATCGAAGTTTGCCACAGTCGAACACAGTGGCCATGCCAGCACCGACGCCACATGCGTTGACTGCCATATGACAGCAAGAACTTATATGGGCGTTGATGTACGCCGGGACCACAGTTTTCGAATTCCGCGGCCGGATCTTCACGATGAAACTGATGCACCCAATGCTTGCGGAAATTGCCACGCGGACAAGGATGCGGATTGGGCCAAGCGCGCTTTGGACTCTCTGGGTGCAACACCTCGTCCTCACTACGGAACGGCAATTGCCGCTGGCCGCCAGGGATACGCCAACGAGACGCTCACCCATGCATCAAGCAATGAGGACTTCCCCGCGATAGCCCGCGCAACGATGCTAACCCAGCTCACGGCACCGTTTGGTGACGACGAAATAGCCGCCCTGGGAAATGCCCTTGCAGATCCGGACCCATTGCTCCGCGTCGCCGCACTTCGTACGCTCAGGCACCTTGCCGCTGAAACGAAATTAGGCGTTGGCGGCGAGACGCTGAACGACCCAATACGCAGCGTTCGCATTCAGGCCGCTCTCACATTTGCAGACATACGCGACCTGTTGCCGCTCGAACAAACGAGAGCATTCGGCCGCGCTGCCGAAGAATATCGCGCTACTTATACCATGCTCTCAAGCACGCCTGATGCCCTGGTGAACCTCGGCAACTTCGAAATAGCTAACGGAAACCTGCCCGGTGCTACTCACTATTTTGAGCGGGCGTTAGAAATTGATGCTGGCTATGTGCCTGCCCGCCTGAATCTCGTCGATACTCTTCGACAGCGCCAAGATGAAACAAATGTCGAAGAAATTCTTCGACAAGGTATCGCTATCGCACCGAATGACGCAGCGCTTCGTCACTCACTGGGGCTGGCGCTGGTTCGCACGGCTCAACCTGAGGCGGGCCTCGCCGAGCTGCGACAGGCATTTGAACTTCAGCCGTCGGAGCATCGCTATGTCTACGTACTGAGTATCGCTCTCAATTCACTTGGGCAGCAAAACGAGGCACTGCGTCTGCTCGATAATGCATACCAGCGTTCTCCCACCAATTACGACATCGGCTGGGCTTTTGCGACAATCCTGCGCGACTCCGGCCAATTTGAACATGCGCAGGAAATTGCAGATCAACTGGCCGACCACTATCCAGACAACGCGAATATCACAGCACTGCGACAAGCGCTCGCGACCAAAATTGAATAATGAGTAAATATTTGCGCCTTCATACGCGCGCATTGAAACTTTTCCTGCAATAATGTGCCTATACAACCAACTCTCGCCGACGAGCAACAGGTGATTAAGTGTTTTCTATCTGCCCCAATATTCGACGAACAGGCGCGATCGCTTTAGCCGTCACCAGCCTTTTGTTCATCGGCTGCACGACGGTTACGACTCAAAGTTTCAGGATCAACAAGAATTCCAATGTTGAATCCAGCCAAATTGCCGTGGGTGCAGACTTCGGAAAATATGATCGCCTGACTGCCGAAGGAATGGGGATATTCTTTCCGGAAGACGCTGCACCATCGAAAGAAGACCAGCAACGGACGCGACAAATATTTCGTACTGCATTCCTGGATGAATTGCAGGGGTACAGAATCGTGGAAAGCAAAGGTCCGACGACACTGGAGATTCGGCCCACCCTGATCGACTACAGAAAATCCTCCGGAGGAGACGCACAATACGTCAGACGAGACCTTCGCGATATCGCCAACCCGGGCTCGCTCGTGTTTCTGATGGAACTTGTGGATTCTGAATCCGGCGAAGTACTAGCCCGCGCCGCTGATAGTGCGTCAGTGCCCACCTTCAACATAGGCGACAGCACGATTACTGATTGGGATGCCGTCCAGTCCGCCGCAGAGCGGTGGGCGAAATTGTTCCGCAATTTCCTTGATGAAAACCTGAACAAGTAATACCGTACGCCGCCTGGCTTCTTGGAGATCAATGTGCGTCATTCAGGTTTATTATTCGCTTTTTGTGCTTTCTTGGCCGGGTGCTCAGCACCCAATGGAACGATCAAGTCCAGCGGTATAGCAGATTACGAAGGTGCGGCGTTCCAAAACATCCTGGTTATCGGAGTCGCGGACAACTACGACGGTCGTGCCAGATTTGAACGACTTATCGCCTCAAAATTGACTGAACACGACGCAATGGCGGTTGCCTACTATCGCGCCGTCGGAGGAAATAAGCCGATCAGCAGAGAAACTATCGAGGATCTGGTGGAATCGGAGGGTTTCGATGCGGTACTCATCACCAAGGTTCTGAAGCGGGATTTCGCTGCGACGACCACGGACGGTGTAGCGGCGACGAAATCAACTCGCAAAGACGAGGGCGCACTGCATCTTTTTCGCTACGACTATCAGGAACTCAACGAACCGGCGACACTGGGCGTCGAAGTATCAGTCAAACTGTCCAGCGAAGTTTTCGATACCCATACCGGCGACCTCGTCTGGGCGATCGAATCTGATATTCGGAAAAAAGACGCGACCAGCCTTGTAGTGGATGAAGCCGTTAAGATTATCGTTCAACGCCTGCAAAAAGACGGCCTTATCAACCGGGTGACTAACTTGGGTCGATGAGCGGCACCGCTCTTGCCAACTGCGCGTCAATCTCAGCGTTGAATTTATTTTCGAGTTGATAAAAACGAGCGACTTTTAGTGCTGGTAGAATTGCGTGGAGTTCCGGCAAATAACGTTGCTGGACGTGTAACAACTCTTCCTTAATCCCGAAGTAAGACTTGAGCATCTCGTCGGCGTACTCATCGGAAAGATCCGCATCGTTATATCGTCGAACGTAGTCGGTAATCATGTCACCATAACGGCGCATGACCCCGTCATATTCTTCTCGATAGGTCGAATAAATCGGCCAAAACTTCTCGGCCTCCTCGTCCGTCATATGTAGTTCCGCACGGAACATTTCCTGCCGCGCAGCTTGAATCATCGCTCGGCCATCGGCGAACTCGTCGTTCGTCAAAGCCGCCGTGCTCAAAGAAAGAAGAACCAGTGCGAATAAGCCCGTTAGTTGTCTCATTTAAATGCCATCCCAAGAGTCCAGTTATCACCTTCTTCGACGCGGTTGTGCCTGCCGCGTTCGCTGGCTGTTCGCAGCACTTCTGTTGCTGCGCTGATTGAATCGTTGATATCCATTAGTTCGCGCATCATAGCTTCGGTTCAGTTCATTGCGTCGACTGGGCTCGGAACGCCGAAAATCCCGGTTACTGCCATTGCTACGGTCTGACCACCTGTCGTTCGGCTGCCGACGATCAGTAACCTCATTCCGGGCGCGGTCGATTTGGTCCGCTCTTTCGCTGCTAAGCTCTACTTTATTCCAGCCGTCGCCGCCGTTTTGATACCAGCCATTATCATCACGCCGGTAGACCTGCCCGTCCTTGCCCGCGTAAAGATCACCGTCCGCTGATCTACCAATACCAGCCCTAATCCCATCCCCGGTTTCAATGCCAAATGCGCCGCCCTGGGGGCCGCGCATCGACCCGGTTTTGAGCGATTGGTCACCGCGTTCAAACTCACCTGTTCGCCGAACTGAATCACCGACGTTACTGCGCATCAACTCGCCGCTGGTGCCACCCGATGTCAGGAATTCAGTCTGGCGTGAATATTCATTCCACTCGCTCTTGGTCTGTACCCATTTATCATTGTGCGTTATCAGCGACTCACCCCAGCCACCGTGCTCGTTCGCGTATCGGTTCGTGGCGATGCCCGTTCCCGTTCGTGGATTGTAGGCATAGCCCGATCCCGCGATCTCGTTGCTATCCCAAACCGCCGCGCCACGCGCGTAAGTGCCAGTACTCGGGTTGTAACTTGCCGCTCGACCGAAGCCGCCGTAGGGTCCGTAAACACTTCCAGAGCGTCCGTACATGCCAGTGTTCGGGTTGTACCAGGCGGATGCACCATAGCTGTAGGGATAGGCGTAGTAGTACGGATAATACGGGTAACCATGATAGTGGCCGTAACCGTAGTACGGCGGGTAGTACCAGCCACTACCGTACATTGCTATCCCAAAACCCACGTGAATACCGAAGTAACCGCTGGTGTAACCGGTCGACACCGTGTCGTCGTCGCTTTCGTAAATGTGAACATGAGTCACATGGTAAGACGCTGACGATGGAGGAATTGTGTAAATCGCCGCTGGAACTGCATCGGCCACCGTCCAGGGGCCAATGGCTGCATCCGATGTGTACCAAATCGCTTCCTGGCAAAGAAAATACACGCCCTCGAATAACAGCACATCCCCCGAGCTATTGACCGCGCGCTCAACGGCCGTGCCTTCAATCGCAGAAAAAATCGGGTCGCCCTGATAGTACACGGCGATGTCCTTGCCCGCGTCTCGGGAAATGGTCGCTTTTCGCGGTATGGATGCCTCAAGAACCGCTAGTCGGGCTTCATCACTACCTGGAACCGCGGCAAGCACATGCGCTTTCGCTGATGTTGCAGGAATGGCGGAGAACTCAGATGGCAACTTTTTTACATGTTGCCACGGGCCGCGTAAGACCGGAGCGCTAAACCATCGCCCCGACACCAGGTAGTAATAGACGTTTTGATACCGAAACAGGTCGCTTTCAGTGTCATGTACATATTCAAGCCCGCCGGCCGTGATCGTACTTAGGCTGGGCTGCCCTTCGGTAACAATCAATTCAGCGGGCCGGTCACTAATGAAAACCACCGGTGTGCTCTTGTCACCCTTCGCGGCAGGAATCGTGGCTTTCACCTCGACCCAGTTGCCATCATCCGGCAGTTTTTTGAAATCCCTTGGCAGCGAATTATCGTATTTCCACTTGCCGTCAAGTTTTTTTGCTCTTAACCATCTATCGCCATATCGCAAATACCATTCTCTCTCCCGGTAACGAAACAAGTCCCAGTTCGTATTCACAACGTACTTCAGCTTCGTCTCATCGATCGGGGCCAGCATCGGTTCGCCATCCGTCATGAGCAAGATCGCCGGCAGGCTGGAATAGAATATCGGCGGCGGCTCGTACGAAAGCCCTTCTTCCTCTGGAAGTGTCGCATCGGCTGCCACATACGAAAGCACCACGTCCAAAGGGATATACTGCGTGCGTTTCCTGACAGCCCCGCGCAGCGCAGCATCAAGTTGCGCCGATTGACTGGCGTCTGCATACGGGAAGCTGGTGGCGGTAATCTCAATGTTCTCGACCGCCACGACACGTTTCTCAATATTCGCATCGGTGTCGGCAACAAATTCGGCAGTACCGAGGACTGGCTCATCCGCTCCATGCACAGTCAGCTCAACCGCAAACCGGCCGGTCACTGTCGAAAAGTCTTTCCATGTATCAATTTCCGGAACATGTACAACGATTTTCGCACCATCGGCCGCGATTTCTCGAGGAAACGATAACAACGTTTGCTCAGTCTCCTGCTGAGCCCCGGCTTGCGCGCATGGCCAGCAGACTGCTGTAGCGACAACCGCCACAAACAACGACATTTTTCTCATTCCAGAAACTCCGAATCGTGACCTTATTGAGGAGGGAAGTCGTCGAGTATTGAAGCAACTACTGCGTTAATGACTCCCGTCATATTCTCGCGATCTTCTTCATTAATTCGTTTTCCCGCGACGCCGTGCCAAACCGGTTGACGATCATGAGAATCGAAAATATCAATTGCCAGCACACCCTGGGTATAAGCAGCACCGGCACCGCCACCGTAATAGGCAGTGGCCCACCCCCCTCGACCGCCGACCCCGGAATGCTCCGACGGATAGGCGTCAGGACCAATTTTTTCACGGGAACCAACGGTAAATGACAGCAAGAAATCGGCCGACACAGCGTCAGCTTGGTAGCGGTATCCCTTCGCTTCCAGGTTGCTACGAATGGAGGCCATGACCGCCGGCTGCAAGGTCTTTTTCGGTGGCGCCAGCGCCTGACCAACTTTCATTGGATTCTCGGAAAGCCAGCTAAATGATTGATAATTCGAGAAGTTATTTTCTAAATCGTAGGCAACTTTCGCCGGTTTACCCGTAGCACACCCAAACGCGGATAGTGCTATAACGACCGCGATTGCAGTGGCTCGAATCATTTGGCCGCGTATTCGTCCAGGCGCTCACGCAGCTTTCGCGCCCATGCTTGGGCCATCCGTCGAACCTCCGCCGCATTGAATACACGATTTGATCGCGAGAAACCCCGCGCTGCGTCTTCCGCAGCCCGCCTGTCCACCGCGCGAACAAGAATCGCATCGGAGACCGAATCACGGATTTCCAAAACCAAAGTCGCCTCGCCAACTCTGCTCAGGAAAATTTCCCCCCTTCCGATCGGTTCCGGTGGCACAAAAGAAACGACGTCAAGTAAAGCACCGCGTATCAAAAGGACATCCGGGCCAGGCTCACTGACAATTGTGAAATGCTCACTCTTGCCGAGTTCCTTTCGAAAGGCTTCAGTCAGTATCTCAACCAACCTTTCTTTTTGCTTGTCAGAAATCTCGAAATGATCGGCGCTCCTCCTTGAATAATAAAGCCTGCCTGATTCACCACCCGGTCGATATTCAATACCCACACCCTGGAGCATTATTTTCGAGTACTGCGAAATGTCGGCGCCTTTCCTCACCCATGCAGCATCCGCCGTGCCGCCTTTGACTCGGTAAAGACCATCAAACGAAATTTCGGCTTCAGCGCTCGTGTCGACAGTAGGATTTGAACCGGCGCAACCGGTAAGCAGGCCTGAGGATGCTATTAGCGCTATCAGCGGCAGCATTTTTTGTGTTTTACTCATTTATTATTCCTGAGAGTCGTAGATTCTATGTCTTGTAGCTTGTATATGACTGAATTGTATCACCAATATTCTTTCTGACTCGACCTAAAATTCCCAGCCGAGTGACGCCACCAGACCGTAATCGTTTTCTTCAGCACCCAGTACAACCGGGTCGCTATCGAAACTGTCGTAAAAAGCCAGTTCCCAGAACAAATCCTCAACAATTTCCCACTTCATGCTGATATCGAGTTCGGCACGCACGCGACCCGAGTCAGTGAGATTGGGAATAATCTGCAGTTCCGTTGAGAAGTCCAACTCCGGTGTGTCGTAACGAAACCAGTCCCAGTTAAGCGTTGCGAAGGCCTCCAATGTGTCCTCATCCAGTTCATTGCCACTCACGTTTTCGCGGCTAACCTGTAGCCCGCCGATGAGCGACACCGTTGAACTATTCGTCTGCAGGATATTTCGCCCACCACCAACGCCCAGAGACGTTCGGAGATCGAGTTGGAGTTCGTCGTTGCGTTCCAGTCGCAGGACAGCACCAATCAGCCAACGATCCGCCAGAAGCCGCTGGTACGAGATATCCGCGCTGTGGCGTTGACTGGAACTATTGTCCGCGCTATCGGACGTAACAGAATACATATTGAGGCTGAAAATTCTGGTTTCAGTTCGCGCTTCCAGGTCGAGCCCAAAATGCGCTTGTCGCATTGCATTGGCCTTGGCGAAGTTAAACCCAGCGGTGATATCACCGTCGAATCGTGCAATGCCCTTCTTCTCAATCGGGTGCATTAGAACGATTCGGTCGACGTCGAGTTGTACAGCTCCTGTCGTAGTTTCCACTAAGACTTTGCCCTCACTTGACGCTGCGCCAAGGTGACCAAGAAAACGATCGCCGCTCTCGGTCTCCACCTGAATATTCTGATCGCTCTTTAGAGACGCAACGTCGTCCCACTCGATCGAAATCGTGTCGGTGGCGGCAGTCTTGAAACTAAGCTTGCCACGCTCCAGTAACTTTACCTCGCCAGTCAGCCTGTCTCCGTTCGTAAATACGACGACATCCGTATTTGCGTTTGCAACTGGTAAGAACACAATGGCCATCAGTCCAAAGAGTGCGACGATTCCGTCTTTCATACGGGATACCTGTGGTTTAAGTGCAGTGATGTTTGTACTATCGCATAGATAATATTCTAACGTGGAGCGCGGACTTTGATTTCGATGCGACTCAATCGCCTCACAATTATCATAACTTTTATTGCCTGCTTGTCATCCTGCGACAACGGGCCTGACTCGTTGCGGCTGGTTACACCAACTGAGCCGGTGGATCGCAGTATCGCAGAGGAGCTGAGTGAACTACTCAACGACCAGGCGGCTATTCATATAACGCTCACAGATGTGCCTTTGTCAGAAGAAGCTGCATTGGACGCCTTAATGTCAGGCGCAGCCGATATTGCGCTTGTATCCAACAACCTGCCATTTCGCAACGAAATCGCGACGGTGATACCGCTCTATCCAACCGTGCTACACATCGGTTATCGAGGAGGTTCAAGCCGCGTTAGCGGACCCGATATACTACGGGATTCGACGATTTACGCCGGCCCCGAAGGATCGGCATCGCGAATCGTATTTGAGCGCATCGCAGAACGATTGAATATCGGCCCCGATGATTTCAGCTATGTGCATGACATCAAGGAGATGCCGGATATCGTTATCGTGTTTTCTCCTATATCGCCGGAGAGAATCGCTGACATTCGAAATTTGCAGACCGATTTTCCGAATTTCCGCTTATGGTCGATCGGGAAAGTGCAAGACATTGGAGCCGGAAGCCTCGTTGACGCGGCAGTGCTGCTCAATCCGCATTTCAGGCCTTTCGTCATTCCGGCAGGTACATACGGCGATTTAACACAAGAACCGATCGCAACGATCGCCGTGGACAAGATGCTGGTCACGAGAAGCGATCTTGACAGCACAGTTGTCTACGACCTGATCAACGAGATCCTCCGATTGCGGCCAGCGCTATCAGCCAAGCGACCAGGGTTGTTCCAGCAGCTAACTGAAGACTTCGATACCAGTCGCTCAACCTTCATCGTACATGCCGGAACAAAGGCCTATCTACAACGCTCGGCGCCAACCGTTTATGAACGTTATTCCGGTATTGTGGAGGTCGCCGTCACCTTGATCGTTGCACTTGCCAGTGCATTATTCGCCAGCATTCGAATCTACAAAATGCGCCGCAAGAACCGAATTGACACCTTCTATACGAAGACTATTGCGTTAAGTCGATCTGTGGATGACTCAACCGAAGCCGCAAAACTGCGTGAAATCATCGCAGAGGTTCGCAGCCTGCAGAACGCCGCATTTGATCTTCTGGTCGGTGAAAAGTTGGCTGCCGATGAGAGCTTTCGCATCTTTATCACGCTGTCAAACGATGTACTAAGACAACTGGGTGATAAAGGACCGCAATCTTCAGCGTCAGATATCTAGAGACTACGGAGGCGGAAACCCGGCAAGGATTGCATCAACAGCATCCTTGATCGTAACTTCCAACTCGCCGCGATCCGATTCCCTGATCGTCTTCGTCGCAACGCCATGCCAGACCGGTCGTCGTTCCTTCACATCGAATATATCGACTGCAAGAATCCCTTTCGTGTAATGGCGGACTTGCGTTTCGGTGCCAACACCGTAGTACATTCCTCCCCAGCCCCAGTGGCCGGGATGCCTCATACCGTATCCCGCTGACATGCTGGGGTACGAGTCGACTTTGATTTCTTCGCGAGAGCCAATCGTGAAAGACAACACGAAGTCCGCATTCTTCGGCTCGATAACGTAGGTGTAACCTTTGGCAATCAGGGCTTTCTCAAGTGCGGAAGTAATGCGTGGCTCAAGCAAGGGATTGGGTGCAACAACACTTTGCCCAAGCTTCATCGGATTCTTGGATATCCAGGAGAATGTTTGATAAGACGAGAAATCATTGCCGTCATCGTGATCGTATGTCGCTTCGAAAGTCGATGCACACCCCGTCACAAGAGCTAATGAAAATACTGCGCAAAATAGCCTGCTTGTTAAAACCATTTGGTCGATCCTTCAGTTCAATACTTGACGAGATAGTCTTTGGCTTCAAGGCAAACGCTGAACGCCTTTTTGAAATTACCAAGCTTTTCCTCTGTTGCTTTTTGCGTCGCCTTGCCCTGTTGCTCTGCCTGCTCGGTCGCTTGCGCGCTGGCAGCTCGTGCTCTGCGCCGCGCAGAAATCAAGCCAACTGCAGCGCCAATCTCGGCACCGTCGCTCGCGTCATCATCAACAATTTCACCGACAATTGCTCCGGCAGCTGCGCCACGTAATGCGCCTCGCGCACCCGCGCCTCTTCCGCTCTGCGCGGCCGTAGCTTTGGCTTTTTCGGTTGCCTCGGCCTCCGCAATGCTTTGCTTGTGAAGGTCGAACGGATCTGCACCAGTGTTGCTGGTTGCCCACTCATAACAAGCGGCCTCGTCTCTGGACTGCTGCTCCGACTGTTGCCCTGCCTTTGGAAAAACATAGACTTCCATTGTTGATGCCAACGTATTGCCGCCGGAGCCATCCGCCACACCAACGCCTGGAATAGCGAGCCCACAAATTAAGAAAAACAGGATACTTATTCGCATAATTATAATTCCTCGGAAGCGGGATGAGCGCGTTCAATTGCTGTCGGCCATGGCCATGTTTCATATTGAATTGACCGTACTTTCATAAAATGATCATGTCGTGTAGTCTGCTGTGAGCCTCAAGGTGTGTAAATTCTACCATAGAGGGCGCACGCACAATCATAAAAACGCGAGGAAATCGATCATGAAAATCCTACTTATGGTAGTTGTCGCAATATCTTTAACCGCCTGTGGCGGGGGGGAGTCCGCCACCGAATCAGGCAGAGAAAGCACGTCTGCAGCCGCAGAGTTTTCGATCTCAGACTCCGGCGTAAAAACCAAGAATGTTGAGGGTTTCGGCGGCGTAATAGCCAAGTCTTATGAGGACTCCAGGGAATGGTGGGCACCGTACAAAGAGCCCAAAGAAGACGCGCCAAACGTAATCATATTCTTGCTCGACGACGTGGGCTTCGCCCAAATCGGCAGCTTTGGTGGACTAATCAATACACCGAACATCGACAACCTGGCCAGCAACGGGCTGCGCTACAACAATTTTCATACGACAGCGCTGTGTTCGCCGTCGCGCGCATCACTGATGGCCGGCCGCAACCCGCACTCGATCGGCCTTGGCAGTCATGCGCTGACCGCAATGGGCTTTCCGGGGTACAACGCGATAATGCCGAAATCGGCCAAGTCAGTTGCCAATTACCTGCAGGAAGACGGCTATGTAAACTACGCACTTGGCAAGTGGGATCACACCCCTCTTTACGAAGTGTCGCAGACTGGACCGTTCGACCGGTGGCCGAGCGGCGAGGGCTTCCAGCACGC
>JADFNS010000019.1 GCA_022563255.1 Pseudomonadota bacterium
TATTCAACGTCGCCTTCGGTTGTCTCCGTGACCAGCCGAACTCCGAAGTAGTCCCAGACCGCAGCCGGTTGGCGCGCCGCGAGCCGAGCCAGAATGCGTTCGACCTGATAGTTTACTTGGCGAAGATAGCCTAGATTCGGTAGGATCTGCGCCGTCCTCTCCGGAGTCAATTCTTTGTAGAACTTTGTGGCTTTTTGCAGGAACCACGCTTGCGAAGCCCAGCGTGCGTCCTTTCGTTCGTTCAGGAAGGTAAAGGCATCACGCAGAAATGTGTCCCCGTCTGCGATTTTCTCCGTCCCGTAATGCTCCAAAGCAAACAAAAGACACTCGATGACTGCCAATGAGTCGCTTCGATCAATCGCACGCCTCAAAACGCGATCGACGAAATCTGGATTCGTAACATCCGAATGGCGAAGATGACGCGTTACACCTACTAAATTGCGGGCGGACTCAAGCTCTGACTTCAACGTTCGCTCGTAAATATCGTGTCGGCCGCTCTGGGCGAGGCCATTAAGTAAACCGGGGAGGAAGCTGCGCAGGTCCTCCGATGCCTTTGCGAGCAATCTATCCGCCACTTCGGGCTTACGCTCAGCCAGTTGACTGATGAAGTTGCCGAAAACCGGAAATGTGGCGAGATCGCTCGACTTGGTTTCCGCACAACGTTCAATCAAGTCAAACCACAGATTCTCATTTTCCGCGCTGATCTCGTTTATGTAGCGCTTAGCCTCGTCGCTTCGATATTCATCTGCACCCTCAAAGTCAAAATTCTCTTCACTCCAGTGTCTAGGGTAGACGGACTCAAACCCTACCAGGACCTTGTATCGGATAAACAAGTCATCGACGTTGATTGTGTCTCGGAATTTAAGGATCGCGGCCACCAGCGCCTTGGCTTCAGCCTGGCAACAGAATCGATTTTCTGGGTCGTTTGTAAGACTGTCCGCTCGGAAATAGTCGTATAGGAATTGATGCTCCAAATGCTGCAACAACTCGTAGGTTTCACCTTTAGCGCGTTCCATCACGAACTCGACAATGCGTATGGCATCTTTGAGAGTGGTAGCTAGCAGTTCATTGGAGTATTGCGCCTGATTCGGTGTCCTTGTAGCGGCGTCCAATGCCGAAAGAACTTCGCGCTTCTGCGTATCGTCGGTCGATCGATCATAGGCGGCGAAAAGGGCTTCGATCGCTCTGTTGCGAATCTCCTTCAGCTCCTCGGATGCGGGCACGGCCCCTGTGCTCAAAACTACGGAGTCGGCCTTCCACTTCGCGCCAGTGATATCCGACTGAATGGCCTCCGTCCAAACGGTCAGAGCGATGGGCCGAATGCTGTCCACCTCGGCATCGCTCATGCCATCAAGATGATCTACTAATGCCATCTGAATCATCGGCCCTACTTGATGGTAGGCGTCGATATTGTACTCGGCTAGTTGCTCAATAGCGTTCACAATCTGCTGGCGAATATCGTCGTTTGGCTCGTCTCGGTAAATGTCGATAAGCATTTGCAGGGAGCCGACCACGTCGACATAGCGTAGATTTTCGACGATCTCCACGAACCGCCGCACCTCGCCCTGATGCGTTATTACGCCGTAAAGATCGGGAACGGCCATGCCCGCTTCCAGCGCCAACTTCTTGGTGAGCGTCTTGTCATCGACGAGTGGAAACAAGCGGCGTGGATTCAGGCGCATAATGAAATCCGTATTGCGCTCGTTCAATCCAAGTACGCCGGACTCACGTAATTTTCTCGCCGCAGAAAACATCAGTCGACTGCAAGTTCCTTGAAACGCCGCAACTCGGTGAATCGATAACCGGTATACCGGCCAACGAGCACAACAACTGCCAGAATAACGAGCAGTAATTCAGGGAACGTAAAAAGCAGATACTCGAGCCACTCTATGCCCATGAATACGTAAGCTACGACCGCGACGATCAGACTGCCAAGCCCGGCGCGAATGGCATCAGCGGCGCCGCGCTCCTCCCACACGACCGACATTCGCTCGATCGTCATCGCAATGATCACCATGGGAAACAATGCGACGGACAAGCCGGTTTCCAGACCAAGACGATGCGACATCAGGCTGATGAACAACATCAGCATCACAACGACGATAAGCACTGCGCTGAGTCTCGGCACGAGTAACAATCGCAATCGATCCAGTAGAAATCGAATCGTGAGGCCCAGCGTAACGAGCAAGGTAAACAAGATCACGCCCCAGAAAAGTTTCGTCTCGCGAAACGCGAGCGCGATCAGCACCGGCATGAAAGTTCCAAACGCGTCAATACCGATGATATTGCGCATGATGACCATGACCAGCGCCCCGATCGGAATCATGAGCAGCACCGCATACACCGCCTGCGTCTGAATTGGCAGGCTGTACAGCGAAAAATCGAAAGCGATGGTCCCTTGCTGTGCGGCCTGCGTCTCTGCGATTGCTATCGCATCCAGGTAGTTTTTCTGTATGGCGAAATCCACTTCAACTTTGCTACCGCCGTCAACGTTGACCAACCGTTCGCTGCCGCGCCACCAAACCAGAAAGCGATCCGGCAAATGCTCCTCACCGGTCGCGGGATTGAAGTAGAGCCAGCGATCGCCGTCGTGAATTTCCAGCCACGACACCAACTCCGCACTGCGTTGTCTCCCGGCCAGGGGAAACCCGTGCACGGTACGTGCCGGGATGCGAGCAGTCGCCAGCATCATACTGGCGACCTCTACAAAATCGACGCTGCTTGATACGCCGGACAGCAATAGTTCGACATTTGAATCCGGCGACGAGTCATTCATCCGTCGCAATAGTTCCGTCGTAAATGAGGCCGCGTCTGCCGAGTGAGCTTGAACGTCGTCAACGAGCACGTCTACGGCCGTTTTCATTGGTTCGTTGATCACCGGAATCGGCGGGAATGGCGGCGTCGTATCAGACATGTCAACGCGGCTGTCTTGGTAAACCGAAATGCGATAGTAAATCGTCTGTTTGCCATCGGCGCGGCGAATCGCCCACTGCGCTTCGCGGCCACCGCTGCCGTAGTTCAGACTAAAGCCGTAACCACGCGATACCGAAATTTCGTTGAGCATGCGAAACCCGGGCGTCAATGTCGGCACATGCAATTTGACCTTGATCGATCCGGGACCGCTCTCGAACTTAACGGCAGCCTCAATCGTCCACACCGGAGTTTCCTGATCCTCGATTACTGGAAATCCGAGGACCTGCCACTTGTACACAAAGATGGACAGCCCGATAGCCGTCAGCAATGCCGCCAAGACATATACGTAAGAATGCTTCAATGTTCCCCCGTGGGTTCTATTTCACGCCCAGCGCGACCCTGACGGCGCGTTCTTTGATCGGCCCACTGTTATTGAAGAGCCGCATACCGATTGTTCTTATTTCTCCCACCAGCTTGGAGTCTGTCGTAAACAGGCGGTTGAGGCCAGTCATGAAGTGCAGCATCGTCGAATTCGCGCCTTTGCGAGCTCGCTCGTAACGCCTCAGGACAGGCCTGTCCCCGGGATACAGCCCATCGTCTATGGCGGCATCGATGACGCGCGCCAACTCCGCGGCGTCCTGAAGCCCCAGATTCGCTCCTTGCCCGGCCAACGGATGAATGGCGTGCGCAGCGTCGCCGATCAAAGCGACTCCGGGCAGCACATAATCTTTAGCGTGCTGGGCACACAGTGGAAATGCGCCCTTCGGACCGGCCACCGTGAGCTTGCCCAGAACGCGGTCAGAGGCATTGGTCAGCATGGTTCCGAGTTCCTTGCCCGACGCATCGAGTGCCTGGCGCGCGCTTTCGGGGCTCGTGGACCAAACAACGGAAATACGTCCATCGGCCAGCGGCAACATGCCGAGCGGCCCCGCACGCAGAAAACGCTGCCGCGCAGTTTGCTTGTGCCCGAACTCCGTTTCGAGATGTGTCACGACCGCCACCTGGCTATAGGGCCATTGATTCGTCTGAATGCCGACCAGTTCGCGCACTTTTGAACGCGCACCATCGGCGCCAACGACGAGATCCGCTGCTGGCAGCGATTTGATCACGGTTTCAAATTGCAGAGACACGCTGGTGTCATCGAGGACTCGCAACAGCGAATATTGCAGCAGCAGGTTTTCGACGATGAAGCCCAGTTGCGGTAGCGCGAATTCCGACGCATCGAAACGGAGAGTAGCGCCACTGTCCGGCAGGTTTTGTTCGTCCCAAACTCGCAAGCTTTCGTAGGGCGACACACGCTCGTTAACGACATGCGGCCACGCACCGACTGCATCCAGTAGCTGGGCGGATCCGTTCGCGATTGCGGACACGCGCAACCCGACGTCGTCCCCGGTGGAAAAAACCGGCCGCGCGCCCGCATCGATCAATGAAATATCCAGTGCATCCGAATGGCGGCCCTTCGCGAGCAAGGCGGCCAGCGTCAACCCGGTCATGCCGCCCCCCACGATCGCGATCTTGAATCGCCCCTTCATCGGATCGGCACTCCGCGGGACAATCGCGGTAACTTTCCGGCGAGACCCATCGAGTGTTTTGCGAACATCGACCGCACACCCGGAATCAGGTCAAAACCGAGCATACCGATGTTTCTCAGAATGCGAACCGGTGTGCGCGAACTGCCGAACAGACGCACCAGATTGTCCGTGAACACGACCAGTTTCTTTTGATCGGTCCGACGCCATTCACTGTAGCGCTCCAGCAAGCGTGCGTTGCCTGGATCAAGCGTTTGGGACGACGCATCCGCAATGCAATCGCAAAGCGCCGCTACGTCGCGCATGCCGAGATTGAACCCCTGCGCCGAGACCGGGTGCAACCCGTGCGCGGCGTTGCCGACCAACACGCTACGGGTCGCCGCCAGGCGTAGCGCCTTGCTGAGAATCAATGGATACGCAGTGCGTTTCCCTACGCGCGAAAACGTGCCAAGACGATTGCCGAACTCTCGCTGCATCTCCGCCAGAAACTCGTCGTCACTCAGCGCCAGTACACGCTCAGCGTCGTCTTCGGACACCGTCCAGACAAATCCCGCCCGCTCGTCAGGCAAGGGCAATATCGCGAGCGGCCCCTGCGGCGTAAAACGCTCGTACGCACGCTGATCCAGCTGTTTTTCCGGCAAAAGGTTGCCAATGACGGCACGCTGCCCGTACTGACTTTTCTGCACCGAGATCCCCATCATCTCACGTACGGCGGAGTTCGCCCCATCCGCCGCCACGAGCAGTTTGCACGTGAGCTTTGTTCGTTTTCCAGCCGACCGGATCGTGGCGACTGCCGCCTCCGGCCCCAAATCGACAGCGACGATACTCGCCGGGCAAAACACGTCAACATTGCCGGCAGAATAAAGTTTTGACTGCAGGACAGCGCCCAGCACGCGATTGATAACCACATAACCGAGCGCTTCAACACCCTGCTCCTGCGCATCAATGTGCGAAAAACCAAAGCGACCTTTGTCGGAAATGTGGATACTTCGAATCGGCGTGGAGGCGGCGGCAATTTCATCCCAGAATCCCATCGCCGCGAACATTCGTTGAGTACTTCTCGACAGCGCTGTAGAGCGATCGTCAAAACTGGGCTGCCGATCCTCTGCGCGCGCAACCGCCTCAACAACGGCAATGCGCAATCCCAGCGGCGCCAGCGCAAGCGCGAGGCTCGTTCCTATCATTCCACCGCCGGCAATGACGACGTCATAGCTGTTTTTCTTGCGACTCATGCGCTGCGCATTAATGCCTCGATGTCATCCGCATCCGTCGGCAGCCCTTTGCTCAGTACATCCGGTCCCTTGCTGGTTATCGCAACATCGTCTTCAATACGGATACCGATGTTTCGAAACTGCTTCGGAATTTTGCGGTTGTTGTTAATGTAAATGCCGGGTTCAATAGTGGTTACCATGCCCGATTCGAGCATGCGCCATTCACCGCCCACCTTGTAATCACCCACGTCGTGTACGTCCATACCAATCCAGTGACCGGTGCGATGCATGAAGAACTGCCGGTATGCACCGTCCTTGATCAGCCTGTGCAGAGTCCCCTGCAACAAGCCGAGTTTCTTCAGACCTTTCGTGATCGTCTTAACGGCGGCATCGTGGGGATCGTTCCAGTGATTACCGACGACCGTCCTGGCAATCGCCGCCTGCTGCGCTTCGAACACGATATCGTAGACGGCCCGCTGGACCGGACTGAATCGACCATTGACCGGAAAGGTTCGTGTGATGTCAGAGGCGTAATAGTTAAATTCGCAACCCGCGTCGATCAACAACAGATCGCCATCCTTTAGTACTGCATTGTTGTCGCCGTAGTGCAGGACGCAGGCGTTCGCGCCGCCGCCGACGATCGGACTGTAGGATGCCCAGGCGTCGTTCCTGCGGAACTCGTGGCGAAACTCTGCCTCCACTTCGTATTCTTGCAGTCCCGGGCGTGTGATTTTCATCGCCCGTTTATGCGCCTCAACCGCTATTTTTGCAGCCTTTCGCATCGCGGAAATCTCACCGCGACTTTTGTAAAGACGCATGTCGTGCAGCAGATGATCCAGTGCAATGAATTCCTGTGGCGTGTGCACCCCATGCGAAAGCTGCGAGCGCAGCGTGTTGACCCACTCGGCGATACGCGCATCGAATTCAGAGTACATGCCCATCGTGTAATAAACGCGGCTGCAGGACTCCATGATTCCGGGCAAAATGTCGTCCAGATCGTCGATCGGAAACGCATCATCCGCATCGTAGTTTTCGATCGCGCCCTCCTGTCCGGCACGCCGACCATCCCACAGCTCTCTCTTGGGATCCTTTTCCCGGCAGAACAACAGGTATTCGCCGTTCGCCCGTCCTGGTACCAGCACCGCGACTGCGTCGGGTTCCGCAAACCCGGTCAGGTAATAGAAATCGCTGTCCTGACGAAAGCGATACTCAACATCACGACTGCGCGTTCTGACAGGCGCCGCGGGCAATATTACGATTCCCCCAGCCCCTACCATGCGCATCAGTTGCCTACGACGCTTTTGAAATTCCTTGCCGTTCATTTGGACTCACTTTCGATATTTCGGATATCAGGCAATACCTTATGATCCCACGGACCGCCCTTCCAGACCACGTTCGCAGACACCCTGGCCAGCTGGCAATTGATTCTCTGCATTGGCGTGGCTATATTGGCCGCATGGCTGAGAACTTCAATACGACTTTTGAGCACGAACTCAAGCGACTCGAGAAACGCGTCGACGCGCTGGTACGCGTTTGCGATCGGTTGCAGGAGGAGAATCGTTCGCTGAAGCAACGCCAGGACGCATTGACCTCGGAGCGAGCCGGTCTGTTGCAGAAGAACGAACAGGTTCGCTCACGGGTGGAAGCAATGATCGGCCGCCTCAAAGCAATGGAGCAAGGCTCTTGATAAACGGGCAAATGGAGAACTCCGCATGACCGACCAGTTCGCACAGGTAAGCGTCAGAATTCTGGACAAGGAATATCAGGTAGCATGCCCTCCCGACGAGCGTACGGACTTGCTCGATTCCGCTGAAATACTGAATTCGAAAATGCGCGAGATTCGTGACAGTGGCAGAATTGTTGGTCTGGACCGCATCGCCGTGATGGCAGCTTTGAACATGGCCAATGATCTCATCCACGCACAAGCACGTGATCAGGCGCTTGACGGTGATATCAGCGATCGCCTAAAACATATTTCCGACCGCGTTGACAGCGTGTTGAGTAATACGCAACAGCTCGACCTTTGATTGCAACGCGATCGGCGGATTTTTAAAATTCAGTTTGGCGTCTCCTGCAGTGTTCGATACCGACCTGGAAACCTCCCGACCCTAACTTTTCACTTCGGGGTCGCTGTCTGTCGGCTGCATGTGTGCAAAACCGTTTCGGCGGTGAGCCTGTTACAGCCACGGCTGACCCCACCTTTTGCTCCGGTTCGAGAGCGAAGGTCTGTGACGGCACAGGCGGGAGGCGCCTCCTTACTCCGGATCAATACGCAACGATCTCTGCGATGATTGAACAGCGCACCCAAGCATTACGCGCACGACGTGAAATGCACGCGGACGATCGTGCGCGCGCATCCCGAAATATTTGTCATCAAATAACGTCCTCCCGCGAGTTTTCATCAGCATCGCTTATCGCCTGCTACCTGCCAATGACTGACGAAGTTGATACACGGGAAATAATCGAGCGCGCGTGGCGCGCAAACAAGCGCATTTTTATCCCGGTTATACGCAACAATCGAAAAATGTTTTTTAGAGAGATTCGACCAAATACAACGTTACAACAAAATCGACACTCCATTTGGGAACCACTTACGGGTGACTTCGTTGCGCCTCGCAAGCTACAACTCGTCATCACGCCAACGGTTGTTTTCGACCACCAGAACAATCGTATTGGTATGGGCGGCGGCTATTACGACGAATGTTTTAAATTTCTTCGCCATCGAAAACACTGGCTCCGACCGAAACTCATCGGCGTCGCTTTCAAATGCCAGGAAGTCGAGAAAATATCCCCAAATACATGGGATGTACGCCTTTATCGGATTATTTTCGACACCTGAAAACAGACTGCTGACACACACATATTCGAGTGTTCGCGCAGGCGTCGGGAACGATGTTAATTATCGTATCTCACGTCGATATAAATGCCGCCGGCACTTGCGCTCTTCAATCGCAAATTCACTAACTTCACGATTGCACAGTTGCTTGAAACTTTTTCCTGCCCGAAAAATTCCTTGTCTTTTCACGCGCGCAATTTTGCAAATCTTTTTCTACGATTTCCACGGTTTTTTTCCGCAGGCTGACAGGCACCAACTTGCTGGATTTTTCAATTTCCTTGTATATACTCAACGCTGGGTACCCGACACGGAGAAACCAGATGGCTACCAAAAAGAAGTCTCGTAAAAAAGCTTCGAAGCGCAAAGTCGCCAAGAAGCGTAAAGTAACTGCAAGGAAAAAAGCAGCGCCTAAGAAACGCCGCGTAGCAAAGAAAAAAGTCGCCAAGAAAAAGGCGAAGAAAAAAGTAGCAAAGAAGAAGACCAAGAAGAAGGCGAAAAAGAAAGTCGCCAAAAGAAAGGCGAAGAAAAAAGGGAAGAAGAAGAAAGCCAAGAAAAAGGTAGCCAAGAAAAAGGCCAAGAAAAAGGCGAAGAAAAAAGTAGCGAAGCGCAAGACCAAGAAGAAAAAGGCATCTCGCAGAAAAAGAGGGTAGTTGATGTGCTGCTTGGGAAGAGCCTTCTTCCAAAGCAAAGCAAAAGAGCCCGCAGCCGCGGGCTCTTTTCGTTTGTGCACTTTTTTCTGTGTGCGTATAGTACGGGCCTATGAATGCAGCAGATAAAAAACGCGCCGCAGCAACTGCGGCGCTGGAATTCATTGAGCCAGGCGTAACTCTGGGAGTAGGCACCGGCTCTACCGTCAATTTCCTTATCGATATGTTGCCGACGATTCGCAATCGAATCTTCCGCATTGTTTCCAGTTCCAAAGCATCTACGGCTTTGCTGGAAGAATTGGGTTTCGAGATATCGACGTTGAACGACGCTGGCGCGATTGATCTCTATATCGACGGCGCAGACGAAAGCAACAAGAGGCTACAGCTCATCAAGGGTGGTGGCGGGGCGCTTACTCGTGAAAAAGTGCTGGCCGGCGCTGCACGGCGCTTCATATGTATCGTTGACGACGCAAAACTGGTCGGCATGCTCGGCAGCTTTCCGCTGCCGATAGAAGTCATCCCAATGGCGCAGGAACTCGTCGCCCGCCGACTGGTGAAGTTGCGTGGACAACCCATTTGGCGTAACGATTTTGTCACCGATAACGGCAATCACATACTCGATATTCACAACCTTCAGATCACCAATCCACTGGAGATGGAAGCGAGAATCAATAAAATTCCAGGCGTCGTGTCTGTCGGAATATTCGCGGACCGTCCAGCCGACATTCTTCTCATTGGCGGCGATGACGGCGTACGCGAGATGCGCGTCTGAAAAAAAGCCCGCTATTGCGGGCCTTTGATTTTTTGGCTGGGGGACAAGGATTCGAACCTTGGTTGGCGGAGTCAGAGTCCGCAGTCCTACCACTAGACGATCCCCCAGGAATCTCTATCGGCAGCGGCACGCGCCGCTCCAGGCGATTAGCGCTTGGAGAACTGAGTCGCGCGACGCGCTTTGCGCAGGCCGACTTTCTTGCGCTCGACTTCGCGTGAATCACGCGTAACAAAACCCGCCTTACGCAAGGACGGACGCAGTGACTCGTCGTATTTCATTAGCGCACGTGTCAAACCGTGGCGAATAGCGCCCGCCTGACCTGTCGTGCCACCACCTTTTACCGTGACCATGATGTCGAACTTGTCGCCCAGTTGCGTCAGTTCCAGCGGTTGGCGAACAATCATCTGCGCCGTTTTCCGACCAAAAAACAGGTCCAGCGGTCGTTTGTTGACGATAATCTCGCCCTTGCCTGGTCGCAGGAAAACGCGTGCAGTTGAAGACTTGCGACGTCCGGTTCCGTAGAAAAACGTATCACTCATATTTTTTGTCTCGGCTCTAGAGGCGCTGGCCCTAGGCATTCACTTCCAGTGGAATTGGCTGCTGCGCGGCGTGACTGTGCTCGGGTCCCGCAAACACTCGCAGCTTACTGAACATCTGGCGCCCCAGCGGGCCGCGCGGCATCATGCCTTTGACGGCCTTCTCAAGGACACGCTCGGGAGCTTTTTGCAGCAATTTCTCAAGCGAAATCGACTTCAGGTTACCGATGTAGCCCGTGTGGTGGTAATAGATCTTGTCCTTCATCTTGTTACCGGTTACGCGAATCTTCTCCGCATTGACAACCACGATGTAATCGCCCGTGTCGACATGCGGCGTATATTCCGGTTTGTGCTTGCCACGCAAACGACGCGCGATTTCGGTCGACAAACGCCCCAGGGTCTTGCCTGTTGCGTCAACCACATACCAATCTCGGCGCACCTCTGCGGGTTTTGCAGAAAACGTCTTCATAATTCCTGTTTCCGTTGGGAAAATCTTGTTGTCCGGAGCATCGGGCTTGAACCCTTACTCCGCCTGCCGTCCACGCACACAATGGCTTCGCAGAAGCAGCGAAAGGCGCGAAATACTACTTGAGGCCTCGCCCCATTGCAAACAATCCGCAGCTTTGTTGGAGAAAAAATGACGCGTCAAAATCGTCGTTATTTTCTTTTTATTTTCAATGCCTTACGAGGACCGCATCTGCCTACTGGTACCTGCCTGTCATTAGAATGCGTATTCCAGCGACAAAGCCGTATAGGTATCTGTCTTTTGGGTCAGCGGAGGCACATCCGTATTGTGCTTGATCGTGTAGGAGGCCACCAGCGCCAGATCCCCAAACAGCTTCGCCGACACGGACGTTTTGGCTTCAATATACGTATTCTCGCCTCCCGCCTCGACCGTGAATTCCTGCCGGAATTCAGCCGTCTGACTGAACAGCCATTTGTAATACACGCCACCCCGGAGGATGGTCTCGCTCTCTTTGACGCCAGTCTGTAGCTCCGACTGCCGGGCGCCAACGCCAAGCTCTGCATTCAGCTTGTGCTTGTCACTGTCGATGAGCCTGCGGCCATAACCCACAGACTGTGAAAACTGCGTGGCATAGGCACCGAAACCATCCTTCTGCCATTGCAGTCGCGCGAACAAAAAATCCTGCTCGGTCAACTTGCGCTCGCTCTTCCAGCCGAGTTCATAAGCTTCAGCCGTCGTCACATTGCTCTCCGACGCATTAATTGCGAACGCCTTCGCCTGGTGGACCCAATTGGCGGTGCTGTAGCTCAGCTCCACCCCTGTATTCAACGTGGAGTTCACCGTATTGCCCGATGTGGCCAGATAGCCGAGCGTGGCCTTGCCGGCCCAGGGACTGTGCACTTCGGTTGGCTGAGCCGATAACGATAACGGCAGCAGCAATAATCCCGGGATCAATGCCTGACTAAGGGTCATTCACCATCTCCTTGTGCGGGGCAACGCGCCAAAAAAAAAACGGTCGCGGAGTATACCTTCTGACCACCGCGCGACGCTATAATTACCGCCATGCACAACCGCAATCTCACGCCGCTGGACAAGCTGCTGGCGAGCGCTAACAACGCGCTGCGCACCGTCGCGGCCCCGGCGGGCCGCCCTGCTCGCAGCAATCCTGCCGAAGATATCGCAGACGCCAACCTCGACGCAAAACAGAAAGCGCACGCGGCGAGACTCATGCGCGTCAATCACGCTGGCGAAGTCGCAGCTCAGGCGCTGTATCAGGGTCACGCGAGCGTCGCCCGCGACAAAACGATCGAAGATCAGATGCAACGCGCCGCCGACCAGGAATTCGACCATCTGGCCTGGTGCGAACAACGCATTCGCGAACTCGGTTATGCACCCAGCCGGCTAGGTCCTTTCTGGTATGCCGGTGCGTTCCTCGTCGGAGCGGCCAGTGGCCTGCTCGGTGACAAATGGAGTCTCGGCTTTATCGCCGAAACCGAAAAACAGGTTTGTGCGCATCTCGAAAGCCATCTGGATCAGTTGCCGGAAAACGATGCCAGAAGCCGGGCGATAGTCGCAAAGATGCGTGACGAAGAAGCCGAACACGGCGAAAACGCGATCGATGCGGGAGCGGCACAATTGCCGCGTCCGATTGTACAAATGATGCGCGCGACGGCAAAAATCATGACCAAAACCGCGTATTGGGTGTAGAAACGTCAAGTTGACGATAAAACTCGTCAAAACACGGACTTAGCTTGCCCTCGGAGGCAATCTGTATTAAAAGAGATGCGCATTAGGGGGCGAGGATTTATCTATGCAGACGACAGCCAAAAACCTGAGCGACGTACCGGCGATAAACCGATTCTTGAGTTACTGCCGCGTACGAACTGTTCCGTCGAAAACCGTAATGATTCACGCTGGCGATTTGCCGGATGTCTTGTATTACATCGTCGACGGATCGGTCGAAGTCATGATCGAGGATGAAGACGGCAACGAAATGGTGCTGGCCTACCTGAACAAGGGCCAGTTCTTCGGCGAGATGGGCCTTTTCTACGAGCAACCAACGCGCAGCGCGTGGGTACGGACTCGTACGGAGTGTGAAATCGCCGAGATGACCTACCCGCGTTTCCGCCAGATTGCGAGCGAGAGCCCTGGCCTCGTATTTGAACTGGCCACCCAGCTCGCGACCCGGCTGGACCGCACCAATCGCAAACTTGGAGATTTGGCATTCGTCGACGTGACCGGTCGGGTCGCGCATGCGATCATGGATCTCTGCCAGGAACCCGACGCGATGACGCATCCGGATGGCATGCAGATCAAAGTCAGCCGGCAGGAACTGAGCCGCCTCGTGGGCTGCTCGCGAGAAATGGCAGGCCGGGTACTCAAAGTTCTCGAGGAACAGGGACTGGTGTCAGCCAGCGGCAAGACTATCGTCGTCTTCGGCGCACGCCCCAACCGCAATCTCTGATCGCATCGCCGCGATTGTCGCGGCATAGTCGTCGCTGCCGAATATTGCCGAGCCCGCTACGAACATGTCGGCGCCGGCGGCGGCTATTTCGCCAATGTTGTCAATCTTCACCCCGCCATCGATTTCCAGGCGTATCTCATGGTCGCTGGCCGCGATGATCTGGCGCGCCTGACGTAACTTCGTCAGTGCCGACGGGATAAAACTCTGCCCGCCGAATCCCGGGTTCACGGACATGATCAGCACCATGTCGATATTGTCGATGACGTGACTGAGCCAATCCAGGGGCGTCGCAGGATTGAATACCAGTCCCGCCTTGCACCCGGCGTCGCGAATCAGGCCAAGAGTCCGGTGCACATGGCGGCTGGCCTCCGGGTGAAACGTGATGTAGCTGGCTCCAGCCTTGGCGAAGTCCGGGATGATGCGATCGACCGGTTCCACCATCAGGTGTACATCGATCGGCTCTTCAATGCCATAGCTCCGCAGGGCATCACAAATCAATGGACCCATTGTGAGATTCGGTACGAAATGATTGTCCATGACGTCGAAATGCACAACGTCCGCCCCTGCTTCAAGCACCGCTTTGACGTCCTCGCCCAAACGAGCGAAATCAGCAGAAAGAATGGAAGGTGCTATCAATGGTGTCACTGTCATTCCCCGATTTTTTTTGCAACTGTACAGCAGGGCCCGTCGCAACGACACCTCAGCGTATTGACCGCCGGGCTTTGAGCATTTCATAGGCGCCGCGGACCTCGCGAGTCCGGCGGACGGCTGCAGCGATCACGTCAGCGCCGGGATTGCTCCCGGATATTTTGTCCGGGTGACTCTTGTTCATCAGCCGGCGGTACGCCTTTTTGACTTCGTCATTGCTTGCGTCCGGCGACACAGCCAACGTCGCGTAGGCCCGCCGGACGCGCGCCGCATCGGCATCGCCGGCCGGCGAACGTTTAAAGCCCTTCTGCGCCCGAATCATGGCCTCAAGCTGCGCAAGTTCCACGCGCCCGATGTCGAGTTCGGTGCAGATCGTCCAGATCAGCGCGCGCTCCTCTCTCTTCAGGCTGTCTTTGGCCATCACAACTTCGAGCAACAACCGAACAAACGTGAGCCGGTCCGACGCGCTACGCGCGCACACCCGTCGCACCTCGCGTATTTTCTGCAACAGGGGAAAACCGGGCTGCTTGCCGACGTCAAACCAGGCGATGGCACGTCTTACCGCGGCAGGATTCAAACTGAGACGATGCATGATCATGCGCGCAGCACGAATTTCGTCTTCGCTGACCCGTCCATCGACCTTGGCCAAATACCCCATCGTCTGAAACAAGGCGCTCACAAATTTCTCGGATACCCGCGAAATGTCGGCGCCTTGTTTTTCAAAGCTGCGGTAACGCTGTGCGAAGCCGCGATCAAACTGGTGGCCGAGAAACAATCCGGCCAGGACGAACCAGGGCTTCAGCGTCGCCAGCCCGGCCAAAGTTCCAATGATCTTGCCCCAGTACAATGCAGATTCCAGCCATGGGCGGAGTGAAGAAGGACAATCCTAACTTGAGTCAGCAAGCATTCCCATTCTTGCGGCTTGCCTGCTTCCCCTGGAACGGCGATCATCGTTGCATGGCTGTCAACGATGCGCTTTTCGAGACTTCGATTCCCGAACTTCCAATGATTGGTCGCGGCAAGGTCAGAGATATTTACAGCGTTGACGACAATAATTTGTTGATCGTGACGACCGACCGCCTGTCAGCCTATGACGTCGTGTTGCCCGATCCGGTCCCTGGCAAAGGCGAAGTCCTCACCCGGTTGTCGCTGTTCTGGTTTCGTATGATGGACGACATCATCGACAACCAGCTCACCGGGCTGACGATAGATGACGTCGTTAAAGACAACGGGCTGTGCGAGCAACTTCGCGATCAGTCGCTGGTCGTCAGGCGTCTCAAGCCATTGCCAATCGAGGCCATTGTCCGCGGGTACCTGATCGGTTCCGGATGGCGCGACTACCGCGAAAGCGGTCAGGTATGTGGCATTGACCTGCCGACGAACATGCAGCAGGCGGAAAAACTGCCGCACACGCTGTTCACGCCGGCAAGCAAAGCCGCAGTGGGCAATCATGATGAGAACATCAGCTTCGAGCATTCCGCAGACCTTATCGGCGAAAATCTGGCGAGCAGGGTGCGCGATATCTCGATCGAGATTTACGAACGAGCAGCCGCATATGCGCTGCAACGCGGCATCATTATCGCGGATACAAAATTCGAATTTGGTCTCGACGACGAAGGCCGGCTGATTATCATCGACGAAATCCTGACGCCGGACTCCGCAAGATTCTGGCCCGTCGACGAGTATCAGAAAGGAACGAGCCCGCCCAGTTTCGACAAGCAGTTCGTGCGAGACTATCTCGATACGCTGGACTGGGACAAAACGGCCCCGGGCCCTGCCCTACCCGCAAGCGTTCTGGCAGAAACATCGCAGAAATACCAGGAGGCGCTCACCAGATTGACCGACCAGCAATGATCGCAGTCTTAAGAAATCGAATGGAGATCCTGGTCTGGGGCGACGTGCTTAGCAAGCACGGCTTGCCTGGTCGTGTGTTAGCGGGCGTTCTGCGCAATCTGTACGCTGTGTTTCGCGACATTTTTTCGGGGCAGCTGACGCTGCGCGCGATGAGTCTCGTCTACACCACCTTACTCTCCGTCGTGCCATTGATCGCATTCAGTTTTGCCGTACTCAAGGGCCTCGGCGCGCACAAGAACCTTGAGACACGTCTGTACACGGTGCTCGAACCCCTGGGCAGCAAGGGCGCTGAAATTACCGACCAACTCATGACCCTGGTCAACAACGTGAACGGCAACGTCCTGGGAGGCATCGGACTCACGTTCTTCATCTACACGGCGATCTCGATGGTACAAAAGGTCGAGGAAGCATTTAACTACGTCTGGTACGTCACCAAGCCGCGTAGCTTCGCGAAACGCTTCACTGAGTACGCGTTCGTACTGTTGATCGGACCCGTCGTTATCGTCGTTACGCTCGGCGCGATCGCATCTGTCGGCAACGAGTCCGTGATGCTGTGGCTCGTGGAGAACGCGATTTTCGGACCACTGTTTTCTGCAGCCAGCAAACTGACACCCTACCTGTTGATGACAGGCGTATTTACGTTCCTGTACTCCTACATGCCCAATACGCAGGTGAATTTCCGCTCTGCGCTTGTCGGCGGACTGTCGGGCGGCATTATGTGGGCGACAACGGGCCTGGTCTTCGCGGCGTTTCTTGCCAACTCGGTACGCACGCAGGCGATCTATGCCAGCTTCGCGATCGCCATCACGACACTGATCTGGCTGTACCTGAGCTGGCTGATTCTTCTCATCGGATCGCAGATCGCGTTCTACTTTCAGAATCCCGCCTATCTGCGCATTGGACGTCGCGAGCCGCGGCTATCGAACGCCATGCGCGAACGACTGGCGCTCAACATCATGTTCCTCGTCGGCAAAGAGTTTCGAGCTCCGGCGTCCGGTATCAGCTTGCAAGATATTAGCGACGTGCTGCGGATACCGTCGATCACCCTGGCGCCGATCACTACAGCTCTCGAGGCAAACGGATTGCTGACGACCAGTGAAAAAGAAGAGCTGCAACCCGGCCGCGAAATGGCGCGCATTTCGCTCAATGACGTTCTGGCTGTCGTGCGTCGTGACGGCGAAACCGGTTCTTATCGAGACCCCCGGTGGGACGATGTGATCGAGAAACTGGGTAAGAGTCTCGACGGTGCGGTCGCCGACATTTTATCGGACAGGACGATCGCCGATCTTCTGGATGAGGCCGAACAAATGTCCTGATCGACGCCCGTTACGCACCGGCGATCGTCATTTCCTCAACCAGCAAAGAACCGCAGCGAATGCCTCCGCGCAGATCCTGATCGTTGCCGATAGCGACAATGCGCCGATAGAGCTCGCGCAGGTTACCGGCAATGGTCACTTCATGTACCGCATGCTGAATCTCGCCGTTCTCGACCCAATGCCCGACAGCGCCGCGCGAGTAGTCGCCTGTAACGGAATTGACTCCCTGACCGATCAGTTCCTCTACGAGAAATCCGGTTCCCATATCCGCGATCAGCTGTGCCAGATCTTTCTCGCCGCCCAGCACCAGTAAATTCTGCGTACCACCTGCATTCGCCGTCGTGTCCAGGCCCAATCGGCGCGCCGAGTAACTACTGAGAACGTAGCTTTGCAAAACGCCGTCCGTAAAAATATCCCGGTCGTACGTGGCGACGCCCTCCGCATCGTAAGCGCGGCTAGCCATCGCCTGCCGCAGATGCGGGCGCTCCTGAACCTGCACAAAATCAGGAAAGATTTTTTCACCGACGGCGTCAAGCAGGAATGAAGAACGCCGGTATTGCGCCCCGCCTGCAATCGCGCCAATAGCATGCCCAATGAATCCGCGCGCGAGCTCCGGAATGTACAACACCGGCGCGCTCACCGTCTTGATCTTTCGTGCGCCGAGACGGTCGATGGTTTTGCGCGCTGCCATTTCGCCAACCGAGACCGCGTCATCGAGATGGCCGGGAACACGGGAAGAGGTGTAATGCAAATCGCGCTGCATGGCGCCGTCCGACTCCGCCAGCACGACACATGTGATGCTGTGGCTGGTTCTGGAGCTGCTGCCGATAAATCCGTGCGTGTTGCCATAGGCACGCGTACTGCGATTGGTCGTAACCGTCGCACCTTCCGAATTACTGATGCGCTTGTCGTAGCCCAGCGCCGCGCTTTCGCTTTCGATCGCGAGGGCGATCGCCTCATTGGCGTCGATGTTCCAGGGGTGGTCGAGATCAAGATCTGGAATCTCCGCAGCCATCAAACTGGCGTCCGCCAATCCCGAATGTCGATCTGCGGCCGTCAGGTCCGCGAATGAACACGCCTTGGCCACGGTCTCACGAATCGCCGCCGAAGAAATGTCGGACGTACTTGCGCTGCCTTTGCAGGAGTCCTTGTAAACCGTAATTCCAATACCCCGGTCGTTAGTGAACTCCAGATTCTCTACATCCCCCAGCCTGGCAGTAGCAACAAGACCCGTGTCCTGACTGGCAGCGACTTCGGCCTGATCCACGCCCAGACGGCGCGCCTCATCGAGCGCCAGACTGACGAGATTCTCAAGCTCTCCCCTGCCGAGCAACTCACGCTTCGCAACTTCCGCCATGGTCTGAACATTCCTTTTTTTCGAGAATCTCTGGCAGCACACACGCGTGCTAGAATTCCGCCGCGGATCCGAGGACAGGCCGCGAGGAGTACTTTACCCAGTGACAGAATTAAAGCCCAGCAAAAGCGCACGAAAACGCGAGCAATTGGCGCTGCAACAACTGGGTGAGGAACTGGTTGGGCTCAAACAGGGCGATCTCAACAGCCTGTCGCTGGACGAAAGCTTGCTGGAAGCCGTCATGGAAGCGCGCCGGATCAAGGCGCACGGCGCATTGCGCCGACAGAAACAATACATTGGCAAGCTCATGCGTCATATTGATCCGGAGCCTATCCGGTCCGGACTCGCAGGGCTCCGCCGCTAACGAATTGAAGGGACGGAATTTCTCGATGAGTGTCGATGTTGGAATTATCATGGGATCCCGGTCGGACTGGGACACAATGCGTCACACAAGTGAAACACTGGATTCCCTGGGCGTGAGTTGCGAAGTGAAAGTTATTTCCGCGCACCGCACGCCAGACCTCTTGTTTGCCTATGCCGAATCAGCCGTCGAACGAGGCCTGAAAATCATCATCGCCGGGGCGGGCGGCGCGGCGCATCTGCCGGGCATGACGGCGTCCAAAACACGGCTACCCGTACTCGGCGTACCGATCCAGTCCAAAGCGCTCAGTGGTATGGACTCGTTGCTTTCAATCGCGCAAATGCCAGCCGGTGTTCCGGTTGGCAGCCTGGCCATCGGTCGGGCTGGCGCTATCAACGCAGCTCTGCTGGCAGCGGCAATGCTGGCCAACAGCAATGCGGATGTCGCCGACGCGCTCGATAAATTCCGCGCGCAGCAGACCGACGGGATCCTGGCCTACAGCGATCCGCGTAAATAGCGCAATGCGTATTGGCATTCTCGGCGCCGGGCAACTCGGCCAGATGCTCGGTTTCGCAGCCCGCGACCTGAACGCGCAATGCCACTTTCTCGATCCCTCTGAAAATCCACCGGCCGCCGAATGCGGCGAGGTTATGCAGCGTGCCTTTGACGACCCGGCCGCATTAGCCGAACTCGCCGAAGCATGCGACGTCATTACCTACGAATTTGAAAACGTGCCCATCGACGCCTTGCTGCACCTCGATGGAAAGGTGCCGGTATATCCCCCACCGGCGGCGCTGCAGCACTCGCAGGACCGACTTCGGGAAAAAAAGCTTTTTGCAGCGCTCGATATTCCGCTCCCCGATTACCACGCCATCGACACTCGGAAAGACCTCGACGCTGCGGCGCAAATTCTCGGTCTGCCGATGATCGTAAAAACCCGCCGCCTCGGCTACGACGGCAAGGGACAATTCGTTGTCAATGATCGCAGCGACGTCGACGCGGCGTGGAATGAGCTCGGCGGGCGGCCCCTGATCGCCGAACAGTGGGTTTCGTTCGATTTCGAAGTGTCCTGCATCGGAGTGCGTAGTATCAACGGCGACGTCGCAATCTATCCGCTTTGCCACAACGTTCACGTCGGCGGCATATTGCGAACGTCAAAATCGCCGGTCGATGCACCCGCGCTGAGCACGGTAGCCTCCGGCTACGTACGACGCCTGCTGCAACAACTCGACTATGTCGGCGTTCTCACGCTCGAATTGTTTGTCGTCGGCGACGAATTGCTCGCCAACGAATTCGCGCCGCGTGTGCATAACTCCGGGCACTGGAGCATCGAGGGATCTAAGACCAGCCAGTTCGAAAACCATCTGCGCGCAGTGATGAATCTGCCCCTGGGCTCCACGGCGAGCTGTGGCCATGCAGGAATGGTCAACCTGATCGGAGAAATTCCGCAGACCGTTCGCGCGCTGGACGTCGGGGTATTGCACGATTATGGAAAGATGCCCAAGCCCGGCAGGAAGCTTGGGCATGTGACCGTAATTGCTGATTCCGCCAACCGGCGCGATGCGCTTGTCGAAATTATTGACAACTGTATAACGGAGTAGCCTGCGCGCTGGAAAAGCAGGTAAACTCATCGCAGACATGTCCTACCTGAGCCACTTTAAACTGCAGGAACAGCCGTTTCGGCTGACGCCCGACCCTGACTTCCTTTACTGGAGCAAGCAGCACGCGCGGGCAAAAGCCTACATGGAATCGACGATCTGGCTCGCCGACGGCTTCGTCGTGATTACGGGCGAAATCGGTTCCGGCAAGACGACGCTGTTGCAGTCGTTTCTCTCGGAACTCGCAGATGACGTCGTATACGCCGTTGTATCACAAACACAACTGACGCCGACTCAGTTCCTGCAAGCGGTGCTGGCCGAATTTGGATTTAAGCCGTTTAAGAAACTCAAGGTCGAACTGCTGGATATGCTCAACATGTTCCTGATCGAGCAGTACTCCAATGGCAAGAAGGTCGTGCTCGTCGTCGACGAATGTCAAAATTTGTCGCGTAAGGTACTGGAAGAAATTCGCCTGCTCTCCGGAATTGAAACTCACAAGGAAAAAGTTCTGCGCATCATTCTTGCGGGCCAACCCGAGCTCAAGGAAACTCTCGAGTCACCCGCCCTGAAGCAGCTTCTGCAACGCGTCCGTCTTCGCTTTCACATCGGTCCGCTCAATCGTCGCGAATCGCGCGAGTATGTCGAACATCGGTTGTCGATCGCCGGGCGCGAGAAAAACGATCTGTTCGCCGACGACAGCTTTGACGTCGTGTACCGGTACTCCGGGGGCGTGCCACGACTGATAAATACGCTGTGCGATACCGCGTTGCTGTGCGCGTTTGCCGATGAGAAGACTTCCATCGATGCCGCCGACGTTCTTACTGCCGCAGAAGAACTGAACTGGGAAGAGCATGAGAACAACACGGGCGTTTACAGACAGCCGCATCGCTCTAGCAAAGATCGCCGGACGGAATCCAATTCTCATGTCACGCAAATCGAAATTCGCTCGGATGGCGAGATCATCGATGTGCTCACATTCCCGCTCGGGCGGGTCATCGTCGGACGCTCGCCGGACAACGAGGTGTACATCAAGAGTAAATTTGTCAGCCGGCATCACGCGCAGCTTCTCAGCGACGAAAATGGCTGCGTGATTGAAGACCTGAATAGCACCAACGGCATTTTTCTCGGCGAGAAACAGGTCAAGAAATATCGCCTGCGCGATGGCGATATCGTCTCACTCGGCGTTCATGAACTGGTCTATCACGACCTGCGAAACGCGGAAGATTTAGACAGCGGCGATACGAGCCGCAACAATCGCAAGCCGCTCGTCAAAGAGCAGTAGGGACGTCAGTAATCCTGCCGCTGGCCCGTACGGCGGTCAGCTCCGCGATGATCGCGCCGTTTAAGCAATACGACCAGCCCTGCCACCAGGCTTAGCAGCCCCGACACGAAGCAAATCGTCGGCCAGTGCCAGTGATTAACGTACATTGAGGCGCCAAGACAAATCGCTCCCGCCAGCAGATAGAAGTACGGCAGGCTTTCGTAAATTGGCTTCGAGACCCACATAGTATTTTATTGTCCATAGCGCAGGGCAGTTGTCCAGTGGAAATTGATTTTCCGTCTTATGTCAAAGCGCTTCGAACTAGCCTGTTCCACCGACCGTGATTTCGTCGATCTTGAGCGTCGGTTGACCTACTCCGACAGGCACTGACTGGCCTTCCTTCCCACAGGTACCGACGCCCGTATCGAGTTCGAGATCATTGCCAACCATCGATATCTTGTTGAGCACTTCGGGACCGTCACCGATCAGCATCGCGCCTTTCACGGGCGCTGTGATTTTACCCTTCTCGATCAAATACGCCTCGCTGATCGAAAACACGAACTTACCCGAGGTGATATCGACCTGACCGCCGCCAAAGTTGGGCGCGTAAAGCCCTTTTTCGACGGACGCGATGATCTCTTCGGGAGCATGCGGGCCAGCCAGCATGTAGGTATTCGTCATGCGCGGCATCGGGATGTGCGCGAACGATTCCCGGCGGCCATTGCCGGTCGACGCAACACCCGTCAAGCGCGCGTTGAGTTTGTCCTGCATGTAGCCTTTGAGTACGCCGTCCTCTACCAACACGGTGTACTGTCCCGGCGTGCCTTCATCGTCGACAGTCAGGGAACCACGACGGTCTGCCAGCGTGCCGTCGTCTACTATCGTGCACAGCCTCGATGCGACCTTTTGACCGAGTCTGCCACTGAATGCGGACGTACCCTTGCGGTTGAAATCGCCCTCCAGCCCGTGGCCTACCGCCTCGTGCAGCAGGATACCGGGCCACCCGGGACCCAGCACGACCGGCATCGCGCCGGCCGGCGCCGGCTGCGCTTCCAGTTGTACGATCGCCTGCCGGACCGCTTCACGCGCGTAGTCCATCGGTAGCTCGCTGTCCAGAAAGTAACTGAGACTGGCGCGTGCGCCGCCTCCCGCGTAGCCTTGCTCGCGTCGTCCATCTTGCTGCAGAATCACGCTCACGTTCAATCGGATCAACGGACGAATGTCAGCGGCCATCGTACCGTCGGACGCCGCGATCAAAATCAAGTCCTGACTGCTGGAAAGGCTGACAATCACCTGCTCCACGCGCGGGTCGAGATCGCGCGTTGCCGCATCGATTTCAGTCAGCAAGGCAGTCTTTGCGCTGTCGTCAATACTCGTTATTGGATCGTCCGCCGTATACAGCGGAGCAATATCGCGACGGTTCCATGCCTGGACGCTTTTGTCCTGCCCCTGTCGCGCTATTGCTCGCGCGGAACTGGCCGCCTGCTGCAATGCCGGCAATAGCAACTCGTCTGAGTAGGCGAAGCCAGTTTTTTCGCCGCTGGTGGCACGCACGCCGACGCCCTGATCAAGACTAAAGCTGCCCTCGCGAACAATGCTGTCTTCAAGAGACCAGCTTTCCTGACGACTGACCTGAAAATACAGGTCGGCATAATCCACGCCCCCCTGCATGATGCTGCCCAGCGTCGAACTCAGGCTGCGCTCATCCAGCCCGGCAGGCTCCAGCATGCGCAGCATCAGGGCATCGATGGAATTGTCGTTTTTCGTGTTCTTCAAGTTTGCAATCCGTTGTAGCTAGAGACGCCGATTCGCGAGCGCCGGAAATTCGCTGCGTAATTTCGCCGGCAACGCCGGATCGATGTCTGCGGCGACGTGGCAGTCGCCGTCTGCGGCCTCGGCGAGAATACGGCCCCAGGGGTCGACAATCAACGAGTGCCCGTACGTCGATCGACCGTCCGGGTGCTCGCCATATTGCCCGGCTGCGATCACATATGCCAGATTTTCGATCGCCCGGGCACGTAAAAGAACGTGCCAGTGCGCCTTACCTGTCGCCGCAGTGAAGGCCGCCGGGACGGTGAATACCGACGCTCCCGCGTCGACGAGCTGCCGAAACAACTCCGGAAAGCGCAAGTCATAGCAGATTGTGAGCCCCACTCGCCCAATAGGGGTGTCCAGTGTCACGACGTCCTCGCCCGGCACCATCGAGAGGGACTCGCGGTACGACTCCTGCTGCTCCGCAAGATCGACGTCGAACAGGTGGATTTTGCGGTATATCGCCTGTGCATTGCCCTCCGGGTCGTAAACAGGGCATGCACCGTACACGCGGCCCGCATCGGTTTCTGGCGACACCAGCGGCATGCTGCCCGCGATGATCCAGAGGCCGTGGCGCTGTGACGCCGCGGACAGAAAAGCCTGCAGGGGCCCCTCTCCCGCCTCCTCAGCGTGCTTTGCCTTGTCCCTGCTCTTCTTTGGCATCAATGCGAAGTTCTCGGGCAAAACGACCAGGGCGCAGCCATCATGCGCTGCGTCGCCCAATAATTTGTCCGCCAACTGAAGATTGGCCGCAACATCCGCGCCGCTGTTCATTTGAATCGCGGCGACCCGCATATTACTCCTGCTCCTGCAGGCATCCCGCAAGATCGCCGCTGGCAACGAATGCGGCTGAGTTCGTCGCATCGACGACGGGCTCATCCCAGGAACCTCCGATGCTGTAGTACACCTGCCCGACTTCCTGCAGTGGCTTCTTGAATATCTGCGAAAAAATCAGCAACGCAGCTGCAACCTGCGGACCGGCGACGACCGCCCCCACTATCGGTAAGCTATTGCCAACGTTAGCGCTGACGATCGCCGTCTGATCGTACGTGCGATTGACCAGATCCGCCTGACCGACAATGCCGATAGCGGCTGCCGGACTCTCGAGGGAAAGGTCGCAGGTGTAAGTCTTGCCGGCAACAATCCTGAAGCTCCCTGCAACTTCGTCAAAACCGAAGCCCTTGGCGAATACATCACGAAAATCAAGCGACAAGCGGCGCGGCAAAGCGACAATACTCATCAGTCCGAACATGCGGCCTGCGCCTGGGTCCACCTCTTCCAGCTGACCCTTGCCAAACCGCACTTGCAAATTACCGTCCAGGACCTCAAAAAAATCGGCACGTGGACTGCCGGACCAATCCAGATCGAACAGCATGCTCATCGCGTCACTGGCGATGCCCGGCTGGTAGTTCAGGCGCGCCATGGTTGCTTCGACGTTGGTGCTGGTAAGGGTTGCCGTAACGAAACTATGGCTGCCCAACGGGTCCTTGTCATCCACCACCCAGCGGCCGGTGCCGGTGATTTCGAAGGTCTCGTCCGTGCTCGAAATAGCGGTCGCCTCCAGCCCGTCGGCGATCTTGAGAATGGTTGCCTCGACGGCCCCCAGATGACGATCGCCGAACGAAAAATCCTTCACGGACAACGTCATCGGCGGCAACTTGCGCGGGTCCAGATTGTTGCTGGAGTCACGTTCGGCCTCCTCGCCTGGCAGGCGCATTTTCTCCATTTCGAACACCATTGGACGATCACCGCCGAAATCGTACGGGACAAAAACTGACCCGACGATGTCTTCGCCTTCGATCTGCACGAGCCAGTCGCGTGAGCTGCGATCAACGCGTACCCGATGCCCGCGCAAGTGCTGTCCGACGATAAAAAGGTCGTCGATCACCAGGTCGATCGAGCGAATTCGATCGGCGGCGCCGGTTTTCTTCTCGCCGCCACGCGACAAACTGAGCCACTCCTCAAGTCGCACTACGCCCGTATTGCCGCGAATATGAAGTCCCCGGGTTGCAGCCGCTTCTATGACTTCACCACCCAGTGCGACAACGCCACGGTCAAAGTCCCAGGGACCGTTCGGATGGGTAAAGGCCAGTTGCCAGGCCATGTTATTTTCCGCCAGTCCAGCGCTTTCGATGACCTCGCCACCCGGCATGAATCGAATATTGCCGGACACCCGCAACTTCGACTCGGCCGGCTTTCCTATCGGTTCCGGGAAATCAAACGCAAATCCTTCGAATTCACTCTTGATCTGAACCGTCAAAGGAGTCGGCGTTTCCGTGGCAGCCTTCGGAAAAAGAATGCGCGCCTGGTACCGCGCTGCGCCACTGACCAGCCCTTCCAGCGGCAAGCCCAGCTCGTTAATCAAACCGTCCGCAGTAATAATGCCGTCCACGGTCGCGACCACCGTAAACCGGGGATCTTCTGAACGATCGAGGGAAATGACGATGCTCTGCCCCAGAAAAGTCCCACCCAAAGATTCGCTGGATATCTGATCTCGCTCGATTGTGACGTCGCCTATCAGATTGGTAATCGGCGCGCTCAGTCCGTCGATCGCCAATGTGCCATTGTTGCTGCGAATACGAGCGATGAATTCGAAATCATTTACATTTTTCAGCGGTACCGTCAGATCCAGCGTGAACGATGCATCTCCCGACACGGACACGCGGTCGAGCTGTCCACCAAGAATATTGTTAATCGGACTTAGTATCGAGAATTCCCGGATCGCCGCCAGCGTCCCGGTCGAAAACGATTTGATTTTCAAAACCGGATTTCGTAAATCCGGAATGTCCAGCTGCGCGTTGATAACGGCAATACCCGCGCTGATGGAGCTGTTCTGGACTGTGTAGAGCCGCGTATTTTCCAGCACCACGTCCATATCGGACTGCTCCGTCGCCGGCCACAAAGGGTGGTACTTGAGCGTCATGTTGCGAACCGCAGCGTCGATCCGGAAACGGCCCTCGCCGTCCTCGAACGGAAACTTGTCCAACGGCCCACTGAGCAGCGTGACGCCACGCGGAATAGCTCCGCTCACGAGGGCCATTTGAAACCAGTCGTACATTTTGGGTTTGATTATCTTGTGCGGAATGTAGCGCTTCACCTCCGCAATATCCGTAATGCTCCAGGTGCTGGCCAGATCAATCTCAGGCGATGCACCGTCCTTGTAGATGATCAGATGCACATTGCTCTGGCTGGCGAAGAACTCACTTTCAATGGCAATGCTGTCGGAAAGAATGGTGGTTCGATCGTTGCCGTTGCGCCAAATAATCGTGCCTTCCGCAAAATCGATTTTGACAGCGTCCGCAAGATAGTCACGGAAACTGACAACAAGGTCCGTCGAATCAATTTCAAGTCGCCCGCCGGATCGGTTCGCTCGCAACAGCCCCGAGAAACCGCGCACGCCGGGACGACCGGGAGCATCGGCGATACCGACTCGATCCAGCTCCGCCGAAACGTTGAAGCGTGGCTCGTCGCTGTCGATTTCCGACACGGTCGCCACGAGGTCCCTGACAATTCCCGACGGCGCGTAATCCGTCAGTAGTTGCCTGGGCATGGTATCCAGCCAGGGCGCCAGCGCTATCAAATCGTCGAGATTCAGGTACGACGCCCGAACATCCAGCATCACGACCCGACCTTCGCCGTCGACGCTCGCCTCGACACGCAAATCTGATTTGGGCCACTTGTGATCGCCAATCGCGATAACAAAGTCGTCGGCGGCAATCAGCCAGCCGTCGTTCGACACATCCAGCTCCACCCGGCCGCTGACGTCGAAAAATTCCTGGTCCAAAATGGCAATGTCGATAAAATCGAGCTCTGCGGTAGCGTTGGTCACGCGACCGTTGCGGAATGCCCATGCGAGCTCCAGGTCGCCGACGCCGGACTGGAAGAATTTCTCACCGGGCAGCAGCCGCGACCACCCTGAGAGGCTAATGTCATCGGCATCGACGTTGATGTCCCAGCTGCGCTCAGCCTCGGGCACGCCGAGAACCTGCGTAGCGAATACGGTGAGCCGGCGACCCAGATCTTCGGGCAGGCGAATGTCCGCATCGACAGCGATTCGCTTGTCGTCAATGCTGACGCTGACTTGCGGTATGACAAAGTAGCGCGATCGCTGCTCGCGCGCCTGCATAAATCGCACCGCGAGGTCTTCGCCAATGAACTCGACGCCGCTTCTTCTCTCCCCAGCGCCAAACCGGATATCCAACAGTTCGTCAACGGCACGGCCCTGAATTTCGTAACTCCCGTCCGCTCTCTCCCGAACATTAATGGTCGCGCCTCGAACAACGACGCGATCGACGACGAGCTTCCGGTCGACGAGCAGGCTCATGACGCCTACGCCAATACGCACTTCTTTCGCCGCAACAACGGGCATTCCGCTGTCCTGCCATATCAGTTCTGCGTCATAGAATTTCAGCTCGGGGCCGCTAAGCCCCCAACGTGCGTCCATGCCGGAAAACTCGACGTGCATGCCGATCGCCGCGCCGGCCCAGCCCTTGATCTCCTCCTGATACTCGGGCAGCCGCGGCAGAAACAGTCGAAACAGGCCCACGGCGATAGCCAACAAAATAACAATCCCCGCCGCCATGTAGGCGATGAACTTGATTAGTCGGCGGAGAATATTTTTCATGAGGATGTTCTGGTGCCGGCCGTTAAATCAGGACCACATCGAACTGATCTTGCAGGTACAGCGACTCAGTCTGCAATCGGATCGATTTTCCGGTTTGCTCCTCAATTTCTGCCAGGCTGGTTGCCTGCTCATCCAGCAACAACTCGATGACGTCCTGCTGCGCCAGTATCAACAACTCTTTGAAGTCGAACTGCCGCGACTGCCGGATAATCTCGCGAAAAATCTCGAAGCAAACTGTCTCCGCTGTCATCACAAAGCCACGTCCATTGCAGCCCGGGCAGTCTTCTCCGAGCATGTGTTGCAAACTTTCGCGCGTGCGTTTGCGTGTCATTTCCACCAGTCCCAGCGGTGATACGGGTGTGATCTGGTGGCGGGCGTGGTCGCGCGATAGCGCCTTTTCCAACGCCTGCAGGACGTTTTCGCGGTGGCGGGCCTCGTCCATGTCGATAAAATCGATGATGATGATGCCACCGAGATTGCGCAGCCGTAGCTGTCGGGCAATCGCTACAGCGGCCTCCAGATTGGTCCGGTAAATCGTTTCTTCAAGATTGCGGTGACCAACATAACCGCCCGTGTTCACGTCAACCGTCGTCATCGCCTCTGTTTGATCGAAAATCACGTGCCCACCGGATTTCAATGGAATGTTCCGATCCAGGGATTTGCGTATTTCATCTTCAATGCCATGCAGATCAAAGATCGGCCGACGCCGTTTGTAAAGCTCGAGCATCGGCGCCGCGTCCGGAAGGTAAGTATTGGTGAAATTGCGCATCGCCTCGAAATCGACCTCGGAATCAACAAGAATTTGCTGCACGTCCACCGTCACCATGTCGCGAAGTACCCGCAACGGCAGTGGCAAATCCTCGTGTACCAGTGTTTTTACCTTAGCCACCCTGCACCGCTGCTGAACGACGTCCCATAACTTGAGGGTATAACGAAGGTCTGCGGCCAGCACGTCCGATGCAACTCCTTCCGCAACAGTCCTGACGATCGCGCCGCATTCGAGCTCCCGCTCTTTCAGCAGACCTTCAACCATAGAACGCAGGCGGTCGCGTTCCTCGCTTTCCTCAATACGCGCCGAGACGCCCACCGCCTCGCTGAGCGGCAACAGAACAAGATGCCGCGACGGCAGAGTGATGTAGGTCGTGAGCCGGGCGCCTTTTTTACCCAATGGGTCCTTGACGACCTGCACCATGATTTCGTCGCCCTCGCGCACGAGATCCTTGATGTTCGGCACATCGTCCGAGTTTTCGCTCGCCAGCGGCGATGCGATATCGGATGCGTGCAGGAATGCCGTGCGCTCCAGTCCAATATCGATGAACGACGCCTGCATTCCAGGCAGCACCCGCGACACACGTCCTTTGTAAATATTACTGATAAGACCGCGCCGTGCGGGCCGCTCGATATAGACCTCCTGCAACACGCCGTTTTCGAGCAAGGCGGCACGCACCTCGCTTGGCGTCACGTTCACCAGGATTTCCTCTATTAGCGATTCGTCCGTCATTCTTCATTCACCAACACGGTTACACCAGCTGCCCGCAGCAAATTGACCGTCTCAAAAACCGGCAACCCGACCACACCGGAGTAGCTACCGGATATCGCCTCCACGAACATGCCGCCCAAGCCCTGTATGGCATAGGCGCCGGCCTTGTCGCGTGGTTCACCACTGTGCCAGTATGCGCGCGCCTCGTCCCGGTCTATTTCCCGAAATCGAACATCGGTAGCCGAAACAACGACTTTGCTGCCCGCGGAGGTCTGCAGCGCGACACCAGTGAGTACACGATGAGTACACCCTGACAGGCGCAGCAGCATTTCGACGGCATCGGATTCGTCACGCGGCTTGCCCAACACGCGCCCTCCCAGGACGACTGCGGTGTCGGCGCCCAACACGAGTTGTCCCTCTGCGGCGACTGCGGCGCTGGCCTTTGCCGCCGCCAGTCGCAACACCATTTGCTCCGGCGTTTCGCCGTCGAGCCGGCTTTCGTCGATGTCCGCTCCTTGCGCCGTGAAGGTCAGCCCGAGCGCGCGCAATATTTCCTGACGTCGTGGGGACGATGAAGCGAGATGCAGTAGCGGTGCGGAACTCATCTGGGCAGCTCAGGTTCGGTGGTAGGGATGCCCGGATAGCAGCGTCCAGGCGCGGTAGAGTTGCTCGGACAGCAGCACACGAGTCATTCCATGAGGTAGCGTTAACGTGGACAAACTCCACATGAAATCCGCCCGCTGCCGGCAAAGCTCAGACACGCCATCCGGGCCGCCAATAACGAAACAAAGATCCCGCGCATCCGACTGCCAGTCGGACAGCCTGGCCGCGAGCGACCGGCTCGTCAGCTGCTTGCCGCGCTCGTCAAGCAGCACGACCCGCTCCTTTGCACCCAATTTTGACATTATCTGATCTCCTTCGGCTGCCAGCGCTTGAAGGGACTTGTCGTTTTTGCCGCGGCGAACGGCAGGAATGATATCGACGCGGAATTTCCATTCGCGTGGAAATCGTCGGCAGTAAATGCCGAATGCGTCATCCACCCACGATGGTTGGCGATCACCAACGGCTATGAGGCGAATATGCACGGCTTAACCGTCGGTCGCCGCCGCATCTCTGACCGGACAAATCGACCAGAGTTTCTCCAGATTATAAAACTCGCGGACCTTAGGCAGCATTACGTGGACAACGGCGTCCTGCAGATCAAGCAGAACCCATTCTCCACCTTCTTCGCCTTCGACGCCTATCGGCCGATGGCCGGCCGCCCGGGCCTTTTCTGTGACGTTGTCGATCAGCGCCCGCAAGTGCCGGCCGGACGTACCACTGGCAACAATCATCCAGTCTGTCATCGTCGTCATGTCGCTGACATAAAGTTTGACAATGTCCAGACCCTTGCCATCCTCAAGCGCAGCGACGACAAGGTTGCAGAGTTTTTCACTGTTCATGCGCGTCTCTCATATAAATTCCACTCTCCTCTATTACGTTTCTGACAGCGTCGGGCATCAGGAACCGCGGGTCCCTGCCTGCGGCAACCAGATCCCGAATTTCCGTTGACGAAATCTCCAGCTGAGTTACTGCGTGAATATGAATTCGTCCGTGCGTCGTTGTGTGCAGATCATCAACTCGATGCGTCCCGTTTTCGCTCAGCAATTCGCCTAGCGGCCCAATGTCCGGCGCTTTCCAGCCCGGTCGGTGCGCGACGACGATATGCGCGTATTCAAGAATTTCATCCCAACGGCGCCATCGGTGCAGCCCCAAAAAAGCGTCCATGCCAAGAATCAGACCCAGAGAACGGTCCGGGAATTCGCCGCGCAACTGGATCAAGGTGTCGATCGAATACGACGGACCATTGCGGCGCAGCTCCCTGTCGTCGATGACGAAGCCGTCCTGACCTGCGATTGCGACGTCAACCATGCGAAACCTCAACTCGGCATCTGCGAAGGTCGCTCCGCGATGCGGTGGATCGCCGCAGGGCATAAAGCGAACTTCCTCGAACCGCAGCGCCTGCAGCATTTCAAACGCGCTGCGCAAATGGCCATAGTGAATTGGATCGAATGTTCCGCCGAAAATGCCAATCGGCCTCATTGCGACAAGCTCACAACCACGTCGGTTGCCAATTGCCAGGGATCACCCGCGCGCTGCCCTTTGGCTGCCGCATCGGCGCGGCCAGTCGCCTTGAGCATCTTGTGGAAGTCACCGTGCTGGTGCCGGCCAATGCAACTGCGCACCAAAGTTTGCCGATTGCGCCATACGCCGGACTTCTGCATTGCGCCGCCCAGATCGGCGCCCTGCCGAACAGCGTCATCCAGAATCACGAGAGTTCGCAGCTCACGCGTTAACGCCCATATTACGATGACGGGCTCAACACCCTCCGCGCGCAGTCCACCGAGAATTTTGACGCAGCGGCGTGCGTCGCCCGCAAGCGCCGAATCCGTCAGCTTGTAAACGTCGTAACGACTGCTGTTGGCAACCGCGTCGTTGACGTCCTGAGCGCTGACCTTTCCTGCGCCGAGCAGCAAGCGTAATTTCTCAATTTCCTGATCGGCCGCCAGCAAATTGCCTTCTACACGATCCGCCAGCAGTGACACAGCCTCCTGATCGGGCTGCAACCCGGCAGCACGCATTCGACTCGCTATCCAGGCCGGAAGTGCACGTACGCCAATCGGCCAGATCGGCAACGACACTCCTTTTTTGTCAATGGTCTTCGCCCATTTGGATGCGCTGCTGCTCTTGTCAAGCTTGGGACCTGTAACGATGAACAACAGCTCCTGGCCGGACTGTTCCACAAGATCAACGATGGCCTGCCCTCCGGCCTTGCCGGGTTTACCGGTCGGCAAACGTAGCTCCACGATGCGTTTCTCCGCAAACAAGGACAGGTTGGCCGTCGCTGCCCACAGCGCGTTCCAGTCAAAGCCCACGCCGGTCACGTGGAGTTCGCGCGATGTGAACCCGCGTTCGCGCGCCGCTTTACGAATGGCGTCCAGCGCCTCGTCGACAAGCAAGTGCTCGTCACCTGTAACAAGGTAACAAGGAGCCAGTGATTTCATGAGGTGCGACGAGAGCTGATTAAACTGAATCTTCAAACAAGCTGCTCCATGCTTATCGATTCGTCTTCGAGCAGGACCGGAATACCGTCCTCTACCGGATAGATACGTTTGCCATCGTCCGTTACCAACGCACCAGTCAACGGCTTGGCCAGGGTCAGGCCTTCATGGTTGGTGAGCTCGCCAGTCTCAATCGCAGCGTTGACGCGGGCCAGCTCGTCTTTTTTCAGCACCGCCAGCCCTTTGTGCGATATCGGGCATCGCAGAATTGTTAACAAACGCTTGTCCATGCGCCTATTGTAACGCGTCAAAAGCGCTTGAGCACGGCTGCGAGCTCAATATTACCGCTGCAGTTCGCGGCCTCGATCGCGGCCGGCAAATCGGCCGACAGTGGCCTGAAGCTCTCGTTTATCAGTCGGCAGCGCAGGATCACCTTCAGCGCCGAAATATCGTCTCCCTGTCGTAATAGTTCGTGGATATAGCGCTGCGCAAAGAATAAAGCCTGTGCGGTACTTTCCCAGAGCAGCATGCGGTTGAAATACCAGGCCCAGGCGGCGACCGGATCCGGGTCTTCGTCGATGTTCCCGATGATGTGCGCAAATCCACCGCTGCGGTTGCCACGACTGACGAATCCGTAGGCATGATTCAGTACGTCGGTGCGCACTTTTTCGATATCGGCGGCAATTTCGTGTTCGTCAGGCTCAAGCGCATCGGGAATACTGACGTCATCGATGAGTCCGTACGGTTCAATGAGGCTGCCAAGCAGAGAGAAAAATGAATACAACAGCAGTAGCAAAATCAGAATAACGGCCATTTGTGGCAGCACTGCCGTCTGCAAAGATAGCCACCCTGCAACGATCAGATACGTCGGGGCGATCCAGAACGTCGCGGAGCATTTTTCCAGCAAAAGCCCGATCGCGACCGGGTTGACGCTTTGCAGCGGAGAATGCGTAATCGTAAGTACCGCAAATGAGGCCGGCAATAATCCGCCAGTCAGCAACAACACCACGACTGCTCCGATATTGCCGAAGCTGTCTCCAGCGGATATCACAGCCCAAGCGGCAAGCAGCGTGAGGGGTAACGGAAACAGGGACCACGCATTTCCTGACCAGTTAAAGAACTCGGCATCGAGTGCCGGAGGTTCACGCCCTCTGGCACGTGCCTCGAGAACGATCATCTGGTACCGAAACACGGCTGGCAGCATGAGGAACAGGAGGAACATTCCAAGAATGCCGCCCCAGAGCCCGAACGAAATCAGCAACCAGAAAAAAATCAGCGTCATGAGTACGCTCGGCACTGTTAGCGGGTAGAAGATCGCCCTGACCAGATCACCCGGTTTCATCTTCGTCCTTCTCAATATCGGGAACCGGGTCATAACCCGAACGTCCCCAGGGATGACACCGCCCTATGCGCCTTATCGCGAGCCCGCTGCCCCGGAGAATGCCGTGCACTTGCAATGCTTCGATCGCGTAACGTGAACACGTTGGATCGTAACGGCAGTTCACGCCCAACAACGGTGAAATAGCAAGCCGGTAAAACCGCAGGCACAGAATCAGCGGATACGCGAGCGCCTTGCTCACTGCATTGCTCATCAGGCGGCCTGCACAGCCTCGGCGGCAAATTGGCGAATTGCCTTGAGCATCGCCGCCAGTCCGTTGCTGCGAGTCGGGCTCAGATGACTGTCGAACTGCAACGCAGAAACGAAGTCCGGTGGCGTGTCGAGTATGTCCTGCGGTCGCCGCCCACTGTAAAGGCGCAACAACAAAGCAATAAGCCCGGAGACGATAGCCGCATCGCTGATCGCCCGAAAATCCAACCGGCCGTCATTTACTTTAGCGACGAACCAGACCTGTGCCTGACAGCCGCTGATGCGGTGCTCCTCGGTCTGCAGTTCCTCCGGGAACTCGGGCAGGCGCCGCCCAAGATCAATCAGGTATTGATAGCGATCCATCCAGTCTTCGAACATTTCGAAGTCAGCAATAATTTGTTGCTGCACAACTTGCACTTCGTTGCTCATCAACCGCTCCGCCGCCAGGACGTTCCATCGCGACCATCCTGGATACTAATTCCCGCATCGCCAAGCTGATCGCGAATGGCGTCCGCCAACTTGAAATCGCGCCCGGACTTCGCCGCATCGCGTTTCGCGATCAGGGCATCTATTTCTTCGGGTGACAGATCTCCCTCGACATAGCCCGCGAACCAGGCGTCCGGATCGCTGCCCAGCACGCCCAGCAACTCGCCGCACGCGTACATTTTCCCCGCCAGGGCGATCTTCGTTTGCTTGTCCGTCGTCTTGTTGAGGCACCGCGCCAGTTCGAAAAACTCCGCCAGCGCCTTCGGCGTATTGAGATCGTCCTCGAGCGCGGCCAGCAGGGCCGCGGGCACCTCGGCCGCAGCGCGTGCATCGTCTGAAACTTCGATGCCCTGCACCGCACCGTACAATCGATCCAGCATGCGCCGTGCAGACTCGATGGTGTCGGCAGACCAGTCGAGAGGCTGCCGGTAGTGCGCACCCAGCAAGGCCAGGCGAATGACCTCACCCGGAATCGTTTTGATCAGGTCGTGCACGAGCAATACGTTGCCGAGAGACTTGGACATCTTCGTCTGGTCCATGCTCAGAAAACCGTTGTGGAGCCAATAGCGCGCGAAAGGTGCGCCATCGTGCGCGCAGCAGCTTTGCGCCAACTCGTTCTCGTGATGCGGGAAGACGAGATCCTGACCACCCGCATGAATATCGATAGTCATCCCAAGATGCTTTTTCGCCATCGCGGAACACTCGATGTGCCATCCAGGCCGGCCCCGGCCCCACGGAGAATCCCAGCCCGGCAGTTCAGGCGTTGACGGCTTCCACAGAACGAAATCGTGCGCCGCCCTCTTGTAGGGTGCAACCTCGACACGGGCGCCGGCGATCATTTCACGCAAGTCACGCTTCGACAACGCGCCATACTGCTCGTAGGACGACACGTCGAACAAGACATGATCCTGTGCCTCGTACGCAAATCCTTTCTCGATCAATGTCTCTATCATCGCGATCATTTCGCCGATGTGCCGCGTCGCACGCGGCTCAATGTCCGGTGGGCGCACGCCGAGCGCCCCCATGTCCGCGTTGTATGCGTCGATGAAGCGCGCCGTGATCTCGTCGATCGGCTTGCCGGTTTCTACGGCCGCCGCGTTGATCTTGTCGTCAACGTCAGTGATATTGCGCGCAAACGTCAGCTTGTAGGTGCGCCGCAGCAACCGCACCAGCAGATCAAACACAACGGCAGGCCGCGCATTGCCGATGTGCGAGTAGTCGTACACCGTGGGTCCACACAGGTACATCGTCACCTCACCCGGGTGGAGAGGTTTAAACGGGATTTTCTTGCCCTGCAGCGTGTCGTGTAGTTGTAGGGTCATGAATTCACAGTTCGGTCGGCCGAAAGGACGCAATCATACTCAAAACCGGCCCTCGGAATCATGCCGGCGTTTTTGCCGGCGTCGCCTTGCCGCCAGTTGCGGTTCCGCCATCGCGATGGCCCGTGCCTGGAAAGCGTACTCGATCGTCCCGATCATCCACAGGAAATAGCCGATCAGTTCGATGAACTCTTCGACGGCCAGTTCTATCACCGGGTTGTAATCTTCGCCGACTATCGACATCCACAAGCGCTCATTCCCGACCGTCAACGCGAACGCAAACAAAATGACGGCACCGGCAAACAACAGCGTCAACCCCGGCGATGGCCAGATTCGAGCGAGTGCAATTTGCATTCGCTTACGGTTCCGGTAGGTGTAGACAATCGCCGGCGCCGCGACAATAACGACCAGCGCCTGCCACAGGTTCTCGACAATGAATCGATCAAAAAAGTAATCGAGCTCACGAATGAGGAATGCGAGCGCCAGGCCGCCGAACAAAACCGCAATGGGGCGTTGTGACGGGCAGTATCTGGCAACCCATCCCATCACGCCACCGCACATCACAAGGATGATCGCCTGAATAATTTCGACCGGAGAATACTCGCTGGTGCCGAACTGATCGGACTCGCTGACCGCGACGTGCAGTTTCAGGCTACCCGGGAACGCAATTTCCATCTGCGTCAATGCCCAAGTTACGAAGGCTATGGCAATGAAATACAACAAGTAGCGGACCCAGGCCATAGCAAACTATACACCGCAGCCGAATCGTCCACGCAGCCTGGACGTCGGCTGCGCTGCTGCGCAAAGAAGACCATGATTTATAAGAGAGTTTTCCGCATCCTCGGCATTTTTTCGGAACCACTCCAGGGTACTCCCTAGCCTGAAACTGCCCGTGATGGGCGCCCCCTCATTTTCGACTTCAAGATCGAGGCCGTACGTCAAAAAGTCGAAATTTGCTTGAGAACAATGCGCGCGAGATCCTTAACAACCGCCTCACGCAGCAAATCTTCCTCACGCGCTTTGCCGAGCACCAGCGTGGAATCGTAAGTATAGTTACGGGTCAGCGTCAGCGTTTGCCGCGCCAGCAGGTTCTTCGCGCCCGCGTCGAGGCTATATTCGATGATGTAGTAAACCTCGTATTCAGTCGGTACGTTGCGCGCCGACACCGACAGCACGCGCTGGTCAGTCTCGTCGTAGGATATGGAAAAAACCGCTGTCGCATCCGCGGCCGAGTCGACGAGATTGACCCCCGCCGAGCGTAACTGCGCCCGCAACTCACGGTAGAACTGACTGTGGCGGTCGCTGGCTGCGATATACGTGCTGCCCATCTCAGCTGGCATAATCAACGCGCCTTGCAAATGAAACCCGCAAGCGGCAACGCCGCTCATCGCAACAAGCAACAGCAGCTTTCGCGCGGCCTTAAACAACGATGTTGACCAATCGTCCGGGTACTACGATCACTTTGCGGACTTCCTTTTTATCGATAAAACGCTGTACATTTTCGTCGGCCAGCGCTTGCGCTTCAATTGCGTTCTGCGCTGCATCGACGGCGACCGATATTCGCGCCCGCAGCTTGCCATTCACCTGTACCACCATCTCGACGAGATCTTGCTGCAACGCATTTTTGTCAACTTCCGGCCATCGTTGATCGATCAACGCAGACTCATGGCCCAGCTCCCGCCACAACGCATGACAGATGTGCGGCACCATCGGCGACAGCATGACGACCACGGCTTCGAGGGACTCGCGTTTCACGCTGCGACCGGCGTCGGAATCGTCGTCAAACCTGATAATCGCATTCAGGAGCTCCATGGCCGCGGCGATCGCCGTATTAAAGCTGCGACGGCGGCCGATGTCGTCGCCGATTTTAGCGATCGTCTGGTGCGTCTTGCGGCGCAGATCCTTTTGCGCGTCATTCAGCGCGCTTGCGTCAACGTCACCGGCCGGACCCCTGGCAACGTGCTCAATGACCGCGCGCCAGAATCGCTTCAGAAATCGGTAACTACCTTGCACACCGTCGTCGGACCACTCAAGCGACTGTTCCGGCGGCGCCGCAAACATTATAAACAGGCGCACCGTATCGGCGCCGTATTTTTCAATGAGGCCCTGCGGGTCTACGGTGTTGCCCTTCGCCTTCGACATCTTCGCGCCGTCTTTGAGAACCATGCCCTGCGTGAGCAGATTGGTGAACGGCTCTGACACGTCCGTCAGCCCCTCATCGCGCATCACGCGCTGGAAGAAACGCGCGTACAGCAAGTGCAGAATCGCGTGCTCAATACCGCCCGTGTACTGATCGACTGGCGCCCAATACGCGGCGCGATCGTCGAGCATCACCGCGTCGTTGTCCGGGCACGCATAGCGAGCAAAATACCAGGAAGATTCGACAAACGTGTCGAATGTATCTGTTTCCCGGCGTGCGTCCTTGCCGCATTTCGGACACGGCACTGCGTAAAATTCCGGCATGTCCCTGAGCGGCGATCCCACGCCCGTGATTTCGACGTCTTCGGGCAAAATAACCGGCAGTTGATCCTCCGGTACCGCGACCGCGCCGCAATCATCGCAGTAGATGATAGGGATCGGAGTTCCCCAGTAGCGCTGCCGCGAAACACCCCAGTCGCGCAGCCGATAATTTACCTTGCGGCTACCGCGCCCGGTCGCTTCGAAGAAGTCAGCGATTGCATTGAATGCGGCGTCAAAATCAAGACCGTCATAATCTCCCGAATTAACGAGCACTCCCTTCTCCAGATAAGCAGCGTCGTCGATATCAATCGTGCTTCCGTCCGCAGGCGCGATGACCTGTTTAATCGGCAGACCGTGTTGTTTGGCAAACTCCCAATCGCGCGCGTCGTGGCCCGGCACAGCCATGACCGCACCCGTGCCGTAACTCATGAGAATGAAATTGGCGACCCACAGTGGCACTTCTTCGCCGCTGAGCGGATGGATCGCCGAGATGCCTAACGGCATGCCCTTCTTTTCCATCGTTTCGAGCGTTGCCTCCTGCGCGTCGGTTTGCTGGCACTCGCGAACGAACGCAGCGACATCGGCATTTGTTTTGGCCGCCTTGGCCGCCAGCGGGTGTTCGGCGGCCACCGCCATATAGGTCACGCCCATCAATGTATCCGGACGCGTCGTGTAAACGGTCAGCGACTCCTCTTCGCCAACGACATCGAAAGACAGTTCCACTCCCTCGGAACGCCCGATCCAGTTGCGCTGCATCGCCTTGACCGAGTCCGGCCAACACGGCAAGTCGTCAAGCCCATCCAGCAGTTCGTCCGCATAATCCGTAATCTTCATGAACCACTGCGGGATCTCGCGTCTCTCTACGAGCGCGTCGGAACGCCAGCCACGACCGTCGATGACCTGTTCATTGGCAAGTACGGTCTGGTCGACCGGGTCCCAGTTGACGATCGAGTTCTTGCGATACACCAGGCCCTTCTCGAACATCCTCGTGAACAGCCATTGTTCCCAGCGGTAGTATTCGGGTTTGCAGGTGGTTATTTCACGCGTCCAGTCGTAGCCGTAGCCCAGGCGCTTTAGCTGCCCGCGCATATCTTCGATATTGCTGTATGTCCACTTCGCGGGCGCGATGCCGCGCTGAATCGCCGCATTCTCGGCTGGCATGCCAAAAGCGTCCCATCCCATGGGCTGCAGAACGTGCTTGCCCTGCAATCGATGGTAACGCGCAATCACGTCATTGATTGTGAACACCCGGACATGGCCCATGTGCAGTTTGCCGCTGGGGTACGGAAACATCGTCAGGCAATAGAATTTGTCCTTGTCGGCGTCCTCGCCGACTTCGAAACTGCGAGCGTCTTCCCAGTGCTGCTGGGCATCGAGTTCGACGATTTCGGGATTATAGTGGGCGCTCATGGGTGTCGGACAGTTTCAGTGTTTGGCAAACCCGCAAGCCTACATGAACCCATTGCCGTTCGCAGCAGCTTAAAGGCCAGCGCGACTTCGAATCCAGAAGACGCCGAGGATCAGGAGGCACAGCCATACTACGGGCCAGTTGCCGTAAGTGGAATACAACGTCGATCCACGGTGCGATCGAATGTTCGCGGTCATGACGACCGACTCGAATTGCTTGCCGGTCTGCAGCAGCTCGCCAGCAGGTCCGATAAACGCGCTAATGCCGTCATTCGTCGCCCGGACCGCATAGCGACCAACTTCGAGCGCACGCATACGCGCAATCTGAAGGTGTTGGTGCGGTGCGATGGAATCGCCGAACCAGGCATCGTTGCTGACATTGATCATCAGACCCGCCTCCGGAAACGCGTACAGCAACTCTGTGCCAAACGCATCCTCGTAGCAGATCGAGACGGCAAGGCTGATACCGCTGTCCGTCCGCAGCAACGGCTGAACATCCTCACCTGCCGTCAGATCCGAGTACGGCAGGTTTTGCATGCGCAGCCACTCACGCACGGCTTCCGGTACCGGAAAATACTCGCCGAAGGGCACCAGGTGCCGCTTTCGATAAACCTGCCGCTCGGCGCCGCCCAATACCAGTACGCTGTTGAAAATGCGGCCTTCTTTACTGCGTGCAAAACTGCGCTCAAGAATGCCGAGCAATACCGTCTGTCCGTTACGTCGGGCGTCACCAGCGACGATATCGAGATACTCAGCCACCTGGTCGTCCAGTGCCGGTATCGCAACCTCCGGCCAGACGATGAGGTCGCTTTCCGGCACGCTCAGTGTCGCACTGCGGTAGAAATCCAGCGTCGGTTGGCGCTGCTCAGCGGTCCATTTCCTGTCCTGGGAAACGCCACCTTGCACAATCGTCGTACGAATCACATTGCCGTACGGCTCCGTCCATTCCACGGCGCCGAGGATACCGCCAGCTGCCCAGGGCAATGCGACGATGACCAGCGCGATCACGCGCTGCGTGCCGGACGTCAAAATCACGGTCAGAATTGCCGCCGTGCTAATCATCAGCATGAGCGACACGCCGTAGATACCCAGGACCGGCGCCCACCCGGCGAGCGGCGAGTCGATCTGACTGTAGCCCAGCGCAAGCCACGGAAACCCTGTCAGCACCCAACCGCGCAACCACTCGAGCAGCACCCACGCGGCAGGACCGACCAGCAGCAAGCGCCACGGCTCGCCGTGCGACAAGTAACTCGTCAGCCAGCCGGCCACCCGAAAAAACGTCGCCATGATCACGGACAAGCCGATCATTAGCAGTATGGCAATCCACAACGCCGCATTGCCGACCACATGAACGGATATATAGATCCAGTAAGTGCCGATCAGAAACAGCCCGAAGCCGAACCAGAAAAAATGTGCGCCTGCGTCCCTGGGGGAAACCGTCATTGCGACGAATAGCAGCGGCAGAGTCGCCACCGGAGCAAGCAGCGCGAACCCGGTGGGTGCGAAAATCAATGTGGTCGCGCAGCCAACGACGAACGCAATCAGCCTGCTGAAATTCGGCCAGTCCGCCGCGAGTAAAAACAGAAAGTGCTGATCTTTACTAGCCACGAGGTCAGCTCTCGTTGCGCTGTACCTGCAGCGCGTCTATGCGCCGTTTATCGGCCTTGATCACCGCGAATTCGAACCCGCCAAACGTGACCGACTCGCCGCGCCGCGGCAACCTGCCCAGCTCATGCATTACCAGGCCACCGATCGTGTCGTACTCGTCATCGTCCAGCGCGCATTCGAAGTAGTCGTTGAATTCCTCGACTCGAGTCAATGCCCGTACGGCGAAACTGGGTTTGCCGTTACGATCGCCATCGGGACGGATGAATGCCGCTTCTTGCTGGTCATGCTCATCGTCGATTTCACCGACGATTTCCTCAAGCACGTCTTCGATCGTCAACAAACCGGCAACGCCGCCGTATTCATCAACAACAATTGCCATGTGATTGTGGCTGGCGCGAAACTCCTTCAGAAGAGCGTTGAGACGTTTCGATTCCGGTATCACTGCGGCGGGCCGCAGCAGTTTTTGTATTGTCAGTTGCCGCGCCTCATCGCGGCCGAAATAACGCAACAGGTCCTTGGCCAGCAAAATACCCAGCACCTCGTCGCGGTCGGCGCCAATGACCGGAAATCGGGAATGGCCGGACGCAACGATCAAAGACAGCATTTCATCGAATTCCTGTTCGATCTCAATGACGATCATTTGCGACCGCGGCACCATGACTTCCCGCACCTGGGTCTCGGATACCTCAAGCACGCCGGCGAGCATGCTTTTCTCTTCCGCGTCGAGGTCAACTTCGGTTTGAATAACGGCCTGAATTTCTTTGCGGCTCCAGGGTCCGCCCCTGATCGCTCGCGCGACGCGCGCAATCAGTCCGCGTGTACCCGAGCCGCCGGTACCTGGGGGTTTGTCGTTCATATGCTTTAAATTGTATCAGGTCTCTTGCGGAGACTCTCCATAGGGATTGGCGATGCCGAGATCGGCCAATATCGCTGTCTCCAGTCCTTCCATTTCAAGAGCAGCGTCATCTTTCTCATGATCGAAGCCCAGCAGATGCAAGGTTCCGTGCACCACCATATGTGCCCAGTGTGCGCCACAGGACTTGCCCTGCTGCTGCGCTTCATCGCGTACGATCGAGGCGCACACCACGACATCACCAAGTGGCCTCGCCACATCCACCGGCAGTCCATCTATTTCGCCGGCAGGGAATGACAAAACGTTGGTCGGCGCATCTTCGTGCCGAAAGTCGCGATTCAGCGCCTGCATCTCGCTGGCGTCAACCACACGAACGGATACTTCGTGTTCGCTGCCGCGGCCCACTGCAATGATGGTGCGATTCACCCAGTTCGAAATGTCATTCGATCCGGGGGCGCCGTCATCTTTGCATGCAAACTGAACGTCAATTCGGGCGGTCATCTTCTTCGTAGGCTTCGACGATACGCTGCACAAGCTCATGACGAACGACATCTCTGGAGTTAAAGTACGTGAACGCGATACCCTTCACATTCCGCAACACGTCGGCGGCGTTTTTGAGCCCCGACATCTGCCCCGCCGGCAAATCGATTTGCGTCACGTCGCCCGTCACGACGGCGCACGAGCCAAAACCGATGCGTGTCAGGAACATTTTCATCTGCTCGATGCTGGTATTCTGCGCCTCGTCGAGAATCACAAACGATTCGTTCAGCGAACGACCGCGCATAAATGCCAGCGGCGCGATTTCAATAATATTGCGTTCGATCAATTGCGTGACACGCTCTGCACCGACCATGTCGTATAATGCGTCGTACATCGGTCGCAGATACGGGTCCACTTTTTGCGATAAATCACCGGGCAGAAACCCGAGTCGCTCGCCCGCTTCAACGGCGGGACGCACAAGTACGATGCGCTTGACCTGCTCGTTCTCGAGCGCATCGATTGCGCTGGCCACGGCGAGATAAGTCTTGCCCGTACCAGCCGGACCGATCGCGATCGCCAGATCATGGTCGCGTATGTTGCGCAGGAAATCCGTCTGATTTACGCCACGCGGCCGAATCAGCTTGCGGGGCGTCTGAATCGTTACAATATCGTCGTTGGCGACGGCGGTCGCTTGCATCTGGGTATCATCCATAAACGTCTCCTGCAACAGCATATGTACGCGCTCAGGATCCAGTCGCTCCTTGTCGGTCATTGCAAACAGCGACAATAATACGTTGCCACCGATCTCGGCCGCACCCGGTTTCCCCGTAATCCGGAAGCGATTGCCGCGACTGGCAATTTCGACCTCCAGGCGGCGTTCGATTTGTCGCAGGTGTTCATCAAATTGACCGCAAAGATTGGCGAGGCGGTTATTGTCGGCAGGCTCGAGAAGAACGTCCCGAGAAATCTGGGCAGCATTCAAAATCTGTATTTAAAACCTCGGCGTAACTGGCCACCTGTCAGGAACGCAGGGGCGAGGCCAAGTCTGGCCAAAAATCTATCAAGGCAATAGATCATTGCTTCACAGACTACGCTGCAGCCTGATTGTTGGCAAGTCGCCCGCGCAGCGAGTTGGGTAACGCTTCTGTCACGACGACGTCGATGAATGTACCGATACAGGACGCATCCGCGTCGAAATTCACCCATCGATTATTCTCCGTGCGTCCGGACACCTGAAAATCGCTTTTCCTGGAAAGCTTTTCTACGAGCACGCGTTGCGTCGTGCCTATCATCGCGCGACTGATATTCATGGCCTGCTGGTTGATGCGTTCCTGCAATATCCGCAGCCGTTCTTTCTTTACCTGCATGGGAGTGTCATCTGCGAGGCCCGCCGCCGGCGTACCCGGACGTGCGCTGTAGACGAAGCTGAAGGACTGGTCGAAGCCCATCTCGGCGATCAGGTTCATCAGTGCTTCAAAGTCGTTGTCGGTCTCGCCGGGAAACCCGACAATAAAATCGGACGCCAGCGACATTCCGGGCCGCGCCTCACGAAGTTTACGAATCTTGTGCTTGTACTCCAGGATCGTGTGCCCGCGCTTCATCGCAGCAAGTATGCGATCGGAGCCGTGCTGCACCGGCAGATGCAGATAACTTGCGAGTTTCGGAACCTCAGCGTACGCCTGAATCAGGCTGTCGGTGAATTCCACGGGGTGCGACGTCGTAAAACGGATGCGATCGATGCCATCGATTTCAGCAACGTAATAGATGAGCGTTGCCAGATCGGCGATCTGACCGTCGTGCATCGGGCCCCGATACGCGTTGACATTTTGACCAAGCAGATTCACCTCGCGCACGCCCTGCCCGGCAAGCTTGGCAATCTCTACAATGACGTCATCGAACGGCCGGTTGATTTCCTCGCCGCGCGTATACGGCACCACACAAAAACTGCAGTACTTGCTGCAGCCTTCCATGACGGAAACGAACGCCGTCGGGCCTTCAGCACGAGGCTCAGGCAGGCAATCAAACTTTTCGATTTCCGGAAACGAAATATCCACGACCGAGCTACCCGTTTTCGCGGCGGCATCAAGCAACTCGGGTATGCGATGCAGGGTCTGCGGACCGAAGACGATATCAACAAACGGCGCCCGTTTGATGATGCCCTCACCTTCCTGACTCGCGACACAGCCGCCAACGCCGATTTTTATGTTCGGGTTCTTTTCCTTGAGCTGCCGCCAGCGACCCAGCTCGGAAAACACCTTCTCCTGCGCCTTTTCGCGAATCGAGCACGTATTGACGAGCAACAGGTCGGCGTCCTCAGGAGTCGCGGTCAATTCGTAACCGTGGGACTCACGCAGCACGTCCGCCATTTTCGACGAGTCGTACTCGTTCATCTGACAGCCCATTGTCTTGATGTACAGTTTCACTGAATAAAACCCATGCTCTCCAGCTTTACCAAAATTCGGTGCGCGGCGAAATCAGGTGAAATCCCCACCGTGTCGATGACAATTTCGGCCTTTTCAGGTACCTCGTAAGGATCGCTGATACCCGTAAACTCTTTGATCTTACCGGCCCTGGCACGTGCGTACAGCCCTTTGCGATCGCGCTGCTCGCAGACCTCCAGCGACGTTGACACGTAGATTTCCAAGAATCCACCGACGGGCTCGATCATCGCACGAACCGCACGGCGCGTTAGAGTATACGGCGCAATGGGTGCGCAGATAGCCACGCCACCGTTCCTGGTGATTTCACTGGCCACATAGCCGATGCGCCGAATATGCAGATCGCGGTGTTTTTGCGAGAACCCCAACTCGCTCGACAGGTTTTTTCTGACGATATCGCCATCGAGCAGGCTGATCTGCCGTCCGCCAATTTCCATGAGTTTCGACACCAGCGCATTGGCAATCGTTGATTTTCCGGAGCCCGACAAGCCAGTGAAAAACACGGTATAACCCTGCTTGTGACGCGGCGGGTGCGTGCGACGCAACTCGGCCACGACCTCCGGGAACGAGAACCAGTCCGGAATTGCGAGGCCTTCCTGCAGGCGCCGGCGCAGCTCCGTTCCCGATATATTGAGCACCGAGTCGTCATCGGTTGCGTCGTCAATCGGGATGTATTGCGCCTTGTTCTGCGCGTACACCATCATGCGAAATGGCACCATGGAGATATCGAGCTCTTCCTGATGCTCCTGAAGCAGTTCCTGCGCGTCGTAAGGGCCGTAGAAATCCTCGCCATCTTTGTTCTTGCCTGGACCCGCATGATCCCGCCCGATAACAATGTGCGTACAACCGAAGTTCTTGCGGATGATCGCGTGCCAGAGCGCTTCGCGGGGACCACCCATGCGCATCGCCAGCGGCAGCAGCGATAAAACAGTCGTCTGCTCGGGATAGCGCTTCAGAATGTGCTCGTAGCAACGAACTCGCGTGTAGTGATCCACATCGCCCGGCTTCGTCATGCCAACGACCGGATGAATCAACAAGTTGGCTTCGACCTCCCGCGCCGCCAGGTGGGAAATTTCCTGATGGGCCCGGTGCATCGGATTGCGAGTCTGGAACGCAACGACCTTGCGCCAGCCCAGTTTCCTGAACCGCTCACGCATCTCCGCCGGGCTGTCTCGCAGGTGATTGAAATCGTAGTGCGTCGGTGCCGTCAGGCCTTTGAGTTTGCCGCTGACGTACACGGGCATTGCGATATTGTTCAGGTAGTGGACGGCCGGATGCAATTCGTCGGTCGTGCCGAAAACGTCCTGCGCCTCGACGGCCTTGTCGGGCGTCCAGATATCATCGACCTCGAGCGTCGCGATGATGACGCCCTCGAAATCACGCAAAGCGACCTTGTCGCCCGACTTGAGGTCGCCGGCAAACTCTTTGCTGACGTCCAGGGTGATCGGCATCGGCCACAGCACGCCGCTCGCAAGACGCAATCCGCTGACAACGGATTCGTAGTCGTCCTTGCCAAGGAATCCTTCCAGCGGCGAAAACGCGCCGTTCAGCAACAACTCAATATCACACAACTGTCGCGCAGACAGATCCCAGGACGCGCAATCCTGCGCCGCCAGTTTCTCTATCTCAGCTGCATCTGGGTCCAGATAGAGATTCTTGAGTTCACCGCCGTGAGGCTCCTTGAGCGCACCCATTATGTCAGATCACCACGCGGCTTCAGTCGTATTGGCTGGGACTTAATTGTTACTAAAATGGGATATCGTCGTCGAACTCATCGGGACCGGCCTGTGGAGGCGCATTAGAGCTGTCCTGGCCGCCACGGCTACCGCCACCTGAACTGCCACTGTCGAAATCGCCCCCGCCACCGCCGCGGCCGCCGAGCATCTGCATTTCGTTGGCAACGATCTCCGTCGTATAACGGTCCTGACCGTCCTTGCCCTGCCACTTGCGCGTACGCAGTTTGCCTTCAATATAAACCGATGAACCCTTGCGCAGGTATTCGGCGGCGATCTCGGCCAACCGGTCGAACATCACGACGCGATGCCACTCGGTACGCTCTTTCTGCTCGCCCGTCTGCTTGTCTTTCCACGATTCGTTGGTCGCAATCGTAATATTGGTAACGGCCGAGCCGCTTGGCATACTCCGCATCTCGGGGTCCCCTCCGAGATTGCCGATGATGATGACTTTATTGATTCCACGGGCCATACCGGTTCCCTGTCTTAAAGTTCTGTAATTATTGTGACTCGCCACAGTTTGGCGAGGGGGCACTATTGTAGTGCCTGCCCACCTAAATACCAGCCCGGTTTCTACAAAGACTCCGCTGATTCGGCGCGCCGCGAGCGGCCAAAACCCTGCAGTGCCAGCCATATGCTCGCCAACAACGCGCACACGAAAAACACGTCCGCCGGTCGCCCCTGACCCAGGAAGAGGCCACCGAGCAAACCGCCGGCGAAGGCGCCAAGAAACTGGGCACTCGAAAACACGCCCAGCGACGCGCCGCGAATCTCGTTGTTCGCCAGCACCGACAGCCGCGCAGGCAACGCAGCCTCAAGAAAATTGAAACCACCAAAGTAAAGCACCAGGGCAAAAAACACGGGAGCCGCTGAGAAACCCAAAAACGCGAGCACGAGCTGTGCCGCGAGAACAAAGCTGACAGCCAAGCCGATGAGGTGCCCGCGGCCCTGACGGTGATCTTTCAGAATCATCGGCACGGAAATCAACAGCGATAGCAACAACGACCCGATGTACATCTTCCAGTGATCCGTCAACACCATGCCAAGGCGACGACTCAGCAGGAATGGCAAGGCGACAAAGGTCGCCGTCATGATCGTGTGCAGCAGAAACACGTAACTGTCCACGCGCAGCAGATCGACGCGAAATGCCGGCACGATGCTCCAGCTAGCGCTCCTTCGCGGACGCGGGATTTTCGGTAGCAGTTGCAGCAACGCTCCCGCCACCAGCGCGAGTGCGGCCGCCACCCAAAACAGCGAGCGCACCCCGTAATGAGCTGCGATCAGCGGCCCGCCGACCATCGCGAGCGCAAACGACACGCCCATGCCAATACCGAACACCGCCATTGAGCGCGTGCGCACCTGCGCACGGGTCGCGTCGGTGATCAACGCCGTCAAGGTTGCGGATATCGCGCCTGCGCCTTGCAGCAGCCGGCCGGCGATGACTCCGTAGATGGTGTCGCTGACCGCGGCGAGTGCGCTGCCCGCGGCAAAGATCGCAAGACCCACGAGAATAACCGGAATCCTGCCGACTCGATCCGACAGCGCTCCGAGCGGTATCTGAAACCCGGCCTGCGTCAGTCCGTAGGCGCCAACAGCCAGCCCGATGAGCAGTGGCGTCGCGCCTTCAAGGTCCGCCGCATACAGCGACAGCACCGGCAACAGCGCAAACAGCCCGAACATGCGGATCATCGAAATGAGCGCAATAACACCTACCGAGCGACGTTCGGACGCCAACATCAAGACTTTGCCAACGGGTTTCTCTGCGGTCATTCATAGGGTTCCTTTGCGCCGCGGATGGGCGGCGGCGTATATTAGCAGGTTGGCCGAACAGCACTGCAAACTTGAATATGAAAATCATCGACATTCGCGGCGCGCGAACACACAACCTGTGCAACATCGATCTGGAGTTGCCGCGAGACAAGCTGATTGTCTTCACCGGGCTGTCCGGTTCGGGCAAGTCTTCGCTCGCGTTCGACACCATTTACGCCGAGGGCCAGCGCCGCTATGTCGAGTCGCTGTCAACCTATGCACGGCAGTTCCTGTCGATGATGGAAAAACCCGACATCGACCACATCAGCGGACTCTCGCCAGCAATCGCGATCCAGCAGAAGTCCACCTCACACAATCCTCGCTCGACGGTCGGGACGGTCACGGAAATTTACGACTACCTGCGCCTGCTGTACGCCCGCGCCGGCACACCGCAATGCCCCGATCACCGTACGCCTCTTGAGGCACAGACAGTCAGCCAAATGGTCGACCAGGTATTAACCCTGCCGGTCGGCACGAAACTGATGCTGCTCGCGCCCGTCGTTGCCGAGCGCAAAGGCGAGCATGTCCAACTGATGGCCGATCTGCAGGCGCAAGGTTTCATTCGCGCGCGAATCGACGGCGAGATTTACGAGCTCGATCAACCGCCCGCGCTCGACCTGCGCAAGAAACACAACATCGATGCAATCGTCGATCGATTCAAGGTCAAAGAAGACCTGCGTCTGCGTCTTGCCGAATCTTTCGAAACCACATTGCGTCTCGCGGACGGTGTAGCACGTATCGCCTACATGGACGATGAAGACGCCGCAGAGATCGTATTCTCGGACCGCTTCGCCTGTAATCACTGCGGCTACAGTCTCACCGAACTCGAGCCACGCCTGTTCTCGTTCAACAACCCGAGCGGCGCCTGCCCCACCTGCGACGGGCTCGGAGTGAAACAGTTTTTCGATCCGGACCGTGTGGTCGTCAATCGCAAGCTGTCCCTGGCGGGTGGTGCGATTCGCGGCTGGGACCGCAAGACAACGTATTACTATCAAATGATTCAAAGTCTGGCGTCGCACTACCACTTTGATATCGAAACGCCGTTCGAGGAACTCCCGGACAAGCTGCAAAAAGTCGTTTTGTATGGCAGTGGCAAGGAAAAAATCGAGTTTTTCTACGCGAATTCGCGCGGCATGCAGATCAAGAAACTGCATCGCTTCGAGGGCGTGTTGCCGAATCTTGATCGCCGTTACCACGAAACCGAGTCCGGCGCAGTCCGCGAGGAGCTTGCGAAGTTTCTCAACAGCCAGGTCTGCCCGGCATGCGACGGCACGCGATTGAACCGCGCGGCACGAAACGTGTTTGTCTGCGAACGTTCGCTGCCTGAACTCACGAAATTATCCATCGGGCATGCCCGTGAATTTTTCGACAGCATGGAAGTCGAGGGCTGGCGGGCGACAGTCGCTGAGAAAATCGTCAAAGAGATTGGTGCCCGCCTCGGCTTCCTGTCCGACGTTGGGCTGGACTACCTGTCCCTCGATCGCAGCGCCGATACGCTGTCGGGCGGCGAAGCACAGCGAATTCGACTCGCCAGTCAGATCGGCTCCGGTCTCGTGGGTGTCATGTATATTCTCGATGAGCCATCCATCGGCCTGCACCAGCGCGACAATCAACGACTGCTTAGTACGCTCACTCGCCTCCGGGACCTGGGCAACACCGTCATCGTCGTCGAACACGATGAGGAAGCCATTCTCGCGGCTGACCATGTTGTTGATCTTGGACCGGGCGCGGGCGTGCACGGCGGACGCATCGTAGCGGAAGGCACGCCGGAAGAGATAATAAACAACCCCAATTCCCTGACGGGCCAATATCTCTCCGGGAAGCGCTCCATCGCGGTGCCTGAAGAACGCACAGCGAACGATCCGAATCGCCAGATACACATCATTGGCGCAACGGGTAACAACCTCCGTAACATCGACGCATCGATACCGATTGGCCTGATGACCTGCATCACCGGCGTATCCGGCTCCGGTAAATCCACGCTCGTCAATGACACATTGTACAAAGCTGTCGCCGACAAGCTGAACCGCTCCAATCGCAATCCGGCGCCGCACAAAAAGATTACAGGTCTCGATAACATAGACCGCGTTATCGACATCAGCCAAAGTCCGATCGGTCGCACACCGCGTTCAAACCCGGCAACATACGCCGGCTTGTTTACGCCAATACGCGAGCTGTTTGCCGGAACTCACGAAGCCCGCTCCCGCGGTTACATGCCGGGCCGCTTCAGTTTCAATGTCAAAGGCGGCCGTTGCGAGCCTTGCCAGGGCGATGGGGTTATCAAGGTTGAAATGCACTTCCTGCCGGACGTGTACGTTCCCTGCGATACCTGCAGTGGAAAACGCTACAACAGGGAAACGCTTGAGATCCGCTACAAGGGAAGAAACATTCACGAAGTGCTCGACATGACCGTTGAGGACGCCGCTGAATTTTTCAGGAACGTGCCGGTTATCGCGAAAAAACTAACCACGATGATAGACGTCGGCCTGAGCTACATTCACCTGGGTCAAAATGCCACAACGTTATCCGGTGGCGAAGCACAGCGCGTCAAACTCGCCAAAGAACTTTCCAAACGTGACACGGGCCGCACACTGTACATCCTCGACGAACCAACCACGGGCCTGCACTTTCACGACATCGACCAATTGCTGCACGTCTTGCACCGCTTGCGAGATCACGGCAATACGATCGTCGTTATCGAGCACAATCTCGACGTAATAAAAACCGCTGACTGGGTCATTGACCTGGGACCCGAAGGTGGCGATGGCGGTGGCCGCATCGTGGCCACAGGCACGCCTGAGCAGGTCGCTGCAACCGCGGGTTCGTTTACCGGTGAATACCTCAAACCACTCGTTAATGGCAAGCGCAGGATGCGCCGCGACGTAGGCTAACAGGCCGAGGGAAATCCCCTTGATGCTCAGTTTCGGCTCTTCAGGTGGCGGTGAAAAAGTGACGGGCCATGAAAACTACCAGGTCACGGTGCATGTGGGTCGTTCCGCCCTTACCAATGGCGATGGACGTTCCAGTCTGCCGATTGAATCGGTAAAACGATTATGTTGTGACGGTGATGCTGTCGTCATCGTTGAGAGCGAGGAAGGTGAACCACTGAGTGTTGGTCGCAAGACTCGCACCGTATCCACGGCGATCAAACGTGCCCTGCGTGCACGAAGGTGGCTTTCGCATTGAGCGCGACTACCGGAATCGCTGGATCTTCAAGCGACCCGATGGGCGGGCGGTCCCGAGCTGCAGTTATCAGGCAAAGGATATGATCGACGATGACATTGATGGCGACATCACCGAACTTTCCACTCTGATCAATTATCCCTCCGCGGAGGGATTTGAAATGTCAGCTTTCACCACTAGCAGCCGTTTAGTCAGTCAAAAAAGTGCCACGGTGAAGGGCGGGAGTCGGCCACAAGCAGTCGTTGAAGCCATCAATGAAGCGCATTGCTCGGCAGCAATTGGTACCGCTACACAATCACTCGTCTGTCAACACAAACTGAAAGTCGTCGAGCGCGACTTTTACAGCCCCGAAAGGGCCATGACGGGTTAGCTGACCATCGTCAATTAGAGCGCTATCAAGGCTGCCGAAATCAACCGATCCATCTGGATCAATAGACTTATTGACGTTTTCCATAGCAACCAGCTTGCCGATAAGCTGCGGATTTCGGAGTATGAGCTTTCCTTCTTTGTAGCAAGTCCAATCTTCAGGAGGCGGCTTCTCGTAATTCGGGTTGCCCGGCCAAAGACTGAATGAACACTCTACGGTTAACACTTGGTTTTCGAAGGACCAGCCCAAAACGAAGCAATCTTCGACCATTACACCGTATAGCGGATCAGCGTCATCCGAGATCAAATTATGCCACCTGACTAAAGATTGTGAACAAAATTGGAGGATAACATCCTGCTCTCGATTGTCCGCTTTGGGTCATCTGCAGCCTGCCAGCAGTCTATCACCTGGAGGGCCGGAGTCGGCCATTAGCAGACATTTGTCGTCGGTTGCATTTGCTGCCTAACGCCCCGCATCAGCGGCCAAGAAAACGCGTAGCGGTTTGTTGGTTCGACTGGATGCGCTTGTTAGGTGACGTCGTACCCATTCTAGTTCTAGTAGTTTTCATAGTCCGTGAAATCGATCTGATCGAGATTTCTGATTTCTGGTGAATGCTCGTTGTTTATTTGAATTTCAGCAGTCATGCCTTCTTCTTCAAGCAAAATTGATAACTCTTTAGCCTGTCTTAGATGCATTCCATTCAAAATTTCAGATGGGCAATTTTCGATAAGCGTCTTTGCTTGTGCTAAACCAAAACCCGTTACCTCCCGGATTCTTTTTATCCCAACTACTTTTCTTTCCGGGTCGAAAGAGGTGATCGAAACCAAATATGCAGAGTTATCCATAAGTCATCCAACAGTTTAATCATGCGTCACCGCGCATGTATTCGGCTCAATGGTCGCATATTTTGGCTGCTGGCAGATGTCCGCTATGGGTTGCGATTTCAACCGGTCGATGCAACACATTGGCTAAATCGTTCGGCTGGTGTTTCGAAGTTTAACGTTTCTCTTGGTCGTTCGTTAAGTCTTCTTGCTACCGCATTCAATCTGTTCTGGTGAACACTCGAGAGGTCCATGCCTTTCGGGAAGTATTGCCGTAGCAGGCCGTTCGTATTTTCATTCGAGCCGCGCTGCCAGGGACTTTGTGGGTCGCAGAAGTAGACGTTTATGTCGGTCGCGAGCGAGAACCGTTTGTGATCGGCCATCTCTTTACCACGGTCCCAGGTCAGTGACTTGTAGAGTTCCCGCGGTAACTTGTGTGCCTGCTTGATGAGGGCGTTGATCACCGTCTTGGTATCCTTGCTCTTCAAGCGAACCAGCATCACGTAGCGAGTGTGTCGTTCCACCAGGGTCGCGATTTGACTGTTATTGCTGCCGCACAAGAGGTCGCCCTCCCAGTGACCGGGCACCGCACGATCCTCAGCTTCGGCCGGTCGTTCCCGGATCGAGACCGTGTTGGTGATTCTGCCGTGATCGCTGGTCTTCTGCGTGTGATGGCGTGACCGGCGCATTGCTCGTGTTCTTCTAAGGTGCTGTATCAGCTCCTTTTTGAGGGCCCCGCGGGCCTGGATGAACAGTGTTCGATAAATAGTCTCGTGTGATACCTGCATATTCTCATCACCCGGGTAATGGCGCTTTAACCACCCTGCAATCTGCCGCGGTGCCCATTGCAACCGCAGCTTCTCCGCCACTATGCGGGCCAAAGCACGGTTCTGTGCCAGTTTACAGGTCTTCGGCCGGTGCGCCCGGTCCCACGCAGCTTGATCAGCCTGGCTGGCTCGGTAACGACGCCGGCCACCGTTGCGGTTGATCTCTCGACTGACCGTCGACGGTGCTCGATGCAGTAATACCGCTATCGATCGAAGAGAGCGGCCGGTAGCCACGCCACGCGATATCTCCTCACGTTCCGACAACGTTAACGTCAGGCATGATCGCCGTCGCGGCGCAGGACGTATCCCGCCGGTCCGTGCGAGAACGCCCTGTATTGCAGAGTGGTGTCGATCAAAAAGCTTGGCTATCGAGTTCAGTGACTCGCCTTTTTGCCAGCGATCCCACATCAAGGTCTTATCAGATTCTGTGTAATATATTCTTGGTCGTTGCTTCATATACAACATCCTCCTCTCTATACTTAGAGATTAGGTGTTGCATCGACCGGTTGAAATCGCAGTCATAAGCAGCCTGTCAGCAACATATCAGGCGAACGGTTGGTTTCGAGCGCTTACCGGCCGTTCAGATTGAGTCTCGATCAAAAGTTAATTTTGAATGTCCGCTTTCATCGATAGCGGTCGTTCAGATGGCTAGAAAAACAGGATTTTGACCGTCTGCTATCGGCCAGGAGCGGACACTCAATCACTCGCACTATCGGACATTTTTGATTGAACAAATAGCATTCGAGTGAACTGCTGCACTGAATGCAGTAAATACCAAATTAGTGCCACGACATACGTGGCATCAACGGCGAAATCAAAAATTGAAAAGACAGACGAGAGCTGCATGAAGATAATCACAACATGTCCAGCTACCATTCTGGAGAAGGCGAACCAGTTGAACAATTCGGGATTCGCGTCCTTGATGTAAAGAGATTCTCTTATCCACCAAATTAAGAAAAGGGTGGAATATATCGACAAACAGGCGCTGGAAAGTCGCCATACATCTTGGGGATCAGTACCGAACGAAAAAAGTAACTCGGGCAGAAATGAAAGAAACATTGCGCCAAACGCAAGCGATAGGAGTATTTGTAGTCGGTACTTCTGGACTGCGGTAAGTGGTCCCACGTCTTTTCTAAGCGCGACGATCAGACCGCTAAATCCTGCAAGACCTAGTCCTATCTCGGCGATTATTTGCAGGGATCCGTGAAATTCCATATTGCCGTCGATCTCCTTACCACCGGCCGCTTTGGGTTGCGACTTCAATCAGTCAATGCAACACCTAAACTCTCACTATAGAGAAGGAGGTGTTGCTTATGAAGTACCGAACGAGAAGATATTTCAGCGAAGCAGATAAAGTCTTGATGTGGGATCGCTGGCAGAAAGGCGACTCTCTACACGCGATAGCACGACTTTTTGACAGTAGTCACAGCGCGATTGCGGGCGTTTTTTCAAGGACCGGGGGCATACGACCGCCAGAGCGACGACGGTCACGACGAGCGCTGACACTGTCCGAACGCGAAGAGATCTCACGTGGTATTGCCACTGGCCAGTCACTGCGCTGCATCGCAGCATCATTGGGTCGTGCACCATCAACGGTCAGTCGTGAGGTCAATCGCAACGGTGGTCGTCAACCGTACCGGGCCAACAAAGCCGAGCAAGCAGCCCGTGAGCGGGCCCATCGCCGAAAGACCTGTAAACTGGCCGAGAACCCTGCATTAGCGCGTATCGTGGCAGAGAAGCTCCAGCTGGAATGGTCGCCCGATCAGATTGCAGGTTGGTTGAAGAGCACGTATGCGGGCGACGAGAGCTATCAGGTGTCACACGAGACGATCTATAAAACGCTGTTCATCCAGGCCCGTGGAGCCTTGAAAAAGGAGCTTTTACAACACCTTAGGAAAACACGGGCGATGCGTCGATCCCGTCATCACACGCAGAAGACAAAGGACCACGGCAGGATCACCAACACCGTCTCGATCAGGGAACGTCCGGCCGAGGTTGAGGACCGTGCCGTACCGGGTCACTGGGAAGGTGACTTGCTGTGCGGCAGCAACAACAGTCAGATCGCGACACTGGTAGAGCGCCACACACGGCTTGTCATGCTGGTCAGGGTGCCGAGCAAAGACACCAAGACGGTGATCGATGCTCTGATCAAGCAAGCCCAAAAATTACCGCGGGAACTCTACAAGTCATTGACCTGGGATCGTGGCAAAGAGATGGCTGACCACGAACGCTTCAGCCTGGACACCGACATCAAGGTGTACTTCTGTGATCCACAGAGTCCCTGGCAACGGGGTTCGAATGAAAATACCAACGGGTTACTGAGACAGTACTTCCCGAAAGGAATGGACCTCTCAAACATTCATCAGAACCGATTGAATGCAGTTGCACGACGGCTAAACGAACGACCTAGAAAGACGTTAGAATATCGAACACCGGCAGAATGTTTTGCTCAATGTGTTGCATCGACCAATTGATATCGCAACCCAAAGCGGACGTAACAGCGTCGTATAATCCATATTTTGGAACTGGTAATTTCGTTGGGGAGTATCAACCGATGAAAGAAAAATCCTATTTTTCAGGACTACTTATATTGGCCAGCCTGTTCGCCGTATCGCTGGCTCAAGCAAATGATGACGTTCAGGATTCAGTCACAGCCATTGAGGTCAACGCCGCAAAAGAATTTGTCGCTCGACATGAAAACGCCGTGATCATGGATGTTCGAACGCCGATCGAATACGAAATGTCTCATATCACCGGCTCTGTTAACGTCAACGTGCAGAATGAGTCTTTCGAAAACATGGTTATCGCACTTGATCCGAACAAGACCTATATCGTGCATTGCACCAAAAACCCAGGCGATGGCAGATCCAGCCGTGCATTGGAGACATTGCAAAGCCTCGGCTTCAAGCACCTTTACAGCCTGGAAGGTGGCTATGTAGCGTGGAAAGATGCCGAACTTCCACTGACGAAACCGTCAAACTAGCGTCGCATTGCGAGGTCATATAGTCGCTTAAACGTCTGCTATACGCTGGTGACCTCAACCGGTCGATGCAACACCTAGACTCTAATTATAGAGAGGAGGATGTTGCAGATGAAGTACAGATCGAGGATTTACTACAGCGCAGCGCAGAAAAACTTGATGTGGGATCGCTGGCAGGCGGGCGATTCTCTGCATGAGATTGCTCGCCTTTTTGATCGAGGACACTCATCGATTCAAGGGGTACTTTCTGAGACCGGCGGCATACGGCCGCGACCGCGCAGTCGCTCACCACTGGCACTGACATTAGCGGAACGCGAAGAGATTTCCCGTGGCATGGTCGTGGGCCAGTCGCTTCGACACATTGCATTATCGCTGGATCGAGCACCGTCGACGGTGAGTCGTGAGATCAACCGCAACGGTGGCCGGCGACACTACCGAGCCAGCAAAGCAGAGCAGGCGGCCTGGGACCGGGCGCATCGAGCAAAGACCTGTAAACTGATCGAGAACCGCGCGCTGGCCGGCATCGTGGCAAAGAAGCTCAGGGGGCTCTGGTCACCGGAGCAGATCGCTGGCTGGCTTAAATATGCGTATCCGGACGACGAGAACTTTCAGGTGTCACACGAGACGATCTATCGAAGCCTCTTCATTCAGGCCCGCGGGGCCTTGAAGAAAGAGCTGTTGCAGCACTTACGGCATACGCGGGCGATGCGCCGCGGGCGTAGTCACACGCAGAAGACGGCCACGCATGGCCGCATTACCGACACCGTGTCGATCCGGGAACGGCCAGCGTCAGTCGAAGATCGCGCTGTACCGGGACACTGGGAAGGTGATTTGATCATCGGTAGCCATAACAGCCAAATCGCGACCTTGGTTGAGCGTCAAACGCGTTACGTGATGCTCGTCAGAGTAAAGAGCAAAGACACCAAGACCGTCATTAATGCGCTCATCAAGCATGCGCACAAACTGCCGAGAGAACTGTACAAGTCGCTCACCTGGGATCGTGGCAAAGAGATGGCCGATCACCAGCGCTTTAGCCTCGACACGAACGTCAAGGTCTACTTTTGTGATCCACAAAGTCCCTGGCAACGAGGATCGAACGAAAACACCAACGGACTCTTAAGGCAATACTTCCCAAAAGGAATGGACCTCTCGAACATCCATCAAAACAGACTGAATGCAGTCGCTCGACAACTCAACGAACGACCCAGAAAAACGCTAGACTTTAGAACACCGGCTGAACGCTTTGGCCAATGTGTTGCATCGATCGGTTGAAGTCGCAACCCAAAGCGGACATTCGCGTGATAGGCTACTGAATGACCGCTAGTGACCCAAACCGGACATTTCTGACTGCCTAAAAAGAGGCCGCGATAAGCTAACCAACTGGCAAATTTGTCCATTTGTACTACGCTAAGTACGTATCAACGACAAAGCCAATCCCGCCTAAATACGGAGACGGAAAGCCCCAGATCGCCTTAAGGAAGTGACGATGAGTTCCACCAACCAGGCAGTGGCTCGCAGCCCGGCCCCAGTCGATCCACGGCGGCGCATTGAGGTCGTCGACATGGTACGGGGCTTTGCCCTCTTCGGTGTACTCCTCGTTAACATGTTCAATTTCGGTGCCTACTCGATTGTTTGGAATGAACCTGGTGATGAGCTCGCCTTATTTGGGATGCAGTTCTTTTTCGAAACAAAATCCTGGCGCCTGTTCTCGTTTTTGTTCGGCTTTGGTTTTGCTCTTCAATTGATTCGGGCTGAAGAGCGTGGATCGAAGTTTGCGCCGGTCTATCTCAGGAGGCTAATCATCCTTTTTGTCATTGGGGCAGGGCACGCAATGATTTACGGCGGGGATATCCTGATGCTGTACGCGGAGTTAGGACTCGTTCTCGTGCTCTTCAGGAAGGTACCGCCGAGGCTGCTGTTGGTTCTAGCCGTTGGTCTCTTGGCCGTGAATCCGATTGGACGGGCTGTAACGTCGCTTTTGGAGCCGACACAAAATGCACAGACAATCGATTATGCTGTCCGTCTCGAAGAGGCGACGGCTGAGATAGAAGAAGATCGCCAAACACATGTTTACGCGGTCGGCTCTATGCGTGAGGTCATGGCAGACAATGCCCACTTAAAGAACCCATTCCGTAGACTCTTAGGCTCCGAGTCGAGTCTTGCAATGTTCGCCATGTTTCTCCTCGGGCTCTACGTCGGCCGACGGCGAATCTTCCAAGATATTCCAAAACACATGCAGCTCATTCGAAGGGTGTTTTGGTGGGGCCTTACTATTGGGTTTGTCAGTGTGGGCGCAGATCGGATTCTTAGGCCAACAGACTATCTGCCGCTGCAGTTGTTGGGCTCTGTCTTGTATATCTATGGCAACACTTTCCTAGCCTTTGGCTATGCGGCGGGCATTACACTTTTGGCTCAGCACCCTCGCGGGAGACGACTTTTGGCCCCGTTCGGGGCTGCTGGACGATTAGCTCTGACGGTTTATATCTCTTCGTCGATCATGTTTGGCATACTGTTCTATGGTTTCGCCTTTGGCAACGTCTTCTGGCTGGGACCAGTGGCGGTCACGGCATATGCCGTTTTGTTTTTCGCAATTCTGATCGTGTTTTCTGTCTGGTGGACAAAGCGATTTCGCTTTGGACCGATGGAGTGGGTATGGCGCGCCCTAACGTACCTGAAGTTC
>JADFNS010000020.1 GCA_022563255.1 Pseudomonadota bacterium
GTTGCCCCGTCTGGAACTCGGCGTGGCAGTATACGCGAGGACCTTAGAGCACCGCCAACCCATATAACGAAAGATTATAAGGGCCTAGCCGATGATCCGCATGACGGCGTCCCGCAAGCTCGCATTTGTCGTCGAGGACGAACTGCTGCTGCCGTCGAGCACGCTCTCAAGGCTGGCAACAGCCTCATCGAGTTCGTCATTGATAATGACATGGTCGAATTCGTCCCAGTGGGACATATCACTCAGCGCGTCCCGCAGGCGGCGGACGATAACATCGTCACTGTCGGTGCGCCGGTCCCGCAGGCGGCGCTCAAGCTCTCCTAGCGTGGGCGGCATAATGAATATGGTGACGCACTCCGGCATCGATACGCGTACCTGGCGGGCCCCCTGCCAGTCGATTTCCAGAATTACGTTGCGGCCGTCTCGAAGGTACGCTTCAACCCGGTCGCGGCTGGTCGCATAGTAGTTGTCGAAAACTTCCGCGTACTCGAGCAAGTTGCCGCGATCGCGAAGGTCCATGAATTCTTCTTTGCCGATGAACAGGTAGTCGACCCCGTCGATTTCGTTCTTGCGGGGCGTTCGGGTCGTGTACGAGATCGAGAACCACAGCTCGGAATGTTTGGCCAGCAGCGCCCGCACCAGCGTCGTCTTCCCGGCGCCCGATGGCGCTGCGAATACAAATAATTTCCCGCTTTGTTTGTTCACTGCATGCTACTCAAGGTTTTGTATCTGTTCGCGCATCTGTTCGATCAGAACCTTAAGATCGACAGCCGCTCGCGTGGTTTCCGTGTCCGCCGACTTCGAACCCAGCGTATTGGCCTCCCGATTGAGTTCTTGCATGAGAAAGTCCAGACGCCGACCCACCGGCTTCTTGTCGCCGATGGCCACGCGAATCTCGACCAGATGACTCTCCAGTCGATCAAGCTCTTCGTCAACATCGAGTTTCTGCGCCAGCAATGCCAGTTCGACTTCGAGTCGCGCCGGATCGGCTTCGACGTCGAGTTTATCGATGCGTTCTTTTTGTTTCGCCCTGACCCGGGCCAATACGTCTGGCATGCGCTCGCGGACAGTATCTGCGATTCGAGCTATTTCAATGCACCGCGACTCCAGCATTGCCGCGATACGCTGGCCCTCACCGCGACGCATGTTGACGATCGCCTCCAGTGCCGTATTGAGCAGTGTCGTCGCCGCATTGAAAAGCGGCTCGGTGTCGACCTCCGCTTGCTGTACGACGCCGGGCCAACGCAGAATGTCGATCGGGTTGACGGCCGCCGCCGCTGGCAGAATTGCAGTGATCTCCGACACGCGCGCGCCCAGTAATTTCACAAGATTCGTGTCAAGGGGCATCCCCGACTGCTGCGCGACGGCACGGCGGAAAAACAGCGAACACTCAACTTTGCCGCGACCAATATTCGTACTTGCCTGTTGCCGAAACGCTTGTTCCTGCGGCCGCAATTCTTCGGGCAGCTTGAACTGCACATCGAGGTAGCGATGGTTTACCGCGCGGATTTCCCAGGTCAGCGTACCGATTTCGGTTTCCGCTGACTCGCGCGCGAAGCCTGTCATACTGTGTAACATGAAGGGAGTTCTCCGTGGAATTGTTGTGTGTGCTGCATGGATCACGTTTTTGGCGAAGACAACATTCTAAGCTGTGGCCGCCTCGTAAGGCCACTTATCGCGACGAATCAATATGCGAATTGAATACGCCAAAGTCTCCGCTCTCGGTGATCGTCAGGACAATCAGGATCGCGCTGCGGTCGTGGTTTCCGAGGATGCCGCGCTGATGCTGGTTTTTGACGGCATGGGCGGACACTCTGATGGGGCGCGTGCTGCAGAGACCGGGCTCAAGGTCGTGCAGGATCTGTTTATGGCGGCAACGCAGCCAATTTTTGATCCGCAGGGTTTTCTCTACATGGCTTTGTCGACCGCGCACGATGAGGTCGTTCGACTGGGCGCCGATGTGGCAATCGACTTTCGGCCACGAGCCACTTGCGCGATTTGCCTGGTACAAGAAGGCGGCTCGTTCTGGGCGCACATCGGCGACAGCCGGATTTATCAGGTCAGAAACGGGGCCGTGCTGACGCGCTCGCGTGACCACAGTCACGTCGAGGTGCTTATACAGGAAGGCGCAATCAGCGAAGAAGAGGCGCAGGATCATCCCATGCGGAATTTCGTCGAGTGCTGTATCGGCGGCGACGCGTCGGTACCGGACATGAGCATTACGAATCGCAAGAAGCTGGAGTCAGGAGACGTCTTGCTGGCGTGTTCGGATGGTCTTTGGTCGGGACTGAGTGACAAAGAGATGGCGCAGATCGGCGTGCCCGGCGACAATAATCTGGCCGAGAATCTCAAGGCAGTGAGCGCGCAGGCGTTAAGCGTCAACTCTCCCCACAGTGACAACACGACAGGCACCGCGTTAAGGTGGCTCGGCGGCTGACCCGGCGGCAAAAAGGAGAACCAGCATGCGCCCAAGCGGTCGCGACCCCGACGTAATGCGCGAATTGCGCTTTCAAACCGATTTCACGAAACACGCGGAAGGCAGCGTGCTTGCCGTATTCGGCGATACACAGGTGCTGTGCACAGCGAGCATCGAAGACCGTGTGCCCGGCTGGATGCGGGGGAAAGGCAGCGGCTGGGTCACCGGCGAGTACGGCATGTTGCCGCGAGCGACGCATACGCGGTCAGCGCGCGAAGCTACGCGCGGCAAACAGGGCGGGCGCACTTTGGAGATCCAGCGGCTCATAGGCCGTTCCCTTAGGGCGATCACAGACCTGAGCGCTTTGGGCGAGCGGTCGGTAACGCTGGACTGCGATGTTATTCAGGCGGACGGCGGCACCCGAACGGCGGCCATCAGCGGCGCCTATGTTGCGCTCGCGATTGCGATGGAGAGACAGGTGGGCAAAGGGAAGGTCAAGAAAAATCCGCTGCACGGACAGGTTGCCGCCGTATCTGTCGGCATTTACCGGGGTATCCCGGTGCTGGACCTCGACTACGCTGAAGACTCCGAAGCGGAAACCGACATGAACATCGTCATGAACGAGGCCGGACGATTCATCGAGGTACAGGGTACGGCGGAGGGACACGCTTTTTCCGACGATGAATTCAGCTCGATGCTCGGCCTGGCCCGAATCGGCATCGACAATATTCTCCGGGCGCAAAGCGAGGCAATTGCCGCGGCGTTGTCGTGACCGCGTTACCTGCAACCATCGTCATGGCCAGCGGCAATGTCGCCAAGCTTCGTGAAATCGCAAGACTGTTGGACGGGCTCGGCGTTGCGGTCATCGCCCAATCCGAACTCGGCGTCGCAGATATTGCCGAGACGGGCGAGACGTTTGCTCAGAATTCACTGTCGAAAGCGGCGCACGCGAGTGCGACGACGGGGCTTCCTGCGATCGCTGACGACTCTGGACTGGTCGTCGATGCGCTGGCCGGTGCGCCCGGCGTGTTCTCGGCGCGGTATGCAGGGCTGGACGCAAGTGACGATCGCAACATTGACAAGCTTCTGCAAGCACTCAAGGATGTCGAAAGGCCGTCGCGCGGTGCGGCCTTTCATTGCGTCGCATCATTCGTCATTCCCGGCGAACCGAAGGCGCTGGTTGCCGCGGGTGAGTGGCGGGGATCGATATTGACGGCAAGACAAGGCGCTGGCGGGTTTGGCTACGATCCAGTGTTTCTGGATCCGGACACCGGCCACAGCGCCGCCCGACTGACCGCGGAGGAAAAAGATGCGCGCAGTCATCGGGGTAAGGCGTTGCGTAAACTCGTTGTACTGATAGAACGGCACTACTCGTGAAACAACCGCCCTTGTCGCTCTATGTGCACCTGCCGTGGTGTGTGCGCAAGTGTCCCTATTGCGATTTTAACTCGCATACGGCCGGAGACTCTGCACCAAAGGAGCGTTATATCAAAGCGCTGCTTTGCGATCTGGACGGGGAGGCCGTCCGGGCTGACGGACGCGTTCTTGAAAGCATATTTTTGGGTGGTGGCACCCCGAGCCTGTTCTCACCCGACGAGATCGGTCGCGTGCTGGAGGCTGCCAGGTCTCGTTTTTCGATCGCGCCAGACGTTGAAGTGACGATGGAGGCAAATCCCGGGACTGTCGAGTGCGGCTCGCCGGCCGGTTACCGGGACGCCGGGGTGACGCGCTTGTCGGTTGGCGCCCAAAGCTTTGACGATGCGCGGCTCAAGGCGCTGGGCCGAATTCACAGCAGTGAAGATATTTCGCGAGCAGTGCGGGCAGCGTGGGACGGCGGCTTCGAAAATATCAACATCGACCTGATGCATGGATTACCCGGTCAGAGCGTCGACGCGGCAATGGCTGACCTGACTTCTGCCGCAGACTTGAAACCTGCGCACATATCCTGGTACCAACTGACGCTGGAGCCCAATACGGTTTTTTACGCCCGCCCGCCGGCCAATTTGCCGGACGAGGAACTGGCCGCCGAGATTCAGGATCGTGGGCAGGCGCTGCTCGAAGGGCTTGGCTACGAGCAGTACGAAATTTCGGCTTTCGCAAAAGATGGACGGCGTTGCAGGCACAATCTGAACTACTGGCTATTCGGCGACTATCTGGCCGTCGGCGCCGGCGCACACGGCAAGCTGACCACGGGAAATGCCGTGTACCGCTATCAGAAACCAGCGAACCCGTTGCAATACATGAAAGATCAGGAAACCGGACGTATCGATCCCAGCCTGACGGCTCTCGAGCGCACCGACCTGATGTTCGAATTCATGTTGAATGCGTTGCGGCTGAGCGCCGGTTTTACCGAGGAGATATTTTGTCAGCGTACCGGACTGTCAACTTCGGACCTGATGAACGCCACCGCTGGTGCACGGGCGCGCGGACTGCTCGAGCGCAACCCGGGTGGATTGTGGAAGCCGACAGAGCTTGGCGGGAGATTTCTGAACGATTTACAGGCTGAATTTCTGCCCGACGAACCCTAAGGCGGGGCCGCAGCGGCCCGATTTTGCGGCAATCTGGTGCGTCAGAACCGAAATAAGCCCATTACTCGCATTCAGGTCGAGTTATTCTCTTATGCACAAGAGCACACAGAAGCCTTTAATTTCAGCGTAAGAGGGCGTTGAATTCACTTCGAGCATCGCAAAACGGTTATAAGCCATTGATTTTCAATGTGTATCATTTTTGGATACAAAATAGACATTTTGATAAGCATGCTTGAAAATCCGTACCTTAGGGCATTCACACAATTTTTCTCCACAGTCTTATCCACAGGTTCTGTGGATAAAAATAGGGGCTTGCGGGAATCGTCGCTTCGCTATATCCTACGCGGCCATTTTCCTACAGTAGTGCGCTCCGGAGAGCCAGAAAATGAAAGCCGACATTCATCCTGATTACGACGCTATAAAAGTCACTTGTAGTTGCGGCAACGAGTTCACGACACGTTCGACGCTCGGTGAGGATCTCCGTATTGAAGTGTGCTCCGCGTGCCACCCGTTTTACACCGGCAAGCAGAAGATCGTCGATACCGGCGGCCGCGTAGACAGGTTCCGCAAGAAGTACGGCATTAGCTAGAAACTGCCGCTGTCCCGGCGGCGCCCGGGTTCCTGTTATGACTTTCCACTATCCCGGCTAATCGGGCGCTCTGCTATGCTCGACGGGACCAGCAACCGAAGATTAAGGATAGAAATGAGCCAAGACGCCTATCGCCTCACGAGCCCCAGCGGTTCGGAAATGGAATTGCCTGTCAGGAAGGGTACGGTCGGTCCGGATGTGATCGATATTTCGCGCCTGTACAAAGAACAAGGCGTGTTTACCTACGATCCGGGCTTTGTGGCGACGGGCAGCTGCGAGTCGGCAATTACTTTTATCGATGGCGAGAAAGGTATCCTCATGTACCGGGGTTACCCGGTCGAACAGCTGGCCGAACACTCCAGCTTTATCGAGGTCGCGTATCTGCTTTTGAACGCCGAGTTACCTACGGCGACGGAACTGGCTGAATTCGACAGCACGATTCGAATGCACACCATGCTCAACGAGGGTATGTTGAGCTTCTTCAAGGGTTTCCGTTACGACGCTCATCCGATGGCGATGTTGTCTGCTGTCGTCGGTTCGATGTCCGCGTACTACCACGACGAGATGGACGCTGCGAATCCGGTCCACCGCGACATCTTCGCGCACCGAATCCTCGCCAAGCTGCCGACGATTGCAGCGGCAGCTTACAAACTGAATGTCGGTCAGCCTTTTATGTATCCGCGCAACGATCTCAACTACTGCGAAAATCTCCTCCATATGTTGTTTGCAGTGCCGGCTGAGCCGTACGAGGTCGATCCGGTAGCGGCAGAGGCTTTGGATCTCCTGTTTATTTTGCACGCGGATCATGAACAGAACTGCTCGACATCGACTGTTCGTATGGCCGGTAGCTCCGGGGCGAACCCGTACTCGGCCGTCGCTGCGGGCATTTCCGCGTTGTGGGGCCCGGCGCACGGCGGCGCAAACGAAGCCGTATTGAAGATGCTCGATGACATTGGTGACGTCAGTCAGATCGGCAAGTACGTCGATAAGGCGAAAGACCGGAACGACCCGTTTCGCCTGATGGGTTTCGGTCACCGCGTTTACAAGAACTTCGATCCGCGCGCGACGCTCATCCGCGAAATGTGCCACAAAGTTATGGAGAAGCTGGGTCGAAAGGACACGCCAATGTTCGATCTTGCCCGCGAGCTGGAGCGCGTCGCGTTGCAAGACGAATATTTTATTGAGAAAAACCTCTATCCGAATGTGGACTTTTACTCGGGGCTCATCTACCGGGCTTTGCGTATCCCTACTTCGATGTTTACCGTGATGTTCGCTCTCGGTCGATCTGTCGGCTGGGCCGCGCACTGGCGGGAAATGATCGCGGACTCGAACGGCAAGATTTCACGGCCGCGGCAACTTTACACGGGCCCGGTTGCCAGGGATTACATAGCCGTTGACAAGCGCTGATCCGGTTGTCGATTGCCTTGCCGGTCAAGCCGATATCAAACGTGTTCAAGCAGCTTCTGGACGCTCCCGGAGTCGGCGCGTCGCATTGGTTTGCCGTCGATAGGACTCATCGGCGCCTGGCGGATTCCATCGACGGGAAAAACCGTCGCCTGTATCGGGCTATTGCCGTGGTGAAACTCAAAACCGGCGTAGCTCTCCAACTGATTGCGGCGGACTCTTAGTTTGCGTTCATAGGGTCGGCAGCGGATGCCGATGGTCTCGAGCTCCATCGATACGGCTTCGGGGCTATCCGCAAATACGTGCAGGTTGACCACCGAATTCACGTCGGCGGTGCCGGTGAGAACAGGACCGACCAGGCGCGGCTCAAATGCCGTGAGCAGCTCCATTGCCGACAGTGCAGCGACGCGCAACAGGCGCAGATGATCGTCATGGGAATTGCCGCCGAAAATCTGCAAATGTTCGGCGACAGCGGCTTCGATTTCGGCGTTGCCGGGTAGCGAACCGCGGCGGTTCAGACCAAGATGGTCGGCGGCTTTTCGTTTGGCGACACGATAGTCGCGCACACCGTGGTTCACGATAATGCGGGCAGCTTCCTGAGCAACTTTTCGTCGTGCGCGTGTCGATTCACTGGTTTGTTTTCTTCCCATAGGCGGCGATGTCGATCAGAACAGCGATTCGGACTCGTCGTCCGCTTCGTCTTCAGGTTCGGGATCTATTCCCGCTGCGTTATTGAAGGGGTCGAAAATACCTTCGAGGCGCTCGCAGTCCGGGACATGGCCCTCACGAAATACCTCGAAGGTCCAGTTGTCCTGTCCAGCGCGTGCCGGGCAGCCGGTCTTGCGATCAATTCGTACTGACACAATACCTTCCGGCATAGGCATCTGGTGATCGGGTACGCCGGCGAGCGCAATGCGGGAAAACTCGATCCAGATCGGCAGCGCCGTTCTTGAGCCCTCTTCGCCGGGCCCTAAAGGCAGGTCGTCGTCGTAACCCACCCAGACGATCGTAGCAAGGTCTGCATTAAAGCCGCCAAACCAGGCGTCACGTCGATCGTTCGACGTGCCGGTTTTGCCGGACAAGTCTTTGCGTCCGAGGACCATGGCTTTGCGACCGGTACCGCGGCGCACCACATCACGCATCATGTCCTGCACGATGAAAGCGTTTTGCGGACTGATGGACTGCGGTGCGAGATTGACTTGATCGAAAAGCTCCGGCGCGATCGCGGCGTCGGGTCGATACGACAACACAACGTCGGCTATCTCTTCGAGCGTTAGCGCTCCGAACGGCAAATTACCGGAGTCCCGTGCGCCGGCGCTTTCCACCGGCACGCATTCATCGCAGACGATGGCGGGCTCTGCCCGATACAGCGGTTCCCCTTCAGGACCGAAGATTGCATCGATGACATAGGGAGTGATTGCGTGTCCACCGTTCGCGAGCATCGCGTAGCCTTGTGCCATATCCAGCGGGGACACTTGCCCGCCGCCAAGCGCGAGAGAGCCATTGCGCGGTAAAGCCGCATCGCCAAAACCGAACTTCGCGATGTGGCGCACGGCATTTCCGATGCCGGTCTCAAAGAGCAGCAAGCGCACCGACACCAGGTTCATGGACCGCACGAGCGCTTCTCGCATCCTGGTTGGCCCGTAGAAGCGACCGCTGTAGTTGATCGGGCGCCAAACAGCCTCAAGCTCCGCGGAGCTGATCACAACAGGGGCATCGAGGATGACGGTGGCCGCCGTATTGCCGTGTTCGAGCGCTGCGGAATATATGAAGGGTTTGAACGAAGAACCGGGCTGCCGGTAAGCCTGGCGGGCGCGGTTGAACTTGCTGATCGTATAGTCGAAGCCGCCGGTCAGAGCGGTTATTGCGCCGTCGAAGGGGTCGAGTGAAACGACGGCGCCCTGCGCTTCGGGAACCTGCGCCAATGCCCAGCTCTGGTTGGCCGTGGGCATCACATAGATAACGTCGCCAATGGCCAGCACGTCGGCCGCGAATTCCGGCGCCGGCCCGCTGGATTCACGATCGATAAATGGCTTCGCCCATTTGATGCCGGCCCATGGCAACGTGGTTTCGTTGCCGTCGCGGAACAGGATCGTCACGGTATTGACTTCAGAAATCGCTGTAACGAGCGCCAACGACAGGCCACCAGGCGCGTATTCGTTCAGCGGCTCGAGAATCTCGGCAGGCCAGGTGTTGCGCGGTAACGCGAGTATTTCTTCGCTGAGCGCCACTCGAGTGTGCGGGCCCTTGTAGCCGCGGCGGCGCGTGAATTCAAGCAGACCGTTTCGCAGCGAATAATTGGCTGCCTGTTGCATGCGGGAGTCCAGCGACGTAATAACCTGGTATCCGGCGGTATAGGTCTGCTCGCCATAACGCTTGAGCATTTCGCTGCGAACCATTTCGGCGACGTACGGCGCATTCAGCTCGATAGCGGCTCCATGAAGACGCGATTCCATCGGGAAAGCCATAGCATCCTGAAGAGCGATGTCGTCAATGTACCCCAGGTCGTGCATGCGGCCCAACACATAGCTGCGACGCTCCTGCGCTTTTCCGGCGCTCGATACGGGGTTGTAGCGGGACGGCGCTGGCAATACTCCCGCCAGCGTCGCCGCTTCGGCTTCATTCAGGCTTGCCAGGTCCTTGTTGAAATAGACCTGGGCAGCGGCAGCCACGCCGTAAGCGCGCTGTCCGAAAAACATCTTGTTCAGGAACAGCGCCATGATTTGTTCTTTCGTGAATTCCTGCTCGATCTTGTAAGCGAGAAACGCTTCGCGCAATTTGCGCGTGAATTTTTGCTCGCGGGTAAGAAAGTAGTCACGGGCGAGTTGCTGCGTCAGCGTACTGCCGCCGCTGGAAATATCGCCCGTCAGTAGCAATTGCACAAAGGCGCGCAGAACGCCGCGGTAGTCGATGCCCGGATGCACGAAGAAACGTTGGTCCTCCGCGGCCACGAAAGCATTGACCACATGCGCCGGAACTTCTTCATAGGTCACGGGAATGCGGCGCCGTTCCCCGATTTCGCTGATCAGGTATCCATCGCGGCTGAATATGCGCAGCGGCACCTGCAGCGGGATGTGCCGAATGGTTTCCGCCGCCGGCAGACTGGGTTGGACGTAGTAATAGGCGCCGATGACTCCGGCGACGCCGCCGATGGTCCCGGTCGTGCCCAGACCGAGCGCCAGGATCAGTCCTCTGAGTATCCTTCTGCGTCGTATGTGACGTGGATTAGCTTTTTTTGGTGCTGAATTATGCATAGTTAGTGGCGTTTCCGGCTGAACACCCCTGTTTTTAGGGGCGTTTACCCGCTTTATTAAGGGTTACGGTGATGTCCAGCCGATGTCAGGATTGTGGCTTTTTAATGGCATAAGGCTTGTAGATTGGATTTCATGGCCGCTGATGATAGACGGCTCAGCCTGAAACCTGCAATAAAAAAAGAGTCTTATTCCGGGTCGAGCACTGGTTCACGGAATATGTCCACAAAGCGGCTTTACCATGGAGATTCCCGGATCGTGATCAAAGTCACGTTTTATTTAACATTTTATTGATATATAGTTAAATCACTTGCTAAGGTCAGCCTTAGTTATGGCTCGCAACTTACCGACTTAGAAGGAAAAATACGTGTTATTTGGCAAGAAAATACAACCATTGCTGGGCCTCGACATAACAACGTCGTCGGTCAAGCTGATAGAGCTTTCAAAGAGCGGAAAGCGCTATCGCGTTGAGTCCTACTCAGCAGAGCCGACCCCCCCAAGCTCGGTAAACGAAAAAGCTATCGTCGACGCAAAAGCAGTTGGAGAGGCTATTCGCCGCGCAGTCAAACGCGCAGGGGCCAAGGCAACGGACGTAGCCGTTGCGATCAGCGGCGATGCCGCGATTACGAAAATCATTCAAATGCCCGCGAGCCTCTCGGCGAGAGATCTCGAGGGTCAGGTCGAAATCCAGGCGGATCAGTACATACCGTTTCCGATGGAAGAGGTCAGCTTCGATTTCGAGGTCATTGGTCCAAACGAGAAAGACCCCGAACTGATGGACGTTTTGCTGGTTGCGACCCGCACCGAGAATGTTGAGCAGCGTCAGGCTGCCGTTCGTGCCGCCGGACTCGAGACGCAGATTGTCGATGTTGAGGCCTTCGCGCTGGAGAACGCATGTCGTTTGTTAAGCCACCAAATTCCTGACGGCGGCATAGGGCAGTCGGTCGCGGTCGTCGATATTGGCGCGAGCAGTACAACGTTCAGCGTGTTGCAAGACCTCAAGGTCATTTACACGCGGGATTTCAACTTCGGCGGACAGCAACTTACCGAGGAAATCATGCGGACCTACGGGTTGTCGATGGAAGACGCCGGCCGCGCCAAGAAGCAGGGCGGCTTGCCGAGCAACTATCAACCGGAAGTGCTCGAGCCCTTTATTGATGACATGACGCAGCAGGTCAGTCGCTCATTGCAGTTTTTCCTGGCATCCGGCGGCGGTCGCGAACAACCGGACATGATCCTGGTTTGCGGAGGCTGCGCAAATATACCCGGAATCGCGGATGTCATATCCAGCCGCGTGGGCATTCCAACAGAAGTTGGTGATCCGCTCGGACAGATGAAAATTTCGTCCAAAGCCAAAGCGCAGGGCGTACACAAAGACGCGACAGCGCTGCTTACTGCTTGTGGTCTTGCACTGAGGAGTTTTGACTGATGCCGCGTATTAACCTACTCCCCTGGCGCGAGGCGGAACGAAAACAGCGCCAGCGAGACTTCGGAGTTGCCACCGGGGGCGCTGTCGTCGCCGGGATCGCCGTGGTCATGGCGGCCGCATTCTTTTTTTCGAGCATGATTTCGGCGCAGGAAAACCGCAATCAGAGGTTGAACGACGAGATCGTAGAACTCGAGAAAAGCATTAAAGAGATCGACGGCCTGGAGCGGCAAAAGGAACGGCTGCTGGCGCGCATGGACATCATCGAGCAACTGCAGCAGAGCCGCCCGGAAATTGTCCATCTGTTTGACGAACTGGTGCGTCAACTTCCCGAGGGCGTGTACCTGACGGGCATGAAACAAACCGGTTCACGAGTCGAAATTCGTGGCGTCGCACAGTCCAGCACCCGCGTGTCCGCGTTGATGCGTCAGATCGATGCGTCAAAGTGGTTGACAGATCCTGAAGTCGAAAGGGTTGAGACGACGCAGTCAGGCGCATCTCGTCAGTCCGAGTTTGTTGTTTATCTGAAACAGGTTCGTTTCAACGATGATTCGGAGGACGACACATGAATCTCGTTGAAGAACTCAAGAGCCTGGACGCGAACGACGTCGGTCGCTGGCCGTTCGCATTTCGTGTGGCGGTCATCGCGATTGTATTTTTTGTCGTCGTTGGTCTCGGTGTTTACTGGACCATTATTGGGGATCGGGCGCCGACGCTCAAGCGCGCCCAAAGTGACGAACAACAGCTGCGCCTGACATTCGAAAACAAGCAACGCAAAGCCGCAAACTACAACGCCTACAAAGAACAACTCGGACAGATCGAACAGTCATTCGGCACGATGCTCAGGCAGTTGCCGGGCGAGACGGAAATCCCAAGTTTGATCGTCGATATTTCCCAAACCGGCCTTGCTGCCGGGTTGCGGGAAAAACTGTTTGTTCCGCAGCCTGAAATACCGAAAGATTTTTATGCGGAGAAACCGATCAAGATCAGGCTGACTGGCGGATACCATGAGATTGGCAACTTCGTCAGCGGCATCGCAGCACTACCGCGAATCGTGACATTGCACGACATCACGATCACGCCGGAGGGGGAGGGCTCGGGCTCATACGACAACCTGAGCATGGAAGTGACTGCTCAGACCTATCGTTATCTTGATGAGGAGGCAGAATAAAATGCGCACATGTCTCACTCTTAAATATTGTTTGTTACTGGCGCTGACAAGCTTGGGTCTCGCCGCGTGCGGCGGCGATATGGATGAACTCGACCGGTACATAAATAAAATCAAGGCACGCCCGGGTGGTCGTATTGAGCCCTTGCCGGAAATTTTGCCGTACGAAGTCTTCACTTATATAGCCGATGCGCAGGGTCTGCGTTCGCCATTTCGCCCGGATACCCCGCAATCGATCGGTGTTGGCGGCGCTCGCCCGGATCTGGAGCGCAGTCGCGAGTATCTCGAAAGCTTTCCGCTGGATACGCTGGGGATGGTGGGCACGCTGGATATCGGCGATACGATGTACGGTTTGGTACGAACTTCGGACGGTTTGATTCACCGTGTCGTTCCCGGCAATTACCTGGGACAGAACGACGGACGGATTACTGAAATTTCCGAATCAGAAATCGATTTGGTGGAAATTATTTCTGATGGTATTGGCGGCTACATTGAGAGAGATGCCGCGATTAGTCTTACAGACTAACGCCTGACTGGAACTGGGAGTTATAGGCATGATGTTCAAATTCAATTCGACGGTCGGACGCAGAAATACCGCGATCAAACTGGCTGCATTGCTAATTTTCTGGGGCGTGGCAACGAGCGCTCAGGAAAGAAACCGGCTGCAGGACATTCAGGTGCAAAGTCTGCCCGGCAACCGTGTCGAGCTTAAGCTCATTATGAGTGACGTGGCTCCCGAGCCGCTGACGTTTACCATTGAGAACCCTGCACGGATCGCACTGGACTTGCCGGATACTGCTCTCGGACTCACTTCGCGTCGCCGGGACGTCAATCTTGGGCCGCTGGACACAATTCTGACCGCAGAGGCTAATGGTCGCACGCGTGTGGTCTTGAATCTTGGCTCCATGGTTGAATACACGACCAAGCGTAGCGGCAACGTACTGACCATCATTTTGGGCGATGGAGAAGAATACAGCGCAGAGACGATCCAGTTCGCCAGCGCATCGACTTCAGGCTCCCAGTCTTACGCAGTACCAGGCGGTCGCGCCATATCGAGCATAGACTTTCGTCGCACTCGCGATGGCGGTGGTCGTATTGTTGTGAGCCTGACGGATCCGTCAACGCCGGTGGATATTCGGCAGGAAGGCGGTCGGGTTGTGGCAGTATTCAAGAACACCAGTCTTCCGGCTGAGCTTATGCGACGTCTTGACGTTATGGACTTCGCGACACCGGTTACGACAGTCGATGCGTTGCGCACCAATCTGGATACACGCATCGTGATTTCGGCTGACGGCAAGTATGAACAGCTCGCGTACCAGTCCGACAACGAGTTTACGATTGAAATCAATCCGGCGCCCGAAACGACGGACTCTCGGTCGAGTTTGTTCTCAGAAACCAAAGAGTACCACGGTCAACGTCTGACGTTGAATTTTCAGGACATCGAGACACGCGCCGTATTGCAGTTGCTGGCCGAAACCTCCGGCAAGAATATCGTCGTTTCCGACACCGTACAGGGCAACGTGACGCTGCGGCTGCGCAACGTACCGTGGGATCAGGCGCTGGATATCGTTATGACGACGAAGGGCCTGGACATGCGCCAGAACGGCAATGTCATCATGGTTGCACCGGCCGAGGAGATCGCTGCGCGTGAAACCGCTGATCTCGAGGCACAGCTCGCCATTAGCGAGTTGGAGCCGCTGTACTCGGAGTTTCTGCAGGTCAACTATGCGAAAGCAGGCGATCTTGCGTCACTGATAACGGCGGAAAGCGGCAATTCCATGATGACCGAGCGCGGCAGCCTCGGCGTCGATGCGCGCACGAATACGCTTCTCATCACGGACACGGCGGAAAGTTTGCAGAACATTCGCCGCATGGTTCGTACACTGGATATTCCGATCAGGCAGGTGCTGATCGAGACCCGGATTGTCGTTGTTAACGACGACTTTAGTCGCGACCTTGGCGTTCGCCTCGGGTTGTCGGCATTCAGAGAAAGCAATACGGGCCTGACGACCATCAGCGGAACTGGTGCTGGCACGGATACGATAATCAGCACCTATCTTACCAACCAGGCTGATCCGACAAGTACTGTTTTGCTCGAGTATCCGTCGCTCAATAATCGCTACAACATCAATCTTCCAATAGCCAACGCTGCAGGTCGCTTCTCGCTGGCGATTCTTGAGAACGACTATCTTATCGATCTTGAGTTATCGGCGCTCGAGGCAGAAGGTCGCGGCGAGATTATTTCTACACCTCGCGTAATTACTTCGAACCAGAGTGAGGCGATCATCAAACAGGGTGTGGAAATTCCGTACCAGCAATCAGCGTCTTCAGGCGCCACGACTATCCAGTTCAAGGAAGCAGTGCTGGAGCTTATAGTGACGCCGCAAATCACGCCGGATAACAACATCATCATGGACCTGAAAGTCAGCAAAGACAGTGTTGGCGAAATCATCTCGACAGGTGGGTTGGGTGGTACGGTGCCAAGCATTGATACCCGCTCTGTGCAAACGCAGGTGCTGGTTGCCGATGGCCAAACCGTAGTTCTCGGCGGCATCTATGAGACAGAGCGTCGCGAGACGATCAAGAAAGTCCCGTTTCTCGGCGATATTCCGATACTCGGACGCTTGTTCAAGAGCACCCAAATTGTCGAGAACAAGGCCGAACTGCTGATCTTTGTTACACCACGCATTCTTTCGGAAGGCTCCAGCATTTACTAGGCGGCTGATCCTCGAGTGGACAGTAAAGCCAACCCTCGGGTTGGCTTTCTCTTTGGAGTCCTCATAACTCGCTGATGAAACACCCTAAGAACATTTTTCTCGTGGGGCCAATGGGCGCTGGCAAGTCTGCCGTTGGGCGCTACCTGGCGCGCGCGCTGCATCTGACGTTCGTCGATAGTGACGATGAGATCGAGTCCCGAACCGGCGTAGACATCGCCTTTGTGTTTGAGAAGGAAGGGGAGTCGGGGTTTCGCAAACGCGAGGCAGACGTTATCGACGATCTGAGTAAAATGGATTCAGTGGTGCTGGCGACAGGCGGCGGCGCGGTGCTGGACGCCAATAATCGCAGTCGGCTTGGTGGGCGTGGTTTTGTTGTCTATCTGTACACTTCGGTGGACCAGCAGGTCGCGCGTACACAAAAAGGACGGGAGCGCCCGTTGCTTGAAAATAACGACGCCCACAGTACGCTTAAGGCGTTTCTGGACGCTCGCGACCCTTTGTATCGCGAGATTGCGGACCTTGTGGTTGAGACCGACGGGCGCAAGGTAAAGTCCGTGGCGAATGAGATCATCGAACAGATCAGCTAACCTGTGCGCATGAGCGCAATTCGCACCATCAACGTTAGCCTCGGCGACCGAAGTTACCCGATTGTTATCGGCAACGGCCTGTTGAACGGTGGCTTCGACCTGACTGACTTTGTTCCGGGTTCCGATTGCCTGATCGTCAGCAACGACGTCGTCGCGCCATTGTACCGCGACCGACTTCTGCCCAATCTATCGGGCAAGGCGATTTCTACGCTGGACCTTCCCGATGGCGAATCCCATAAGTCCATGGCGACGATGCGAACCGTGCTGGATCAACTGGTCAGCAAGGGGGCCAATCGCGACACGACAGTCATTGCGCTCGGTGGCGGCGTTGTCGGAGATATTGCGGGTTTCGCGGCGGCTTGTTACATGCGAGGCGTTGCTTTTATCCAGGTACCGACGACGCTGCTGGCGCAGGTGGATGCCTCGGTAGGCGGCAAGACGGGCGTGAATCACCCGCACGGCAAAAATCTGATCGGGGCTTTCCACCAGCCCCGGGTCGTGATGATCGATATCGATACGCTAAGCACGTTGCCAGACCGGGAGTTAAGGGCCGGCCTGGCCGAGATCATCAAGTACGGGGCTATTTGCGATATCGATTTCTTTGCGTGGCTGGAGGAAAACATGGCGGCGCTGCTCGAGAGAGACACCGAAGCGCTGGTCTATGCGATCGGTCGTTCGTGCGAACTCAAGGCGCGTATTGTTGCGGACGATGAGCGTGAGTTGGGGCGTCGCGCAATACTGAACTTCGGCCACACGTTTGCTCACGCCATCGAGAATTGTCAGGGCTACGGAGAATGGTTGCATGGCGAAGCGGTCGCAGCCGGCATGGTTTTGGCGGCGAGTTTAAGTGACATTGCTGAGGCAGAGAATGAGCGCTTGCAGGCGCTTGTTGCGGCCGCAGGATTGCCGGTCAAAGCGCCTGCGATAGCAGTGGATGAATGGTTGCGCGCCATGGGACTGGATAAGAAGGTTCAGAACAAGCAATTACGCTTCGTATTGCTTGGGGCGTTGGGCGAGTCGATGCTTACATCTTCATACGATGCGGGCAAACTGCGACGTATTCTCGGCGGAAGCGCTGTATGAGCGCGACGCTCGCACCGTACGCCGCTGACGAGTCGCGAAGCCGGGGCAGACGATACGACGAATTGCCGTCCATGTATCGCGGAGAGTATCAACGTGATCGCGACCGCATTACTCACTCAACGGCATTCAGGCGACTGGTTTACAAGACGCAGGTGTTCGTTAATCACGAGGGCGATCTGTACCGTACACGGCTGACGCACTCGCTCGAAGTGTCCCAGGTGGGTCGTACCGTGGCTGTTGCGTTGCAACTCAACGAAGCGCTGACAGAGGCTATTTGCCTTGCGCATGATCTCGGTCACACGCCGTTCGGCCACGCAGGACAGGAAATTCTGAACGCCTGCATGCAGGACTACGGCGGCTTTGAGCATAATTTGCAGTCGCTGCGAGTGGTTGACGAACTCGAAGAAAAGTACGCGGATTTCGTCGGCCTGAATCTCATGTTCGAGACACGCGAGGGGATTCTCAAGCACTGTTCGGCACGCAATGCCCGACAGCTCGGCGATGTTGGCCGCCGGTTTCTTGAGCGCAAACAGCCGAGTCTGGAGGGGCAGTTATCGAACATAGCCGACGCAATCGCTTACAACAATCATGATGTTGATGATGGTTTGCGCGCGGGACTGTTGAGTATTGAGCAACTGTGTACGCAGCCGGTGTTTGAGACGCCGTTCAGCGAGGTCCGCGCGCTGTATCCTGATCTGGAGGATCGGCGGCTCATATACGAGACTATTCGACGCATGATCGGTAACGTGGTTGGTGACCTGATCGAAGAGACGCGCCGCAGGCTTAAGGCGGCGGCGCCGGCTTCGATTGAGGACGTTCGTGAGGCAGGCAAGCCCCTGGTCTCGATGTCGGATGCGATGTACGACCAACATGTGTCGCTAAAACGGTTTCTGCACCAGCATCTGTACAACCATGAAAAAAAACTTGCGATGACGCGCAAAGTGCAGGCTGTGATCAAGGATCTGTTTTTTGCCTACATGGAGGACGAAAATCGTATGCCGCCGCAATTCGCAGCGGCGGCCAGCAACGCCGAAGGCGCTGCGCGGGCGCGGGTGGTAGCGGACTACATAGCGGGCATGACGGACAGATACGCGATCACCGAACACGAGAGCGTCGCAGGCTGATAGAATGCCCCGCGATTTTCAAAAGGACTGCGGTGAAGCATAAATCCATCCCTATCAAGGACCGCCTGATATTTGCAATGGATGTTGCAGATTGTGATCGGGCTCGCGCGCTGGCGGAAGAACTCGGCGATGCTGTTACGTTCTACAAGATCGGTCTCGAGCTGATGATGAGCGGCGAGTACTTCGAGTTGCTGGACTGGTTGCTCGCTCGCGACAAGAAGGTGTTCTGCGATCTTAAATTTTTCGATATTCCAACGACCGTGGGTTCGGCGGTGGGTCAACTCAAGAACAGAGGCGCCACTTTTGTCACGGTGCACGGTAATCGTTCGGTGATGCAGGCCGCAGCGGAAAACAAGGGCGACAGCCTCAAGGTTCTCGGCGTGACCGTATTGACGAGCCTGGATCGCGGCGATCTTGACGACCTTGGATTCGACTGCGACGTAGAGGCCCTCGTCTTGTCACGCGCCAGACAGGCGCTGGCTGCGGGCTGCGATGGAGTTATTTCGTCCGGTCTGGAAGTGCCGAAGTTGCGGGAGTATGTGGACAACAAGCTCATCGTGGTTTCGCCGGGCATTCGTCCGGTGGACAATAAGCCCGCTGGCGATCAAAAACGCGTGGTCAGCGTTGCAACCGCGTTCGCAAATGGCGCTGATTATATCGTTGTTGGGCGGCCGATTCGCGACGCGCAAAGCCCACGTGCCGCGGCTGAGGCGATGCAGTCAACCGTCGCGGAGCAATTCGCTGCATGACAAACTTAAGAAATGACCTGTTTCTACGGGCGCTCATGCGCCAGCCGGTACCGCGAACGCCCGTCTGGATCATGCGGCAAGCGGGCCGCTACCTGCCCGAATATCGCGAAGTAAGGGCCGAAGCAGGCGACTTCATGAGTCTGTGCCGCAATCCTGAGCTTGCTTGTGAAGTGACGTTGCAGCCGTTGCGGCGCTATAAGCTCGATGCCGCAATTCTGTTTTCCGACATACTGACCGTGCCCGATGCGATGGGTCTGGGCCTGTATTTCGAGACCGGCGAAGGCCCGAAATTCAAGAACCCGGTGCGTACCGCCAATGCCATCCGCGGACTGCGTGTGCCCGACGTACGAAAAGATCTGGCTTACGTCTTTGAGGCTGTGCGGACAATTCGTCGGGAACTCAATGGTGACGTTCCGCTGATCGGCTTTGCAGGAAGCCCGTTTACAGTCGGCACGTACATGGTTGAGGGTGGTTCGAGTCGTCAGTTTGCAACGATCAAAGGTCTGGCGAGGGAAGCGCCGGACGTTCTCGATCACCTGATGAACATCGTGGCCGAAACAACGATCGAATACCTGAACGCGCAAATCGACGCAGGCGCACAAGCGATCCAGATATTCGACACCTGGGGTGCGGCGCTGGAGCCGGACGACTTCCGCCGCTTCTCGCTGGCGAGCATGCAACAAATAATGGAAGGTCTGACCCGCGAAAAAGATGGACGAAAAATTCCGGTTATCCTGTTTACGAAGGGCGCCGGTCCACTGCTTGCGGACCTTGCCGATACCGGCTGCGACGCCCTCGGAGTGGACTGGACAACCGATCTCAAGAGCGCCCGTGAACTGGTTGGCGACAAAGTTGCGCTGCAAGGCAATCTCGATCCGGCGACGCTGCGCGAGGGCGCAGAAACCATTCGCCAGGGAGTTGCCGATACGCTGGCCAGTTACGGTACAGGTCCCGGCCACATCTTCAATCTCGGCCACGGCATCACGCCCGACATCGACCCGGACAATCTGGGCATTCTGGTGGATGCCGTCCACGAACTAAGCCCCGCTTATCACTCGTAGGAGCGGGCCAGCTTCCGGCAAGCGACTCACAGGCTGTCGGTGGACGGCCATTGCGCAATTTGGTGTTAATAGGCGTGCTGAGCTAATCGCGCGCTGGGGCGCTGTCTTGTGAAGTTTCTTCTTCGCGCAATGCGCGGCGCAATATTTTTCCTACGTTGGTCTTGGGCAGTTCGTCCCTGAATTCGATGATTCGCGGTCGTTTGTAGTTCGTCAGATTGGCGCGACAATGATCGATGATGTCTTGTTCGGTCACGCTGTCGTCCTTGCGTACAACGAACACCTTCACGATTTCCCCGGAACGCTCATCGGGCAAACCGATTGCTGCCGCTTCGAGTACGCCGTCGAGTTCGACAAGGACGTTCTCTATTTCGTTCGGATATACGTTGAAGCCCGAAACCAGAATCATGTCCTTCTTGCGGTCTTCGATATAGAAGTACCCTTCGTCGTCCATACGACCGATGTCGCCAGTGCGCAACCAGCCGCCTGGCAACATGACTTCGGCGGTCTCGGCGGGACGTTGCCAGTATCCCTCCATAACCTGCGGACCCTTGATACAGATTTCACCGGCCTCATTGACCGGTAGCGGGTTGCCGTTGTCTCCAACGATCATGACGTCGGTGGACGGCAGAGGCAGGCCGATAGAGCCAGTGAATTCGGAGTCGATGCGACAAACGATCGCACCCGGCGAGGTTTCGGTCAGGCCGTAGCCCTGCAATATAACGGTGCCGGTTTTTTCCCGCCACTCTCTAGCGATAACCGGCTGTATCGCCATGCCGCCGCCAATGCAAACGCGCAAGGAGCTGAAGTCGATAGCGTCGAAGGCCGGTGTCGTCAGGAGCGACGCGAACAGCGTATTGACGCCCGTGAACATGTTGAATTTGAATTTAGCGATTTCTTTGGCGAAGCCCTCGAAATCACGCGGGTTTGTGATCAGCACATTTTCGCCGCCTTGTGCCATGACCGTCAGGCAGTTCCCCTGCAGCGAAAAAATGTGATACAGCGGCAGCGCAGTAATCGCGATAATCGGTTGCACATCGACGTAGGCGTCAGCCTGCCAGATTATCGATTGCTGTACGTTGTAAATCATGTTGCGGTGACTCAGCATCGCGCCCTTCGAAACGCCGGTCGTGCCGCCCGTATACTGCAGATAGGCGATATCCGCGTACCCGATATCGACATCGTCGAGCACGATATCAGTGCCCTTTTTCAGTGCCTGTCGAAAAGTTGTGCTGTGGCTGAAATTGTACGCTGGAACTTTTTTCTTGATATAGCGCATCATGAAATTAGTCAGCGCGCCTCTGGGCCAGTTGAGCAGATCACCGAGGCCGGTGACTACGATATGCTCGATGTCAACGTCAGCGAGCACGTCCTCGAGAACGTGCGCGAAGTTTTCAAGAATAACGATGCTTTTCGCACCTGAGTCCTTGAGTTGGTGCTTGAGTTCCCTTGCCGTGTACAACGGATTCACATTCACGACAACCAGACCTGCCCGGAAGATGCCGCACATGACAACCGGGTACTGCAGGATGTTTGGGAGCATGATCGCGACGCGTTCGCCGCGTGTCAGCCCCAGCGAATTTTGCAAGTAACAAGCGAACTGCATGGACAGGCGATCTAGGTCCGCGTAACTGATTGTCGTGTCCATATTCGTGTAGGCGGCGTTGTCAGGGTATTTTTCGAATGCCTGTTCGAACAGGTCGCGAATCGACCGAAAGGGTGGTGCAGGGATTTCGTGCGGCATGCCCGGCGGATAGGAATTAAGCCAAATTTTTTCCAAAGCGGCACCTCTTTTTCGCTGTCCGTGTTCTGGCTACTTGTTCAGGGTAGCGCTTATTATGGGCCAGGCGTTGTCCAGGAGGATCGCCTGAGCGTCAGCATTCGGGTGAATTCGGTCATCCTGCAGCAATTCGTCATGCAGCGCGATGCCTTCCATGAAAAACTCGATCCACTGGATATCCAGTTCGGCGGAAACCTGGCGAAATACGGCCTCGAAATCCGCGGAGTATCGCGGTCCGTAATTGGTTGGTATGCGGATTCCAAGCATCACAACCGCCGCACCCGAGGCCTTGGCGCGAGTCACAATCTTTGCGAGGTTATTTTTCACTCTCGACGTCGGGATACCCCGCAGGCCGTCGTTGCCTCCCAGCTCCAGAATTATCAGCGCCGGCGAGAAATCCTGCAGCGCCATTTCGATGCGAGTAGCGCCGCCTTCCGTAGTTTCGCCACTGACGCTGGCGTTGACGACCCGATGTTCGTACCCTTGCTCCTTGAGTCTGGTCTGCAACAAAGCGGCCCACGACTGGTCAACCTCAATACCAAAGCCGGCGCTGAGACTGTCGCCGAAAATGAGAACAGTTGGCGACTCGGAACCGGCCGCGTTAGCGGTTATTGATAACATCAGAAGAGAAAAAATCAATCGCATGTCAGATCAGTCGTCAGGAAAAAATCAAGTTCTGCGGGCCCACAAGCTTGTTAAGGAGGTTAGCAGTCCCGAGGGGAGTCTGACCATTCTTTCGGACGTGAGTTTCGGGATTTCCGCCGGTGAGTCAGTCGCGGTCGTCGGCCCGTCGGGCGCGGGCAAGTCTACTTTGCTCGCGTTGCTGGCCGGATTGGATTTACCTACCAGCGGTCACGTAATGTTGATCAATGCCAACTTGTCGGACCTCGATGAGGACGGCCGGGCCCGGGTGCGCGCAGAGAACGTCGGCTTCGTGTTTCAGTCCTTCCATCTGATGCCATCGTTAAATGCGCTGGAAAACGTCATGTTGCCGCTTGAGTTGGGCGGGCACGCACAAGCGCGGCAATTGGCGCGGGAAATTATTGAGAAAGTCGGGCTGCAGGAACGCTGGAGTCATTACCCGTCGCAACTGTCAGGTGGTGAAAAGCAGCGCGTCGCTATCGCGAGGGCGTTCGCGGCGGAACCTACGGTGCTGTTCGCGGACGAGCCAACTGGCAATCTGGACAGTCGCACCGGCGCCAGGATCATGGATCTGATGTTCGAACTCAACCACAGTTCGTCGACGACGCTGGTGCTCGTAACGCACGAACGCAGCCTCGCGAAGCGCTGCGACCGGATTATATCCCTGGATGTTGGCAAGCTGGTTGGAGACACCGGGGTGACCGGGTGAAGGCGATCGTGTTCGCCTTGAGAAGTTTCGGTCGCGAGCTGCGTTCTGGCGAGGCATTGGTTCTGCTGGCGGCGGTAGCGCTTGCCGTGGGTGCACTGACTGCCGTCGGTTTCCTCACCGACCGCATCGGCAAGGCGGTCGCGCGCCAGGCCAACGAGGTTCTGGCCGCCGATATGCGCTTGCGATCCCAGGAGCGAGTGCCGCAGGAATGGACCGATCTCGCGCACGAATACAAGCTCGATACGGCCGAAACAATGTCTTTTCCCTCGGTTGTATTCGCGGGCGATGAAAGCGCGCTGGCAACGATAAAAGTCGTGAGCGAGGGGTATCCGCTGCGAGGATCGGTACGAGTATCCGACACACTTTTCGGCGAACAGCGTGTCGTCGATGGCATACCGGCGCCGGGTGAGGTTTGGGCCGACGGCGCGCTGCTAGCCCGTATTGGTGCAGACGTCGGCGACACTCTGGCGGTTGGCGAGCTGGGCGTGCGCGTTGCCGCAGTACTGACTTATCGACCCGATCAGTCGATAGGATTCGCGTCTCTGGCGCCGTCACTGTTGTTGAATATCGACGATATATCTCGCAGCGGCCTGATTGGCGAGGGCAGCCGCGTCCGCTATGCGTTGCTCGTGGCCGGCGATGACGAGGCTATAGCGGAATTTAACGAGGCTATACAGGATGATCTGCCGGAATCAGTGCGTATTCGCAGCCAGGAAGAAAGCAGTGAGCGGGCGTACAACGCTGCGGACAGGGCACAGCGATTTCTGTCCTTAACGGCGGTGATGAGTCTGCTGCTCAGTGCCGTGGCCGTAATGATGTCGGCGCGCCGCTTCGCGCATCGGCGCATGGATACTGTCGCGCTGATGAAAAGCCTCGGCGCGACCCAGCGATTTGTCATTACAGTCGCGCTCGTACAACTTGTCTTGCTCGGCGTCCTCGGCATCATTGTCGGTTCGTTGCTCGGGTTTGCTGCCGATGGACTATTGTCGTACATACTGGCGGACCTTCTGCAGGGTGACTTGCCAAGTCCTGGCCTGCGACCCGTTTTCCTCGCCAGTGGCAGCGCGCTGGCCCTGTTGCTTGGATTTGCATTGCCGTCACTCCTGCAGCTGCGCAACACACCGCCGCTACGGGTGCTGCGGCACGATGCAATGCCGCCGGCTCCGTCGCGTATTCTGGTGGCGGGTTTGTCGCTCGCAGCAGTTGCCGCAATGTTGTATCGCTCGGTGGGTGATGCACGCATGCTGTTCATCCTGGTCGGCGGAATTATCGTGATCGCGGGAGCGTTGTACCTGGTGGGACGTGGCCTGGTCGCGGTGATTGGGCAATTTCGATCGGGCGTGGGCGTTGCGTGGCGATACGGGCTTGCCAATGTTTCGCGACGCGGCCGCGACAGTGCTGTCCAGGTCGTTGCTTTCGGTATTGGAATAACAGTGCTGTTATTGCTGACGCTGGTCAGGACCGACCTTCTCGACGGTTGGCGAAAGACGCTGGATGCAAACGCGCCAAATCACTTCCTGATTAACATACAAGCGCATGAGATTGAATCGGTGGCAAGCCTGTTTGAAGAAAACGGCGTTGACCGGCCACAATTCACGCCGTTGATACGGGCTCGCATGACCACGATCAACGGGGTATCGGTACAGGACAGGGAATATCCGAATGAAGATGGCCGCTGGATGGCTAATCGCGAAGCAAACCTGTCCTGGTCTGTGGAAATGAGCTCGACCAACGAACTCCTGGCCGGCGACTGGTGGCCCGCTGACTACAGCGGGCCCGCGCTCGTCTCCATCGAGGAGCAGGCGGCATTGAATACAGGGCTGGTCATCGGAGACAAGCTCTCGTTCTTTGTAGCGGGTCGTGAGATCGACGCGGAAATCGCCAGCGTTCGAAAAATAAACTGGGATTCTTTTCAGCCAAACTTTTTCATGGTGTTGTCACCGGGAGCGCTTGAAGGATTGCCAACAACCTATATTTCCAGCCTGCGTATCGAACCGCAGGATCAGTCGATGCTCATCGACCTGGTACGCGCGCATCCAAGTATTTCGGTTATTGATCTGGACGCGATCCTGGAGCAGGTTCGCGGCATCATTGAAAAGGCCAGTCTTGCGGTGCAGGCCGTTTTCCTTTTTACACTGGCCGCAGGCATTGCTGTCCTGTTCGCGGCTGTGCAGTCGACGATGGACGAGCGCCGCTTCGAGAGCGCGATACTTCGGGCGCTGGGAGCCAGCCGGCGTACTGTGTTCGCGGGGGTTATGGCCGAGTTCGCGGCGCTTGGAACCGCAGCGGGAATTCTGGCGTCCGCCGGTGCGTCGGTGCTCGCGTATCTGATTGCCGAACGCTTGTTCGATCTTCCGTATGAGTTCAGTCTCCTGCTTTGGATGGTCGGCGTATCCGCGGGCGTGTTCGTCGTTTGCGTCAGCGGTTTTTTCGCCGCGCGCGGTGTTGTCAACGCCCACCCGGCAGACGTGCTCAGAGGCGCAGCGACATGACCGAACAAATGCTTTCTTGTGGCGTCGTCGTTGCCCGCAAGACACCGGCGGGTTGGGTAACGCTGGTACTTCGAGCCTTTAATCACTGGGACTTTCCGAAAGGAATTCTTGAGCAAGGCGAGCAACCGTTGCAGGCGGCGCTGCGCGAAGTAAAGGAAGAGACGGGTCCGTACAGCAGGGGCAAGGTGGCCAGATACTACCTGGCGAGCACTCGGTAATTCGATGTCGTGATGGGAATTTCCCCGGAAACAGGCGAGCCTGAACATCACGAGTGGCGCTGGACGAGCTTCGACGAAGCCTACGATCTGGGCTCGCCGAGGGTGCGTCAGATTGTCCAGTGGGCGCGGCAGATAATAGGCGCCTGAGCGTTCAGACGATCCTGTTGCGCTCCTCGCCCTTTAGAAAAGCAGCAATATTCGCTGCGAGTTCATCGATTGCGTTTTGTCGCGCTGCATTGCTTGCCCACGCGATATGCGGCGTCACCATCAGATTATCTCCCGCGTAATCGAGCAGCGGGTCCCCGTCGACCGGAGGCTCCTTTGGCAATACGTCGACGGCGGCCGCAGCGATTTGTCCGGTGCCTAGCGCGGTGGCCAGCGCAGCTGAGTCGACCAATCCACCGCGCGCCGTGTTGATCAGAATTGCGCTCGATTTCATATTCTCAAACTCGGCATCCGAGAACAGTTCCCTGGTTGCGTCGTTGAGCGGGCAGTGCAGAGAAATAACGTCGGAGCGCTGCAGCAACTCATCGAACGATACGCGATTTTCGTCAACGGTCGTCGCGCCGGGTCGAGCGCAGACAATAACGTTCATCCTGAATGCGACGCCGATTTCGGCGACCCGCTTGCCGAGTTCGCCGTAGCCAATAATGCCCAGCGTCATCCTGGACAGTTCACGCACCGGGTACGACAACAAGCTGAAGGTTTCTGCATGCTGCCATTCTCCGGAACGCACGGCAGCGTCGAATCGACTCAGGCTGTGCGTCAGATTCAGGATGCTTCCGAAAACGTGTTCTGCGACGGACTGCGTGCAATAGCCACGAATATTGCAAACCGCAACTCCAAAGCGTTTCGCGGCAGGAAGATCGACGTTGTCAGTGCCTGTTGCGGTCAGCCCGATGAATCGAAGTTCCGGATTATCGTGCAACAACTCATCGGTGAGGCGGATTTTATTGGCGAGAACGAACGCGGCGCCGCGAATGCGTTCGGCAAGCTGATCATCCTCCGTCATATCGAACACCTCGAGTTCAGGCAGCAGCGTGCGTATGGCGCTGATGTCAAGGTCCGGCCCCATTGTCGCGAAATCGAGAAACACTGCCTTCATATGGATATTCGATGTTGAGTAGCGCAAAGTACCGGACGATGAAGGATCAATTCTGGAAACGCAAATCGCTGGCGCAGATGTCGGAGTCCGAGTGGGAGTCATTGTGTGATGGCTGCGCTCTGTGTTGTATGCACAAGATCGAAGACGAGGAGACCGGCGAAGTCTTCTACACCAATATTGCATGCAGACTTCTCGATCTTGAGACCTGTCGTTGTACTGACTATTCAAATCGCGCGAAAGAAGTTGCCGAGTGCCTGACCCTGTCGCTCGATGAGCCTGCTGCGTTCCATTGGCTGCCGGCGACCTGCGCGTATCGTCTCGTGGCCAACGGCGAAGACCTGGCTTCATGGCATCCGCTGATATCGGGTTGCGCGGAGAGCGTGCACAAAGCCGGAATCTCAATGATGGGCCGGGCCATTTCTGAAAACGAGAGTACCGAATGCAGCGTACTGCAGAAACTTGCGTGACTCGCTACCCAACAATTGAGCTTGAGCAATATCGCGAGTACCCGATTGAGGAAATGCGACGGCGACTCAACGAGTTCTACGCCGACATCAAGCGGCGCAGAACGGTTCGTGAGTTTTCGGGTCGACCGGTTCCGCGGGACATTATCGAAACGGCGCTAAAGGCGGCAAATACGGCACCCAGCGGCGCGAATTTACAGCCCTGGCACTTTGTTGTGGTCAGTGGACCGAAGACGAAAAAGACAATTCGCGAAGCGGCGGAAGTCGAGGAACAGGAGTTCTACGAACACCGCGCGTCGGCGGAGTGGCTCGCGGCCCTGGAGCCGTTGGGGACCGACTCGAGCAAGCCGTTTCTGGAAACGGCGCCATACCTGATCGCGGTGTTCCTGCAGAAATTCGGCGAATTGCCGGATGGTCGCAAGGTGAAACATTACTATCCGGTAGAGTCGACCGGCCTTGCTGTCGGGATATTGATAACGGCTTTGCACAGGGCGGGTCTGGCGACTCTGACGCACACGCCGAGCCCAATGAAATTTCTGAACAAGATTCTCGGTCGGCCGAAAAGCGAAAGACCGTTTCTGCTGCTCGTAGTCGGTTATCCGGCGGCGGATGCACGGGTGCCGGACATCGAGCGCAAACCACTCGAAGATTTTACGAGCTTCATCGATACGTAGCGGCGGGCCTTGCACCGGCATCGACCTCACCGACCTTGCGACGATGGCGGTGAGATCTGGCTTCCGGCAAGCAACTTACCGGCGGATCGCACTGTACCAACTGCGTTCAGCCCGTGTTTTGCAGTGCCTGGGCGATGCCGTTTACGCTGGCCAGCAGGGCGACGAACGTATCTTCATCCTCGTAGTTGGATGCGCGCCACCGGGCTAGCAAGTCGACCTGCATCAGACTCATCGGGTCTACGTACGGGTTGCGCAGCATGATCGCGCGCTGTAGCGTGACATCCCCCGCCAGCAGAACGTCATGGTCTGAATAACTGAGGGTCAGGTGGCGCGTTAAATCAAACTCGGCCTCGATAATCGGGAAGAACTCATCGTGCAGATCTCCCGACAACCTGGAATACAGTTTTGCGATACCCAGGTCTGCCTTGGCAAGAACCATCTCAGTGTCGGCTGCCAGGGAACGATGGAAGTACCACTCCCGGAACATCGTGGTCACGGCATCGTCGCCGAATTCCGATATTGCGGCCTGCAGACCGCTGCCGATTCCAAACCAGCCGGGCAATATAAATCGTGCTTGTGTCCAGGAGAACACCCAGGGAATTGCACGCAAGTCCTCAATGCCCGACTGCGCACCCCGGGACGATGGTCTGGAACCGATACGCATGCGCTCGATCAGATCGATAGGTGTTGCCTTGCGGAAGTACTCGTAAAAACCCGGCGTTTCATAAACCAGCTTTCTGTAAGCGCGCCGGCTTTCTTTGGCAATGACATCCATCATGTTATGCCATTCCGGTTGATCGTTGCCCCGATGTCTTGGCATCGCGGTCGCGAGTGCGACAGAACCGGTCATCTGTTCGAGGGTTCGCAGTGCGATGCTGCGCAGCCCGTATTTCTCGTTTATTATTTCGCCCTGCTCCGTGACCCGAAGCCGACCATTGACCGTGCCCGGTGGCGCGCCCAATACTGCAACGTGCGTCTTGCTGCCACCCCGACTGATGGTGCCGCCGCGCCCGTGGAATAAAGTCAGTTCGATGCCCTGCGCGGCGGCGGTTTTGACAAGGATCTCTTGCGCGTTTTGCAAGGCCCAGCGCGCAGACGCAAGTCCGCTGTCTTTGTTGCTGTCGGAGTACCCGATCATAATCATCTGGCGATTTTCATGGCGCTTCAGGTGATCGCGGTACAGGTCCGTTCCGAGCAGCGACTCCAGAATAGCCGGGCCGTTTTTCAGGTCATCGACCGTTTCCAGGAGTGGTGCAATATCCAGCGGTATCTCGCCGCGCTTGTTATGCAGATCGCCCCATTGCGCGAGCAGCATTACCGACAGAATGTCGTCCGCCCCCTGCGTCATGCTCACGATAAAGGGGCCTATCGCTTGCGGGCCGTATTTTCTGCGGCAGAATGCGATCGCCTGAAAAACGGCGATGGTCTTGCGTGCATGCGTACTCAGATCCATCGGTGCGGTTTCGCGCGATGCGAGCGCTTCAACAAGGCGCGCAGACCGGGCATCTGCCGACATCTCAAGCCAGTTGCCTTCGCCCAGGCATTCGCCAATGACGCGCCGGTGTACCGACGAGTCCTGCCGGATATCGAGGGTAACCATATGAAAGCCGAACGTATCGACGCGCCGTAACAGTCGCCGCACCGCGAACAAACCGGCGTTCTTGCCTTTGTTGTCAATCAGGCTGTCCGCCACGAGCTGTATATCGCCGATGAAGTGCTCGACTTTTTCATACGGATGCAGGTCGTCGTCGAAGGTCGATTGCAGGCGCTTTTGCACGAGACGCAGGAACACTCGGTAGGGCATGTCCCGATGGCGCGCCGGAACTGCATGGTAGGCCTCCGGAAAAACGGCTCGGTACTCTTCGGTCTTGTCGAGCATCGCCTGGCTAAAACTCGCGCGGCCCGTTGACTGACTGAGCTTGGATCCCAGCGATGCGCACTCGTTGTAATACAGATCAAGAATCAGCGAACGCTGCCGCGCGAGCGTGGCGCGTATCGTCTTCGCGTTGACGTTAGGATTGCCGTCCATGTCGCCGCCAACCCAGGAACCGAAATGCAGAATGCTCGGGATTTTGATTCGGTCGCCGTCGTCGCCGTAAATTCTCTTGATCGCACTCTCGATGTTTTCATAAAACGGCGGGAGCGCACGGTACAAAACGTCGGTGATAAAAAACAGAACATGTTCCAGTTCGTCTGCGACGGTCATTTGTTCGGTCGGATGTTCGTCGGTCTGCCAGCCGGTCGTCGCGAGCAGGCGGATATTTTGTAATGCGACGTTGGTTTCCTGCGGCGTCATCGTCGGATTGAGGAGGTCGACGAGATGCTTGACGATGTCTTGCTCCTTGCGCAACATTGTTCTGCGTGTCGGCTCGGTGGGATGTGCCGTAAAAATTGGTTCGATCGATAACGAATCAAGCAGTTTCTGCAGGCCGTCGACGTCCATGCCGGACGCCTTCAGTTTGATGAAGGTGTCTTCAAGTCCGCCCGGTTGATAGTGGACAACGTCCCTGAGGTATTCGCGCCGACGACGAATGCGGTGCACTTTTTCCGCGGTGTTAACCATCTGAAAATAGGTCGAAAAGCTGCGAATGACTTGCAATGCCTGCCCGGCTTCGAGCCCTTCGACGAGCTGCGCAAGATCTTCACCCGGCTTCTCGTTCTGTTCCCTGCGACGGATCGCTCGCAGGCGGGCCTTTTCCACGAACTCGAAGAGTTCGTCTCCGCTCTGTTCACGAATAATTTCGCCAAGCATCGCGCCAAGCGTACGGACGTCGTCGCGCAGCGCCTGGTCTTTATCTTCGAAAGTTATATCCTGACGCCGAAGAGACTTGTGGATCCCGGTGGTCATTTTCAGTCGCGGAAATTCTCGTACTGCAGAGGCAAGCCGATGTCGCCTTCCTTGAGCATTGCAATCACGCTTTGCAGGTCATCGCGCTTCTTGCCGCTGACTCGCAATTTGTCGCCCTGAACGGCTGTTTGAACTTTCAGTTTGGCGGCCTTGATTTGCTTCACCAGTTTTCTCGCGCGGTCGGCATCAATGCCGCGTCGCAGAATGATTTGCTGGCGGGCCTCGCTGCCAGAAAATTCCGGGTCTTGTTCTTCCAGGCACGCGATGTCGATACCGCGTTTGGAGAGTTTCTGGTGCAGTATGTCGATCATCTGCTTCAGTTGAAAATCAGACTGCGTCGTCAGCGTGATGACCTGGTCTTCGAGCGTGTACCTGGAGGCGGTACCTTTGAAGTCAAATCGTGTGTTGACCTCGCGATTCGCCTGGTCAACTCCGTTGCTTGCCTCATGGCCATCGAAGTCACTAACTACATCAAAAGAGGGCATATGCGGATCCTGCTGTTCCTGTACCAAACCAAGGTACCGAAAGGTACACCTGCAAAAGGACTCGCACCAGACCTGTACCTCGTAACGTGCGCGAAATCTGGACAAGCAGCCCAGTAAGGCGAGCGGCCCCGATACATAAATCGCAGCATGATGAGGCCATGTTTCTCGTTCTGGAGCCTTCGGTCGTAACATCGCCCTGCCCATTGTTGCCGGCTGAGGCGGCCCCTGAGTTTCTGCCCCAGGTCTGCATGCAGGTGCCACGGTACTCCGCCTGGATTCCCATGGAGCTGGATTTGGTCGCTTATTCGGATGCAAACGGAAACATCGCGGTAGATGCGCTGGAGAGCGCGTTACGAAATTGCGTCGACGACGGCGACAAGCTGCACGATCAGACGGACTGGGCAGAGCCCAGGATCGAGTACGACAGCTGGCTGAATCGCCGTCTCGCGATCGCGCTCCGGGGTTGGGGAGATATCGTCGTACGGCGGGGCGCCGACCCGCAGTCTCTGCAAACGCTCAGGGACATGGAGGAGCTTGCCGAGTGGGTGTGCGTGACCTTGCATTCGCGGTCGCGTCACCTGGCCGCGCAAAGCGCCTGCTGCCCGGCGCTCGATGAGGCAGGGGCCCGCGTTTTGCGGGAAAAACACTCCCGGGCCTGGGGCAAGCGCTGGAAAAAGGCGTTTCTGGAAGCCGCCGTTCGACATCGCAATCTGACCACGATGTCGCCGTGGGACATTTTTCCTCGCAATCAACAGGCCGATTTGCGCTACGCGGACCTGCTGCCGCTGACGCGATTTGCGGATTCCCTGTCATTTCAGCGCGATGTGAGCATATCGCATTGGAATGTTAGCGATTTCAAGACCTTCAACAAGCGCGTTGCGGCGATCGTGCGCTGCAATGGCGGTGCAGGACTCGTTGCGAAACAGGTGTGATCCGGGGTACGGTTTACAGTCAGTGCCTGCCTGGGCGAAGGTCCATTGAGGGGACGTATTGCAACCGATCACACCTGACGCACACGGAATCGCTGTTCTCATACTGACAGTATTCGCGCTGTTCCTGTTTACACGGGACAGTATTCCGCTCGAGTCCTCATCATTGGTGATCTTTATCGCGCTGGTTGCCGGTTTCCAGCTCTTTCCCTACGAAAAGGCCGGGGAAGTATTGCTGGGGCCCGTTGATTTTTTCGCCGGGTTCGGTAACGAGGCATTGATCGCGATTTGCGCGCTGATGATGGTCGGCAAGGCGCTGGAAACCACCGGCGCACTGCAGCCGCTCGCAAACGTTGTCGGGCGAGCCTGGTCGTCGCGACCTGGTCTCGCCTTGCTCGCCACTTTGGCTGCGAGCGCAGTCCTCAGCGCTTTCATGAACAATACGCCCATCGTCATTTTGTTGATGCCGATCCTGGTTGGGGCGTCGCTACGCGTCAAGTTCCCGGTATCGGGCGTCATGTTGCCCATGGGCCTGGCCACGATTATTGGTGGCATGTCGACCTCGATCGGTACTTCGACCAACCTGCTGGTCGTTGGCATCGCCCATGATATGGGCAAGCATGAATTCGGTCTGTTCGAGTGGGTTCTGCCCGTTGCGATCGTCGGTGGCGTCGGCCTTTTGTTCCTGTGGCTGGTGGCGCCGCGTTTGTTGCCGGACCGTACACCGCCGATGGCTGATACGTCGCCACGCATTTTCAACGCGCAGTTGCACATCAAGGAAGGCGGGTTCGCGGACGGCAAGTCACTGTCTGAGGTGTTGGCCAAAGCAGGGGGCAATTTGCGCATTGATAGAATTCAGCGCACGGAGTCGTTGTTTCTGGCGAAGCTGCCGTCGATCATCATTCAGTCTGGAGATCGACTTTTCGTCAAGGACTCCCCTGAAAATCTCAAACACTACGAACAATTGCTCGGCGCGACGCTTTATAACGTTTCCGACAGCGAGCACCCGATTGACGATGAGACGCCGCTGCGGGCCGAAGGCCAGCAATTGGCCGAGGTTGTTGTCACGCGCGGCTCGCCCCTGCATCTGCGCAGTCTCGCCGCGGCGCGGTTCAGCAATAGTTACGGATTGCTGCCGCTGGCCTTGCATCGAGCCCGTACGCCGAGCTCGCAGGTGACCGGCGATCTAAACATGATTCGTCTGCGGGCCGGCGACGTTCTGCTCGTTCAGGGGACCAGCGAAGCGATTGCGAACCTTAAAGACAACAGTACGATGCTGGTTCTCGACGGCACCACCGACTTACCGCAAACACATCATGCCAAACGCGCCCTGTTCATCATGGGTGGCGTCGTTTTTGCAGCCGCCATCGGCGCAATGCCAATTTCAGTCAGCGCCCTCGTTGGGCTGGGTCTGATGATCGTGACCGGGTGCCTGCCCTGGCGTGACGCCGCAAACGCGTTGTCCATTCCGGTTGTCATGATTATCGTGACCGCCCTGGCTCTGGGAAAAGCCCTTCTGGGCACGGGCATGGCCGAGTATCTCGCCGTCAGTTTCGTGAATGCGGCGTCGGGCCTGCCACCGCCCGTCATCTTGAGTGCGTTCATGTTGCTGATGACGGTGATGACCAATATTGTTTCGAATAACGCGGCTGCGGCCATCGGCACACCGATCGCCATCAGTATTGCGCAGCAACTCGGCGTCAGTTCTGAACCGTTCATACTTGCCGTACTCTTTGGCGCCAACATGAGCTTTGCAACGCCGTACGGGTATCAGACGAACCTGCTCGTGATGAGTGCCGGTGGTTACAAGTTCGCCGATTTTCTGCGAGTCGGCATTCCGCTGACGATCATAATGTGGCTGGGGTTCTCCCTGATCCTGCCGTTCATGTACGACCTGTAGCATCGTAATCGGCGCTTGACGGCTATCTCCGCGGCGGTAATACTCGGGCGCATGAATGCTCAGATGATCAGTAATGGGTGGTGGCAGTCCGCGCAAGAGAGGGCTGCTGGCTAACTATTCGCTGAGCAACACAAAATCAATAGCCCATCTCTGCCGAAAACAGGGATGGGCTTTTTCTATTTACGAGCCGGAACGAATTGTATGCAAAGACCGTTCGACATCGCTGCCGACCTCGACACGCCCGTATCGGCGTACCTGAAGCTGGCTTCGCTGCGGCCGCGATTCCTGCTGGAAAGCGTGGAAGGCGGCGAGCGACTCGCGCGCTATTCGTTTCTCGGCTTTGGTGACACCGTTGAAGTCCGCATGGATTCGACCTCGTTGTGCATTGACGGCAAGACGGAACCGCGCCCGGTGAATCAGCAGCAGTATCTGGCGGCGTTGCGACGCGCGCTGGAGATTGCGCCACGACCGCAGCCCGATGCCGGACTGCCGTTTGCGGGTGGTCTCGTTGGTGTGTCCGGTTACGACGTGGTTCGTTTGTTCGAAAAATTGCCCGAGGGAACGCAAAAGCAGACAGGCGTACCCGATGCCGCATTCGTCGCACCCGCAACGCTACTGGTTTTCGATCACCTGACCCGGCGCGTGGCGTTGTTGCACGACGGCCCCGAAAGCGAGCGGCAAAAACTACGAGCCGAAGTCATCGGGATGCTGCGCGGCCCGGTACCCAAAACAGCCAATAAGGTGTCGATTTCTCCAGCCGAGGCAAGCCTTACCGAAAAGGAATTCTCGACGCGGGTCGATGCTTGCAAGGAATATATTGCGTCCGGAGACATCTATCAGATCGTGTTGTCGGTCTTGTTTCGCGGCAAAACCGATGTCCCGCCATTCGAGGTGTACCGGGCGCTGCGTCTGCTGAATCCGTCGCCGTACATGTTCTTTTTTGACTTCGACGATTTCCAGGTTGTAGGTTCGTCCCCCGAGGCGCTGGTAAAGCTGAACGGCACCAAGGCTTCACTGAGACCGATCGCCGGTACCCTGCCTCGCGGCGCGACTCCGGAGGCGGACGATGCCAATGAACGCGCGCTGCTCGCGGATCCCAAGGAGGCAGCGGAGCACGTCATGTTGGTGGATCTGGCGCGCAATGACCTGGGTCGCGTGGCCAGTCCGGGTTCCGTGCACGTCGATCCGTATCGTGCGATCGAACGCTACAGCCACGTCATGCACATCGTCAGTGGCGTGAAGGGAGAGCTCGCGCCGGAATTCGATCAGTTCGACCTGTTCGCCGCGAGCTTCCCGGCGGGTACGCTGGTTGGTGCGCCGAAGGTCCGGGCCATGCAAATCATCGAGGAGATGGAGCAGGTAGGGCGTGGTCTCTATGCGGGGACTGCAGGCTACTTCGGTTTAAGCGGCGACATGGATCAGGCGATCACTATCAGGACGATCGTGTTTTCCGGGGACGAGTACAGTTTTCAGGCGGGCGCCGGTATTGTGGCCGACTCCATACCGGCCAGGGAGTACCAGGAAGTGCTGGCGAAAAGCGCCATCTTGCGGCGTGCGCTCGAAATGGCCAAAGAGGGTCTGTAATGGTGAATTACGCGACCTTCGAGCACGTGTCGATGCTGTTGATCGACAACTACGACTCGTTCACCTATAACCTCGTGCAGGCGTTTTCCGCGCACGGCGCGAAGGTGATGGTGTATCGCAACGACAAGATTTCGGTGGCACAAGGGCTGGCGCTGGAGCCAACGCATCTCGTTATCTCCCCCGGACCGGGCAGGCCGGAAGATGCTGGTGTATCGCTGGAAATGATTGCGGCGTTTGCCGGGGAGCTGCCGATACTCGGTGTGTGTTTGGGACATCAAAGCATCGTGCAGTGTATGGGTGGAGAAATCGTCCGCGCGAAGCAATTGATGCACGGCAAGACGTCGCAGATCGAACACGATGGCAAGACAATCTTCGAGGGCATATCGCAGCCGTTCGAAGTCGGACGCTATCACTCGCTGTGTGCGAAGCGCGATTCGCTGCCCGACACGCTGGAGATCAGCGCGACAACGGGTGCTGGTGAGATCATGGCTGTGCGGCACAAAACGCTGCAAATCGAAGGCGTCCAGTTCCATCCCGAGAGCGTCCTGACACCCGAGGGCTACACGCTGATGACGAACTTTTTGCGCATGCAAAAATCGTGAGTAAAAATTACAGCCAGGTGCTCGATAGCCTGCTCAATGGCAAGTCGCTCAGCGAGCAGCAGGCCTTTGATCTCATGCACAAGCTGGCGGCAGGCGAGTTGCCACCGGCACTGGCCGGCGCCCTGCTCGCGGGCCTGCGAGCAAAAGGCGAAACGGCCGATGAGATTCGCGGGTTCGCGACCGCGATGCGCGAACTGGCCGTGCATCCGCAGATTCCCGACGGTGCGCCGACTGTGGATACAGTGGGCACCGGGGGGGATGGTTCGGGAAGCTTCAATCTGTCGACTGGCACGGGGCTGCTGGCTGCAGCTTGCGGTTCGAGAGTCGTTAAACACGGCAATCGCTCGGTGTCGAGCCGTTCCGGAAGCGCCGACATGCTCGAATGTCTGGGAGTGCCATTGCCGCTGGATGAGACGCAGGCCGTCGATTGCCTGCAGGCTACCAATTTTACGTTTCTTTTTGCGCCCGCTTACCATCCGGCGATGAAAGCAGTCGTGCCGATACGCGGCGCTTTGTCCGTGCGCACGGTTTTCAATGTGCTCGGGCCACTCACGAATCCGGCAGCGCCCCCGTACCAGCTCATTGGCGCCTACAGTAAAGACGCCGCCAAGCTCATGGCCGATACGTTGGCGGGGATGCCGCTGGAACGCGCATTCGTCGTACACGGCGAACCCGGCTGGGACGAGGCGACACCGGTCGGCGAGTTCTGGCTCTTTGACGTGACGCCGGGCAACGTCGTCGCAAGCAAACGCAGTCCGGAGGATTACGGGTTGGCCCGTTGTCAGCCCGCAGACTTGCTCGGCGGCGATGCAGATCACAACGCGGCTGAGCTGATTCGGGTGATGACCGGTGACGACAAAGGGGCGCATCGAGACGCGCTGTTGATGGGCGCTTCGCTGGTCCTTGAAGTGCAGGGCGTCACGAAAAATGCGCTCGAGGGCGTCGAGCTGGCCGCAGCCGTAATCGATGACGGCCGGGCGGAGTCGTTCCTGAATTCTTTGCGCGAGCACTTCAAGAGCTAATGGGCGACTTCCTGCAAACGATGGCCAGCCGGAGTCGCGAAAGGGCGGCGGGCGTGCCCAGGAGTTTCAAGTCGTCTGATTTCGATCAGGCAGTCGTGCCGCTGACCTTGGGCGAGTTCGACGTGATAGCGGAAATAAAAGACAGATCGCCGGCGGCGGGCTCGCTTGCGGGCAAGGGAAGGAGCCGCGCGGATCTGGCAAGACAATATGCAGAAGGAGGTGCGGCGGCGATCTCTGTATTGACGGAACCCTCTCGATTCGCGGGCGAGTTGGCGCATCTCGAAGAAGTCGTTGCCGCCGTGTCCGGTACGCCGGTAATGCGAAAAGATTTCCTGGTCGATTCCGTACAGGTTCTTGAAGCGCGCAAGGCAGGGGCCAGCGGCGTATTGCTGATCACGACGATGTTGTCGAATGCGAAATTGCGGGAGATGCTGGACTGCGCGTGGGAACATGGATTGTTTGTCCTGCTCGAGTCCTTTGACGAAGACGATCTCAAACGCGCTTCGAAGCTGCTCGATACGTCACCCGATCAGGACCGCGCTGCAGCCGGTCAGTTATTGTTCGGCGTTAATACTCGCAACTTGCGAACGCTCGCGGTTGATGTCGAGCGCCTCGAAAAACTCGCGGCGGCGTTGCCGACCGCTCGCTGCGTCGCGGAGAGCGGATTGTCGATACCGGACGATGCAGCGCGGGTTGCTGGCTTGGGGTATCAAATAGCGCTGGTCGGAACGGCGCTCATGCGCAGCAGTGATCCTGCAACACTGGTCAGGTCGATGCGCGACGCCGGCGCTGCAAAGGCGGATGCATGAGTTTGCTGGTCAAGGTCTGCGGCCTCAGCGAGGAACAGCACGTGAACGCGGCAATCGACGCTGGCGCCGGCGCCGTCGGCTTTGTCTTCGCCGAATCAGTCCGCAGCATTACACCGGCAAGAGCGGCGGAGATTTGCGGCAATGTTCCGGCGTACGTCCGGCGTGTAGCGGTAATGCTGCATCCGACCAACGAGGAGTGGCGGGACGTGCTGCGAAACTTCGATCCGGACATTTTACAGACCGACGCTGAAGACTTTAAATCCCTCGACGTGCCCGGGACAGTCGACTGCTGGCCGGTCTATCGTGAAGGTCGTGCGCGACCGGACACCGACGGCGTTTACGTTTACGAGGGCCCAAAAAGCGGCCGCGGCGAGGTGGTTGACTGGTCCAACGCGGCGAACTTTGCGGCATGTGGACGCTTGATTCTGGCCGGTGGTCTGGCTGAGCACAATATCGCGCTAGCGGTTAGCACCACGCGTCCCTATGGCGTAGATGTGTCGAGCGGCGTCGAAATCGCGCTGGGCCAAAAAAGTTCCGAGCTGATTCAGGAATTCGTTATTGCAGCAACGGCTGCGGGGAAAGATGTATGAGCGCGATGTTCACGGCCGATGAGGCTGCTGAAATTCTGGATGCGACACTCCGGGGTGAGACGCCTGACGAGCGCGGTCGGTTCGGACCGTTCGGCGGGCGCTACGTTCCGGAGACGTTGGTGCCGGCTTTTCAGCGGTTGGAGGAAGGCATTCGTCGATACCTCCATGAAGAGGCTTTTCAGCAGGAGTTGCAGCGGGAACTGCGTGAATGGGTCGGTCGTCCGACCGCACTGACGTTTGCCGCGCAGCTCAGCAAGTCCTGGGGCGCGGAAGTATGGCTCAAGCGTGAAGACCTCGCTCACACCGGTGCTCACAAAATTAACAACGCCATTGGTCAGGCATTGCTGGCGAAACGCCTGGGTGCGAAACGCGTGATCGCGGAGACGGGCGCTGGTCAACATGGCGTCGCATCGGCGGCGGCGTGTGCGCGCGTGGGTCTTCCGTGCAGCGTGTACATGGGCGTCGTTGACATGGAACGGCAGGCGCCAAACGTCGACCGTATGCGCAGACTGGGCGCCGAGGTTGTGGCGGTAGAGACGGGCGACAAGACGCTGCGCGCCGCTATCGACGAAGCGCTCCGTGCGTGGGTGACGGACCCGCAGGGGATTTACTATTTGTTGGGATCGGCCGTTGGCGCTCACCCGTATCCGTACCTGGTGCGCGAACTGCAATCGGTCATCGGCAGGGAATCGCGACAACAGATGCTCGATCAGGCCGGCGGACTGCCGGATGTCGCGTTCGCTTGCGTGGGCGGGGGCTCGAACGCAATCGGTCTTTTCTACCCCTTGCTGGGCGATGACATTGAGCTGATCGGTGTCGAAGCGGGAGGCACCGGTGATGGGCTTGGAGAGAATGCTGCCACGCTGGCGACCGGAACGCCGGGCGTTTTGCAGGGTGCCTACACGATCATCCTGCAGGACGATGACGGCCAGGTGCAGGAAACGCACTCGATCTCCGCCGGGCTCGACTACTCCGGCGTTGGCCCGGAACATGCGCTGCTGCAGGCGATTGGCCGCGTGAGGTACGTGTCGGCGCGGGATGATGAAGCGCTGGAAGCCCTGGAGGAGTTATGCGTCTCGGAGGGCATACTGACGGCGCTGGAAACGGCGCACGCCTATGCGGCGGCCAGAAAATACGCGCAGCTCAATCCTGGCAAACGAATTCTTATCTGCAACTCCGGGCGCGGCGACAAGGATATGTCAACATTGACTGAATACGCGGCAAGGACTGAACGCCATGCAGGCGCATGATCGCATTAGTGCCGCGATCAACGCGGCGACCGACAAAAATCGGCCTGCATTGATACCGTTTGTCACCGCTGGGTATCCCGAGCCGCAAGAATTCATCGATACCCTGAAGTCCGTCGCAACGATCGGCGATGTCGTCGAAATCGGCGTTCCCTTTTCTGACCCGATGGCGGACGGCATGACGATTCAGCGTTCGAGCTTCGTCGCGCTGCAAAAAGGCGTCAGCCTGAAATGGATTTTCGACGAACTGGATGCAGCGCAGGGAGAAATCGATGTGCCACTGGTCATGATGTCGTATCTGAATCCGTTGCTGGCTTTTGGTTATGAAAAACTTGCCGAGCGCGCGTTGGCTACAGGCGTCTGCGGCTTTATCGTTCCGGACCTGCCGTTCGAGGAAAGCGATCAATTGCGCGCCGCGCTGGAGGCTAAGGGGCTGGGGCTCATTCAGCTGGTGACGCCAGTGACGCCCGCAGAACGACTCAGGACATTGTGCGACGCGTCACGAGGGTTCGTCTATGCCGTGACAATTACCGGCATAACAGGCGGCGACGCGGGCTTGCCCGGCAATTTGGCCGCTTACCTGGACGAAGTCACGAAAATATCCCGGATCCCGGTGTGCGCGGGATTCGGTATCCGGTCGGCAGAGGATGTTGCGGCAGTCGGCAATCACGCGGCAGGAGCGATCGTCGGATCGGCGCTGGTCGAGGTTCTGGAACGCGGGGAAGACCCGAAACCGTACTTGCGGTCTTTACGGCATTCCGCGCGCTAGGAGGCTGGTACCAGCAATTTCGGAGCGAAGAATCGCGGCAACTTTTTCGGATTGCATCGGCCTGCTGATCAGGAAGCCCTGTGCCAGGTCGCAGTTGCAGCTTTTCAGGAACTCAAGCTGCGTGACTGTTTCGACGCCTTCCGCGGCAACTTCAATATCCAGCCCCTGCGCCATGGCGATGGCGGCGCGGATGATGCGCTGGTGGCTATCGTTTTCTTCGATGTCCTCGAGCAAAGTCTGATCGAGCACGAAGCTGTCTATGAAGCCGCTGTCGAGCGACTCGAACGAAATATCCCGCGTTCCGAAATGATCCAGCGACAAGCGCACGCCCAATTTGCGAAGCTGACGCAGCGTTTCGAGTTCGGCGCTGCGTTTTTGCACGATATCGCCGTCGCAGAGTTCAAATTCTATGCAGCCCGGGTCAAGACCCGTGTCCATCAGCGACTTCGCAACGATTTCTACCAGGCGTTTGTGTATCAATTGCTGTGGCGACAGATTGATGGCGATTGACAAGTCAGGTAGTTCGAACTGACGTTGCCAGGCAGAGAGTTGACGGCAGGCTGTGGTAATAACCCATTCGCCAGCGGAATGAATGAGCCCGCTGCTTTCCAGTATTGGCAGGAATCTCGCAGGCGGTAGTAAACCGAAACGCGGATGTTGCCAGCGCAGCAGCGCCTCAAGTCCGATGAGTCGATTACTCGAAAGGTCGATGCGCGGCTGGTAATGCAGCAGAAATTCGCCGCGCACGAGTGCGTGCCGCAAGCCGATTTCGAGCTCTTCGCGCTGCTCGAGTTTGGTGTTGAGCGCGCCGGAATAATACTGGAATCGACCGCCGCCACGTTTCTTCGCCGCAAACATCGCGACGTCAGCGGCCTTGATCAGGCTTTCGGCAGTATCACCGGAATCCGGGTACAACGCGATACCGATACTCGGCGTCGCGTAAACTTCGCTGCTACCGATTGCGTATTTTTCGGACAGCACCAACAACAGCTTTTGTGCGGCGGCGCCGGCGTTGCCAGTCTCGCCGAAATCCTCCAGGCAAACGACAAACTCGTCGCCGCCCCAGCGGCCGCAAAAATCGCCCACCCGCAGGTTATCTTGCAGCCGGTTGGCGACTTCGCGTAGCAAAGCATCGCCAATGTCGTGGCCGAGCGTGTCGTTGATGGACTTGAAGCGATCGAGATCGATAAACAATGTCGCCAGCGGCGCAGACTTGCGCTGGCTACGCCCGATAGCCCGTGTAAGTTGTTCCGCAAACAGCGTGCGGTTCGCGAGTCCGGTCAAATCATCGAATTGCGCGCGCTTCTCGAGCTCGATCGTTCTGAGCCTGGCTTGCGTGACGTCGCGAAACGTGATGACGCCGCCCACCAATTCCTGGTTGCCATCCAACAGACCCTGACCGTTGATGCTCAACAGGATGTCAGGCTGCTCAGGCGTGCGATAAATCGCCAGCTGTTCGGAATACTTCTCGCCGCTGCGCGCACGCATCAGTGGCAAGTCAGCGGAGTTGCGGTAATTGTTGCCGTGTTCGTCGATACAGCAAAATGTTTGTTCCCAGGTTGGGTCGGGCTGCAGGCGCGGCCCCAGGCCCAGAATCGTACGTGCGGCCGGATTGATATCGAGGACGTGGCCCGCATTGTCGGCGACGATGACGCCGTCGTTAATATTATTGAGTATCGACAGCACCGTAACGTCAGTGTCCGAGAGCCGGGACTGTAGTCGACTGCGCTGTACCGCGTGGTTGAATATCTTTTCCTGGCTTTCGACCGAAACGTCGTCCACACAAATGTGTCCCTGTGCGCCAGCGCGCACAGCGGCAATGCCGCGATGTTCGTGCTCCTTCAGGGTCAGTGCAATGACAGGGTACGGAGCGAGATCGTGAATTATTTCGGCGAGCGACCGGCCGGATTGCGCGATCATTGGTCCGACCTGCAGCAATATCAGATCGACGATGTAGGACGCGTCTTCGGGGAGTTTGAGCGCCGTGGAGCGAGTCAGGTAGGTGCAACAAGGCAGCGTCTGCAGTTCGCCAAGATAATCGGAGGCGAATTCGCCGCGGCCCAGATACAAAATGGAATGACCCGGCATCAGAGCATTACGACCGGATGTGTTTGAGCAAAAGCCATGAAACGGAATCATATGGAAAGACAGGCGCTTACGCCACCTTTTGCGTTTTTTTGCGGCGCGGTTTCAAACCCTTCACGGTGAACGGGCATCCAAATGTCAGTGGAACGGGAGAATGGGTACTTGGCAGCGCTTTTGACTTTGGAAACCAGCGACTATAGTCGGACGATGGCAACCGCAAGTACAGCTGCCCATGCGGACGAAGCCGCCTGGATAGAGCGAGCGCAGCGTTCCGATGGGCGGGCGTTCGAGAGGCTCTACCGCCTGCATATAGACAGGGTGTATGGCTTATGTCTGAGGATGACGGGAAATGTCACCGAGGCCGAGGATTGTGCGCAGGAGGCATTCATTCAGGCCTGGAACAAGCTGGACCGCTTTCGGCGAGACAGCGCGTTCTCGACCTGGTTACACCGCATTGCCGTAAACACCGTGCTCGGAAGGATGCGCAAATCGAAACGCGAGCAGGATCGGATCATGGCTTTCGCAGAAAACATGCCAGCGCCCGTTTTAATGGGGGATGGCAGTGAACTTCGGGACTTGTCGGAGGCTATTGGCAGGTTGCCCACAGGCGCGAGACACGTGTTTTTGCTGCACGCCGTGTATGGCTACAGCCACAACGAGACCGGCGAGATGCTGGGGATCGCGGCAGGGACCTCGAAGGCACAACTGCATCGGGCTAAACGCCTGCTGGTGCAGCAACTGAAACGACAAGGATTTGAGGCATGACGGAGCGTGACGACGACCAACTGATGCGGGCCGCCCGGCGATTATCGACGGACATCAGTCCGGAACATGATCTGTGGCCAGGCATTGCCGCGTCCATAGCGAAGCCCGCGACCAGACAGTGGACGCCAACGCTGGCACAAGCTGCAGCGGTCGTGCTGCTGATCGGCGCCTCATCCGCGGTGACTTACGTGACGATGAAAGATAAACGACCGATGTCAGTCATCGCATCGCCGGAGCTGGTTTTCGAACAGGCATCCTTCGGTGGTCGCTATTACCTGGGTTCCGGTTATCAGGACGCGCGCAACGGACTTATTGCGGACTTGAATATCGAGCTGGGGCGGCTGTCAGCCGGAACGCGTGCCACGATTGAGACCAATCTGCAGGTGATTCGTGTGGCGATCTTTGAATTGAACAAAGCTCTGGAGGAAGAACCGGACAATGCGCATCGGCAGGCGCAATTGCTCAGAAGCTACCGCGAAGAGTTGATGCTGCTGCGCAGGGTGAGTCGCCTGAGCAGAAACGTAATGATGAGAAACGATATCTAATTGAGAGAAGACCGATGAAGAGAACATTAATTGCAATTGTGGCGGGCTTGATCATCGCGCCCGCGTTGGCCAAAGATGTGGACAGGACGGTAGATGCGTCACCCAACGGTCATATCGATATTTCCAACATCGCCGGCTCGGTGACCGTCAGCGGCTGGTCGCGCAATACGGTCGAAGTTACCGGAACGCTGGACCGCAATGTCAAAGAGCTGATTGTTGAGCGCGACGGTGACACGGTCACTATCAAGGTCAAGGTTCCGCGAAACAGTGGCCGGGGCATTGACAGCAGATTGCATATCAACGTGCCGCAAAACAGTTCATTGGATATTGGCACCGTAATCGCCGACATCGATGTGACGGAGGTCGGCGGCGAGCAGGAGCTGCATACGGTAAGTGGCGACGTCAATGTTGAATACACCGGCGCCGACATGCAGGTTGAGTCCGTCAGCGGCGACATCGAGGTCATCGGCGATGGCGTCGACGGCGAACTCGAGGTGAGTACGGTGTCCGGTAATGTAACGCTCATTCGCGTTTCAGGGAGGGTGAGCGCTGACTCAGTCAGTGGCGATATAGTTTTTCGCGCAGCCCTGGGCGAAGGCGGCAAGCTGAGTATCGAAACGGTCACCGGTGACGTCGATGTCGATTTTATTGGCGCCGTGTCGGCCAGGTTCGAGGTTGATACCTTCAACGGCCGCATCCGCAACTGCTTCGGTCCCAAAGCAGAGCGCACCAGCAAGTACGCACCGGGCTGGGAGCTCAAGTTTATCGAGGGTGAGGGCAGCGGTCGCGTCGAAATATCGACAGTGAACGGCGACGTGAACATCTGTCGGAAGTAATCAGCAGACATGCGCGCTCTGCGGTCATTTGTGCGCCTGTTTTTGCTACCCTAAGTCACCGCTAAATGAGGTGTTCTAATGGGTCAATTGGTCAGATTTGTCCTCTGGTTGGTCGCCGGTCTCGCCGGACTGTTCGTGATTGCGGCAGTCGCGTTGTACTTCTTCTTCGATCCGAATGATTTTCGCGGCGACATCTCGGCTGCCGTAAAAGACCGGACCGGTCGGGATCTGGTTATAGAAGGCGATATCTCGCTCGATTTCTTTCCCTGGCTGGCCATCGAGGTTGGTGCAACGACTTTGGGCGATGCCCCCGGCTTCGGTGATGAGCCGATGGCGCGTTTCGATCGGGCCCGGCTGCGCGTTAAGCTCATGCCCCTGCTGCTGGATCGCGAGATCACGGTCGGTACCGCGATCATCGAAGGCCTGGTACTGAATTTGCAGGAAAACAAACACGGCGTTGGCAACTGGGAAGATCTTGTCGCCGACAACGAGCCGCAGGCGGACAATACGGAATCCGGCGGTCAGAGTGACATTGACATCACGGGCATCGATTTTCTGCACGCCACCGTCAGCTATAAAGACGGCGCATCCGGGGCGGTATACCGGCTAAGCGATTTGGCCATGAAGATCGGTCGCATCAGCGGCATGGAAACCCTGACTATCGACGGACTGACCCTGGACGGCACCCTGGAGGGTATCGCGGCTGAGCCGTCACGCCTGCGGGTCGCAACAGGGGGCATTGAAATTCAGACGGTGCAGCAGGTCATCGCGCTGCAAACTCTGGAATTGGAGGTACTCGGCATTGAAATCGCCGCCGATGTTGAACCGTTCTCGTACGCTGACGGCGTCGAACCTGTGGCTGTCATTCAGATCGCCGCGTTTTCGCCGCGCAAAGTCATGGCGCAGTTTGGCGTCGAGCCGCCCAACACCGCAGATCCCGGCGTTTTGTCTCAGGTATCGATCAGCGCGAAGGCGCAGCTGACGCCGACAGCGTTCGAGTTGTCCAGCGCCACGGTGAAACTGGACGACACGATGTTAACCGGAATGTTATCGGTGCCGAGGGATTCGTCGGGCACCTACCGGTTTGATCTGGCGGCCGACGCTATCGACTTGAATCGTTATATGGAGCCGGCAAGCGAGTCGGCCAGTGGCGGCGACACGGCTTCTGCGACGGTGGAAATTCCTGCTGATCTCATTCGACCGATAACGGCGCGCGGCAAGCTCAGGATCGGTACTGTGACGCTTGGCGACGTCATCCTTGAAAACGTCGAGCTGGGCCTGAACACGAATAACGGGCGACTGCATCTGTACCCGATAACGGCCGACTTGTTCGGCGGAACTTACAGCGGCGATGTAAGAATCGACGTCGCTGGCAGGATCTCAAAATTGTCGGTGAACGAGAAGATCGCCGACGTCGATCTCGCCCGCCTCGCGAAGGCGATGTTCGGACAGGAAAATATCACGGGCAAAATCAATGGCGCCTTCTCGTTATCTGGAAAGGGCGAGGACATGGCGGCTATTCAGCGCAGCCTCGCCGGCAAGATCTCCTTCGAGTTAAACAACGGCACTTATGAGGGTATGGATATCTGGTATGAACTCCGTCGCGCGCGAGCGCTGATCAAGGGAGAGCAAGCTCCCGAGGCGGTGTTGCCGGCAAAGACGGAGTTCAGCGTTGTCCGGGCGACCGGCGTCATCACCGACGGCATCATGCGCAACGACGATCTCTTTGCCGAATTGCCGTTCATGCAGATAACGGGCAAGGGGCAGGTCGACCTGGCGGCGGCAACCGTCGACTACAACATGACCGCACGCATCCTGGAGCGCCCGGAATTTCTGCGGGATGCGACGGCCGCGGAGCTCGACGAGTTCACCAAAGCCGTGATTCCTTTGAAAATTACGGGGCCTCTCGCCGCGCCGAGCGTCCGCCCGGATCTTGAGAAACTGCTGCGCAAGAGAGTCGAAGACGAGATCAAAGACAGACTCAAAGACACGCTGCGGGATTTACTGGGACGGTGACCCGGGCGCGCGCGCTGCTGGTCTTTTTGCTGTTGCCCATCAGTGGGCTCGGCGCCGAATTACTCAGCATTGAGGTCGATTATGAGCGCGGCACCTACACGCTGAACTCCAAAGTATGGTTCGCGGCCACGATCGAACAGGTCTACGAAGTTTTTCAAAGTTGGGATTACTCGGCGGAATTCTCAAGCACAATCTTAGAAGCCAGGGACGTTGCGCCGGACGAATCGGGTCGCGCTCAGTTCTATGTGCGCAACAGGGCATGCATTCTGTTCTTCTGCAGGTCGTTTGAGCGCCACGGCTACGTCGAGTTCGAGCTCAATCAAAGGCTGCGCGCGTTCGCCGACCCGGATTCCAGTGACTTTTATCTGAGTGACGAACGCTGGCAATTCGTGGAGCGGGATGGCGGTACGGTGGTCACCTACGATTGGCAAATGAGGCCAAAATTCTGGATACCGCCGGTCATCGGCCCCTACCTCATCAAGCGCAAGCTGCAACGTGACGGCGGCAGGGCCATTGACCGAATAGAGGCGATTGCCCAGAGGGTGGGCGATGACTGAGTTTGCGGATCGTCTGCTCGCGTGGTTTGAGGTTCATGGGCGAAGCGACCTGCCGTGGCAACGAGACGTTACGGCGTATCGGGTTTGGGTGTCTGAAATCATGTTGCAGCAAACTCAGGTACAAACTGTCATTCCGTATTTCAGAAAATTCGTCGTCCGTTTTCCGGATGTCGCGTCGCTGGCCGGTGCAGATCAGGACGATGTGCTGCGGCGCTGGTCTGGTCTGGGTTATTACGCCAGGGCGCGCAACCTGCATAAGGCGGCGCAGATCGTTGTCGCTCGACACGCAGGAATTTTCCCGCAGCAGTTCGCTGACGTCGTGGCGCTGCCGGGAATCGGCCGGTCAACGGCGGGGGCTATTCTCGCGCTCGCGGCTGGACAGCGACATGCCATTCTCGATGGCAACGTCAAGCGCGTGCTTGCGCGGCACGAGATGATTGCGGGCTGGCCCGGCAAGGCCAGTGTTGCCGAATCATTGTGGGCCGCTGCCGAGCGCAATACGCCGGCGTCCGCGGTGGCCCGGTACACGCAGGCGATCATGGATCTGGGCGCTACGCTTTGCACGAGCAGCAAGCCATGCTGCGACGCGTGTCCAGTCAGCAGAGATTGCCGTGCGCTCGCGGCCAACGCCGTGCCGGATTTTCCGGGACGCAAAACACGCAAGCCGAAGCCGTTGCGACAAACAACCATGATATTGGCCAGTGTGGACGGCCGCGTATTTTTGCAACGCCGCCCTGAGGCAGGTATCTGGGGCGGGCTCTGGAGTCTTCCTGAACTGGGTGAACGATCGCTGCAGGACTGGTGTACCGAGGTACTCAAAACAGACGTCACTGGGCGCGATTCCTGGGAGCTTTTGCGCCACAGTTTCAGTCACTATGATCTGGATATTCAGCCGATAGTCGTGCGTATCGCTGCGCGCCCGGGTAAAGTAGCCGATGCCGATTGCGAAACATGGCACCGGCTTGAAGACGTACCGCCTGGCGGCATCGCTGCTCCGGTGAAGAAATTGCTTGATCAACTAAAGAGATTCGAAAATGCCGCGCACCGTTAATTGCATCTTGCTGGGAAAGGAGGCCGAAGGGCTGGAGTACATGCCGTATCCCGGGGAACTGGGTCAACGCATCTATGACAACGTTTCGAAAGAGGCCTGGCAAAAGTGGCTCGGACACCAGACGATGCTCATCAACGAGTATCGCCTGACGCCGATTGAGCCCGAGGCGCGCAAGTACCTCGAGACAGAGATGGAAAAGTTCTTTTTTGGCGGCGGATCGGACGCGCCGAAGGAATTTGTGCCGCCTACGACCTGACGCAGTACTGCACGCTGAACAGGTCCGCGGCGTCAGTCCAGACTTTCGCGACCGTAAATCCGGCCATTTTCGCCATCTTCGCAAATCCATCCAGCGTGTACTTGTGCGAGTACTCGGTGAGAATAGCCTCACCACTGGCGATGTCGAACTCGGTATCGCCGATTGCGAACATCTGGTTCGCTCGACTGATGAGTTCAATGACGACGCGGCCTTCCGCCTGGTCGTAATTGGCGCTGTGAGTGAACGTGCTGACGTCGAAATTGGCGCCGTAGTCGCGGTTCAGGTGCTGCAGCACATTCAGATTGAATTTCGCCGTCACTCCGGCCGAGTCGTTGTAGGCGCTTTCGATAATAGCCGGGTCTTTCTGCAGATCGACACCGATCAACAACGCGCCGTTTTCTCCTGACGCGTGGCGCATTACCCGCAATAATTCGATCGCCTCGTCGTGTTCGAAATTGCCGATCGTCGAGCCCGGGAAGTACACGATATTTCGGAGCGGCATGACCATCGGCGTTGGCAGCTGAAACTGCTGTGTAAAATCAGCGACGACTGGCAACACGTCGATCTGCGGAAACTCGTCACGGATTAACGCCGCTGACGCATGCAGGTGCTCGCTGGAAATGTCCACCGGGACATAGGCGGCAAGTTCGGAAAGCTGTTCCAGTAATATCCGTGTCTTCAAACTTGAGCCGCTGCCGAATTCGATGAGGCTCGCCTGTTTGCCGATGCACGCGACGATTTCTGCGATGTGATCGCGCATGATGCCAAGTTCTGTGTTCGTCAGATAGTATTCCGGTAGTTGCGTGATCTGCTCGAACAGTTGCGAGCCGCGTTGGTCGTAAAAATACTTGGGCGAGATGCGCTTCTGCGGTTTGGAAAGACCGTCTAAGAGTTGTGCGAGTTCTGCAGTGTCAGTCGCCATAGCTATCTTTCGCAAGGCGAATTCCGAGAAACTGCCAGCGCGCATCCGGGTAGAAGAAGCTGCGATAGGTGGCTCGAATGTGGCCGTTCACCGTGACGCATGAACCGCCGCGGACGGTCATCTGGTTAGACATGAATTTGCCGTTGTACTCTCCTAAAGACCCGGCCAGCGGCTTGAAACCGGGGTAGGGGGAGTACGATGACGAGGTCCACTCCCACACATCGCCGAAGTACTGCTCACCCAGCGAAGCGGCTGGATGCCAGTATCGCGAGCTGAGCAGATTTCCTTCGACGGTCTTGTCTCTTGCTGCGACTTCCCACTCGAATTCCGTCGGCAGGCGTGCGCCGGCCCAGCGCGCGAAAGCGTCGGCCTCGTAGTAGCTGACATGACACACCGGCGCGTTGTCCTGGATTTCGCGCTGACCGCCCAACGTGAATTCTCGCTCAAGCGCCGCGTCCCAATACAGGGGTCGTCGCCAGCCACGTTCACTGATAACAGTCCATCCGTCGGACAGCCACAGATCCGGTTTGGTGTAACCGCCGTCTTTAACGAACTCACGAAATTCACCGTTGGTTACGAGTCGATTGCCAATAAGATGTGCGTGCAGCAGCGCGTCGTGGCGCGGCGTTTCGTTGTCAAAGTTGAATCCGTTGCCAGCGGCGCCGACGGAGTGCATACCGGCGTCGCCGTCACTGTACGCGTAAGCCGCAACGATCACGTCATCGGGAACTGGTAGTGACTGCGATGCTGCCGGTTGCACCGGATTGCAGGAAAATACGTGTTTGATGTCCGTCAGCAACAGTTCCTGATGTTGTTCTTCGTGGTGCAGTCCAAGCGTTATTACTTGAGCGACTGATGCGCTTACCGCATCGGTTCGCAGCAACTGCTGCATCGCCGCATCGACATACGAACGATAATCGATAATCTCAGCGAGCGTCGGTCGTGACAACAGGCCGCGCTTTGGTCGCGCGTGCATTGCGCCTGTCGAGTTGTAATAGGAGTTGAACAGAAAATGGTACTGATCGTCGCAACGTGAATAGCTCTGCAGATCGGGTTCGAGCACAAAGCGCTCGAAAAACCAGGTGACATGCGCCAGGTGCCATTTCGTCGGACTGACGTCCGGCATCGATTGCACGACGGTATCCTCAGGCTGCAGATCCGCAATCAACGCGAGCGTTTGCTCACGCGTGGCGCGATAGTGTTTGGATAGCGTTGCGGCGGTCATATGAGGTTTGTGTATTTTTAATGTAACGGCAATTCGGTCTTTTTTTGTACGGTGCGAATGGCAACGCTGGAGTTAACGCGTGCGACTCCCGGTAGTCGCGTTAGTGAGTCTCGATGCAGGCGTTCGAAGTCCGCCATATCGGACACCACAACGCGTAGCAGGTAGTCGAATTCCCCGGTCATAAGATAACACTCCATGACCTCCGGAATATCGCGTACCGCCTCCTCGAATGCAGCCAATACGCTTTCCTCTTCGCGATGCAAACCGATGTTCACAAAAACATTGCCTGAGAGCCCGACCTCGGGTTGACTCAAAAGTGCCGCATAGCGATCGATCACGCCCGATTCCTCGAGCGCCCGGACTCTCCTGAGGCAGGCCGACTCGGACAAGCTGACCAGACCGGCCAGGTGCACATTGCTGATGCGACCGTCTCGTTGCAGGGCATTGAGGATCGATTTATCGTATTTATCCATAAGTATCGAAGAAACTTGCGTTAAAAGTCATTATAACGACAGAAAATGCCACATTTAACCGGTTTTGTCACCTATATAGCAATGATCCGCCCGGCAAGCCACGGTATCGTGTCTGCCAGGAGAGAAATCATGAAGATCGGTGTACCCAAAGAAATAAAAACCCTCGAGTTTCGTGTCGGCATGACTCCGGCGGGCGTTCACGAGGTCGTTAACGATGGCCACGAAGTTATTGTCGAGACACAGGCCGGGGCCGGCATCGGCGTGAGCGATGCGGACTACGAGGCGTCGGGCGCAACCGTAGTCGGCACGCCAGAGGAGGTCTTTGCCGCCGCGGACATGATCGTCAAGGTCAAGGAACCACAGCTCAACGAGTGCGCGATGCTGCGCCCCAACCAGGTGTTGTTTACCTACCTGCACCTGGCGGCGGACCGTGCACAAACCGACGCATTGTTGCAGTCGGGTACAACGGCGATTGCCTACGAAACGGTGACTTCACACGACGGTTCGCTGCCCCTGCTCACGCCGATGTCCGAGGTCGCCGGTCGGCTGTCTATTCAGGCGGGCGCGTTCGCAATGCAGAAAGCGAACGGCGGTTGCGGCAAGTTGCTCGGCGGAGTTCCCGGTGTACAAGCGGCTCGGGTGCTGGTGATCGGCGGGGGCGTATCGGGCTCGAACGCCGCAGACATGGCAGTTGGCCTGGGCGCCGATGTGACGGTGCTCGATCGCTCGTTGCCACGCTTGCGACAGCTTGACGACATCTGGGGCGGCCGGGTGCACACGATTTACTCGACCAAACACGCGATCGACGAGCTTGCTCCGATGGCCGATCTTATCGTTGGGGCCGTCCTCGTCGCTGGAGCTGCGGCGCCGAAGCTGGTTTCTGCGCAGAATGTCAAAGACATGCAGGCAGGAACCGTAATGGTCGACATATCGATCGATCAGGGCGGCTGCTTTGAAACCAGCAAGCCGACGACCCACGCCGAGCCAACCTACATCGTTGACCAGGTCGTGCATTACTGTGTGACCAACATGCCAGGCGCCGTGCCGCGCACCAGTACCTACGCGCTAACGAATGCGACGTTGCCGTTCGTCAAGGCATTGGCCAACCTCGGTTGGAAGGAAGCGCTGATGCGTGATTCGCATCTGGCGAACGGTCTGAATATCCACTCGGGTCAGGTCAATTACGAGGCCGTCGCCTCTGCGCTTGGCTACGAATACCTGCCGGCAGCGGATGCCCTGGCTACGGCTTGACCCCGGTGGCGGTACAGGTTTTGTCGGCGATCTTAAATTTGCGAAAATACAACAGCAAATTTTAAGGAACCGGCTATCAGAATCGGTGTAGAATAACCGGAAGTAGCAAACCATGTCAGGGGGATCAGTATGAACAGTGTCACAAAAACAACGCGTGCATTTCTAGCGATCGTAGCAACAGGCGCCGCATTGGCTATGACGAGTTCTGTGTTCGCGCAGGCGATCATTGAAGAAATCGTTGTCACAGCGACCAAGCGTGAATCGTCGATTCAGGATGTGCCGTTTTCCATTAACGCGCAGACAGAGCGAGAAATTCAGCGCCTGGGTGCGACCGACCTTGAGAGTCTGGCAAGAAACGTCGCCGGGCTGACCGTCCAGAATCTCGGTCCTGGCCAAAGTCAGATTGCCATTCGTGGCGTATCTGCCGGCCAGATCGTTCGTGACCAGCCTGGCGTAAAAGAGCAGGTGGGTGTGTATCTGGATGAATCGGTGATATCGCTGTCCCTGTTTACGCCGGACTTCGATCTTTTCGATCTCAATCGCGTGGAGACGCTTCGCGGGCCGCAAGGCACGTTGTTCGGTTCCGGTTCGGTTGGTGGCACGATTCGTTACATTACGAATGCTCCGGATCTCGACGCGTACGCCGCGAAAGTTGAACTGGATTTCAATTCAGTCACCGACGGCGAAATTGGCGGACACATCAAGGGTATGGTCAACCTGCCTCTGGCTGATGGCCGTGCAGCGCTGCGGCTGGTTGGATACACGACCGAGTATGCTGGCTTCATCGACGCGTTGGGCGAAGGTGGTAGCGTCAGAGAGGACGTTAACAGCGGCAATCGCACCGGCTTACGTGCGACCTTGAAATTCGAAGTGTCAGACACGGTTACGATTACGCCGCGCATTGTTTATCAGTCCATTGAGACCGACGGCTTCAATCGCCAGGAAGTGTTCAATCTGTATGCCAATCCATACACGACAACCCGTCCTGCGATTCAACTGGGCGAACGTCAGCAGTATTTACTGCGCCCCGAAGAGTTCACCGACGATACGTTGCTAGCTGATATCGTCGTTAACGTCGAGCTTTCGAATTTCGATCTGACCTTTGTGGGCAGCACCCTGGATCGTGAGATTCTGGTCAGCCGTGACGCCAGCGCCCTGACGGGCAGCGTGTCCGTCGATCTGGGGTTCGCAGCATCCGATGTGTTGTTGCCATCGAATCTCCGCGATACGACGGACATCAATCAGACGACGTTCGAGGCACGCATCAGTTCCAGTGGGGAAGGTCCATTGCAGTGGTTAGCCGGCGTATTTTTCTCCAACATGGAACGCGACTACGCGCAGCGTCTGCCAACACCTGGCTATGCTGCCGCAACTGACGCGGTGTTTGGTGCTGGAACGTCTGCCGCCGTTGCCAACGGCTTTCCGAATCTCGATTCGCCATTCAACTCCGATTTGCCTTACGACATTGAGCAAACCGCGTTCTTCGGTGAGCTGACGTATGACCTTTCAGATACATTGCATATAACCGTTGGCGGGCGTTTCTACGACTTCGACGAAACACGCGTGATTACGACAGGTGGTTTATTCGCAGCCGGTGATTCGGGTGTCGTTGACTCCACTTCGTCGGACGGCTTTACGCCGCGCATACTGGCGAGCTGGAACATGAACGAGGAAGTTACGCTGAACGCGCAGATTTCTCAGGGTTTCCGTCTGGGCGGAGTAAACGATCCGCTGAACACAGGACTGTGTACGGCTGAAGATTTGGTGATCTTCGGCAGTTTCCAGAACTACGACGATGAGACGATGTGGAATTATGAGGCGGGCATCAAGTCCAGCTTCGATAACGGCATTACGTTCAACGCCGCGGCGTTTTACTCGGACATCTCCGATCTGCAGGTAACACTGGACGCCGGCTCTTGTTCGTCGCGAATTTCCTTTAACGTAGCAGACGCACACACGGCAGGCGTTGAGTTTGAGCTTGGCGCCAGACCGTCGGAATCGTTGTACCTGTCGCTTGCAGGCAGCGCGCTCAAGTCGGAATTTGACTCGACCGTGGTCGATGCAAACGACGCGATTCTCGGTGGTGTGCAAGACGGAAATCGTCTGGCATCTGTTCCCGACTTCCAGATCGCTGCGAGCGGCAGCTATTACTTCCCGGTTTCTTTCATGGGTGGTTCCAATGCCACTGTGACGGCGACCGTACACCATGTTGGTGACCGCATAACGCAGCCGAGCGATCAATTGGCAGGGGCCGGTCTGTTCCAGTCTTTGCTGCCTTATGGCGGAGCGACGGGATTTGAAACCACCACGGTGGATCTTGTGCTTGACGCGTATACGATCGTCAATCTGAGCGTGGGCATAGAACACGATGACTGGTCGGCGGTTCTGTACATTCATAACGTCGGCGATGAGAATGCCAACCTGTCGTTTGATCGTGAACGCGGTGGTCGTGCACGACTTGCGTTCCGTACCAACGTTCCACGAACCATTGGTATTACGTTCAGGAAGAATTTCTCGAACTAAGCGCCAGAAAAAGCAATAAGAAAAACCAACGCCCGGCCTTGCGAGGTCGGGCGTTTTTTATTGCAGAGCGAGCTGCATGCGGATGAGCGATTGCTGGCTGGAATGCAAACCATGCAGAAACAGTAATTTACCCTTGACTGATCTCCGATCCGTCGGTCTAATACCCCGCTCGTTCGCCCTTGGCAAACGACTGTACGAGCGCGCGCTGCGCGCGACGAAATGCGGCCAGGTAGCTCAGTTGGTAGAGCAGCGGACTGAAAATCCGCGTGTCGGTGGTTCGATTCCGCCCCTGGCCACCAGATACAAAAAACGCCCCGTGAAGGGGCGTTGTTGTATCTGCGACCAGCGACTGAGAACCACGTTCGATTGATTCGGATCGGCCCAGGCCGATCCTCACCCTGCGGGCGGGTTGACTCGACGCGTCCTGCGTCTCGCCCTTCGGGTGCACTTCGTGCGTCCAATTCGGCTTTCCTGCCGAATTGTTGCGGTCTTGATTCGCTTCGCAAATCGGTCCGCACCTGGCCACCACTTCAAATTAGTCTGTTCTGGTGAACACTCGATAGGTCCATGCCTGTAAATCGATGGCGAGAGCTGACCTACCTGAAATCCTAATTAGGGGCCGGACTCTTGCCGCAGGCCGTGGGCGATGGCTTCCAGGATTCGAAACCATCGGGGCCACAAGCTACATTGAGTAGCTTGTCCCGTTCGGCCGATATGTATTCACGGTGCGTGTTTCTAAGTTCTGCAAACTCAGGCATTTCATCCCAACCCGTTATTTCATACATATAAGTCAGCCGCTCAACCGGCATGATGCTTCGAGTCGCGGCTTTGCTCAAATGTTCTATCGCGATATCGGGTTGGCCACGCATTTGCGCGAACAAGGCCTTGGCGAGGTGCAAGAAGAAAACATCCAAGCCCGAGTCAATGGCCTCGCCGATGATAACTTCCAACGGGTCAATACGTTCGAATGTTGTTTCCATGTCGCCGCGGCGCCACGCGTCGAGCGCGAACAAAATGTTGGTGAAATCGATCGGCCGCTGCGCGTCGCCTATCGAACGCAGGTAGCGCTCTGCAAGCTTGAGCGCTTCGTCTTTGTTGCCCGCGTCCCACTGCGCCCATGCCAGGTGGCTTAGCGCCTCTGGGTTATTGGGATCATCGTTGAATTCCTGTTGCGCCAGTTCCAGTATGTAGTCGAAGTCCAACCCGTCAGACACCAGGTCATACAGGTTGTCAGGACGCGGCCACACAGCGACTCCTGCATCATGTAGACCGAGACTCCACAGCCCGCTCGCCGCCTGAAAACGCGCGCGGAAATTGGAGGAATCCAAATCTACTCCTCGCATCCACTGCTCGACGCCATCCGCCGCGCGGCCTTGCGAGACAAAGATAATGCCCTTCCAGAGCGCACCACGTATCGGATCAAGTTGTGACAATCGATCGAGCACAGGCTCCGCTTTCTCGAATTGCCGGCGGTTGACTAATTCATTGCCGTAGTTACTCAACGTCAGTACGGACATAGGGTCGATTTCGTAGGCCTTTTCCATTTCCCGAAGCGCCTCCTCAATCTTGCCGACTTCGCCCAGGCTCGATGCATACCAGTTGCGAATGTCGGTAAGAGATGGATTTAGTGCCAGCGCTTTTTCGAAATAGGGAAGCGCCTCCTCTTCCTGGTAGCGTGCGCTGAGGATCAACCCCATACTTCCAAGCGCCTCCGGCAGGGCGGGGTCCAGTTCCAGCGCCCGTTCGATGTGCGGTAGCCCCTTATACAAGGATTCTTCAAGCGTCAAGTCACCATAAGTGCCGCTGCTCGCTGTCAGCAGGTACCAGGCCAGGCCGAGTCCTGCATGCGACGGTGCATAGTCAGGGTCGAATTCGAGTGCACGCTCGTAGTTGATAATCGACGCCTTGATGTCAGAGTTGGTGCGCTTCTTAATCTGGTGCTGAGCCAGCAGGTGCGCGTTGTACGCTTCCGGGTTCGCCGCGGCTCTTACCTGTGGTGCTGCATCGACCTGCAGCCCCAAAGTCTCGGATAACGCCGCAACAATCGCCGCCGCGATTTCATCCTGGATGGCGAAAATGTCATCGATCTCGCGATCGTAGGAATCGGACCACAGGTGATAACCCGTACTGGCGTCAATGAGCTGAGCGGTCACCCGTATCCGAACGTCAGCTCTGCGCACACTGCCTTCGAGAACGTGCTTGACATTTAGTTGCTTCGCGATTTCGCTGATGTCGAGATTTTGCCCCTTGAACTGGAAGCTGGACGTTCGTGCCGCCACGTGCAGATTCGGAATTTTCGCAAGCAGGTTTAGCAGCTCTTCGGAAATGCCATCCGAAAAATACTCCTGGTCAGGATCGGCCGACATGTTAACGAATGGGAGTACCGCGATTGACGCTGCAGAAGACGTTTGCGTTACTTCGGTTGCGTCAACACCAACGGCCGCGGTCCGCTCGGCCTGTTCGACGAGGCCTTGCCGTTCCCACAGGAAGTAACCAAGAGACAGAACCAGCACAGCAATGATCGCGTAGTTGAGTTTCTTTCCAGTCGTCGCCGTAACAGACTCTTCGGTATTGACGTCCTTTGTTTTCTTAAGGCCATCCGGCGTTATTTCGAACGCCCAAGCAAAAAGCAGCACCAGGGGCAGACCAGTCGTCAGAACAACGATGAAGAATGCTTCGGTCCACTCGGGGAGGCTTAGCGGACCGCTGACAGTCTCGATGAACTGGATGATCAGCCACGCGACCACAACGTACGCTACGCCGACGCGAAATACGTTGCGCCGCTTGAGTTCCTGGAAGATATTGCTCATAGGCTTGTTGTTATATCGACCACCGAGCGCTAAATGTAGCAGATTCGAGAGGAAGTCCGGCAACAACGTTCTCTACCGCTTTTGCACATTGCATAGTTGGAGTCAACTGCGGCATTCAATACGAATCACACGATCCGGCCCAGAACGAGGCGGGTATCTCGGTCACGATTCGATCGCCACAAGCGCTGCGTGAGTTTTGCGTGAACTAGCTATGCACAGTCCTGCACTGTACTGCAAATTGGGCAACGGACGCCCCGCTAACTCATTGAAATATAAAGCCTCAGGCGATCCTGCTCGCGACTGAAAATCCGCGTGTCGGTGGTTCGATTCCGCCCCTGGCCACCATTCCAAGCACGTCGATGCATCATGAGGTACCCGTCAAAGCCGGATGCGAGGTTTGCTCTGGTATGGCCTTGGCGACGAAGAAACCTTGAGGTCCCTGATGTTGTATCGGTGTATAGCCAGATCGATCGATGCCCGCTCAACACTGCAAGTACAGTTCACGAAACCTGCTAGCGAGACCCCGAGCGATCTCACAACCGCATAAACTGCTGCCGCGTTCGTGACCAGGCGTAACCCAGCAACACAGCCACAAAAAACACCTCTGCGCCGAAATTGATGACTGAGCTAATGAGCTGCTGTAGTCGTTCGGGAATCTCGAACGGCAACAGATTCGTGAGGACACCAAACATCGCGTCAGTGACCAGGTTAGTCAGGTACAGTGACAGCTTGATCGTGAATATAGACACCGCCGCATTGATCCCCGATTTGAAGGCAGACTTGAATAGCGTCTCGACGTCATGAGAATGGGCGATGGGCAGTAACATCCAGACGCAGATGATAAACGACGACGTCACGCCGCTGGTGCGACCGAGAAAGCCAAGATCGGCACTGGGAACGGACTGCAGCCAGGTGAGCAGCACAACAGCCATCCAGCACAGGGCCCACAGGGCGAGCAGGTGGGGTGCCACCTTGATCCAGTTTTCCTCTGCTTCCGCGGCCGTAAAATCGCGTGCATGCTCCTCGCCTCTTTGCATCAGCACTCGCAGGTAGACGCCCACGAGAACCGCGGGGATGACGAACGGGTAAAACA
>JADFNS010000033.1 GCA_022563255.1 Pseudomonadota bacterium
AATCGCGATCGCCTGCCTGACGATGTCCAAAATTGCATGAAAACGCTGCACCCACTCGGTGTCAACTTGCACGAGTTCGGTTTCAGGAAGATTGGCGAGTTCTTCCTGCAGCAGCGTCATGGATGCGCTGGTATTGCCCGGGCCTGGCCGAACGATGAGCGTGTGCGGCAGCGGGTTCTCCGAGAGCTGATCCAGAGCGCCTCCGAAGCCGGACTGTTGTTTGAATTCGGCGAGCGCCTCCGCGGCGGTTACCAACTTTACCGATTGCACGTCAGCGCGCTGCGCTATCAATCGCGCCAGTCCCTCGGCCTCGCTGATCGACTGCTCGCGCTTCAGATACACGGAAAAATCGAGCGCATTGTCCCAGCTGCCACTGATGGATTGCACGTTCTTGACAATGACATTGATCGCCGCTGGCAAGGCGAGCGTCACACCGATCACCAAAACGATCATGAAGCTGGCGACCGGTTGTCTGGCAAGACGGCTCAGCGAACCGATTGACGTGCCGGCGTGGCGCGCTAACCAGATCGAAAATGTGCTGGTCGAGCGTACCGGCGCAACAGCGTCCGCGTTTCGTGTCACTGCCATGGGTCGCGCGTCTCCAGCAGTCGTCCGTTTTCGAGTTCAATGCGCCGGCAACCCAGTCGGTCAATCAGGGAAATATCGTGACTGGCGATCAACAACGTGACGCCAACTTCGTTGAAGCGGCGAAAAATACGCATCACTTCCAAAGACAGATCCGGATCGAGGTTTCCGGTTGGCTCGTCAGCGATCAACAATTTTGGACGCGTCACGATGGCCCGCGCGATGCCGACGCGCTGCTGTTCGCCGGCAGACAGTGTTTGCGGATTTCGTTTTTCCTTATGCAGCAAGCCAACCTGATCGAGAGCGGCGCGAACGCGTCGTCCCGCATCCCTGTGGCTCAGGCCGGCGATCATAAGTGGCAGCGCCACGTTGTCGAAAACCGGACGGTCGTACAGTAGCTTATGATCTTGAAACACCATGCCGATCTGGCGTCGATAGGCAGGAATTTTGCCGCGCTTGACGCGTCGGGTGTTCTGGTTATCAATAATGACCTGCCCGCTCGTGGGCCGATCGATCAACGCGATCAGACGAAGCAAGGTGCTCTTGCCGGCGCCCGAATGGCCGGTGACAAACACCATTTCCCCTTTCTCTACACAAAAACTGAGACCGGTAAGGGCCTCCTGACCGCCGGGGAATCGCTTGGTGACATTGTCGAGACGAATCATCTGAAAGTTCTCAAGCCTCTTCGCCGGACGACAGCAGTGCGGCGACGAAATCCTTGGCGCAGAATGGCTGCATATCCTCAGCCGACTCGCCAATACCGATGAACCTTACAGGAACCCGCAATCGATTTGCGATCGCAAGCAAAATGCCACCTTTTGCGCTGCCGTCCAGTTTCGTGACGGTAATTCCGGTGAGGCCGAGTGCCTCATGAAATTTCTCGGCTTGAACGAGCGCATTCTGCCCTTGGCTGGCGTCGAGCACCAGCATGATTTCGTGAGGCGCGGCAGGGTCACGACGACCAATGACGCGCTTCATCTTGACGAGTTCGTCCATTAATCCCGTCTGATTCTGCAGCCGTCCGGCGGTGTCGGCGAGTAGTACGTCGATATTGCGGGCTTTCGCGGCCTCCCACGCGTCATAGACCACGGCGGCCGGATCGGCGCCCGACTGCTGCGCGACGACCGGCACATTGTTGCGTTCGCCCCAGGCCTGCAGTTGTTCCACCGCCGCCGCGCGAAAAGTATCGCCAGCCGCCAGCAAAATCGAATAACCGTCGTCCTTGAACCGTCGGGCGAGCTTGCCGATGGTCGTTGTTTTGCCCGCTCCGTTGACGCCGACCAGGAAAATGACAAAGGGTCCGTCAACCTGCCGTATGCGCAACGGTTGCTCTACCGGTTTTAGTATTTTCAACAAGGAACCCTGCAGTTCGCTGCGCAGCGCGTCCAGGTCCTGCAGTTCATCGCGGGCAAGGCTTTTCTGCAAGTCGCCGATGATTTCTGTTGTGGTATCCACTCCAACGTCAGCCATTACCAGCAATGCTTCAAGTTCGTCAAGAACGTCCGCGTCTATTTTGCCGCCCGGCGCGAGCTTCAGGAGATCGTAAGTCAGCCAGTTATCGCCCCGATTGAGGCGCGCCCGCAGCCGCTTGATGAAGCTTTCGTGCTGTACAGGCTTTTCTTTTTTTCCAAACATCGCTATACGTTCTGCAGAGGAATCAGTTATGGCTGCTCGCGGCAACGCTAACAACAAAAAATCCCAGGCGGGACAGCTGCGTATTGTAGCGGGAAACTGGCGTGGTCGTCTTCTGGTAGTCGCGGACCTGCCGGGCTTGCGCCCGACCTCGGAACGCATCCGCGAGACTTTGTTTAACTGGCTGGCGCCACGGATCAACGGCGCGAAATGCCTGGACCTTTGCGCCGGAACCGGTGCGCTGGGAATCGAAGCGATGTCACGCGGCGCCGCGAGCGCTGTTTTCGTCGAGAACTCGCCGGTCGCTGTAAAAACGCTCACGGCGAATTTGGCGTCTTTGGGTTCGGCCGGGACTGAAGTTTTGCATATTGACGCACGAACTTTCCTTCGTGGGGGGCATGAACTGACATTCGATGTCGTGTTTCTCGATCCGCCGTTTGCTGCCGATATGCTAAGCGAATTGTGTAGACTACTCAGTGCGAGAGACTGGCTGTCTGCGGACGCCAGAATTTATCTCGAGCTCGACAGGAAACAACCGGAGCCGGACTTGCCGCCGGCGTGGCAAGTATTAAAAAACAAAACGGCCGGCAGAGTCCGCTACATGCTGGCAACAGCTGAGGCCTGACAGGATTACGCGATGACGATAGCTGCGATGTATCCCGGTACATTCGATCCGATCACACTCGGACATGAAGATTTGGTGCGGCGGGCGGCGCGCCTTTACGACAGGGTCGTCGTCGCGATCGCCGCACACCCGGCGACCAAGGCGCCGATGTTCACGCACAGTGAGCGTGTCGAGTTGGCGCGGGAGGCGTTGCTCGGCATCGACAATGTTGAAGTAAGTGGATACGAGGGACTGACAGTCGATTTCGCCAACGAACACGATCTCGCGGTCATCATACGCGGACTGCGCGCGGTCTCGGACTTTGAGTATGAGTTTCAGCTTGCCAACATGAATCGCCACCTGACCGCCGACGTCGAAACGGTGTTTTTGACGCCGACAGAGAAATACACGTTTATCTCATCCAGCCTGGTTCGCGAAGTGGCATCTTTGGGCGGTGACGTCGGGGAGTTTGTGTCGCCGAAAGTAAAAGAGGCTTTGCTGGAACGCTGCGGGCGCAGCTGATCAGGTCTGACACTGCTTGCAGTAGTAAGTTGAGCGCTGGCCCTGAACTACGATGGTGATCGGACGGTCGCATCGTCTGCAGGGATCACCATTGCGACCGTAAACTTCGAGCTGCCGCTGGAAGTAGCCGGCTTCGCCGTCTCCGCCATGAAAGTCTCTGAGCGTGGTTCCGCCCGCCCTTATCGCCGCGGCAAGGACTTCCTTGATAGCTTTTGTCAGTCGTTCGTAACGGGGCAAGGCGATTCGTCCTGCGGCGCGGCGCGGATGGATGCCTGCCAGGTACAGGGCCTCGCTCGCATAGATATTGCCGATGCCGACCACGACGCGCGCGTTCATGATGAACTGTTTGATGCTGACGCGCCGACGTCGAGACATCTGCCACAAAAATTCACCGCAAAAGTCGTCGGTTAGCGGCTCGGGCCCAAGATTTACCAGGAGCTTGTGTTGCAGCGGATCTTTGCTCCAGTGCAGTGAGCCGAAACGTCGCGGATCGCGAAAGCGCAGCGTTTTGCCAGAGTCGAATTCAATATCCACGTGGTCATGAACGCCGGCCGGAGTGCCGTGATCGACGATGAAGACGCTGCCCGACATGCCCAGATGAAGAATCGCGGTTCCGTTGCTTGTATTGATAAGCAGGTATTTCGCGCGCCGGCCGACGGAGGTGATGGTTTGCCCGGCGAGGTTTCGGTCAACAGCCCGTGAGATGGGCCAGCGGAGTCGGCGGTTGCGAATGACAACACGAGTAACGGTCGTATCAATGATGTGCGGCTCTATGCCGCGACGACTGGTTTCGACTTCCGGTAATTCTGGCATGCGAAGACTTCTGCCGGAACGCGGTTATTTGATTTTTGCTTCCTTGTAAAGCACGTGTTTCCGAATGGTCGGATCGTACTTCCGGGTTTCCATCTTTTCAGGATGCAGGCGCTTGTTCTTGGTCACCGTGTAGTAGTGGCCGGTACCGGCGCTGGAGACGAGTTTGATTTTGTCACGCATAGCCTATTCTCCGGCGCTTAGACGCGCTGACCGTTGGCACGCAGGTCGGCGATAACCTTCTCGATACCGTGCTTGTCGATGATTCGCATACCCTTGTGTGAGACGCGCAGGCGCACAAAGCGCTTCTCTGTTTCGAGCCAGAACCGCTTCTTATGCAGGTTCGGCAGGAAGCGACGACGAGTTTTATTGTGTGCGTGGGAAACGTTATTGCCGCTTTGCGGGCGCTTCCCAGTCACTTGGCAAACTTTGGACATCTTTAAGTCTCTGATTTTACTAAAAGTTGCCTACGGCTGGCAGGCAAAGAGCGAAACTTTATACCAGTGTCACGGGCGCAATACAAGCGTCTTGTAGAGCTTTGGGCAAGGATACTCTAAAGGAGTCCCCGACTGGCCAGCGAGGTGGTCTTGCCGTCGCCGATAATCAGGTGATCCAGCAGCCGAATATCGACCAGATCGAGGGCGGATTTAAGGCGTCTGGTGATGCGTTCGTCGGCCTGACTG
>JADFNS010000005.1 GCA_022563255.1 Pseudomonadota bacterium
TTCACCGACCGCACCGGTGGATCCGACAATACCAACTTTATAGGACTGACTCAATGACATTAACTCCTTTGGAATCTTTAATCGAATACTGTGAGGCCCAAAATATCAAGCTCACAAAAGATGCTATTTTTATCTCCATAAACGAGCAAAATCTGTATTTTTTTTCGGAAAACGATCTGCGGGCAACCTACCCGGTTTCAATATCGAAAAACCCGCCTTCCTGTAAGGAAAACTCCTTTGGCACTCCGCTCGGTTTGCACGGAATTGAACAAAAGATCGGTGCCTGCACACCCAGTGGCGGAGTTTTCAAAGTCCGGGTTTATACCGGAAAGCATTATTCCGAGTATCCCCCTGAAGAACAGCAAAAGAATTTTGTCACGACACGTATCCTATGGTTGAAGGGCCTGGAGGAAGGAAAAAACAGCGGCCCGGGCTGCGACTCCTACAACCGCTACATCTACCTCCACGGGACCAACCACCCTGAACGAATAGGCATTCCGCAAACCAGCGTTTGCATCGCCCTCAAGGACAGCGACCTGATCGATCTTTTCAATTACGCGGAAGCAGGATCTCTCGTTTTAATTGTTTGATAATAAGCATCTTAGATAGACAACACCGAAAGGCGGATCATTCAAACAAGCGTAAATACAAGATTTTTGAACCCGATTCTTCTTGTCCTGGGGTGCTTGGGGATTGTGTTTCTGGGCGGTTGTTCCCAGAGAAACGAGCTGATGATTTCAGCCGCGGCCAGTTTGAGGGAACCGCTCAGAATTATCGGTGAAGACTATGAGAAAACCTTTCCCGGAAGCGGACTGATCTTTAACTTTGGAGCCACCGGTTCGCTGCGCAGGCAGATCGAAAACGGCGCTCATGAGCTGTCGCGTCTCGCTATTATTTGCGATATCGAGCTCGGAAAGCCCGGTCTCGCCGAGCGAATAATAAAAAACGACGAGAGCGTTTGTGGCCGCAAGAGTCCGAAGGCATTTCGCCAGATGAGACAACACCTGATGGCCTTATTTACCCTCGAAGAACGAGCTATAGATCGCATTGGATCGAAAGATACAAAGGAAATACTGGATCAGGTGCGTTCCGCCATCGTCGAGATCCGTCAAGCCGGCAGCGCCGCGCATAGTTTGCCAAAGGAAACACCGTGATTGGACATGTACTGCTGCTTACAGCATTCGTTACGATAAGCGCCTGTGCTGGCCCGCATGTAACGCGAGTTCAGACCTTATCCGAGACTGCAGATGCACCGTACGGTAATGTTCTGGTCATCTCCATGTTCAAGTCTTTTGACGTACGCCGGTACCTGGAAACTGCGATCGTTAAACAATTATCGGAACGAGGTATCAACGCCGTTGCAAGCACGTCAAGGATGAATACAAGAACGCCAGTGACGCGGCAGACATTTCTGGATATGGTCGAAGCACTGGGTTCAGACGCGGTCTTGGTGACTCAATTGATGAGTTTTGACACCAACACAAAGGTTCTCGATGCCAGCCCCGAGTCGACCTACATTGTCAGACCAACGTATTACTACAATGTCTGGAATGTCGAATTGACGGAATTTATCGGTCCGAAAGATCTAGAATTCACACACTCGATTGTGCTCTCAACACAACTTTACTCTGTCAGCAGCCAATCCCCCGTCTGGGCAATAGAGTCGAAAACAAAACTGACTCGCGACCACCAGAACCGTGGCGATACCGCATTTATCGGCGATGAAGCAAAGGCAATCGTGAGCTATTTGTCGAGAGACGGTCTACTCGCACCGTAGAGACGACTAAGCGGTAAAGCGCTGATACCGTGCGCAAACACGCTAATGGTTACGGTTAAGACGATCACTGACATGATGCGTTCGTAGCCAACGAAGCCAATCGCCGCGACGGCCATCAGCAGATAGAGAACTGATGCAATTCCTCTCGGTCCAAACCAACCTATGAATGCGACAGTTCGCCAATCGAACCCAGTTCCTATCAGCGAAATCGCTACCGGAACCATTCGGATGACGGTCAAACTCGCGATTGCATAGACAAGCTCCGGCCAACCCCAGTATTCAGATGCTACGGGGACCATTACCAGACCAAAGAGTAAGAAAACCACCAGGATCAGCTGTGTTCCCTCGGTCTCGCCAAACTCCTGTACTTGATGACGCACCTGTTTGGACGTAACGCTAATCGTAAGCCCCAGTCCTGCAACGAAAGCGGAAATAAATCCATTACCGCCAACCATTTCCGCAAATGCGAACGCAAGGATTGCTAGCGGCAAGGCCGAAAGTCGCTGAAACGTCTCCTCCATCCAGCCACGATCTGACATCTTTTGAATCAACCATCCGCCTGTCAGACCAACAATCAGTCCAACCAGCGGACCGAGAGTCACCTGTTTTAAGACGAATCCGCCCCAACCGCCGTCATGATATCCCGCAGCGGCACCCAGCATTGCCATACAGATCAATATAGGCGGTAAAGCGATCCCGTCATTCAGACCACTTTCAACGCTGATCGCCTGACGAATTCCGCCTGACACATCCTCGCTCTTGACAACTGCCTGGCCCAGCGCGGCGTCTGTCGGAGAAAGAATCAAAGCCATTAACACTATCGAGATGATGCCGACCGATCCGAACAACAAAGTTCCCAGACCGATCCCCGCCAACATAGTAAGCGGCAGCCCGATGAGCAAGAGTCGTGCGGATGTTTTCGCTGGTCGTGTACGCAAAAATCCGCGATCAATGAGTGTCGCGTCGATAAACAGAATAAGAGTTAACGCGAGCTCAGCGACCAGCTTCACCGGCTCCATCTCATAATGAACTTCAAACAGATTGAAGGCGAGACTGCTCGCAAGCATCCCGACAGTCATGAAGAACATCGGGCCGGTTATGTACTTGCGCTCGGCGAGCCTCGAGAACAGGCCGAACGAGAATATGAGAAGCGCAAAGAAAATCAGGAGATGATGGTGATGCATACCCGGGGCCCCTTGTGGTGGACATTTTTGTTATCGTTGGCTTAATCTAATCGTAGCACCTTGAGTGTGGACGGAGTAAGGGATGAAAAGCGGCAATTTCGTGTGGCTCTTGATGGCGTTAATCGTATTCCTGCTCGGCGTACCCATTGCTGACGATTTCGACCTTGGAGGAAAAGTCGTCGCTCGCGCTTTCGCGTTTTCAACGTTGTTGGGTATCGGTGTCTTAAGTCTTCAAGGCGGCGGCATGCTATTCAAACTGGCCATGGTATTCGTCATCGCTGGAATCGTCTTCAATGTCTTCGCAACGCTCACATATTCACCCTGGCCCATAGTGGTTTCTTTCACGTCGATCATGGGTTTCTTGCTGATTGCAATCTTTTTCACTTTTCAGAAAATAGCCCGTGATACGGAGATATCAGTCAATCGGATTATCGGCGCGATTAGCATCTACCTGCTCCTCGGCGTCTTGTGGGCAGTCGCCTATACACTTGTCGAGATAGGCTCGCCAGGTTCGATTACCGGACTTGACGTTAGCGCAAGTTCACCTTGGGATAGCGATTGGCTGTACTTCAGCTTCGTCACAATGACAACGCTGGGTTACGGCGACATTGTCCCGGTATCGGCTATCGCCAAGGTACTGGCGTATATGCAGGCCGTTTTCGGGCAGTTTTACATCGCTATTTTGGTGGCAGGGTTGGTTAGCGCCTATATCTCGCAGAAGAATCACGGCCGATGAATTTGGCGCAGGCACGTCGATTCTGCAAGAGGGTTCCAGCTGGATTATCGTCATCTGAATGTGAGTCGGCGTACCCCATTCCTGGATAGAAAGAATAGTTAGAAGTGACATCCGTATGACCACACTCACTGGTATTTCACCTGTTACCCGAATTTTGATCGCCGCAGTGGCGATCTCATGCGTATCGCTGATTTTTTGCCAGCTGGCAGACATCCGAAGCGGCGTCATCGCGTCGAAATTCGTCGCCTCGACTGCTTTTCTGGCGGTGGCGATACTGTCCGGAGCACTGCAATCGCGTTACGGTCAAGTCCTCCTTGCCGGTCTCGTTTTTTCCTGGTTCGGTGACATGTTTTTGCTCGGAACTACGCGGCCGTTCTTCCTGGCCGGACTGGTGAGTTTTCTTTTTGGCCACATCGCGTATGTTGTTGCATTTTCGGTTCACGGCCTGAACGTCAAATGGTCGATGTCCGCATTCGTCCCGGTCGCCGCACTATCCGTGTTCGTCATCGTATGGCTGATACCGTTTTTGCCTGAAGATATGATAGTGCCTGTTAGTACATACACGGTTGTTATCAGCCTGATGGTGATTACCGCGCTCGGGACAAAGGGCGCTGGAGGTACGTTGCTCATACCTGCAGGCGCAACCCTGTTTTATTTCTCGGATCTGTCCGTCGCCGCTGGGCAGTTCATCGAACCGGTCTTTCCAAACTACGTCTGAGGACTGCCGTTTTATTACGCCGGGCAGGTCTTGCTGGCGCTGAGCGCCCCGCCATGGATGCGTGACCCAGGTCACTGCGTACGCAGGTCCCAACTGCCAAAATAGGGCAGAAATGATCCTGTAGCGGCTGGTCAAAGCGATGACTTCCAGACTTTTCAGAAAAATTGCAGCGGTTTCATGGCTCGCGGCCGCCTATCGCACGCTGCGTTGGGGCCTGAAACTGCTGCCGATACTGATACTGATGGACGTCGGCTATCTCATCGGTATATGGCCGGACTGGGCCGCGTACGAGGCAGGCACGGTCCCGCGGTCGCAATTCATCCTCGCCTACGAACTTGAGCAGAGCCGCCACGAAGGCTGGCGCACGCTTCGTTGGCGCCCGGTCAGCATGGATAAAATTCCAGCTTGCATGGTTCGTGCAGTGATCGTCGCCGAAGATGCGCGCTTCTATGCCCACAATGGCGTAGACATCGACGCACTGAAGGCGGCGATGGAGTACAACTTGTCGGAAAAGAAATTACTGCTCGGCGGCAGTACGATCTCGCAACAGACCGTTAAAAATCTTTTTCTTGATAGTTCACGCAATCCGCTGCGCAAATGGCACGAGTTGGTGCTGACTCTGGGCATGGAACACGCCATCAGCAAAAAACGAATTTTGGAACTCTACCTTAATGTTGCTGAATTTGGCCGCGGCATCTACGGCGTCGATGCAGCCGCGCGTTTCTACTGGGGCATTCCGGCATCGCGCTTGTCGAACCGGCAATGTATAGAGCTCGCTGCAACCCTGCCGTCGCCGGTCAGGAACAATCCCGGAACACGAACACGGTCATTCAATAATCGAACCCGGAAGATTCGTCGTTATTTTTGACCGTGCGCGTGTTCCGAACTGATTTACGGATTGCCTAACAGCGCACAGTGAGTAGCAACTTCCTGCACACAATGGTCAGCGTCAGCCCGTTCCAACTCAAAGTTCAGTACGCTACTGCTGTCTGAGAAATAGCAGCCGTTGTAAGGATCGTCACCGCCGCTGTCTCTGGACGCCCATGCAACGCTTTTGAAAATTGGCAGGAGGCCTATGTTGTAGCCCTCTGACACTTGCTCCTGGTACATGGTGCCATCTTGTTCAAGCGCCGTGCAATCAACCACCGGCTCCCAGCCGTCAACACTCGTTAAATTGCCGTCGATCGATCCCAGATCAGCACCAGTCCAGCACGGGCATTGGGCCGGCGGTGGTGGCTCAGTGCCACCGGAACCATCAGTGCCGCCGGAACCATCAGTGCCGCCGGAACCATCAGTGCCACCGGAACCATCAGTGCCACCGGAACCATCAGTGCCACCGGAACCATCAGTGCCACCGGAACCATCAGTGCCGCCGGAACCATCAGTGCCACCGGAACCATCAGTGCCGCCTGAACCGTCATCACTGCCAGTGCTACTACCGCTGCCGTCCGATCCGCTGTTTTGCCAGCAAGGCATATCAGGGTCGCCGTTTCGTCTCTTGGCATTGTATTTGTGCATCAATCCGAGACTCGCCGCTGCTCTCTTGACAGAGGCGATGTCATTTAAATCGACATCCGACTGATCTTTAACTGAACAGTACGCGACGCAAAGACCGTACAGGCCCTTGGTGGCATTTTTTAATTCGGAACAGACTTTAGAAGCCTGCGGTTGTTTACCCTTGCCCGCAGCTTGTGCCTCGGCCGGGTTTAGCATCAGAAAGCCCAATGCCACGATCACGATTACTGAAATACGCATGTCATCCTCCATAACGTCAATGCGTTTAAACGCAGACAGCAATTGTGACCGAAAAAAAATCAAATTTTCGTGACACAAGTCCTTGTGGGAAAAATTTAGCCCTTCACATAAGCCAGCTGCAGCTGTTGACAGACCAACTGGTCTGATGTCTAATGTGTTTCCGACCAACCGGTTGGTTTGAAACTTCTGCCAAGGACGCAAGATGATCACAAGCTACGCCCAATGGGTCATACGCTGGCGCTGGCCCATTCTGCTACTCACTTTTATCTGGATCGGCTTCGCGGCGAGTGGGGTCCGGTTTCTGGAATTCAGCACCGACTACCGCGATTTCTTCGGTGAAAAAAATCCGCAATTGCAAGCCTTCGAGGAATTGCAGGATACCTACACCAAGTCTGACTACGTGCTCATGCTCATTACGCCGAAAGACGGCCGTGTATTCACGCCCCAGACAATGGAAAGCGTTCGCTGGCTGACAGAGGAGGCCTGGCAGGTTCCCTACTCCCGGCGCGTGGATTCGCTGACGAATTTCCAGCATACGAAGGCGTTTGAAGATGATCTTATGGTGGGTGACCTGGTGCCCGAGCCATTGCAATTATCGCCTGAGCAACTCGCCGAAATCCGGACCATCGCCCTGGCGGAACCGCTCATTATCGATCGACTGGTCGATGCCCAGGCGAGCGTGACGGCCGTGATTGTCACAATTCAATTGCCGGGCGAGGCACTGGATGAAGTGCCCACAGTGGCTGCATTTGTCCGCGAACTGGAAAAAGAGCTGGAAGCACGAGACAGCAATCTGACGGTCGGTCTCTCCGGCACTGTCATGATGAACAACAGTTTTGGCGAAAGCTCGGAAAAAGATATCACCACCCTGGTGCCATTGATGTTTCTCACGGTGATCGTGGTTCTCGGCCTTCTCCTGCGTAGCGTGAGTGCCAGCGTCACAACCATCGCCGTCATTTTCATGTCCATATTTGCCGGCATGGGGCTTTTGGGCTGGAGTGGAATAAAGCTGACCTCTCCGACAGCGTCAGCACCAATAATAATTCTGACGATGGCGGTTGCCGACGCGGTCCATTTACTCAGCACCTTTTTTCACGGCCTGCGCAACAACTTGAGTAAACACGACGCAATGGTCGAGAGCATGCGCATTAATTTTCAGCCAGTATTGTTGACCTCCGTGACAACAATAATCGGCTTTCTAAGCATCAATTTTTCGGAAGTTCCGCCACTGAGACACATGGGCAATACCGTCGCCGTCGGTGTGCTCGCCGCATTTATTCTCAGCATTACTTTCCTGCCCGCCCTGATGGTGATGCTGCCCGTGAAAGCCCAGGCGCACGCAGGACGACAGAAGAAAGCCATGACTGATCTGAGCAGGTTCGTGGTAAAGAATCGCCGGCCTCTGCTGTGGGTAATGAGTCTGATCGCCATTGGGTTTATCGCCCTCATCCCGAGGAACGAAATTAACGATGACTTTGTCAAGTATTTCGATGAGACGGTGCAGTTCCGCATTGACAGCGATTACGCCTCGGAACATCTCGTGGGTGCTTCCACAATTGAGTATTCCCTGGATTCCGGCGTCGACGGCGGCATCAGCGATCCGGCGTATCTCGCCAAATTGCAGCAATTTGTCGACTATCTCCACGGCTTGCAAGATGTCACTCACGTTTACAGCATTACCGACATTTTCAAGCGACTGAATATGAATCTGCACGGTGACGATCCTGATTATTACGTCCTGCCAGAAGAACGCGAGCTCGCCGCTCAGTATCTCCTGCTGTACGAAATGTCGCTGCCCTACGGTCTCGATCTCAACGATCAGATTAATGTCACCAAGAGCGCAACCCGGATACGCGTATCACTGGTCGATCAAACTTCGAAGCACATGTTGCAACTGGAACAGCAGCTGGGCGCGTGGCTGCATGAAAATATGCCGGAAATTCGGGCAACGGCAGCCAGCACGAGCCTGATGTTTGCACACATCGGTCAAAGAAATGCCAAGAGTCTTACATTTGGCGCTGCCATAGCGCTGGTACTGATTTCGATGCTCTTGATCGTCGCATTGCGCTCCAGGAAAATTGGCACGTTGAGTCTCGTGCCGAACCTGGTACCGGTCGGAATAGCATTTGGTGTGTGGGCGCTGATTTCCGGACAGGTCGGAATGTCGCTGTCAATCGTCGCTGGCATGACGTTGGGAATCGTGGTTGATGACACCGTGCATTTTCTGAGCAAGTACCTGCGCGCGCGCCGCGAGAAGGGACTGAGCTCGGAGGAGGCTATTCACTATGCATTTACGAGTGTCGGAATGGCGCTCATTGTCACTACCGTCGTGCTCATTTCCGGCTTCCTGGTGCTGACTTTTTCTTCCTTCAAGATAAATTCGGATATGGGACTCCTAACGTCGATCACCATCGGTATCGCCCTGGTAATGGACTTTTTACTGTTACCGCCGTTGCTGATGAAACTGGATGGAAAAAATTATGAATAGACTACTGACAATCCTGCTGCTCGGCCTGCTTCCGATTGCAGCGTCAGCCCAAGACAATGACGACGCCCGGACAAAGGGTTTGCACATCGCTCAGGAAATACAAGACCGCAATACTGGCTGGGGCGATTCGAAAGCGTTGATGCAAATGGTTTTGTTTAACAGACGCGGCGACAGAAGCGAGAGAGAGTTGCACTTGCGATCGCTTGAAATCGACGGCGACGGCGATAAATCCTTGACAGTTTTCGATCAGCCTCGGGACATCAAGGGAACCGCCCTCCTGTCCTTTTCTCATTCCGTTGAACCCGATCAGCAGTGGCTTTATCTGCCCGCGCTCAAGCGAGTGAAACGTATCTCGTCCGCCAACAAGTCCGGCCCGTTTATGGGCAGTGAATTTGCTTTTGAGGATCTCAGTTCGTTCGAAGTTGAAAAGTACCAGTACGAATATCTGCGGGACGAAACGATCAATGAGCTCGACTGCTTTGTCGTCAATTACTACCCGAACTACGAACACTCGGGCTACAGCTATCAGCAGGTCTGGATAGACAAGTCGGAATATCGAGTACAGAAAATTGATTTCTACGATCGAAAAAAATCGTTGTTGAAAACCCTGGAATTCAGCGACTATGAGCAATATCTCGACAAATACTGGCGCGCTACGAGCATGAGAATGAGTAACCGGCAAACTGGAAAAATAACGGAACTGACCTGGCGGGATTATGAATTCAGCGTTGGCCTTTCCGACGCAGACTTCAACCCCAACAGCTTGAAACGTGCCCGATAGCAAAAGTGACTGAAGCAGGTACATAGTATGACTACTGCAAGAAATCCAGAGCAAACCCGCGAACGAATTCTGCATGCTGCATTTGAGGAAATTCACATTCACGGGTTTCAGGGAATGCGCATTGAGCACATCCTTGCTGCGACTGGTTTGGCAAAGGGCGCGCTTTATCACCACTTCGAGAATAAACAGGCACTCGGATACGCCGTCGTCGAAGAAGTTATTCAGGAACACCATGCGAGTACCTGGCGCGAGCCGCTGTTGGCAGCCACGGACCCGATTACGGCGCTGCAGACTTTATTGAGATCGTTCACCGAACGACACAGCAAGGAAGAAATTCTGCGCGGCTGCCCGCTGAACAACCTGGTCCAGGAAATGTCCGGACTGGACGAAGGCTTTCATCAACGCTTGCGGCAAATATACGTGGACTGGTCAGCAACGATCGCGGACGCGCTCGCCGCCGGCCAACGCAACAACATCGTCAGAACCGATATCGACAGTGAAAGTGTAGCGATGTTCATCGTCAGCTCGACCCAGGGTTTGCTCGGGGCCGCAAAATGCATGCAGTCCACCGCGACCCTGCAACGCCTGTGCAACACGCTGGCCGACTACCTGGAAACTCTGCGCGCGTGATCAAAGCGCCTGTCGTCGCCATTGCGCTCATCTGCGCAGCCACCTCACTCCACGCCAGCGAAATCAGCGGCCGGATTGGCGCGGAAAGCCGTTATTTCCCGGACGACGGACAGTTGCAGAATTCCGTCTTGTTCGAACCGGAAATCTACTGGTCCTGGAATAACGACCACGACTCCATCGTTTTCAAGCCTTTCGCGCGAGCGGACGATCTGGACAGCGAGCGATCCCACTTTGACATTCGCGACCTGCACTGGCTGCACGTCGGGCGCGGCTGGGAGCTCCGCACCGGAATTAGCAAAGTTTACTGGGGCGTCACCGAGTCTCAGCACCTGGTCGATATCATCAACCAAACGGATGTTGTCGAGTCGGTCGATCGCGAGGAGAAACTCGGTCAGCCGATGGTGCAACTCACTTTCATCCGGAATTGGGGAAATCTGGATATATTCGTTCTGCCCTACTTTCGGGAGCGCAACTTCGGAGGCAGCAACGCTCGATTGCAGGGCCCCTTCCAGATTGATACCGACAATCCGCGGTACGAATCGAGCAGCGAAAACAAGCACATTGATTATGCCCTGCGCTGGAACCAGTACTTCGGCGACTGGGACATCGGGCTGTCCTATTTCAACGGCACAAGCCGCGACCCGAACCTGCTGCCGCAAATAAATCCGGTTGACGGCCGTCTTTTTCTGACGCCGTATTATCCGCTTATCGAACAGATTGGCCTGGATGTTCAGGCAACGCTTGGTTCCTGGTTGTGGAAGCTCGAAGCGATCAGCCGCAGCGGCCTCGATCAGGATTACTCGGCAATGACTGTCGGATTCGAGTACACATTTATCGGTGTTTTCCAGAGCGGACTGGATCTCGGCTTGTTGACGGAATTCAATCGTGACACCCGCGGTCTCTCTGCACCAACGCCTTTTCAAAAGGACGTCTTCGCTGGCGGACGGTTAACTTTGAACGATGCGCAGAGCACGGAACTTTTGTTCGGCGCATCATTTGACCTCGACGACTCGAGCAGCTACTCCGGCCTGATTGAAGCCAGTCGCCGATTCGGCAACAACTGGAAATTGAGCCTGGACGCATGGATTTTCAACAGCAACAATCCGCTGGACCTCAACTACTTGCTGCGCGATGATGACTTCGCTTCGATAACGCTGGAATATTTTTTCTGAAAGGATTGCGTCGTGCACAGACGGCATCGATGCGCAGCATTGGCGATCACGCTGATTTCGTCCAGCCTGCTGGTCCCGATACCAGTGCAAGCTGATGATCGAGCCTATGTCTTGCGCGCTGCGGATTTACCGGCGTTACCCGTACCGGTAGCAAACAATGCCGTCGCCTCGCTGACGATCAACGGTACGCAATACATCATCAGTTTCGCCGGGATAGGACCCGGGCGGCGACATAGCGATATTCATGCCCGCGTCTTCGTGTTGAGCGATAAAAATATCGCATGGGTCGAACAAGTTGCGGTCCCTGGCAAGGTCGGTCGCCTGGCGGCGACCGCCGCCGCCGTTGGCGAACTGGTGTATGTGTTCGGCGGCTATTCGGTGACCGCGGACGGCACTGAGGTCTCCACAGCCTGGGTACATTCGTTTGATCCTGAGACATCGCAATTCAAAGAACTGAGTCCGATGCCGGTACCGGTCGATGATGCGGTATCTGTTGTCTTCGCGAATCGCTATATCTATCTCATTAGCGGCTGGCACGACTTGGGAAATGTCAATCTCGTGCAACGATACGATACGGCGACCGATTCCTGGATTCAGGCGACTCCGATCCCCGGCAATTCATTGTTCGGACACGCTGGCGGTATCGTCGATAACAAAATCGTGTATTGCGACGGCGTCCGAATACAGCCGAACCCGGATGGACCACGTAGCTTTGTCGCAAACAGCGAATGTTTCCTCGGCATCATTGACGACAAAGATGGTCGTCGTATCGACTGGCGACCAATTGCACCGCACCCCGGTTTACCACGCTACCGGATGGCGTCAGCTGGAATTCCGTCGCTGAATGCCGTGTTATTCATCGGCGGCAGTGAAAATCCCTACAACTTCGACGGCGTGGGCTATGACGGCGAACCGTCGGAACCGGCGAATGATGCGCTGTTACTGAACCTCGAAACGCGGCACTGGCAGGTACTCGATCAGGCGACCGCACCCACAATGGACCATCGAGGACTGGTGCCGTTTAACAAACGCTGGGTCACCGTAGGCGGAATGCTCTCAGGGCAGAAGGTGTCCGGGGGTGTGGTCTCTTATTGGCTGGTAAAACAGCCCGATTAGCGAAGTGCTGGTGCCGCCGGACGCTTGATCACGAATCGAAACACCGCATCGTCATTTGACGATTCGATCAATTCATTGCCCGTCTGGCGGCAAAACGCCGCAAAGTCCGCGACAGATCCAGGATCCGTCGAGAGGATTTCCAGCGTCTCTCCTGCAGCCACGTCCTGCAATGCTTTTCTTGCTTTGAGAATGGGTAGCGGGCAATTGAGCCCTCTTATATCAAGCGTATGGTCGGCCATGAAATACAGTTCCGTTCAAATGAAGAGATTAATATCGGATTTCGCGGCACACTCGATGTACGTCGCCGCGCCGCCGATTTCCGGTCCTTCGATCATGTCATCGATCGAGTACTCGAACAGATCCAGCGTCATCTGACATGCGATCATGCGGACATCCGCCTCGAGCGCCAGCGAACGCAGTTCTTCGATTGGCGCAATGCCTTTCTTGCTCATCATATTTTTCATCATGACAGTACAGGCGGCATCCACACCCGGCACGGCCGTCAGAAGATTTGGCAGACCCATGTGCATGCCCATCATCGGCATCTTCATCGCCGGGTTGCCGGCGGCCGTCAGCTGCAGATCCAGTTTTTTCAACAACAGCGGCAAGCCGTAAAACGTAAAGAACATGGTAACCGGCATACCCATCGCTGCGGCAGTCGTGGCCAGAATGAACGGTGGATAAGCCCAATCGAGGCTGCCTTTGGTTACGATTATCGACATCGACTTGGTCGCGGCAGCAGCTTCCGGGGCGCCTTGGATCGCGTTGGATACAATTTGAGCTTCACTCGACTTCATTTGCACCTCTTAAAATAAGGAGAATCGACCGGTATCTGAACATTAGCGTATCATAATATTGTAATCGTCTAAAACCCGCGGCTGACATGCCCGGCAAGTCTATTGAAGCTCTGAGCGATCTTTATCGCCTGCTGGACTCGTCGCTTCTATTTCGTCGCGTACCGCGTTGAACAAACCATCCCGCAACCCCGCCAGCTTGAATAATTCCACCACCGTAAAGAACGGCGCTGCCAGGTTCGCCTGAATCGGATGCCGCAGCAGCACCGGCGCGGACTTTTCCACCGCATGCCCGATGAATTGCGCCGCGTAGCCGCCGAAAAAACACGCGGCAGCGATATACCAACCAGTATCACCAGGATAGGCGCCCAGTTTTTCCGCCAACAATGTCAGTAGCCACGATCCGATCCCGAATGCGACGGCAAAAACGATGTCCAGCGTCAGGTAGAAGAAGAAAAATCCCAGCAGGACAACGTGTGCCAGCAAGAATCGAACGGCGCCGATTTCGAATCCCACCCAGGTCAGCGGAATCAGAACACCCAGCAGGATTGTGGGTATTCCGATCATGTGGACAAAAATATTGAATGGGTGCCGATGCGAGGCCGCATAGCCCGTCAACATATCCATTAGCTTGCCGTCTGTCTTCATGCCGCGCACCTCCTGACATCATCCATAAATCTAACATAAAAAATCAACGACTTACGTCTATTTGTATCCACCATCAGGAGATCATCAGAAAACATTTGAAATCAATCACTTTGTAATCAGTTAGTTAGCTTGGCGTACCACTAGATTTGATTCCAGGGCCGATACACGGGTCGGCCGCCAAAAAAACGGAATCGAATCATGAAAATCGCCAACAGCATACGTACCGCACTGATCCTCATTATCGCCCTGACCGCAGGCTGCGCGGCAGCCCCGAGTCATTCAGAGGCTGGCGCCGAAACATCGCAACTCGTCGCGCCGACCTCCGACAGCGCGTTCAAAGCACAACGCGTAGTAACACACGGCGCCCATGTCGGCTGGCATTACGCTCGCTCCGTCTACGAAAATCCGCTCAACCGGCCGGTATCGCACATGGCCTCGCTGGCCTCTTTGGCGCTTAAATCCACGGGTGGCCTGCTGCGCCGTGTCGTCATCAGCACCGTTCAATTGCCGGCACTCAATGGCGCCATCCCCGAAATCAGCAATGCCGAGCCGATGGATCTGGACGCCTTCGAAAAGATACTGGACAAGCTTACCGGCACGCGCAGCGACACCGGTCGCATCAAATTCTTAGTCGATGGCGACGAATATTTTTGCCGCCTGCTGGAGGCGATCGAAAACGCCACGGAAAGCGTCGACATCCGTACCTACATTTTCGACAACGATGATTACGCCGTTGCCGTCGCAGATCGCCTGCAGGCACGTGCCGACGATGTCCGCGTTCGAGTCCTGTTGGATGGCCTGGGCACGATGCAGGCAATGCAGGCGGACCCCGACTCACTACCGGACGGCTACAGGGGTCCACTCTCGATACGCATGTACATCGAGAACGACTCCAACGTGAAGGTCCGCAACATCACGAATCCGTGGTTTACCGGCGATCACACAAAAACCACGATAATCGACAAGAAAATCGCCTTTGTTGGCGGCATGAATATCGGCCGCGAGTACCGCTATGACTGGCACGACATGATGATGGAAGTCACTGGCCCGGTCGTCGATCAGCTGCAACACGAGTCCGACAAGGCCTGGGCCCGTGCCAGCATCTTCGGTGATTTCGCGAACTTCGTCGAATTCGTCAAGGGCAAGAAAGCGCACGCCGACAAGGGTGGCTACCCGGTTCGCATCCTGCAGACACGCAATTTCGATTCGGACATCCACAAAGCACAGATAGCGGCGATCCAGAACGCCCGGAGTTACATCCTGATCGAAAACGCCTACTTCTCTGATGACCGCACCGTATACGAACTGGCCAAAGCGCGTCGCCGGGGCGTCGACGTACGCGTTATCATCCCGTCCGCGGGCAATCACGGTGCGCTGAACGCGAGCAACAAAATCACGATCAATAAGCTGTTGCAGCACGGCATCCGCGTGTACGAATACCCCGGCATGAGCCACATCAAGGCGGCTGTCTATGACGGCTGGGCGAGCATTGGCTCAGCGAACTTTGACAAGTTGAGCCTGAAGATCAACAAGGAACTGAACCTCGCTACCTCGGACCCCGACACGGTTAACGCCCTGCTCGACCAGGTGTTCATTCCCGACATGATGATGTCCCGCGAGATCAACAGTCCCGTTGAAGTCACGGTCGCAACCCGTTTCGCCGAGATTCTCGTGGACGAATTGATGTAATCGTTAAACCTAAGGTGACCGTCCGCTTAATATCCGAAGCTGGCAACTTCCATCTGATAGTGTTCAAGCTCTACCTCATGGCGCGCTCGATCTTCGTAAAGCCCCTCGAGCTCGGCCTCCAGCTGGCCCGTGCGTTCCGACGATTCCTTGAGATCAAAAAGCAGCAACAGCCGCTCCTCCCGAGTCGTATCTGAGCTGATCAATGCCAATTCCGTTGCGATGATCGCGTCCTTGATTTCGTGCAGTTCGGTGCGTCGTGAATCGATATCCAAATTCGCATGCCTCACGTTCGATCTCAGGATATAGAGGTGATGTCCGGCGTTAAAGGCATCCAGAAAATCCGGTTCAAGATTCACACTGCATACGTTGTTGTAATGGCCGCCGCGAGAACCGATCCGGAATCCGCGATTTGGCTGACAATACTCGACGAGTCCCTGGTCCCTGCCGCTTTGATAAGCCGCCAGGTCCAGAGTCACGCCGTGCTTTGCGCACGCCTTGCGATGCCTGCCGATACGATCTGCGGTGTAGCCCCGAACGCCGTCCTCATAGCCGATCGTCGTCCAGTCACTGGTCAGACATTCGTCGCTGCTCATCGTCGCGCAACCGCTAAGGCTCGCCACAGCGAAAGCTGCCAGGATTAATTTCAACTTGTTGTTCATGAAGTGCTCCGGTAAATCGCTCCGCGCCAATTATGCTCGCATAGTTACTCGTTCACACCTTGTGACCTGCGTCACAGAGTCACGGCCTGTGCGCAGCTAGTCTGAATGAAGGCCAAAACAGTGTGGGACTGACACCATGGAACTCGAAGCAATCAGCGGTGCGGCAATTGTCGCATTGACGAGCACAGCAGTCTTCTTACTGATCGCAAAGACGTGGAACCTTATCAGTCGAACCGTCGGTTCAACACCCAGTTTTTCCGACTGCATCATGCACGAAGCCGCGCAGCGCTTTCGGGACGAACTGGAACGTCTCTCCAGCTCCCAGGCCACCTATTTGAGCGGCGCACTTGTTTTCGTCATGCTTTTCTTTTGCGCGTATTTTTTACGAGCGAGAGACTTGTTCGCCGGATACCCCTCATGGCAACTTTACCTGCAGCTCGGTTTCCTGATTTTGGCAGCCGGATACGCCGCGTACCGACTCGCAAGCACTGTGCTCGCCCGCCACCATGTAAAATTCGTGCGCGACGCGAACATAGCCATCGGCCACGAACTGCAACAACTGTCAGCAGAATCCACTCGCGTCTTTCATGATGTCGCCACGTCTGCAGGAATAGTCGATCACGTCATCATCAGCCAGAACGGAATCTACGCCGTGAACGTCATTGCGGCACGTTCGTCCAAACGCGCGCACGCGCGACTGGAAGCAAATTCGATTCGATACACCAACGGCAGGGCCGACCAGTCCATTGTCGAAATTGCAGCGAAAACGAAGCGGTTGCAGAAAGAGTTTCGCCAGTTGCTCGGGCATAAAATACGGGTTCGGTCCGTGATCGCGATTCCTGGCTGGGATATCGGCGAGCAAGCCGATGGGGAGCACCTGCTGGTCAATGAATGGAATATCGCGATGCTCACCGGCTGGAAAGACAGCTCGGATCACCTCCTGAATGAAGACGTCAACGCGCTGCACAAAGAACTCACGGCGCGTTGCGTTCGAGCCTAGCGGGCCCGGCTACATCGGCTGCAGACGCGCCGCCAGCTGATCTTTTTCCAGCACTTGGGTGAACTCATCTGCAAGTTCTGCACACGCAGCGACGCATCCTCGCCACGCCTTGACGCGCTCTGCAGGCGTGTAATTCAGAAAATCCGACCGGTCCGGGATCTTTGCATTCGGTAAACGGGCTACGAATTCGGCAGACGGGCTGATCAGTATCGTCCGCTCAACGTGCTCGGGATGCGGGCGTCGCCACCCCAGCCTCTTGTCAAACCATCCAGGAATGATCCGGTCATGGAAATGTGGATACAGCGTCAAACGCTCCGCGACGCTGTGCGCAAGGTCGTGGTGATAGTCGATGATGCCGCCATCGCGATACATACCCGGCTTTGCACCGTGGATGTTCTCGACGCCAGACAACACCAGCGGAATCGCGCCGGTCGCCACGATCACGTCCTCGAGATTCCTCGACGTAAGAGGGACCCGCTGCATCGGAAACCCGGTGGCTCCAAAAAATGGCGGCAACTCTCGCTCGTCAAAAAACAGTGCGCGCTCGAAAAACAGGCCGAGCGTTTTACGACTGATCAGATTGAGCGTTGCGGCGGACATGAGACCCAGGCTCAGCAGCCACCGGTTCTCCGATGCCGTGATGTGTCGGCTGCGAACAGCCATGATGTGCGTGCGGAACAAAGAATGTTTGAGGATTTCGTTTGCGCCGTTTTCGCCGAGAACCCGCTTGATCACATCGCGACTTTTGGCCGTGATCTCATGGATGTCGGGATTATCGCTATAAGTTTGCTCGATGTACGCAGCTTCAAATCGCTCAATGGCAGAAATCGGGTCGTTTTGTGCATAGCAGGCGAAGCGCCACGCACCGATCGACGTGCCAATCAGGTGCACCGGCCCCTGCAACCCGGGCACGATGTTGCGCAGTATCGCTTTGTCCAGTTGACTCAGCACCAGCCACCTGGCGCCGCCGGACGCGCCCGCTATGGTGCCCACGCACGACCGCTCGAATCCGTGCGTTTTCACGAATTTCAGGGCACCTGCGCCAGCTTTGAATGTCAAACAAGACGGTTTCACGGAATATCGATATTTAAGGGTCGCAAGAGCGATGAAAAGCTATTATAGAGGCTTCTGCAAAGTACCGATTCTATTCATGTCGCGATTTCTTCTGCTTCTCTGCACGAGTCTGGCTGGCGTTGCATGGCATGGCGGCGTTTACGCCGCCGCGACCCACTGTGTTGACGGCATGGCAGGTCCGTATCCGTGCAGCAACGTGGATCTTCTGTCGCGCGTTGCCGTTCGGAGCCCGGGGGCAGCCGATATCTGGGGATTCATGGACCTGAACACTCACCGCGAATACGTCATCGTCGGTTACAGCGCCGGCACGGCCGTGTTTGACGTGACCGATGCTGGGAATCCACGCGAGGTCGGTTTCGTCGCCGGTCAGGCAACACTCTGGCGCGACATCAAGGTGTTGCAGTTCTGGAACGCGACGGACCGCCGCTGGAACGCGGTGGCCTATGTCACCGCAGATAACGCCGCGGACGGGCTGGTCGTCATCGATCTCAGCCAACTGCCGCACCGTATCGCTCGCATCCCTTATGCAGGCGATTTCGCGGCAGCGCATAACGTCTACCTGACTGATACCGAGTTCAGCACGGGCATTCCGCTCACCGCAGACGCGCCGCTGCTGATACTCGCCGGCTCCGACCGCAGCGATGGCCGCTTTCGCAGCTATTCTCTGGAAAATCCCGCATCGCCTGCGTTCGTAGCAACGCCTGCCACGCCCGCGGATCAGGCCGCCAGTGACCGTCTCTACATGCACGACGCCGCGTCAATGGTTGTTACGGACGACCGCAAGAACACGCAGTGCGTTAACGCAGGTAATGCGGATCATTGCGACGTGCTGTTCGATTTTAATGGGCAGACGTTCGATATCTGGGACCTGACCATCCCGGCGAACCCGGTGCGCTTGAGCCAGACGACCTACGCGAATGTCGGCTACATACACTCAGGGTGGTGGTCGGAAGACCAACAGTACCTGTTTGTGCAGGATGAGATTGACGAACGCGATAGCGGCTTGAACACGACACTGCGTGTGTTTTCGATATCCGACCTGACATTGCCGACGCTGGTGGGCGCCTGGACCGGCTCAACAACCGCCATCGATCACAATGGCTTCGTGCGCGGCAATCGTTACTACCTGTCGAACTATACGCGCGGATTAACGATTCTCGATATTTCAAGCGCGGGCAGCCCGGTGATGGCGGGCCGCTTCGACAGCTTTCCATCCTCCGACGCAATGGGCTTCGACGGCAACTGGGGCGTCTATCCGTTTCTGCCCAGCGGCAATATCGCGATCAGCGACAGACAAAACGGGATGTTCATGCTGGTTGACAACACCCGAGCCGGCGCACAGGGATCGTTGTCATTCACCGCCAGCGCTTTCGGCGGCGACGAGATACAATCGACCGGTATCGTCGTACAACGGACCGGCGGCTCCCAGGGCGTCACGACAGTCAACTGGGACGTTGTCGCAGCGACCGGATCTTTCGACGATGTCGTGCTCACCAAAGGTAGCTTATCCTGGTCCGACGGCGACGCGACCAACCGCATCATCGATCTCGCGCCGAGCAACGACGGCCGTCCCGAAGGACTCGAGCGCATCCTGATCAGACTGAGTGCACCGACGGGCGGCGCGAGCTTGTCGTCGCCCGACATCGCCAGTTATTACATTAGCGATCCCGGCGACACGCCGGTTGTCGAGTTTTCGACGGCCAGCATTTCCATTGAGGAGTTTGGGTTTGCTACAGCGATTGCCGTGGTGCGTCGATTGGGCAGCGCCATTGGCGCCGTTTCCGTTGATTTCAGCGTGAGTGCCGGCGATGCGAACAGTGATACCGACTACACTGGACCGTCATCAGGAACTATCAACTGGGACGACGGCGACGCGGACCCGAGGTGGATCGAATATGCGATCACTGACGATGGCGGTGGCGAAGCCAATGAATTTTTCGAACTGAGTTTAAGTAACGCGACCGGCGCAGTCATCGGTGCGCGCAGTCAGCTGCGCATTAACATTCTCGACGATACGCTGCCCGGCCCGATGCCCAGTGCTGGTCGTGGCGGCGGCGGTTCATTGGCCTTCTGGCTGCTGGGCGGCCTCCTCAGCTTCAGCCTCGTCCGCGGCGCTGTGCGAAAGGATGCCGGTTGATGATTGTTTGCTCGCGATCAGGCCCCGTCGAGACGATATCGACGGGCACGCCGGCGAGTTCTGCGATTCGCGCCAGATAATCACGCGCTTTTTGCGGCAAGTCCTCGTGCTCAGTAATGCCAATCGTCGACTCCTGCCAACCTGACCATTCCTCATAAATTGGCTGGCATTGTGCGAAGCGATCAGCCGTCGCCGGCATTCCGGCTATCGGCTCACCATCAATAGAGTAGCCGGCGCAGATCTGAATGCTTTCGAGCTCATCGAGGACGTCCAGCTTGGTCACACACAGTCCGGATACGCTGCTGTTGATGATAGAACGTCGCAGAGCGACCGCATCGAGCCACCCACAGCGCCGTGGTCGACCCGTCGTTGCACCGAACTCGTCACCCACCCTGGCAAGATGCGCACCATGATCGTCGAACAGCTCAGTCGGAAATGGCCCGGACCCGACTCGCGTCGTGTACGCCTTCACGATACCCAATATGTAATCCAGGTTGCGCGGACCGACACCGGTACCCGTACTGGCCGCCGCCGCAACCGTATTCGACGACGTGACGTACGGATAGGTGCCGTGGTCTATGTCCAGCAAGCTGCCCTGCGCACCTTCGAATAAAATACTCTTGCCGGAATCGGCCAGATCCTGAAGAATCTGCGTCACGTCCGCTGTAATCGGCAAAAGCATTTCCGCATACCCAAGTGCCTCATCCAGCGTGCTTGCTAAATCGACGGGCTCTGCGCCAAAGTATTTCGTGAGAAGAAAGTTGTGGTAGTCGAGAATCTCGCCCAGTTTCAACGCAAAACCATCGCGATCGAAAAGATCCGCAATTTTCAGCGCCCGCCGCGCGACCTTGTCCTCATAAGCAGGTCCGATGCCACGCCCGGTTGTCCCGATAGCAGCGGAACCGCGCGCCTTCTCGCGGGCAACGTCCAGTGCGACGTGGGAAGGCAAAATCAGCGGACATCCCGGACTGATCTTAAGCCGGTCGTAAACCGGCACGCCGCTGGCGACCAACTCGTCCGCTTCGCGCACCAAGGCATCGAGTGCGATGACGACGCCGCTGCCGATCAGACAGCTTACGCCCTCCCGCAGAACGCCCGACGGGATCAGATGCAGAACGGTTTTCTCGCCATCGATGACAATCGTATGTCCTGCGTTATGGCCACCCTGAAACCTCACGACGGCGGCCGCGCGTTCGGTCAACAGATCCACAATCTTTCCCTTGCCTTCGTCACCCCACTGGGTGCCGATGACAACTACGTTTTTTGCCATGGTTTTTTTTTCGCTTTCTAGCCGCGCATCAGGAACAAGGCCAGCAACCCAACGACCATCACAATCAGACCAATAGTCCGGATGTGATGGTCGCCGAGCCGTGTAATTTCCGCCACCAATTCCCGGTATTTTCGTGGCGACACAAACGGCAACATGCCCTCTATGATCAGGACCAGCGCCAGCGCCGTGAAAATTTCTGTAGCTATTGCTTGCCGTCCGACTGATTCAGGTAACGGAAGAATTCATTATTGGGATCCAGTACCAGCACATCGCCTGCCTTACCCATCGAATTCCGATACGCCGCCATACTGCGATAAAACGCGTAAAACTCGGGATCCTTGGTGTATGCGCTGGCATAAATTTCCGCCGCACGAGCGTCGCCAACGCCGCGGATGATCTCGCTGTCCCGATAGGCGTCCGCAAGAATAATCGTCCTTTCTTTGTCTGCGGTCGACTTGATCAACTCAGCGGCCTCACGACCTTCGGCACGCGTCTCAGCTGCAATCCGCCGGCGCTCCTCACGCATCTGGTTGTAAACCGAGTTACGAACTTCGGTAACGAACTCGACCTGCTTGACCCGGAAATCCACCAACTCCACACCGAGACCCTTAGCCGTTTGCATCGAAGTTGTCAGCATGTCGCGCATCAGTTCGGCGCGTTCGACGGAAATAGCCTCCTGAATCGAACGCTTGCCGAATTCGGTGACAATGGAGTTTTTGATTATTTCGCGCAGCCGGTCCATCGCGACCGCAAGCGAGCCGCCCGTCGAGGTGTAGAACGGCACTTCGTCGACGATGCGCCACTTCACGAAATAATCGACGGTCATGGCCGTACGCTCCAGCGTAAACACACGCTGTGGCGCATCGTCGATCTTCAGGATACGGCTGGGAAACTTGCGCACGGTCTGCAATATAGGAATCTTGAAATGCAGGCCCGGTTCGTAGCCCGCCTGCACGACCTGACCCACTTGCAGTTTGATCGCGAGTTCCCGCTCGTTAACCGTAAACGTCGACAGTCCCAGAACGACTAGCAACAGGCCGATGACGACCATTGCCACAAATTTGGAATTTTTCATTTGCGGGTCCTCCTGCTGCGAGTGCCATCGGTGCTACGATCGTTCACCGTGCTTGCGGATTCCGCAAGAACCGATTGCGAGGAATCGCCACCAGAGCGATCTGCGCGTTGCATTAACTTATCGATGGGAAGATACAAAAGATTGCCGGTGCCTTTCGCGTCAATAATCACTTTATTTGAACGCGCGTAAACGTCTTCAATAGCCTCTATGTAGAGACGATCGCGAGTCACCCTTGGCGCCTTGTGATATTCTTTCAGCAATGCCACGAACCTCGCGGATTCGCCTTCGGCGTTGGCGATAATGCGATCGCGGTACGCTTCTGCATCCTGCAAAACGCGTTGTGCGGCGCCTCGGGCACGCGGAATGATGTCGTTCGCGTAGGTAATGCCCTCAAGCTTGTAGAAATCGCGGTCGTTACGCGCTTTCTGCGTATCGTCGACCGCTTCCTGCACCGACCTGGGATAGTCCACAACGTTGAGGTTAATGGAGGTAACACTCAGCCCGGTATCGTAGCTGTCCAGCGTCTCCTGCAACTCTGCCATCGTGCGCGACGGAATTTCCTGACGGCGCTCGCCGATCAGCGATTCCATCGTGCTCGTACCGACAACGCCGCGCAGCGCGCTTTCGGTGACGTCGTTAAGCGTGATCTCCGGATTCTCCACCTCGAAACTGTACTTCACAGGGTCCGTGCGGCGATACTGCACGACGATGTCAATAAAAACGTACTGCTCATCAGCCGTCAGCATTTCCGTGCTGAAGTTGTAATCGTTTACTTCCTCGATGTTGACCACGTCGACCGTCTCGATCGGATACGGCATGTGCCAGCGCAAGCCCGGCAACGAGGTCTCGACATACGCGCCGAATCGCTGCACCACGCCACGTTCGGACTCGTCGACACGATAGAAGCCCGTAATGCCCCACGCCACCACGATCATGATGATTAACGCATAACCACCGGAGTCTCCAGAGCCGCGACCGCCGCCAAAAATTTTACTGAAGCGCCTTTGCCATTCCTGCACGATCTGATCGAGATCGTCCGGCCCGCCGCCGTCGCGCTTCCACGGGTCTTTCCCATTTCCTGAATCGTTACTAGCCATGATGTCTTTGCTTCTACTCGTTTGTCGCTGATGCCGACGCCGCAGTTTTGGGCGGAGGCTTCAGTTGATCTGCCGCGAGATTTTCACGCTTGAGGAATCGTCGCAAGTCCTTTTCAATCATTCGCAGTTCCAACAGCCAGCCGCCGTTCTCCAACAGCTCTTCGTTAACGACCGCACCAAGCTCAAAGAGTTTGGCGCGCTGCCGTCCCTGTGCGGGCTGAAGATGAATTATTCGATGTGTCGTTTTCTGCCGCAGACGATTCGCTATGGCGTCTATCAGCATCGGCAGACCTTCGCCGGTTACGGCGGACAGCCAGACCGCCCGCCCCTCTCCCCGATGATTATTCGTCATCCGTGGCCTGACCTCCAGCTTGTCGATCTTATTGTACACTCGTATCTGCGGTACTTGATCCGCATCGAGCTGTTTCAACACGGAATTAACCTGCCGTACCCGCTGCCAACGATGCGGATCGCTGGCGTCGATCAGGTGCAGAATTAGGTCCGCTTCGCGCGCCTCCTGCAGCGTGGACTTAAATGCGGCAATCAGCTCGTGGGGAAGATCCCGAACAAAACCAACGGTGTCCGCGAGAACGACATGCTCGCCCTCCGGCAAATCGAGACGACGCACGGTCGGGTCCAGCGTCGCAAACAACTGGTCCTGCACGAAAACGTTGGCGCCGGTCAGCGCATTAAACAGCGTCGACTTCCCGGCATTCGTATAGCCGACAAGTGCAACCGTCGGAATTTCGGCTTTCACGCGATTGCGCCGATTCATCGTCCGCCGCGCATCGACGTGGCTCAGGCGCTCCTTGAGTTGCCGAATGCGATGTCCGATCAGGCGACGATCCGTTTCAAGTTGCGTCTCACCCGGTCCGCGCAAGCCGATACCACCCTTTTGCCGCTCAAGGTGGGTCCAGCCACGCACCAGCCGCGTCGATAAATGCCTGAGCTGGGCCAGTTCTACCTGGAGTTTTCCCTCGAAACTGCGCGCCCTTTGCGCAAAAATGTCCAGTATCAGGCCCGCGCGATCGATGACGCGACACTGGAGTTCGCGCTCGAGGTTGCGTTCCTGACTGGGACTGAGCGTCGCGCAGGAAATCACGAGCTCAGCTTCGTTTTGCATCACGAGCGTCTTGAGATCCGCCAACTTGCCTTTGCCGATGTAGTACCGCGGACTGGGGCGCTTGCGCGAGGCAATCAACTCAGCAACGACAATAGCGCCCGCCGAGCGTGCCAGCTCGGCAAACTCCTCGCGTTCGGATTCATCCGGCAACCCATCGGGACTCGCCTGAATGAGTACTGCTCGCTCGCCGCTTTTCGGCCGTTCAATCAAACACCACCTCCGGTTGCGGCAGCGTCGCTGCGTACTTACTCGTTTCCATCTCCAGATTCGTCGTCCGGCAATGGCAGACGAACATTGCGTGCCGGCACAACGGTCGAAATCGCGTGTTTGTAGACCATCTGGTTAACGCTGTTCTTGAGTAAAATCACGAATTGGTCGAACGAGTCAACCTGCCCCTGAAGTTTGATGCCATTCACGAGGTAGATAGAAACCGGAACCTTTTCCTTGCGCAAAATATTCAGGAAGGGATCTTGAAGTGACTGCCCTTTAGCCATGATGGGGTCTCCTTATTATTGTTTGCCGTGTTCGAATGCCGCGTCCCGATGGCGTCGGGGGCCCATCGCGGCATTCCACCAAAGCGTACAAAAAGTTTATCACAAGCGAATCGCCGAACGTGTTGGATTTCAGTCCAGTTTCTGCGCCAGATAGGCCGATATTGTACCAATTGCGTCCGCTTCAAGCGCGGCGACTGAAAACATCGAGCTTTCCGAGCGCAGCCAGGTCAGCTGCCGTTTCGCAAGCTGCCGGGTCGCAAACAGCGCTCGATCCCTGGCTTCGTCCTGCTCGTAGTCCCCGTCAAGGTATTTCCAGAACTGGCGATAACCCACACAACGCATGGACGTGCTGTCCGGAGTTAAGCCCGGACGGGCATGCAACGCTCGTACCTCGTCCAGAAAGCCGTCGTCGATCATCTGTCCCAACCGCCGCTCAATACGCTGGTGCAATAGCTCGCGTGGCTCGACGGTCAATGCGATTTTTATGAACTCGATATCGCCGCTTGCCGCTACGGCCTGCTGCTGCCACTCGCTCATCGGCCTGCCACTCAACCTGAAGACTTCGAGCGCGCGTTGAATGCGCTGCGCATCGTTCGGATTAAGCCTGGCGGCGGCCTCCGGATCCACTGCCTCAAGTTCCGCGTGCAACGCAGGCCAGCCCCGCCGGGCCGCCTCACGATCGATCCTGGCCCGCGTCGCCTGGTCCGCTGCCGGCAAGTCGGCGATGCCCTGGGTCAGCGCGCGAAAATACATCATGGTGCCCCCGACCAGCAGCGGCACGCGATCGCGCGCGAAACTATGGTCCATCGCCGCGCGCGCCAGCCGCACGAACTCGCCCGCCGAAAAACTCTCCTCGGGATCGCGAATATCGATGAGCTGATGCGGCGCACGCCGCAGCGTGTCGGCGTCCGGCTTGGCCGTGCCGATGTCCATGCCACGATAGACCAAAGCCGAGTCCACGCTGATGATGTCGCAGGAAAAGCGTTCGCACAGGCCGATCGCGATGTCCGTCTTGCCCGACGCCGTCGGCCCCATCAGCAGCAAGGCTTGGCGATTCACGCAGGAATCTCAGCGACCGCGCAGAAAAAGTCGATCAAGCTCCGACATCGTAATCGTCGTCCACGTTGGGCGGCCGTGGTTGCATTGATCGGCACGCTCTGTTTTCTCCATCTCACGCAGCAATGCGTTCATTTCGTCCAGCGTCAACAGGCGATTGGCGCGAATAGAATGATGACATGCCATCGTGGCAAGAAACTCATCGCCCGCGTCTGCGATGCGGTTGCTCTGCCCGGCCTGCGCCAAATCGGACAAGACGTCCCGCAGCAAGGACTCAATATCGGAATTCTTCAGCAGCGCCGGAACTTCCCGGACCGTAACCTGGGTTGGGCCCGCGCGCTCCACCACCAAACCCAGGCCCGCCAGCATGTCGCCGGACTGTTCGATGAGATTCGCTTCGCTTTCCGCCACCGAAATCGTCTCGGGGACGAGCAGCGGCTGGCGCACCAGGTTGCGATCGTCGAACCCGCGTTTCAGCTTTTCGTAGGTGATGCGCTCGTGCGCCGCGTGCATGTCGACGATGACGAGGCCATCGGCGTTCTCTGCAAGTATGTACACACCGGCGAGCTGCGCAACGGCGAAGCCCAGCGGCGGCACATCGCTCGCCTGCTCCGGCGTCATCGCCCGATAAGCTGCCAGCGCTTCGCGAACGCCGGCAGACGACGGCCGCGACGGCAAGGGCATCGATCCCTGGCTGAAGACAGACTCGCGCGTCAGCGGAATCGGCGTCACGTTGTGGCCACCCGGCCGGGTCTGCTGCAACGCGGCCTCTACGGCCTGCGACACAGCGCCGTGCACCCGACGCCCATCGCGGAATCTCACTTCGTGTTTCGCCGGATGCGCGTTGGCATCCACGCCGGCCGGATCCATCGTCAGGCTCAGCACGTACGCGGGATAGCGACCGTGAAACAGGACGTCGCGGTACGCATGGCGTACCGCATGTGAGAGCGTCTTGTCCGTTACGCTGCGGCCGTTGACGAACCAGTACTGCATATCCGGCTGACTGCGATTAAACGTCGGCAATCCAATCCAGCCCGACAATGCAATGCCTTCGGCCTCGAACTCGATATGAACGCATTGATCGGCAAACGCGTTGCCGCAAATTTTTGCGACGCGCTGTCGCTCCGCCTCCTGCGTTTTTGCCGCCGGAGTATGCATGACCGTGCGCTGATTGTGCGTCAACGTGAACGCGATCTGCGGTCGAGACAACGCCAGCCGTCGCACCCACTTCTCAATGTGGCCAAACTCCGTCCGTTCGGTCTTGAGGAAACGCCGCCTCGCGGGCGTGTTGTAAAAAAGGTCACGGACTTCCACGGTTGTCCCCTCTGGATGCGCCGCAGGTTCTGGCGCGCTGACGGCGCCGCAATCGGCCACCACCTGCCATGCCGCATCGCCGCCCGCCGTCCGTGAACACAATGTCAGGCGTGCCACCGATGCGATGCTCGGCAGGGCTTCTCCGCGAAAACCCAGCGACGCGACGGCTTCCAGATCGTCGAGACTTGAAATCTTGCTGGTCGCGTGACGCGACAAGGCCAGCTCAAGTTCGTGCTTGTCGATGCCCTTGCCGTCGTCCCGTATGCGAACCAGTTTTTGGCCGCCTGCCAGAATATCGATCTGCACCACCTGCGCACCGGCATCGAGACTGTTCTCGAGCAATTCCTTCACCACGGACGCCGGGCGCTCAACAACCTCGCCGGCGGCGATCTGATTGATCAGATGATCTGGGAGTTGCTTGATGGGCATGCGTGGACCGTTGGGCAGATTCAATCCGCCATTTTTTCAAATCCCGGCCGAAAAGTCTTTAGCCGCCCGAAAAGATTGGGATATTGAGCGTCTGCCCGATACGGATTTTGTCCGTCGACAGCTTGTTGGCACGGCGAATGGCCGCCGGGCTGACGTCGTAGCGCTCCGCGATTTCCGAAATCGTGTCCCCACGCGCGATCACATACCGTACGTGTCGCGCCGGCTGCCGGCGAAGATCCATGGCGATCTGCGTGTCCGGCGGCGGATTGGCATAGTAATAATCGCGAATACCGGCCAGCACGGCGTTGGCCAGGCGGCCCTGATGCCCCGTGTTGCGCAACTTCTTTTCTTCGGACGCGTTGGAGATAAAACCGGTTTCGACCAAAATAGACGGCATATCCGCAGATTTGAGCACGATCAGCTCTTTCTGCTTTACTTCCCTGCGGTGCATTTTCACCACCTTGCTCATCTGCAGACTGACTCTGGCGCCCACATCGAGGCTGGCGCTAAGCGCTGCATTTTGTGACAAGTCAAACAGCACCGAAGCCAAAATCGCGTCCTTGTCTTGCAACGAGACGCCCCCCACGCTGACAGGCGAGTGCTTGCTCCGGGCGAGTTGCATTGCGGCCTCGTCGCTCGCGCCTTTCAGATTCAGGGCGTACACCGAAGCGCCGTTCGCGCGTGGGTCGTCGAACGCATCCGCGTGAATCGAAACGAACAGGTCAGCCCGGTGTTTGCGGGCAATGGCCATGCGATCACGATGTTCCACGAGAACGTCGCGGTCGCGAATCAGCACGGCCCGCATTCCGGGCTCGGCATTGATGCGCCGCGCCAGTTTTTTGCTGATGGCCAAAACGATGTCTTTTTCCTTGGATCGCCGGCCGATGGCGCCCGGATCACGGCCGCCATGCCCGGCATCTATCGCGATGACGATATCCCGACCGGGCCGGTACGACTCCGACGCCCGTTTGACTGGCCGCAGATTGCCCGCCGGCTGCAGATCAATGACCAGGCGATCACCGTATTGAGAATTCGGGCCGGCCGTGAAACTGCGCGAGCTCACCCGCTCCCTGAGATCCAGCACAACTCGTAGCTGGCCGTTCGCGTGCACTGCACTGCGGATCGAGCGCACCATTCCGGTGCCCGCGGGCAGCTGGGTCAGCGACTTGGACAGACGGCTGTCTTTGAGATCGATAACGATGCGATCCGGACTGCGCAGGGTAAAAATCGTGTGATCGACGGACTGGCTGAGATCCAGAACAACGCGTGTTTTATTGTTCTCGGACCAGATTCGGACGTTTTCGACCGTCGCCGCGGCATTTGCCGCCGTATTCAGCAGCAAAAACAGGGCTATCAGGGTCGGTCGCGTCACTGTCATCGGGGCATCGATTGGTCGATTCAAGATTATGTCGGGTGAGTATACAAATTTGGCAGAAAAAACCAATCGATTTCGTTGCAAAATTAAAGAGATACCGAACTTAGTTAATCTTTAAAATCACCTTGCACCAGCGAATCGACCAATGCAGCGCCGCGGTCACTGAGGCCACGAATGCTGGCATTGCGGCCATTTCCCTCGACCACGAGCTGCAGCACCAGGTCGGCGTCTGCGGTCAGACCTGGCGCCCGATCAGGCCATTCCACCATGCGAAAACCGTCATCGAGCTCGTTCCAGCCCAGGTAACGCAGTTCTTCCTCGTCTGAAATTCTATATAAATCAACGTGATAAAGCTTTCCGGACCGTAACTCGTAGGGCTCCACCAGCGTGTAGGTTGGACTGGGCACCACGCCTGAGTGACCTGCCGCCTGGATCAGGGCCCGGGCAAAGGTCGATTTGCCCGCGCCGAGTTCCCCGGTCAGCAGCACGGTCCAGCCGGAAAAATCACCCGGTAGCGCCGCATAGACCTGCCTCGCAAGAGCCATCGTCGCGGATTCATCGGCAAGGAAACGCTCAAAGTGCCGTTTCATGGATTAACTGCCGCTCGCAGCGCATCGATGACGTCGGACGCGATCAATCCCCGTTCTCCGGCCGTGGCTGCCAGGTCGCCTGCGAGTGCATGCACCTCGACGCCCGCGGCGGCCGCGGTCTCCAGTGGCAGCCCCTGCGCGAGCAAGGCAGCCACCACGCCCGTGAGGACGTCGCCCATTCCTGCCGTGGCCATGCCGGGATTACCGGCTGTGCAAACCCACGGCACGCCAGAATCGCTGCCAATCAACGTTGCCGCCCCTTTCAGGACCGGCACTCCGGCGTAGCGCCCGGTGAGCGCGCCCAGCGCGGCAGGTCGATCGCTCTGGATGGCGGCGTTGTCGATACCCAGCAGCGTCGCGGCCTCGCCCGGATGCGGAGTGATGATGCGATTTTCCGCCGTTGCCGGGTTTGCGGCCAGCAGATTCAGCGCATCGGCGTCCCAGACGGCCGGCCGCTTGTCTTGCGCCAATACGTCGTAACACTCGCGCGCCCAGTCCGTCTGTCCCAGCCCCGGTCCGAATGCCACGACATCGGCCTTGTCGAGCAATGTTCTTAGTTCCGCAGCGCTGGATACTCCGTGACACATGAGCTCGGGCCGGGCAGCACACATCGACGCGGCATGTGCTCGATGCGTTGCGATGCTCACGCGACCGGCGCCGCTGCGCAACGCGGCCTCGGCACACAGGCGTGCCGCCCCTGGCATCCCGGGTCCGCCGCCAACCACCAAAACGTGCCCAAAGTCCCCTTTGTGCGCGCCACGAGCCCGGCGCGGCAACGCTTTTGCCAGCAGGCCGTCGTCTATTCTGCGATACAGCGCCGCGACGCCGGAACGAATGTCATCGCCAATGTCGAGGCCCGCGTAGGTGATCTGCCCGCAGTGGTCCGGGCCGCTGCCCAGGAAAAGGCCAGCCTTGAGCCCGACGAAGGTCGTGGTCAGGTCTGCTTTAACGGCGCAACCCATGACGACACCGGTGTCGCCATGAATTCCGGTCGCGATGTCCATGGCATGAACCCTGGCCGGGTGCGCGTTGATCGCGTTAACCGCATCGGCGAAGACCCCGCTAACATCGCGTTCGAGGCCGCTGCCAAGAACCGCATCGACCAGCAAGTCGGCGTCGCTATCGAGTTCACCTATCCACGGCGCAACCACGCCCCCCTCGGCCACGAAGTCGGCACGGGCCTTCGCGACATCGCCTGTCAGCGCATCCGGATCGACGAGGGTCAGGACCGAGACCACGATGCCGTCGTTTGCTGCAAGTCGTGCCACGACATAGCCATCGCCGCCGTTATTGCCCGCGCCACAGATCACCTGCCAGCATTTTGCCTCGGGAAACCGGCCGCACGCAGCCCGAACGGCCGCCTCGCCTGCCCGCTGCATCAGCGTATAGCCTTCAATGCCGTGATCTTCGATCGCGGCCCGGTCAATCTCGCGTACGGATGCGACTGAATAAATGTTTGTGGGCAGGAATTGCATGATGACGATTATACTGTGACTGCACGAGGATCAAACATTGCAACAACGCGCCCTCCAATACGACGACACCGATATGCACTCGCTGAAGCGCAAGCTCGCACGCTGGTGCGACGATCTCGGGTTTCAGCAGGCCGGTATCACCGATATTGACCTCGGCACGGCCGAAGCTCGCCTGGCAAGTTGGTTGCAGGCGAAATTTCACGGCTCGATGGATTATATGGAACGCCATGGCCGCAAACGCAGCCAGCCGGACGAACTCGTGCCCGGGACGGTGCGCGTGATATCCGTGCGCATGAATTATCTGCCGGAATCTCAGGAAATCGCGAAGCGTCTGCTCGACCACGGCTCCGGCGCCTACATATCCCGCTACGCGCTAGGCCGCGACTATCACAAGGTACTCAAGGGTCGCCTGCGAGCGTTAGCGCGGCGTATTGAAAAAGAAGTTGGCGCCTTCGGCTATCGCGTGTTCGTCGACAGCGCACCGGTGCTGGAAAAAGCACTGGCGGAAAAAGCAGGCATCGGCTGGGTCGGCAAACACACGAACCTTATCGACCGCAAAACCGGCTCGTGGTTTTTCCTGGGCGAGTTGTACACGGATTTGCCGCTGCCCGTGGACGCGCCTGAAGAATCTCACTGTGGAACCTGCACGGCGTGCATCGAAGTCTGCCCGACCAAGGCAATCGTGGCGCCCTATTCGCTCGACGCGCGGCGCTGCATTTCGTATTTGACGATCGAGAACAAGGGCGCGATACCGCTCGAGTTTCGCAAGGCCATCGGCAACCGGATTTACGGCTGCGACGATTGCCAGTTGTTCTGTCCCTGGAACAAATTTGCAAAGCCGACGGCGGAAAAAGATTTTGCCCCGCGCCACGGCCTCGACACGGCGCAACTCACGGATCTGTTTGCCTGGAGCAAGGCGATGTGGCTGGAGAAAACCGAGGGCAGTGCAATCCGGCGTCTCGGTCACGAACGCTGGCTGAGAAATATCGCGGTAGCGCTCGGCAATGCAGACACCACGCCTGCAGTCGTCGCGGCGCTAAAGAAGCGACAACAGGACAAATCTGCCATGGTGGTCGAGCATGTCGAGTGGGCGCTGGCGCAACATGCAACTCACTAGAACAACAACGGAGAGCACACATGTTTGAAGCGCCGGAATCGAAGTACCTCGTCCCGTTTGACGGTAGCTTCGACGTATCCGAAGCCAGTACGACGCCGCAGACCGACGCCCCCCGGCACAAAGGCAAGTATCGCCGCAGGGCGAGACGCAACCTGGGCAAATTGCAACGGGTGCTGGCGGCGGCTGGTCGCCATGCTGTGTTGCTCGTTTTTCAGGCGATGGATGCAGCGGGTAAGGACAGCACGATTCGCGCGGTCATGCAGGGAATCGATCCGTCGGGCTGCCAGGTTTTCAGTTTCAAGAAACCCTCGAACCTCGAACTCGATCACGATTTTCTGTGGCGCACGACTTGCCACCTGCCCGAACGCGGGCGGATTGGAATTTTCAATCGCAGCCAGTACGAGGAAGTGCTTATCGCGCGCGTGCGTCCCAAAATACTTGCCAGCCAGAAACTACCGGGCGAATTAAATCTCGAGACGATTTGGGATGAGCGACTGACGTCGATAAGGCAACAGGAAGAACATTTGGCGCGCAATGGCACCGTGATACTCAAATTCTGGCTAAACGTCTCCCGGGACGAGCAAAAGAAACGCTTTCTGGCGCGGCTTGACGATCCCGCGAAGAACTGGAAATTCGAGCCCGGCGACGTCATCGAACGGCGCGAGTGGGGCCGGTACATGGGTGCCTACGAAGATGCACTCAACGCCACTTCCCGGCCCTGGGCGCCGTGGTACGCCATCCCGGCCGACAACAAACCCTACATGCGGGCCCGGGTTGCCGACATCATTATCACAGCGTTGGGAAGCATCGGCTTGCGCTATCCGGAACCAACGGCAGAGGATCGCGCGAAATTTGCGGAGGCCCGCGCAGAACTGCAGGCCAACGATGTCAGGCAAGCGCCGCCGAAACAGGATTGAAAAAATGACGCCCGCCCGTCGTGCGTTCGATTTGCCGAAAGAGCTGTTCGTAGTCGGCATCGTTATTGACCGGATCGATCTGTGATGCGTTGACTATCAACAAGGGGCCGTCGTCGTAGTTGTGAAAGAACCGGGCGTACGCTTCGGTGAGTTTTTCGAGATACGCGCGCTCAACGAAACGGTCGCAAGTTGTGTTGCGGCGCGCGAGTCGTTGCATGATGACATCGACCGATGCTTGCAAATAAATCACGAGATTGGGAACCGGCGCATCGATCGCCAGGTTGTCGGCGATCTGTTCGTAGAGTTTCAGTTCTTCGGGGTCGAGATTGAGCTCCGCAAACAATCGATCCCGGGTGAACAGGTAATCCGATATGCGCACGTTCGAAAACAGGTCGGACTGGCGCATTGCTTCGATCTGCCGGGCACGGGAAAACAGGAAAAACATTTGCGCCGGCAATGCCGCCGAGCGACCGTCACGGTAGAAGCGCTCGAGAAACGGGTTCTCTGCCACCTCTTCGAGAATAAGATCGGCCGACAAACTGTCCGCCAGTCGTCTGGCCAGCGCGGTCTTGCCCACACCGATAGCACCTTCCACTGCGATGTACCGAGGAGCGCTGCCAGATGTTTTCAGTTGACTAATTTTGATATCGCGGGCTCGTTGAGGTTGACGTCAAGATTCGAGACTCGCCCGAGACCCGGAATGTCGAGGTCAGGCGCTATTTCTCCGAGCGGCAACAATACAAAATTTCGCTCGGCAATGCCCGGGTGCGGCACAGTGAGTTCGGCCTCGTCAATCGTTTGCGACGAGTAGACCAACAAATCCAGGTCGAGCAGCCGCGGACCCCATCGAACAGCGCCACGTTCGCGACCGCGTGCTGTCTCGATACGCTGTAATTCCCGCAGCAATTCCTGCGCCGACAACTGCGTCAGGAGCGCTGCGACCGCGTTGACGAAATCGGGTTGCTCAATGCCCCCGAACGGGGCTGAGCGGTATAAAGAGGAGTATCTCAGCAGGCGCGTTTGTGAAATTTCATGCAGCAGCGCAAACGCATCTTCGAGCTGGCGCGCCGGACCCTGCAGGTTACTACCGAGTCCGATGTAAGCCGGATACCAGTGCGGTCCGGTCACGACACTTGCGGGCGCTTTCGCCGACGGCGACGTCGCGGCTGGCGCTTCTCGCCAGAGTGCGATTGCAATTCAAAACTCTGCGCTCGTTCGTCGGGCGACTGTGTTTGCACATCGGTCCAGAACTTCGCAAGTTCGTTGTCGAGCAATCCGACTTCCGCCTGCAATGCCATGAAATCGTAGGCCGCCCGGAATCGCCGGTGCTCAAGAAAATTCATCGCCCGCTTGCCGCGCACCGTCGTGAATCGCGGCTGCAATGCGAGCATCTCGCGCATGGGCACCGTGAAGCGACGCGGCATGGAAATGCGGCCTTGTTGCCGCGCGACGATTTCATACGCGGCGAGTCCCAGCGATTGCGACTCCGTCATTTTTTCTTTGGCGCGCAGGACTTCGGCAAGTTTCTTGATCGGCAGCCACAGAAATACGCCGATCAGGAACATCGGCGTTACCGACTTGCCAGCCGCTACGCGCCGGTCCGTGCTGCGTAACGCGGCTCGCACGAATGCAGCGAATTTTCTGTCCTTGAGCAATTCCTCCTCCGTGGCCGGAAACATTTCGCCAAACAAGTGGTGTTCCCACAGCAGTTCGAACGTGCGCTCGGCAAATCCGGACTGGAACAACTTCAAAAACTCGTCGAAAATTCTCGCGGCAGGAACGTTCGACAGCAAAGCGGCGTTCGGGCGCATCGCCTTGACGACCGTGTCGTCGATCGTAAAACCCAGCTTGGCGGCGAACCGCACGGCACGCAGCATGCGCACCGGATCCTCGCGCAGACGTTTTTGCGGATCGCCTATCATCACGATTCGCTTGCGCTTGACGTCTTTGACGCCATCGACGTAGTCCCAGATGCTGAAGTCCGCGATGTTGTAGTACAGCGCATTGCAGGTGAAATCCCGGCGCCAGACGTCTTCGTCTATGGTGCCGTAGACGTTGTCGCGAATGATGCGACCCTCATGATCGTGTGCCGAATCGTCGTCGACGTGGTTGGCTGCCGCCCGAAACGTCGCGGTTTCAATGATTTCGCGACCGAAACGCACGTGCGCCAGGCGAAACCGCCGGCCTATCAGCCGGCAATTGCCAAATAACGCACGCACCTCGTCCGGCGTTGCGTTGGTCGCAACGTCAAAGTCCTTCGGATGCAAACCCAGCATGGTATCGCGCACGCAGCCGCCGACCAGGAACGACTGATAGCCGGCCTCGTGCAGGCGATACAAAACCTTGAGCGCGCTCTTGGAAATGTCCTTCCGTGAGACGTTGTGGGCGGCGCGGGGGATAATTTTCGGCGCGACAGACCCGGGATCTTTACTGTCCTTCATCGACCGTATGATAACAGCCTGATCGAGAAAAACGGCCAAATCAAGCCGTTTTGCCTTGAGCATTTCGGAGATGACCTTATAATGGCCGGCCCGTCCAAACGGACGGCCAGTACTCTGCTCCCTTCGTCTAGTGGTTCAGGACGCTGCCCTCTCACGGCGGTAACACCGGTTCGAATCCGGTAGGGAGTACCAAACTACATCAACGGGTTCACGATTTTTTCGCTGCCCGTTTTTTGTTTTCCAAAACGGTTCCCAAACAGAACGTGCAGTATTTCTGCGTGATGCATTGGCAAATTCCCAGAAAGCCGAATTTCTTGGTGCATTCTGATCGGATCAATCACACGTCTGGCAGCTTTCACCGATACCGGACATTCGATCAGGTTAAATACTGCCATTTCGAACGGCCGCTTGCGGCCAGAAGCGGTCGTTCTGGCCCGTATAAATGTAGCGCATTCTTAAGGTTGCTCTAGGCGACATTTGCCATGGTATGAACACCGATAAAAATGTTGCCAACTAACTGTGTACGTCCGACTTTTAATTCGGACGGCGTCCCAAAAACTTACAGCCAAATTCGCGATGTTGCTCCGGCCGTTGCCAGGGTCATACAGAATCGAAATTCGGCCTGCATCATGCGCTTGAGAGCTGTCACCCATCAATACTAACTTTGTCAGTACCCGTTTTTCCTGTGCTACAATCCTCTGGTAGGTATGTCAAATGCTCAATCATGAAGACATAAGGACCTCGGTCCGGAGATAGCAATGAAAAAGACCATTACCCTAACGACCCTCGCGGGCTGCATTTTGACGCTGCTCGTTGGCAACGCATTCGCCTGCGGCGAGAGCCTCTTCAGAGTCGGCAAAGGCGTAGCGTTTCGCGAGTACTCTGCCCCTCTTCCAGGAAGCATTCTGGTCGTCGCAAGCACGGAAACGGAATTGGCGTTAGTTGAGCGACTGGCAGCTGCCGGTCACGACGTTCACGTCGTATCAGACCCGTCAGAAATTAGCGAAGAGCTTCAGAACCACAAAATCGATATTGTCCTTGCGTACTACAGCGCACGGGAGGTGGTAGCGGACGAAATGTCGTCAATGGCTAGTGCGACCTTCATTCCCATCGCAATGGACGGGACCCTGGAAATCTCCGAGGCCAGCAAGCTTTATCAGCGATCTCTCTCCAACGAAGATAGCGTTCTGAAGTATTTGAAGACGATTCACAGGACGCTGAAGACACATTCATGAAAAAACAACCTGGCGGCGCGCCGAATGGCACGCTGCTCCGGTTAGTTGTGCTGTCAATAACGGCGGCCATTGGCTCACTCCTGTTACTGACATCGAACGTCAACGCAACAGAGGCTGAGTCCCGAAAGGGTAGCGGTCAATTCGTGCTGACTTACCATTTCAATACGACTGACGGCTTCGAGAGCAGCATTGGCGATCTGCCGATCGGCTCGATCGATACCCACGTGATGAATTTTGAGCTGCAGTACGCGCTTACAGATCGCCTGACAATCATCGTCGGTGTTCCTTATGTGAGAAAGCGGTACAACAACGGCCCTCTGCCGCACGACCCGTTGCTGCTCGATCCGCCGAGACCCTATATCGAGAACGTAGATCTTGGTGACTGGAATTCTGATTTTCAGGACTTTAACATTGGTGCGAAATACCAGGTCAGGGAAGGCGCCTTTTCCGTTGCACCATTTGTTAACCTTGGAATCCCGAGTAACGAGTACCCTTTCTATGGCAATGCGGCCATCGGCCAGCAGTTAACACGACTTCAAGTCGGGTCGTCCTTAATGTGGTACCCAGGCCTGTCCAATGCCTACTATAGCGCCGATATCAGCTATGTTTTCGTGGAGAAAACACTTGGCGTTAGCGTCAATTACTGGAATATTCGCGCCGAGGCCGGCTATCAGTTCGGAGCGCGTATGACAGGCAGGCTGTTCGGCCTTCTGAAAAAAGGATCTGGACTCTCGGTTCCCGACGACTTTCCCGGATTCCCCGACCAATTGACTGACGAGTTGTGGTACCAGCATGATCGTATGCTCAAACATAACTACATGAATATCGGCATCGGGTTCGACTGGGTTTTGAACGACCGCTACAGTGTCTCGTCCAATTACATGACGATGATCTGGGCCGACCAGGTGAATATCCTCGAATACGCGTTGACCCTGTCAGTTGCCCGGACGTTTTGACGGCAATCAGAAACGCCTACGGCACGACTCTAAAGCGTTGCAAGGTATCCGGCAGGCGATCGCGCAGAATTTTCTGTCGCAGCTCAACCGATTGGACGACAGCCTGGTATCTCGGCTCATCCTTGAACTTCTGAAAACAAGGTGAGTCAACCAGAATCGGATACCAGAGCAACCCCGGACTCTCCACAACTCGTTCAAGGGTTTCCAGCGCCAACTCGTCCTCTCCCAGTACTGATCGCGCGCAGGCCTCGTACATGTTTGGCCACCACGCCTTTTGTGAGCCGGTCAGAATGAGGCGGCTCCATATCCCAGCAACAAATTCGGCAAATTCGTGTGCCTTCTCAGTCTGCCCGTTTGCATTTAACGCATCAGCATAAGTCATCAACGCCTCAATGCCGTTAGCCCGTCTGGTATCGACAAACACGTTCTCGGGCAGGCCTTGTCGGTCCAGTAAGTAGATTGCCTGCTCGTAGTCACCAAGTGCCAAGTGCGCCCGCGCCAGTCCGTACCAGATTTGAACTTGATTGGGATTCTCAAGGACCAGCTCATCGCCGACCTCGATCATCTCCTCATATCGTCTTAGCCAATACAGATTGTTAAACGACGTGTCCGGGTCGAAATATCTGGCGCCTTCCTCGTCGCCAATTCGCGCATACAGTTCTGCCAACATCCAAAGCGCGTCCGGATATTCGGAATCTGCAGCTCTTGAGCGCATCGCCCAGGCAATTCCGACGTCCAGATTCCCAACAAGCTCGTAAATTCTCGCCAGGACCAGAAAGGCAACCGCCTTTTCGGGTGATTTGCTAAAGCGCTCCTGTATATCGGCAGCAATCTCAAGCGCCTTGTCTCTTTGTCCGGAAACGCCGTAGAAGTTTCCGAGATCTGTGTAACGTAAGAGAGACTCCGGATCCTGCACCAATGCTCGTAAAAAATAACTTTCGGACGCATCGGTGTCGGCTTGATGCCACAACCATTTTCCATAGGCTGCCAACGCATCGGCGTTGAATGGATTGAGTTCAATTGCACGCGCGTGCGCGGCGCCGGCGCCGTCCTCGAAGCGTATCCACCGGTACAGTCCCAGCGTGTTTTGGACCTCAGACAGGTTCGGATTGATCTCCAATGCCCTTTCAATGGCCACGCCGGCACTCTCAACATCTCCCAGGTAGAGCAACGCGTCAGCGTAGCGACTATGTGCTAGCGCTGAACTTGGGTCAGCTTCGGTTGCTTGTCGATAAAGGTCGATTGCATTCAATAGTTGCTCTACTTTTACCGTCGGTTGATCTTTGACATCTTGAAACATTATGCGCGCAAGTTGCAAAAGTTCATTGGCCGACGCATCAAGGGTTGCCAGCGTAGACCTGCCCAACGACGGATCAGAATCCGGCATCAGTAGTGCCACAATTTCTGTCGCTATTTCCTGTTGGGCGGTCAACAAGTCATTGTCCTTTTTCCGAAACGTCTTGGTCCAGTCCGCAAATCCAGACTCGCCATCGATTATTGTCACGGTGATATGAAGGACATCGCCTTGCCGCCTCACTGTGCCTTCGATCAATTTGGCGACACCAAGCCTGGCCGCGATTTCCGGCGCCGATAGTGTCTGGTTCTGAAAAATCACAGAGGAAGTTCTGGCGGCTACGCGCATGCCGCCGATTCGGCCAAGTTGATCTCGCAGCTCGTCGCTCAGCCCCTTGGGTATGTAGGCATCATCGATGTATTGGCTCGCGTTCTCAAATGGCATCACGGCGATCGTGTTTGTGGCTCGGGTCTCTCGATTCTCAAGCCACTCGAGAGCTTCTGTCGTAGCTTGCCTCCTTACAGCTTCCATCGCGGCTGATTCGCGGCTCGGCGATAACAGAAATTTGTCGAAGGCGAAATATGATAGTGCGAGCACAAGCAAAACGATCAGAACCCTGTCAAACGTTTTGCTGCTGCGGGCTACTTCCTTGCTTGTTTGAACTACATCACGATCGAGCTTGAAGCCTTCCGACGTGAATTCGAACGTCCAGGCGAGAATTAAGATCGGCAAAAACGCGACCCCGAAAAAAATAACGACTACTCGCGGAGCACTGGAGTCGAAACCGAAAAGCGGCAGAATTGTTTCACTGATCTGAATAACCAGCCAGGCAAGTGCCAGATAAGCGAGTGCGACTCGAATGACGTTGCGACGTTTAAGCTCGGTGACGAAAGACATCTTGCTGCCTTCAGGTTTGCTATGGCTGAACGCGTCGATTTAAGTCGACAGGTTGATATTACTGTTCCACGCGGGCTCGCCTAGAATACGCAATAGTAGCAGGGAGCCAGCCCAACAGCTCGGCCAGTTTCTCAGGATGCCCGGAATTGCATGGACGAGGACAAAGCCAGAAGGCTTCAATGAATCGCAATGTTAGACGGCACAAAACGCCGGAACTTAATGACCGCTTTCCACTCATGACCTTGCGGGCATAACCACCACACTTTTTGGCCTGAATGTGGCGCAACCGTGTCAGCAGTTAGAGGAGCATTTCTGATCGGATGCCACTGCTTCACCAGTTGAGGAAATTCGGTTTGTATCGAGAGTACTGCGCGACATGCCGAATTCGATAGCCGCGCTATTGATCGAATCAAATTCGCGGTTTTCTATGATGATCATAATTTTGTGGGTTCTATCGGTCACAGAAATAGAGGTAGTTCAAAGTAACGCGCTGGGTGCTAAGCAATCATCAGACTACAGATATGAAGACTCTCGCTTCATAGTCCGTCAATGTCAGCTTTGGGTCATTAGCGGCCCCTTTTACCAATGTTACCTGAATGGCCGCTACCGGGGGCAAAGCGGACGTTACGCCGCCCGCCTGAGTACCGGCGCTGGGCGATCCTGGGGGCGGATATAGCCGACGTACGGATTGCCTGGTCGGACGATTTCGACTGAACCGAGCCGGTCGCCGAAACCTTTACCGACGATCCGGTAGCTAAGGGTACGGGAAAGGGAGTTTTACCCCGCCACCACGGACGGTTGAGTTAAGTTTGATTTCTTTATTTTGATTGCTTCCGTAACGCAAAGCATGATTACAAATTATGTAGAGTTTTCACTCAGCGTCGGCCAGAAGCGAACCGTTTTGAACAAAGCTTCTGACGCCCATTTGGCGTTCACTCGATGAAAATTCGACTGGCATCAATCAGTCGATACGGTTTTCCTTCGCCATACAACTTTCGTGATTCATTTGCTCCGCATTGCGAAGGCCAGTAGCCTGATGAATCCCGGCAAAGGGCGAGAAGAAACAATGTCAAAAAATAAACCAACGAATATACGCTGGCGCATCCTCGGAATACTGGTGCTGGCAAGCTTCATCTCCTACACGCTTCGCTACAACATGTCGGCAGCGGCACCGGTCATGATGGCCGACCTCGGGCTGACCGAGATTCAGTGGGGTTGGATATTGGCGGCGTTCATGATCGGCTACACGCTATTCCAACTCCCCGGCGGTATTCTGGGAGATCGCTTCGGACCGCGGCGGGTGCTTGCGACGATAGCTGTACTTTGGGCCTTGTTCACTGCGGCCACTGCCTTCATACCGAGCACGATCTTTGCTTCCACCGGCGTGATTTTGGCCTCACTGATGTTCGTGCGTTTTTTAGTTGGCGCTGTACACGCACCGGTGTACCCGGCGACAAGTCCAGCCATCGTCCACTGGTTTCCCATCGGTGGCTGGGCGTTGCCCAATGGACTCAGCAGCACGGGCCTGAATCTGGGCGTAGCAGCTTCCGCCCCGCTTCTGGTCTGGTCAATTGTAGAATTCGGCTGGCGGATCTCTTTCTTGTTCTTGTCCCCGCTTGGGCTATTTCTCGCAGCCTTTTGGTGGTGGTATGCGCGGGATTATCCAGAGGAACACAGGTCGGTTAATGAGGAAGAGATCGAACTGATTCAAGCGGGACGAACGAACGGCCCGCGCGTCGACGACCAACCCGAACCTATCCATTGGCGGGAGTTGCTCAGAAATCGGGACGTCCGGTGGTTAACGGTCTCGTATTTCTGCATGAATTACACTTTCTACGTGGTTTTCAGTTGGTTTTTCTACTTTCTCGTGGAAGTCAGACAGTTCAGCATGACCGATGCCGGATTCGTTACCTCCGCGCAATGGATAGCCGGCGGTGCAGGTGCTGCGATTAGCGGGTGGGGTTGTGACAAACTGTGCAGGCGTATTGGACTCCGGTGGGGTTGCCGTCTGCCACTTATTATTGGCGGGACCTTTTCGGCTATGTGCCTGATCGGCGGGATAATCCACCCCAATCCGACTGTTGCCGTTGCCTTAATGGTGGCTTGTTTCTTTTTTAATCAGGCGATGGAACCTCCGTATTGGACGACGAGCATGGCGATCGGCGGCAAGCATTCTGGCGCAGTCGGTGGGGCAATGAATACCGGCGGAAATGCTGTCGGCATCTTCAATGCCATACTGGTGCCTTGGGCGGCGCTCACTTTTGGCTGGACATTCGCTATTGCCTCTGCGGCGATATTTTCGTTAATTGCCGCCGCGTTGATTCTGCTCGTGCGACCTGATCGACAAATGGCACAATAATGATCGCTTTCGTTGTGGCCCCTCAGTGTTGATTTGCACTCAAAATCAGCCCCGCAGGACGGTCGGAAACTCAGTGTGCTTCAGGAAAATAAACCTGGCACCTTTTAGATACCCGCGATATTAGCCTCGCGGATGCGATCGAAATCCGCTGGTTTTTCCGGCGTGTCCTGCAGCATGTAGTCAACAAATGTGTCTTCGTCGGTGATGGAAAACGCGGCGTTGAATCGCCGTTCAAAACCCACTGTCGATACAGGGTTGCCGCTCAGACTGCGTCCGCACGGTGATCCTGAAAATGCTCCGGGAAGAATCACGATGTGATCGGGGAGCTGTTGCAATTTGACCGCGCTCGCGTACAGCTGGCGGGCGCCCTCCTCTTTGTTGGTCACCAGTTCCGTGCGCCCCATATCGCCGATCATCAGCGTGTGCCCGGTGAAAGCACACCACGGTTCGTCGCTGCGGCGATGGTCGGTGACCAGCAACGTGATGTGCTCGGGCGTATGGCCGGGCGTTTCCAACACCCGCACACTGACATTACCCAGCCAGAGAACGTCATCGTCTGCTACTGGCCGGAACGCAAATGCCAATTTGGCCTCGGCGCCCAGCATGTATTCCGCCCCGGTTGCCGCGGCCAGCGCCGCCCCACCGGAGATATGATCCGCATGCACGTGCGTGTCGAACACATAGCGGATCTGCATATCGAGCGCCTTGGAAGCCTCCATGTAGGCATCGATGTCTTCGGTCGGGTCAACCACCGCCGATACGCCTTCGCCACCGCAACCAAACAGGTAGGAGGCGACCACGCTGGGCTCGGTCTGCAGGTATTGTCTCAATATCACGGGTGTCTCCGGTGCAAATTCTTGCGTCTATGCCACGGGCAAACCGTGGTCTCGCCAGTTGGGGAGGCCCACGTTCAGCCGTCTCGCACGAAATCCGTGCGCGCGCAATATCCGCACAGCTTCAACCGCGTACAGGCAATATCTGCCGCGGCAGTAGGCGACGATCTCCACGTCCGAGGGCAGTTCCTTGAGTCGCTGCTCCAGTTCGTCGATGGGCAGCGGCACGGCGCCAGCAATATGGGCGCTGCGAAATTCATCGATCGGACGCACGTCCAGGACGACCACATCGCCGTCTTGCATGCGATCGACCAGCTCGCTGCTCGTGATGGGATCCAGCTCGCCCGGCGTTTCGTAGTAACGCTGCACAATTTGATTCACCTCGGCGATCTGCTCCTCCGCGACCTCTTGGAAGTGCCGCATCAGCCCGGATACGCCCGCATTTGCCAGCGCATAGAAGATACGTTGGCCCGCCCGGCGTCGATTCACCAGGCACGCGGCAAACAGCGTTTTCAGGTGCGCGCTGGTATTGCCGATGCTCAGTTCGGCCTTGCTGGCGATGTCTTCAACACTCAGCTCGCCCTGGGCCAGAAGATCGACGATTTCCAGTCGCGTCGGGCTGGAAAGCGCCTTGCCGATGCGGGCGAAATTCATGTACAGCGCATCTTTTATGTCGCGGTGTTCCATTATTGTATGATATTCTATTGATTATTAGAATACAACCTTAAACCGGGACTCCCCATGTTGAAACCGTATACCGGCGCCAAGCCCCTGCAACACGGCATCCAGGAGAACATCGGCCAGTTTGCCCAGCAGCTGCTGCAGGTCTTCTTCGTTGGCCTGACGATCGGCATGCAACGCACCGTGGTGCCGGCACTGGCCGAGACCGAGTTCGGCATGCCTCCCGGCTCCTATATCCTGCTGGTGGCGTTTGTCGTGAGCTTCGGCTTCGTCAAAGGGTCGATGAATTTTGTCTCGGGCCGTATTTCAGAGAAAGTCGGCCGCCGGCGGGTGCTGATCTGGGGCTGGCTGATCGCGTTGCCGATCCCGTTCATTTTTCTCTACGCGCCGTCGTGGAACTGGATTATCGCGGCCAATGTGCTGTTAGGCATCAACCAGGGATTCACGTGGTCGATGACAGTGACCAGCAAGCTGGACATCGTGCGGTCGGAGCAACGGGGTCTCGCCACTGGCTTCAATGAGTTTGCAGGCTATGGCGGCGTCGCGATTGCGGGACTCGTCACGGCGTATCTTGCGACCTATTACGATCCTCGGATGAGCCTGTTCGTCTTCGGACTGTTCGTTATTCTGCTGGCGCTCGTATCGGCACTGCTGTTCTCTGCGGAGACCCTGCATTGGGCGCGCGCTGAGGCTGCCGCACACAAGGCCGGCACTTACGAGGGACCCAAACCACGCTTCCCGGCCAACGTATCCGAGCACCCCTCGACAAAAGAAATCTTCACGCTGGTCACCTATCGACATCGCACTTTCTCGGCCCTGTCACAGGCTGGGTGCGTCGAGAAGTTTGTCGACGCATTGGTCTGGACGTTCTTTCCGGTGTACTTGCTGTCGAAAGGCCTGTCCCTCACCGATATTGGCTGGGTAGTGGGTACGTACGGTTTTGTGTGGGGTGGCAGTCAGCTATGGACGGGTCCGCTATCGGACGCCGTCGGTCGCAAATGGCCCATCGTGCTGGGTATGTGGATCTGTGCGGCGGGTATTGCAGCCACGTTGTTCGCCGACGGCATAACCGCATTGGCGGTTACCGCGGGCGTTACGGGCGTCGGGATGGCACTGCTATACCCGACGCTGATCGCGGCTGTTGGCGATATTTCCCATCCTGCCTGGCGGGGCTCCAGCCTTGGCGTTTACCGTTTCTGGCGGGATCTGGGCTACGGAATCGGCGCACTGTCCCTGGGCTTTATTGCGGATGCCACGGGGTCCATCGAATCGGGTTTCTGGTTTACCGCGACAGCGATGGCACTGTCCGGATTGTGGGTCGCCGTGGCGATGGACGAGACCCACGCTCGGTTTTAAAATGTGCCATTAATTAGGTGCCTTTTACTACTTCTGCGACTTCTTCCTCACCAGTTTTAACATCGGCTCGAGGAATTCAAGCGGTATAGGGAACACTATGGTGTTCGTCCTTTCGTTCGAGATTTCTTTGAGCGTTTGCAAATAACGTAACTGCAAAGCCTGATCTTCTTTGGCCAGTATATGGGCCGCTTCGGCCAACATGGTTGCGGCCTGCTTTTCGGCCTCGGCGTTGATGATTTTAGCGCGCCGCGCACGCTCGGCTTCGGCCTGCTGTGCGATCGCGCGAATCATGCTCTCGTCAAGATCGACGTGCTTGATTTCGACATTGGCAACTTTGATGCCCCAGTTGTCGGTGCGTTGATCGAGCAGACCCTGAATATCAGAATTCAGTTTCTCGCGTTCCGACAGCATGTCATCGAGTTCGTGCTGGCCGAGTACCGAACGCAGCGTGGTCTGTGACAATTGGCTGGTCGCTTCAAAAACATCGGCAACACGAATGACGGCTTTCTCCGGATCGACAATCCGGAAATAGATGACAGCATTCACTTTGACCGAAACGTTGTCCCTGGAAATCACATCCTGCGTTGGCACATCCATAACGATGACGCGCAAATCGACCTTGGTCATTTTTTGAATGCCGGGAATCAAGATAATGAGTCCCGGGCCCTTGACTATCTGGAAACGTCCAAGGAAAAAGATAACGCCGCGTTCATATTCCTTCAGAATTTTGATCGTGTTGTAAAGAACGACGATGATCAGTGCGCCGATCACACCAAAGTAGACGAGATTCATTAGATTAACCTCTCATAATTATCAGTTCATGTTTGCGATTGAGCAGCATCGGCATCGGCCACGGGCTCAACCGTCAGTATCAGGCCATCCAACGCACGAACGATGACTTGCTGGTTTTTCACTATGGCCACTGAGCTTTGCGCCGCCCAGGATTCGCCTTCCAGCCAGACCGAACCTGTACCTGAAAAATCCTGCCTGGCCGTGCCAATTCCGCCGATAATGGAATCTTTACCAGACACGGCGCCCCGCTTACGCAACTTCAACACGTAACTCATGAGCCAGATTAAAGACACTGCGAAGAACGCCACGAGTACTACGACGAACGCTATCGAAATCCCGAAACCCGGTATTCCCGTATCAAACATCATGATCGCACCAAACGCGAACGCAACGATCCCACCGAGTCCAAGAGCACCGAAACTCGGGGCAAAGGCCTCCGCAACCATCAGCGCCAGCCCGACAATGATCAGCGCGAGGCCCGCGTAATTAACCGGCAGCACTTGCAAGGCGTAGGCCGCCAGCAGCAAACAAATAACGCCAACAACGCCCGGCACGATGGCACCCGGATTCCAGCCTTCGTACATCAAGCCGTACAATCCGATGAGACCCAGCAGGAGCACAATCTCCGGATTCGCAATCACCGACAGGATCTTGATACGCCAGTTCGGCTCGTACTCCTCGATAACGACCTGGCTGGTCGCGAGCGTTACATCCTCCGAGTCGACTTTGACTTCGTATCCATCCACCAGGCGCAGCAGTTCCGCTATGTCTTCCGCAATGAAATCGACGACATTTTGATCCAGCGCCTCGTCCGCCGTCAGGGTCGCGGCTTCGCGCACCGCCTTTTCGGCCCAGTCCGCATTGCGATCAAATCGTTCCGCCAGCCCGCGAATATACGCGATGGCATCATTGAGCACTTTGCGCTGCATTGCGCCACCGGACGGTGGCGCCGTTTCGGCATCGTCACCGGAATCTGCATCGTTTGAGTCCTCCGGCGTCGCATCATCGCCACCCAGAGCTACCGGGGTCGCGGCACCGAGGTGCGTGGTCGGCGTCATCACTGCGATGTGGCTGGCAAGCAAAATGTAGGTACCTGCGCTGTCAGCGCGCGCACCGGCCGGGGTCACATAGGTTGCGACCGGAACACTGGAGCCGAGAATGGCCTGAACCATGTCGCGCATTGGCGCCATGAGGCCGCCGGGCGTATCCATCTCGATGATGATCAGTTCAGCACCCAATGTTTCGGCATGCTCGATCCCGCTCAATATATATTCGGCAGTGGCAACACCGATGCCGCCCTTGATCTTGAGCACGACGACAGTGCCATCGGCTCGGGCCGAGACGGTGGAAAAGGCCAGAACTATTGCTGCAATGAAAGCAACGAGTCGCATGGTCTGATAATAGCAGGGTTCGGGGTGATTGGTTTCGCTGTCATGCTACTCTCTGGCCCTCCTCTGCCAGGAAGAACGTATGAAAAACCGCGGACAGCTGATTGGCGAATTCATGCTCATCGTCATCGGCGTACTCGTTGCCTTTATGGTCGAGTCCTGGCTTCAGCAAAGACACGATGACGATCTGCGCGACGAATACCTGATACGCCTCACGGCCGATCTCGAGGTAGATCATCACGGGCTTGAAAATCGAATTGAGTTTTTTGCTGCCATACGAGACTTTGGACTGGAGACCCTGGTGTGGTTGAAGTCCAGCAAATCGGCCGATGAAAAAGCGATGCTCGCAGCATACTACGCAGCAGAAAGATGGGCGTTCGCCCCGGTCGACAACACCTATCAGGACTTGCAGAACACCGGTAATATCCGCTTGCTGGATGATCTCGATTTCCGTATGTTACTCACTGCATACCATACGAACGCGATAAAGATGCGGGACGCCTGGGATCCGCCAGTAACGTACCGCAAACTCGTTAGAGGGGCGATCCCGCCAGAAGTGCAGTTGACTATTCGCGAGCTGTGTCCAACGACGATCAACCACGACACAGAAATATCTCTGAATGCACAATGTCCGCTGCCCAAATCTGCGACAGAAGGTCTGAGTGGCGACATGGAGTCTTTGCGATCAATACCAGGCATCGTTGAAATTCTTTCCTACCACATCACCGAAGTCGATGTGGCCGTTCGATTGTTTCAGCAACAGGACGATTATGCGCGAGACCTCTTGTCCCGCCTCAATGGCGAGTCTCCGAGTACGCAATGAAAACCGTTTTCGACGCATCCAGCAACATCGAGGCACACATGGTGCTGCACCAGTTACAGCAAGCGGGAATTCATGCCGAGATCATTGGCGAACATTTGCAGGGCGGCATCGGCGAGCTTCCCGCGATTGGCAACATACGGGTTGTCGTCAGCCCGGAAGATGCAGAAAACGCACGGCAAGTCATTGCGGATTGGGATGCACTTGAAGTTGACGATCAGCCTTAGCGCCCGCTAAACGCAGCGACAATCCAAGACGCAGCTTCAGGTCATTGTCGCGAAACCGGACTTCGTCATTGCTAAACGGATTGTACATTTCCCGCATGACGGATTGTGACACGATTGCCCAGCTTTCCTGAACGAATGCCATGTCCGCGCTAAAAGTCGATGCGAGCGGCGGATCGCGATCCGGATAGCACTGCGACAGAAAACTGCTGTCGCAGTATTCGCCGGGATCGATAAACCGGCTATCCCACGACACCGTAAAACCGGCACTTAACATCGCCGAGGTAAAAGCGCGAGACACGGTTTTCGCCGTGTGAGTGCAAATCGAAATTTCGCCCTGTCCCGGATCGATAATCCACGGGCCCGATTTACCGGGACCGTAAAGCGCGGCGGCGGATACTTCGGCGTAAATGATGCGCGCGAGTTTTGCACAACCATCTGCCGTCACCGCGATTTGCTGTGCGCCTGTCTCGTGGACTGTCAGACCGAACGCCAACAAAACGATCAGTGCGGCAAAGTTCCTCTTCGCCATCGTTGTTCTCCTTTCATTCGACTTCAGAAAATCGAAGCAAAAGGATCGGTCAGTCTGCGAGATTCTGATAGCGCCAAATCTCGCCCATTCGTCAACTAGTGGTCAGAGGTAGGACATGCCCACAACGATCAACGACCAGACCAGCATGACCGCACTTGGCAGATACGAGATCGTAAAACCAAGCGCACGAGTGCTCGGTTCCTTCGTATACGCCGCACTGTAAATAAAGCGACCGATAATGTAGATCGAACCAATACCTGCCCCCCACAGAGGATTCACATAATGCGCGTAAATCCAGAGCGCCGGCACGAAAACAACCAGTTGCTCCAGCGTGTTCTGGTGCACCCGGTTCACGCGCTCGAATTCCTCATTGCCGGTCATTGCCGGCGCTTTGAGGCCGGTTCTCCCCCTGACGCCACCGGCGCGCATGCCGAAAAACAGAAACTGCATCAGGGACACTATTGTAACTATTGCGACGGCTTCCATGATCGATCCTCCCCCGGATTATTTGTTGGTTTTTCTGTGACTTTCGTCGCCCGGCCATTAAGATAGCGCACAACATGGCCAGCAACCCTATCGACAAGTTTCGCACATTTCTATTCGTCAGGGTGCTCAGGCTCGAGCGTCACGAATTTTACGCCGTTAGCTGGTCGTTCGCGTATTTCTTCTGTGTCCTGGCGTCTTATTACATGCTGCGGCCCGTGCGCGATGCCATGGCCGTCGGCAGTGGCGCTGACACCATTCCGTATCTGTTCCTGGGCACATTCGCCGTCATGTTGATCGCGACGCCAGTATTTGGCTGGATAGCATCGCGGTTTCCGCGACGCGTATTCCTGCCGTGGATCTATCTTTTTTTCGCCTCCAACATCCTGATCTTCTGGGTCATCTTTTCCCGGCTGATTGATGACGGGCAGGAGCACGTCTGGTTGGGACGTGCTTTCTTCGTCTGGATCAGCGTATTCATATTGTTCGTCGTCTCGGTGTTCTGGAGCTTCATGGCCGATATTTTTACGCGCGAACAAGGCAGGCGACTCTTCGGCGTGATCGCGGCCGGCGGCAGTATCGGCGCCCTGCTCGGCGGCGGCGTCACCAGTCTGCTGGTCGTGACCATTGGTTTTCACAACCTGTTTCCGATTGCCGCAATGTTGCTGCTGTTCGCAATTGTTTGTATTCGACGACTGCGAATCTGGGTCGCACATGAATATGAGGATGAAATCATCGAAACAGCCGACAGCGAAACTGCGCTGGGAGGCAATCCGTTCAGCGGTATTACGCATGTTTTTTCGTCCCGGTATTTTTCAGCGATCGCAATTTGCTCGGTGATTGCCAGCCTGCTCGGCACGGCGCTTTACATGTTCGCCGCTCAGCTCGTCGAACAAACGATTCCGGGCACAGACGAGCGGACGCAGTTCTTTTCAAACATCAATCTGGCGACCAATTTTTTGGCGCTCTTCGGGCAATTGTTCGTGGTGAAGCACGTCGTTAGTCGCTTTGGCATCGGTGTCTCTTTGTCGCTAATGCCAATCCTCTCCGTTGCGGGATTCGTGCTGCTCGCCGTCGATCCGGTATTGGGCGTCGTTGCACTGCTGACCATCGCAAGACGTGCACTGGGATTCGGCTTCAGCAAGCCAACCACCGATATGTTGTATTCGGTCGTCACACCCGAGGAAAAATACAAGACCAAAAATTTCATCGATACGGCCGTGTATCGATTCGGCGATGTGATCGGTACGTGGGCCGTAAAATTGATGACGGGCCTCGGTATCGCTGGCGTTTCCGTCGTAATGCTGCCATTCGCCGTAATCTGGGCTGCGCTCGCTCTCTGGCTGGGCCGGGATTATCGCAGACAGGCGAGACAACTAAGGGACAGCGGCATCGCATGAAAAACGTTAACTGGACACGGCGGCAAATACTCGCCACGGGAGCCGCATTGGTCGCTCTGCCCAAAATCGGATCGACCCGCGACACTCAGCCAATGTTGACCAGCGTGATCCCTGTGTCCGGCGAGGAACTGCCAGTCATCGGACTTGGCACCTCACGCGTTTTCGACGTTCAAAGTACGCCGACCGAGATAGCGAGGTGCAAGGAAATCGTCGCTCTGCTCACGGCAAGCGGCGGCAGCCTCATTGATACGTCGCCGATGTACGGCCGTTCCGAGAAAGTCATCGGCTCCGTGATTGCAGCAGGAATCGATCGCAGCGACTTGTTTCTGGCAACCAAGGTCTGGACCCACGGCAAGGATTCCGGCACCGCACAAATGCAACAATCCACCGACCTGATGCGTACCGACATCATTGACCTCATGCAAGTTCACAATCTGCGCGACACGGCTGTGCATATGGATTCGATTCGCGCATGGCAGGAACAGGAACTCGTTCGCTACAGCGGCCTCACGCATTATACTGCTGCGGCGCACAAGGAACTTGAGCGCGAGATGCTTCGCCACATGCCGGATTTCATCCAGATAAATTACTCGCTCGGTGAGCGTCAGGTGGAAGAGCGGCTATTGCCCCTGGCAAGGGACTTGGGCATCGCCGTCCTTATTAATCGGCCGTTCCAGCGAGGCCGGTTGTTCGCCGCTGTATCCGGTAAGACCCTGCCCGGATGGGCGCAATTATTCGCTGCGAGTTGGGGGCAGTTTTTCCTGAAGTTCGTCGCCAGCCACCCGGCGGTTACGTGTACCATCCCGGCGACCAGCAAACCACATCATATGATCGATAATCTCGGCGCTGGCGTCGGCGATCTTCCTGACACGGCAATGCGTCAACGCATGGCCGATTTCATCGCGAGCATTTAAGTCATGCAAAACACTGGATTGGGCCGCCGTGTCGCGGCGATGCTGTACGACGGGCTGCTCGTCATGGCGCTGTTGTTTCTGGTGACGTTGCCTTTCATCGCCATGGGCGGCGGCGAACCGGTTGAAGCCGGTGAAAATCCACTCTATCGGGTCATTCTGGCGCTGGTCGTTTATGGGTTCTTTGTCGGTTTCTGGGCTCGTTCCGGACGCACACTTGGCATGCAGTCGTGGCGCTTGCAACTGCAAACACTCGAGGGAGGCAAACCGACTCTCGGCGCGGTGACGATTCGATTCTTTGCCGCGCTCATCTCTTGGCCACCGTTGGCTCTCGGCTTCCTCTGGCAACTTTGGGACAAAGACAAGCTTACCTGGCACGACCGTATCAGCAAGACGAAGCTGGTCTACTACCCGAAAGAAGAGCAATAAAGGTCGTCAGCGAATCCGGGAAAGAGCGAAGGCGGTCACCAGCGCTATCGTCAACGTCGGCAGCCAGGCGACCATGATCGGGTTGAGGTTGTATACCTGACCCGAATTGGCGAGGGTCTCGCTGGCGAGATAGTAGGCAAGGCCGATGACCACACCGAGCATCAGGCGACCGCCCGCGCCTCCGGTGCGCAGTGAGCCAAAAACGAATGCCAGCGCCAGCATTGGCATGATCAAAACCACACACGTCCTTGAAACGCGATACCAGAACTCGGTTTCGTATTTCAACGCATCGAGATTGTTGCGTTTGAGGTAGTCGATGTACGTCAGCAATTCGCGCGCCGACAAACTCAAAGGTTTTGCCAGCGAGCTGCCCAGCAGCTGTGCGTTCACCCCGAAGGACTCAATCGTTCTGGAGGACTTCAGGACCTGAACGCCGTCTCGCTTGAATCGCGTTTCCCGAAAATTTTCCAGTATCCAGTTGTCGTCTTCGTCGATACCGGAGCTCTCCGCAACTGCGATAGCCTCCAGACGATCGCCGTCGAACTTGTACAGGTAGAGACTCCCGAATTGAAATTCCGGATTCACTCTCTCCAGGTGGAGATAAACTTCGCCGTCTTTGACCCAGGTCGCGTTACCGAGACGACTGTCGTCTTTTTCATAGCGGGCTTCGACTCGCATATTGCGCGCATAAAAGTCCAGCGGCGGACCGATGAACTCACCGAGCAAACCGGTCAAAACAAGCAGCACGCCACCGCTAAAAGCCACCATGCCCGTAAGCTCAAGCACGGACAGCCCCGCCGACCGCATGACGATGATTTCGCTGCCGCCGGCCAGCGCGCCGAGACCCAGCAATGAGCCAATCAACACGCCAATGGGCAACATCTGAAATGCGAGATTGGGCAACCTCAGTGCGGTATACAAAACCACTTGCGGCGTTTGGTAATTTCCCTGCGTGTCATCCAGCTCGGCGATGAATTCAAACAAACCGGCAAGCGCGAGCAATACCATCAACACCATCGCCGTGCTGATCAGTATGGTGCGCATCATGTACAGACGCAGTATGCTGGTCATCGAAACGCCTGCTTGTGCCAACCGTTCTGGACAATCAACAAGCCGAGCGCAAAAAGCGCCATCGAACCGTGCACCCACCAAAGGCCGAGCGTTGGCGAAATGCTGCCCTGCTCGATCCATGCCTTGGCCGCACTCATCATGTTGAGATAAATAATAAATACGAGGAAACCGATAGCGATGCGGCTGTATCGTCCTTCACGCGGACGACTCCTGCTCAGTGGCACCGCGAGGATGGCAAGAATAATGGTCGACAGCGGCACTCCCAGCCGCCATTGAAATTCGGCGATGTGTTCCAGTTCGTCCGAGCGCATCAAATCGGTGAACGTCATGGCCCTTGGCCTGGGATCCGCAGCCTTGAGACTTGGCAACTGGTAGGGAACGCCGTGCTCGGCAAATTCGATGACACGAAATTGAGTCGTTCCGGGTACACCCTCGTAACGCCGTCCGTCACGCAAAACAAGGAACCTGACATTGGGGTCGTCCGTCTCAACCATTTCACCGACCTCTGCGATGACGACTTCGACCTTGCCGTTTTCTTTCATTCTTTGCATGAAAACTTTTTCGATCAATCCCTCCGGCGTTATGCGGCTGCCGTAAATCACGGCCCGATCCGAACCGATCACGGTAAACTTGCCGGGTTCGATGCTGGCGAGATCGGCTTCGCGACGCGCTTCGGCGCCGATTCGTTCGATCTGGGCCATCGCCCGCGGGCCCAGATCGATCGACAACCAGGCGACGCTGAGAGCAAGAGGCACCATCAGCCACGCCATCGGCCTGTAGATACCGGCCGGGCCCACACGGCACGCCATCATCGCGGGCATCTCGCTGTCCCGATACAAACGGCCCAGCGCCAGCATGATGGCCAGAAACAGGCCAATGGGCACAAGAATGGTCAGATACTGCACGGCCGACAAACCGATCACTTCAAACGCCGCGTCCTTGGGTAATTTGCCTTTTGCGACGTCGCCGAGCACTCGCGCAAACTGATTGGTCAGCAGGATTAGCAACAACACCATCGTGACCCCGAGCCAGGTCGTCGCGATTTCGCGAAAAATGTAGCGGTCGAGAATGCGGGTCATCGGCGTCCGTGAATGGCGTAGCTGTAGGTAGCTGAAACAGTTAGACTACCGCAACAATAACAAGGCAGACCAGAGATTTATGAAATATTTCACGACGACCAGCAAGGTTTCCCGGCGCGCCGTCGATTGCGTCATTGTCGGCGTTTACGACGGTGGAAAACTTGGGATCGGCGCGATGGATATCGATGCCGCCAGCAAGGGTGTTATTCGCAATCTCATCAAGTCGGGCGACATCTCGGGCAAACCCGGAAAATGTACGATGCTGCGCGCCGTGCCCGGTGTCAGAGCAGCCCGCGTGGCAGTCGCCGGCCTGGGAAAGACGGGCAAATTCGACGCCGCGCAGTTCCGGAAAGCCATCTCAGCTGCCGCCAGCGCACTGGCCGACACAAAAGCGAAACAAGTACTCAACTGCCTGACGCTCGAACCCGTCGCCGATTGCGACCCGTACTACCTCGCTCGTCACACGGTCGAGTGCGTTGCTACCACTCTCTACCGCTTCAACCAGATGAAGAGCGGTCGCAAAAAAACCAGAAGTCCGCTGAACTCGATCGGCCTGGCGATCGCCAAACCCGGGGATGCCAGGAAGGCGATGCGCGGTGCCGAACATGCCGGAGGTATCATCGCGGGCATGTCGCTCGCCCGGGATTTGGGCAACCTTCCCTCCAACGTCTGCACTCCGGCATACCTGGCGCGCACGGCGAAGAAAATGGCCAGCAGCAACGGCAAGTTGACGACCCGCATCCTGAATGAAGCCGAGATGAAACGCCTGGGAATGGGATCGCTGCTGTCCGTGACCGCAGGCTCGGTCGAACCGGCCAAGCTTATCGTGATGCAATACAAAGGAGCGGGCCGTGACAAGCCTGTCGTGCTGGTCGGCAAGGGCGTGACCTTCGACACCGGCGGAATCTCATTGAAGCCCGGCCCCGAGATGGACGAGATGAAATTCGACATGTGCGGCGCCGCGTCAGTCATCGGTACGATGTTAGCGGTCTGCAAGATTAAACTGCCAATCAACCTGACCGTCGTAGTACCGGCCGTTGAGAACATGCCAAGCGCCACTGCGACCAAACCGGGCGACATTGTCACGAGCATGTCCGGCAAGACAATCGAAGTTCTGAACACCGATGCAGAGGGACGCCTGATCCTGTGCGATGCGCTGACTTACGCGCGTCGCTTCAAGCCCGCCGCGATAATCGACGTCGCGACATTGACTGGCGCATGCATAGTGGCGCTCGGTCATCATCGCAGTGCGATCATGGCAAACGACGACGATCTGCGAGACGAACTGTTCGCCGCCGGCAATCGTTCCGCAGACATCGGCTGGCCAATGCCGCTGGGCGAGCAATACGAGGACCAGCTACAAAGCAATTTCGCTGACATGGCAAACATCGGCGGTCCCGGTGGCGGTTCGATCACGGCCGGCTGCTTCCTCGGCAAGTTCACACACGGCATGCACTGGGCGCATCTGGATATCGCCGGGGTTGCGTGGAAATCGGGCTCAGAAAAAGGAGCGTCCGGACGACCGGTGCCAATGCTCACCGAGTTTCTGCTGTCGCGCGCCGGCGCCCTGCCCTGACAGACGACGTGGCTCAAGTCGACTTTTACGTTCTCGACCGCGTCGACGAACACGCTCGTTACATGTTCGCCTGCAGACTCGCCGAAAAGGCCTGGCGCCTGGAGAACACCATTCATATCCACACCAATACTCAGGCGGATGCCGAACGCCTGGACAAACTCCTGTGGACCTTTCGCGAAGGCAGCTTCGTGCCGCACGTCCTCGCCGGCGACGGCGAAGCGCCGATCACGATCGGTCACGGCAGCGCCGCGGTCGAGCCGCGGGATTTGCTGATAACTCTGTGCGACCAGATTCCGGCATGCGCCGCTTCTTTTGCACGCGTGGCGGAGCTGGTTACGGCCGACGAGGACGGTCGGCAAAAGAGCCGGCAACGATACGGAAGTTATCGTGATCAGGGCCATACACTCCATACACACAAGATCTGATGGACAAGTCATACCAGCCCGAAAACATTGAACAACGCATCTACGAGCGCTGGGAAAAACAAGGCTATTTCGCCCCGCAGGGCGACGGCGAGCCATATTGCATCGTCATTCCGCCGCCCAACGTAACCGGCACCCTGCACATGGGGCACGCGTTCCAGGACACGATAATGGACGCGCTCACGCGCTATCACCGCATGCAAGGCAAGCGCACCTTGTGGCAACCCGGAATGGACCACGCTGGCATCGCAACGCAAATGGTGGTCGAGCGGCTGTTGAACAAGGAAGGCCTGTCAAAGCGCGACCTCGGACGCGACAAGTTTATCGAGCGAGTCTGGCAGTGGAAAGAAGAGTCGGGCGGACAGATTGCCAATCAGACGCGACGGCTCGGCGCCTCCGTTGACTGGACTCGCGACCGTTTCACGATGGACGACGGCCTGTCCGCTGCGGTGCGCAAAGTATTTGTGCAATTGCACGATGAAGGGCTGATCTATCGCGGCAAGCGACTCGTCAACTGGGACCCGGTCCTGCACACGGCGCTCTCCGATCTCGAAGTGTTGTCCGCTGATGAGGACGGCCACCTGTGGCATTTTCAGTATCCGCTGGCATCCGGCGACGGTCATCTGGTCGTTGCGACCACGCGTCCCGAAACAATGCTCGGCGACAGCGCCGTCGCTGTGCATCCCGACGACGATCGTTACAAAGATCTCGTCGGTCAGGAAGTCCTGTTGCCGATCGTCGGGCGACGTATTCCGATCATCGCGGACGACTACGTGGATCCCGAGTTCGGCACCGGTTGCGTGAAAATAACGCCGGCCCATGATTTCAATGACTATGACATAGGCAAACGGCACAACTTGCCGATCATCAACATCCTGACCGACGATGCGGCGCTTAACGACGACGTGCCCGAGGCCTACCGCGGCATGGATCGTTTCGACGCGCGCAAAGCTGTGGTTGCCGAATTCGAGCGACTGGGACTGCTGCAAAAAATTGAAGACTACGTCGTGAAGATTCCTCGCGGCGATCGCAGCCATGCCGTTGTTGAGCCCTATATGACCGACCAGTGGTACGTCAAAATTGCACCACTCGCGAAGCCGGCTATCGAGGCGGTCGAATCCGGGCGCATCAAGTTTGTGCCGCAGAACTGGTCCAAGACCTACTTCGACTGGATGTACAACATTCAGGACTGGTGTATCAGCCGCCAGCTCTGGTGGGGACACCGCATTCCGGCGTGGTATGACAACGACGGCAACATTTACGTCGGCGACTCGGAAAATGACGTCCGCGAAAAAAATAATCTCGGCGACATCGCATTGCGCCAGGACGACGACGTGCTCGATACCTGGTTCTCGTCGGCGCTGTGGCCGTTCAGCACGCTCGGCTGGCCCGAGAAAACGAAAGCGCTGTCCGAGTTCTATCCCGGCGCTGTATTGGTCACGGGATTCGACATCATATTCTTCTGGGTCGCCCGCATGATCATGTTCGGCCTGAAATTCATGGACGATGTGCCGTTTCGCGAAGTCTACATTCACGGCCTGATTCGCGATCAGGACGGTCAGAAGATGTCGAAGTCCAAAGGCAATGTGCTGGACCCGATTGACTTGATCGACGGCATCGACCTTGAGTCACTGGTCGAAAAACGCAGCAAGGGAGTGATGCAACAGCACCTGGCGCCGAAGATCGAGAAGGCAACGCGAAAACATTTTCCCGATGGCATCGACAAATTCGGTACCGACGCATTGCGATTGACGTTTGCAGCCCTGGCCACTACCGGGCGTGACGTACGTTTCGATCTCGGGCGCATTGAGGGCTACAAGAATTTCTGCAACAAACTGTGGAACGCGGCGCGCTATGTGTTGATGAGTACGGAATCGCTGGACGATGGAGATGTCGAATTCAGCGCCGCGGATCGCTGGATTCGCAGCCGACTGGATCAAACCACGGCTGAGATGCATCAGCATTTCGCGTCTTACCGCCTCGATCTGGCCGTGCGTTCCGTGTACGAATTCACCTGGCACGAATTCTGCGACTGGTATCTGGAGCTGTCGAAGCCCGTTCTGCAGTCGTCCGAGGTGTCGACAGTATTGCAGCGCGGCACGCGCCGCACGCTGATCGAGGTTCTCGAGTCTATTCTGCGTCTGCTGCACCCGCTGATGCCGTTTGTCACGGAGGAAATCTGGCAACAGGTTGCAAAACGTGCGGACATAGACGGTGACACAATCATGTTGCGGCCCTACCCTGAATCGACGGGCGATGTGCAAGACGCCGACGCGATCGCCGACATTGAATGGGTCAAGCAATTCATCCTTGGAATACGTCAGATCCGCGGAGAAATGGACATTTCACCGGGCAAGCCATTGCCGGTAATCTTGCAAGGCGCGAGCGCCGGGGACCAGCGACGGGCGACGGCATATGCGATGCTGCTGCGACGCGTCGGCCGGGTAGAATCGGTCACCGTACTCGCCGCAGGCGATGACCCACCCGTTGCCGCAACAGCGTTGCTGGGCGACATGCGATTGCTGGTGCCGATGAAGGGCCTGATCGACGTCGAGGCCGAGCGCGCCCGATTGCTGAAGCAACAGGACAAGGTCAAAGCGGACCTGCAGCGCGCCTCCGGCAAGCTCGATAACGAAAACTTTGTGAACAACGCCCCGGCCGCGGTAGTCACACAGGAAAGGGCGCGGGTCGTGGAGTTCAAGAAAACGATCGCGCAGCTGAGCGAACAACTTAAGAAACTGGACGAACCCGTCTGATACGAGTCGTTTTCTGCGTACTGCATCACACTCTGACCGGGGAGCCAGTGCAAAAGGCCGCAGCTTGGGTAACGATGCGTAAACCGAACAAAAAAATGCCCTTCACGGAGGACGATTGAATGCAGCGCGGAAACACCCTGGAGCAATTGCCCGCCAGCGCAGACGCACAGCACCGTGTTGTCGATAGCATTCGCAAGGCGCTGGCGAGCATCATTCTCGGCAAGAACGAACAGATCAGCCTGGCGCTCTCCTGCTTGCTGGCGCGGGGCCATCTTTTAATCGAGGACCTGCCGGGGCTCGGCAAGACCATGCTGGCACATGCACTGGCCAGGACCTTGGGCCTGTCCTTTCGACGCATTCAGTTTACGAGCGACATGCTGCCTGCCGATATCATCGGCGTATCGGTATTTCGGCAAAACAGCGGCGAATTCGAGTTTCAGCCGGGACCGATATTTTCCGAGCTCATCCTCGCAGACGAAGTCAATCGCGCCACGCCGAAGGCGCAAAGCGCCCTGCTCGAAGCGATGGAGGAATACCAGGTCTCAGTCGACGGCGAAACGCGGCCGTTGCCCGAGCCGTTCTTCGTGGTCGCTACGCAGAATCCGGGCGACCAGATCGGCACTTTCCCGCTGCCCGAATCGCAGCTCGACCGCTTCCTGATGCGCCTGGAGATCGGCTATCCGGACGAAGCCAGCGAACGCGAACTGATCACCGGTGATGACAGGCGGCTGCTGCTCGATGACCTCGAACCGGTAACCGGGCCGCAGATGCTACTGGAATTGCAAAAGTCTGTCCGGGCACAGCATGTCAGCGAACCGTTAATCGACTATGTGCAGGCGCTGGTCCGTTCTACACGCGAATCGGCCGACATCGAAGTCGGCTTGTCGCCACGTGGCGCCCAGGCGCTGGTGGCCGCAGCTCGCGCGTACGCATTTGTTGAAAATCACTCGGGCGTCTATCCCGACGATATTCAGGCTGTTTTCCCGACCGTGGCCGGACACAGGCTAAAACCGGCAGGTAGCACAAGATTCCGCAGTCCGACCGAACTTTGCCAACATGTCCTCGATTCAGTGGCCATCCCCTAGCCCGCGAGGTCTCCTCGGCAAGATCCGCGTTCGTGCGACACGGCGCGTTCGGCGTTGGGCGCGCAAACGCCAGGGCACGGATCCGGCAACGACGACGCTGCGCCCCGGGCGCGTCTACATTTTGCCTACGGGCGTAGGGCTCATCTTCGGCATGATGACCTTCGCGATGTTGCTGGGCTCGATGAACTACAACAACAACCTGTCGTTCATTCTCACGTTCTTGTTGATCGGCCTCGGGTTTGTCTCCATGCATCAATGCCAGCGCAACCTCGTCGGCCTTGAACTGACTAACGCGGGCACGGACCCCGTCTTCGCCGGACAAACGCTGCGATTTCGAATCGCGATCACCAACCAGTCCAGAAACACTCGCTACGGCATTCGCCTGCACCACGATGACGCACATAGCGAGGTGCAGGACCTGCAACCGGGCCAAAGCAAGATATTCACGCTGCCTGTGGCAACGGATCGTCGTGGCTATGTTGAACTCCAGCGCTTCAGCATTCGCACTCTGTTTCCGTTTGAGTTGTTTGGCTCCTGGGCATGGCTGCACATGGAGTTGCGCGGCCTGGCCTACCCCATGCTGGCTGCACAGCCGCCGCGGCCACCGCCGACGATGGTCACACACGGACATCGGCAGCACGACGCGCGTGGCGAAGAAGACTTTGCCGGATTGCGAAAGTACAACGCAGGCGACTCTCCGCGGCATGTGGCCTGGAAGGCCTTCGCACGCAGCGGGCAGCTGTTTTCCAAGCAGTTTGCCGGCGCCGATACCAGCAGCCAGTGGTTCGACTTCGACGCGATTCCTACGACCGACGTCGAAAAACGATTATCGATCCTGACCAGCTGGATAGTGAATGCCGATCGCACACAGGAAGATTACGGACTGCGCATACCCGGGTCTGAATTCAAGCCTGCGCATGGCGGGTCCCACCGGCGGCGCTGCCTGGAAGCGCTCGCATTGTTCAACAAAGGCGAGTCGTGAAAGCGCAACCCAGGGGCACCGACGGCTCGCTACTGCTGAGTCTGCCCTGGACGCTGGGTGCATTGCTGGTCTCGCTGGCCCCGCACATACCGTATCTCGCGATCTGGATTAGCGTCGCAATTGTCGGTTGCGCTGCCTGGCGTTACGCCATCGAGAAAGGACGGCGCATGCTGCCCTCGCGCTGGGTGCGCGCTGCGCTCGCCCTGATTTGTTTTCTGGGTGTGTTCGGTACCTATTCCTCGATCAGCGGGGTCGGCCCGGGGTCCGCTCTTCTGGCGATTATGGCAGCGATGAAACTGCTTGAAACCCGCAAACGACGCGACCAGTTCGTCCTGTTATTCATATCGATCTTCCTCGTGATGTCGTCGCTGCTGCGTGAGCAGTATTTGTGGTCACTGCCGTACCTGATTTTCAGCACGCTGATCATTATTACGGCCTGGCTTCGAATGTCCGCCCGCGGCAGCGAAACGGCGAGGCAAAGCTTTGCGACGGGCGGTCGCTTGCTCCTGTATGCCGCGCCATTGGCAATAGCGATGTGGATATTCTTCCCGCGACTGGCATCGCCGTTCTGGGCGGTACCCGTCGATTCGGGCCGCGCCACGTCGGGTCTCAGTGACACGATGAGTCCCGGCGATATCAGTTCCCTGTCGATGTCCGACGAAGTCGCATTTCGTGTCCGGTTCGAAGGCGCCGTCCCCGAGCCTCGCGACCGCTATTGGCGCGGCCTCGTCATGACGAGTTTCAATGGTCGCACCTGGTCCGGCTCGGAACCGCGCATTGGCGCGCCCGCATCGCAGCAGGTGGCGGTCAGTGGCGAGCCTGTGGCTTATGAAGTGACTCTGGAACCCACTCGCCAGCAGTGGGTTTTCGCGATGGACATGCCGATGTCATGGTCGCTGGAGCGAACTTTCATGGGCTCGCAACAACAGCTCTTTCGTGTCAGGCCGATTGACCAGCGCGTGGCCTACAGCGTGATTTCCTATCCGAATTATCGAATACAGACGGAGCTACCCGTCGTGTTCCGCAACTGGTATACCAATGTTCCCGCAAACAGCAATACCCGCTCCGCGAAACTTGCACGCGAAATGCGCGTGGCAGCCGGGTCAGACGCTGCTTACATCGAAGCCGTTCTCGCCAAGTTTCATGAGGAAGAGTACTTTTACACGCTGCAGCCACCGCCGTTGGGCAACAACCCGGTAGACCGGTTTCTGTTTGATACGCGCCGCGGTTTTTGCGAGCACTACGCGTCGGCGTTCGCGTTCATGATGCGCAGCGCCGGCATTCCCGCCCGTATCGTGCTCGGTTATCAGGGCGGTGAGATCAATCCGTTGGGTGGACACCTGATCGTGCGCCAATCTGACGCCCACGCGTGGACAGAGGTCTGGCTGGAACGCTACGGATGGTACCGGGTCGATCCAACGTCTGCCGTGGCGCCGGAACGAATCGAGTACGGTGCGCGCGATGCAGTGCTTAACGGCTTCGGAGAATCGTGGGGTTATTCCGCGTCGTCGGAACTTATACACCGATTGACGCTGACCTGGGATGCCATGAACGCGAAGTGGAATGACTGGATTCTCGGCTACGGACCCGAAAAGCAAAATAAATTCCTGCAATGGCTGGGCATGGACGATCCGGACTGGCAGAAGATGCTGTTGACGCTGGTCACCAGTGTTATCGCGTTGATTCTGGCGATCAGCGGACTCCTGATGCTGCGCAATCGCGCACCATCAAGAGACCTCGCAACCGTCATGTACCAGAGGTTTGTAAAAAAGACCGGACTCGAGCAGAGCACGGGCGAAACGGCGCAGGAATTCGCTCGCCGTGCGGCAATTGAGAGCACGTTGCCGGCGGCACACGTCGACGCCGTCACCGCTGCGTATCTGGATGCGCGTTACGGAGCCGCGGGCGACGCCGCCCTCGCGAACCTGAAAAGCGCCGTCGCTGCTATCTAGGCTCGGCCCCGGTATCCGGCAGTCGCACCAGCGCGAGCAACACCGCACCAGCCAGAAACAATGGCATCAAAGCCAGCAATACCCATTTGGGGTCATCCGAAAGCATCGCAGCGATAGCGACCATTGCCGGCCCAAGCACATGCGCGAACTTCGTCGTCATGCTGTAAAAACCAAAAAACTCCCCTGGCTGTCCGGCAGGAATCAACGACGCGTACAGGGAGCGACTCAGACCCTGCGCGCCGCCCTGCACCATGCCGATAACAATCGACATGATGTAGAACTGGCGAACCTCTGTCATCTGTAGTCCCCAGAAGCAGACGCCGATATACGCCAGCAGCGCAAAATAGATACCTTTTTTGGCGCCAAATCGATGTGCCAGCACGCCAAAGATGAGCGTTGCCGGGAAACCAACAATGTTCGCCAGCAGCAGCGCCGCGACTAGATCACTGTCTGCAAAGCCCAGGCGCTGGCCGTAATTCACGGCCATAAAAATCACCGTGAAAACGCCGCCGATATACAGCCAGTACGCGATGAGAAATATCGCTACGTTTCTGTACTTGCCGATAGCGTGAAAGGTCGCTCTGAGCTCCGCGTAAGCCGCCCGGATAGTGCCACTGCGCACCTCGATCGCACTGTGGTGCTCGGGAACGAAGAACAGCAGCGGCACCGAGAACAGGATCCACCATATCCCCACGGAGATAAACGCAAAACTGAAGGCTTCGGCGGTGTTTGCGAAGCCAAACGTTGCCGGCGATTTCAGCATCCAGAGGTGGATCGCAAGCAGCGCAGCGCCGCCAAGATAACCGATGGAAAATCCGAGCGTGGAGACAAAACTGTAGTTGCGCGGCTCTGTAACGTCGATAAGAAGCGAGTCGTAAAACACCACGGAACTGTAGAAGCCCACCGACGCGACCAGATACAGGCCCAGCGCCAGCGGCCAGTCGCCTTGCCCCACAAACCCAAGGCCTGCCGTCATCGCGGAACCGACGACGGCAAAGATGAGCAGGAATCGTTTGCGATACCCGCCGGCGTCGGCAATCGTGCCGAATACGGGGGCCGTAACAAAAACGACCAGGCTGGCGGCGAACGTGACCCATCCCAGTCGCACGGTCACTGCAGCGCCGCCGTCGGCGGCGCCCCAGTAATTACCCAGGACCAGCGGAAACAACACGGCGAGCACGCTCAGTGCGAACGCAGAATTCGCCCAGTCGTACAGCGCCCAGGTGATAACCTGCTTGGTGAGAATGGGTGACTTTGACACGCTCTTGCCTTCTGCCTCGCTGCGGCGCTCAAAGCTCCCGCGTCTTGCGAAAAGCGATATCCGGCCAGCGCTCTTCGGTCAGGTTTAGATTGACTCTTGTTGGAGCAATGTAGACCAGAGCACCGCTGTGATCCAGTGCCAGATTATCGTGCGCCTTGCGCTCGAATTCGCTGAGCATCTGCGCGTCGTCGCATTCGACCCAGCGCGCTGTGGCGACATTAATCGTCTCAAACTGGCATTCGACGTTGTACTCATGTTGCAAGCGATGCGCGACCACCTCGAATTGCAGGGGCCCGACGGCACCTAAAATCAGATCGTTATTGCGTATCGGCTTGAACAGTTGCGTCGCACCCTCCTCGCACAATTGCGCCAGGCCTTTCTGCAGCGCTTTCAAGCGCAGCGGATCCTTGAGTACGGCGCGACGGAAAATTTCGGGAGCGAAACTCGGAATGCCCGTAAAGCGTATCGTTTCACCTGAGGTAAAACTGTCGCCAATATTGATCTTGCCGTGATTGTGAATGCCGATGATGTCACCGGCATACGCGGTTTCCGTATGTTGGCGATCGGCGGCCATAAATGTGATCGCGTCGGGAATTTTCATTTCCTTTCCTGAACGCACATGCAGCACTTTAATGCCCTTGTAGTACTTCCCGGAACAAATGCGCATGAACGCAATGCGGTCGCGGTGACCGGGATCCATATTCGCCTGAATTTTGAAAATGAAACCCGTAAAGTCTGCCTCGGTCGGCTGGACTTCGCGTTGCTCACTTTCGCGACTCAATGGCGCCGGCGCATAATTCACGAATTCGTCCAGCAATTCCTTGACGCCAAAGTTATTGATGGCCGAACCGAAGAACACGGGCGTTTGCTTCGCCGCCAGGTAGGCGTCGATGGATAATTCGGGACATGCCCCTTTGACGAGCTCTATTTCTTCACGAAACTCGTCGGCGAAATGACCCAGAACTTCCGTCGCCTCGTCTGAATCGAGCCCGTCGACAACGCGTCGCTCGGACGCTTTTTGTCGCCCAACGCGCTCGTACAGATAAATTCGGTCTTGTAAAATATGATACACGCCCTGCAAAGCGCGACCCATGCCGATGGGCCAGGTTACGGGCGCGCATTCGATGTTCAGTACCGACTCGATTTCGTCGAGCAAATCGACGGGCTCCTGACCGTCTCGGTCCAGCTTGTTGATGAACGTAATGATCGGCGTATCGCGCAATCGGCAGACATCCATGAGTTTGATCGTGCGTTGCTCAACGCCTTTCGCGCAGTCAATGACCATGAGTGCCGAATCAACTGCAGTCAGCGTACGGTAGGTGTCTTCCGAAAAGTCTTCATGGCCCGGGGTATCGAGCAAATTGATAACGCAGCCGTTGTACGGAAACTGCATGACGGACGAGGTAATCGAAATGCCGCGCTGTTGTTCCAGCGCCATCCAGTCGGACGTCGCATGCCGGTTCGCCTTGCGTCCCTTGACCGTACCCGCAAGCTGAATGGCGCCGCCGTACAGCAATAGCTTCTCCGTCAACGTCGTCTTGCCGGCGTCCGGATGCGAAATGATCGCAAACGTTCGCCGCTTGCTGACTTGTTCGTTAATGTCGGACATTGCTAGTCTTCGATGACGAGTTTTTTGGAGAGCACCGCCGCATCTTCGCGTCCCTTGTTCGCCTGGTAATAGGCCGGGCGAGCCGCAACCTTATAAAATCCTCTCTTTTTATACAGCTGCAACGCCGCCTCGTTGGAGGGCCGTACCTCGAGAAAAATTTCGCGAACTGACGCGGACCTGGCCCGGTACAACAACTCATCGAGCATCCGCTCACCGTATCCAAGTGAACGATAATTGGGATCAACACAAAGATTCAAAATGTGCGCTTCACCTGCCGCGACGGACAGAATTCCGTAACCGGCAAGCTCGTTGTCGCGAATTAATGCGATGCACTTGTAGCCAGCAAGCAGGCAGTCGCGAAACACCCCGTGGCTCCACGGAAATTCGTAGCTGCGGCGTTCTATGTCGGACACCATCGCGAGATCGTCGTGAGTCATATCACGTATGTTGATCGGCACCTCTGCCAGCGACGTAATCATGTATCGATACCTGCGGCGAGGCGTTTCGCGATGCACAGGTCGCGCCAGGAATCGCGCTTGTGCGACGGACTTCTGAGCAAATACGCCGGGTGGTAAGTCACAACCAGCGGTATGCCGTGAAGTTCGTGCGTCCGTGATCGCATGCGGCCTACCGTGTCGTCGCAACCGAGCAGGTTCTGTGCCGCAATTTTGCCGACCGCCAGAATTATTTTCGGCTGAACGAGTTCGATCTGTCGTTCCAGGTAGCCGCGGCATTCGGCCGCTTCCGAGGGCTTCGGATCACGATTGTTTGGCGGGCGGCATTTCAGGATATTGGCGATGAAGACAGCGTTTCTGCTCAGCCCGATGGCGCGCAGCATTTCGTCAAGCATTTGACCCGCGCGGCCAACAAACGGCTCACCACGGCGATCCTCCTCGCCGCCAGGCGCCTCACCGATGATCATCCAGTCCGCGGTCCGCTTACCGACGCCGAAAACAGTCTGCGTGCGGCTCTGCGATAGTTCGCAACGCGTGCAACCGGCAACGCGGGCAGCCAGCTCGTCCCAGTCAAGGGAGGCGGTGGCGGTGGCGTCGCCTGCCACTGCCGCGGACGGCTCGGGCTCGTCCCGTGGCAACCAGACATCGATGCCCATCGCCTTAAGGTAAGCGCGTCGTTGATGTTCGGGGTGCATCATTCGTCAGGAACCGGAATCTGGAATTCGATCGCAATTTTGCCACGAGCGTGTCTGCATTTCACGGCGATCGACTATCTTGGGTGGGGGACGCTGCCGATGACGTCGATGCCGGCGGTGACTCTCTGACCGCATTCGACCAGAACCTTGCCCGCGACAGGCCACTGAACTTCGGCCAATCGAGTCAACCGCAAGTACGCGCAGCGCTGGCCCTGACCAAGCCGCTCCCCCATGCGCGCAAACGATCTCGGCGGCAGGCCCAGCCGATAGCCACGAAATTTCAACACGACGTCGTCCCCCTCATCAGTCTGCACCCAGAGTGCACCCTTGCCCAGGTCCATTATTTTTCCCTCGACCGGGCTGCGCGCCGTGTAACTGCCGCAGCAGTCGATCTTGATGACGACGCGCAATGCTTCCGCGCCGGTTTCACCCACATCGATCCGGCCGACTTCGATGACCTCGCCGTCCACCGGGCTCACTACGCCGAGCGCCACCGACGGCACGACTCTCAGAGGATCCCGGAACAGGAGAAACAGAAGCACAAATGCTCCTGCCGGGACGAGCGCAAGCCAGGGCTCGTAATAGCGCACCAGAAATATGGCCACGGCGAGCGCAACAGCGAGAAATGGCAAGCCTTCGTGGGCAACGAACGGATTTCGACGACCGTGCAACGCGGCCTCCCTACTGAAAAAGATTCCGGACGATCCCCTGCTTTGGCTTGGGTGTCAATACGGTTAGAATGCGCGCCTCGACCATTTTCGGTATGACTTGCAATGCGCTTTTCAGAATTCGGGCTGACAACACTCAAGGAAGTTCCCGCAGACGCAGAGATCATCAGCCACAAGCTGATGCTCCGGGCCGGCCTCATTCGCCGTCTGGCCTCGGGTCTTTTCACCTGGATGCCGCTTGGATTGCGCGTACTCCGTAAGGTTGAAGCCATCATTCGCGAAGAAATGGATCGCGCCGGCGCGCTCGAACTGCTGATGCCCGCGGTCCAGCCGGCCGAGCTGTGGCAGGAATCCGGGCGCTGGGACAAGTACGGTCCGCTGCTGCTGCGAATGACCGACCGACATCAGCGCGAATATTGCTTCGGGCCAACGCACGAGGAAGTCATCACCGATATTGCGCGACGCGAATTGCGCAGCTACAAACAGCTGCCCATCAATTTTTACCAGATTCAGACCAAGTTCCGCGACGAGATACGGCCGCGATTCGGCGTCATGCGCTCGCGCGAGTTCATCATGAAAGACGCCTACTCGTTCGATATCGACCAGGCAGGACTGGATGCTTCTTACTTGCGTATGCGCGCTGCGTACACGGCCATTTTCGAGCGCCTGGGACTGAAGTTCCGGATCGTCGACGCGGATTCCGGTGAGATTGGCGGCAGTCGTTCACAGGAATTCCATGTCCTTGCCGAGTCGGGCGAAGACGCAATCGCCTATTGCGACGAGGACGATTACGCGTCCAATGTCGAGACCGCGGTCGCCCTGCCCGTTGCCGGCAAGCGTCCTGCCGCCACTGAGGAACTGAAAAAAATCCCAACCCCGGGGATCAAGACGATCCAGGCGCTGTGCGAATCGCTGGCCATAACCGCCGAACAAACGCTCAAGACCTTAATCGTCGAAGGCACCGACGGGCCTGTCGCGCTGGCTTTGCGCGGCGACCACGAGCTCAACGCGGTGAAAGCCCAGAAAATTCCGGGCGTGGCCACGCCGCTGACAATGGCCAGCACCGAGGCCATCGTTAAGATTACCGGTTGCGGACCAGGGTTCGCAGGTCCGATCGGACTGGATATTCCGATCTTCTACGATCACGCGACGGCGGCCATGAGCGATTTCGTCTGTGGCGCCAATAACATCGATACGCATTACAGCGGCGCCAACTTCGGCCGCGATATCGACGTCCCGGAAACAGTCGATATCCGCAACGTTGTCGCGGGCGACCCGACGCCCGGTGGCAAAGGCAGGTTGAGCATCGCTCGCGGTATCGAGGTTGGTCACATCTTCCAGTTGGGCGAAAAGTACAGTCTGACCATGAACGCGACGGTGCAGGACCCGGACGGGAAAAATCGGCCGCTGGCCATGGGCTGTTACGGCATTGGCGTCACTCGCATCGTCGGCGCTGCCATCGAACAGAATCATGACGACGCGGGCATCGTCTGGCCTGCACCACTGGCGCCGTTCGACGTGATACTCGTGCCAATCAACATGCACCGTTCGGAGGAAGTTAAAACAGCGGCCGAGACGCTGTATGTCGAACTGCAGCAAATGGGCCTCGAGGTGCTGTTTGACGATCGCAACGCGCGCCCGGGTGTCAAATTCGCCGATGCGGAGCTACTCGGCATTCCGCACCGCCTGGTCATCAGCGATCGCAGCCTGGCGGCCGGCGAACTCGAATATCGCCACCGCCGCGATCCGGAGTCGCGCAACCTAAAACGTGCACAAGCTCTCAAACTGCTGCAGGAAAGCTCTGTAAGCTCTTAATTCCTTTACTATCAGCTTCCATTATGAAGTGTCACGCGCCAGTTGCCGTCCTCATGCTGATCGTTGCCTGCGCCGCCGGCAACGCATCGGCCCAGACGCACCCGGACCCGGAGTTGCGAGACGCGCTGCGAGCGGCAGCCAACGACACGGCGAGCTTCACCGACCGCTTCGATGCAGCGGTGTGGCTGGTCGACATGTCGCGGCGTCTGGAACGCCAGGTAAAAGATCCCGTAGAGCGGATCGAGCTCCTCAAACTCGTGCATCTTGAGGCAACTCGCGCGGAAATTGCTCCTGAACTCGTTCTCGCCGTCATTGAAACGGAGAGTAATTTCGACCGCTACGCGATTTCAGTGGCGGGCGCCATCGGACTCATGCAGATCATGCCCTTCTGGCTCAACGAAATAGGCCGTCCAAACGACAACCTGCTCCACGCCGACACCAATCTGCGCTATGGCTGCACTATCCTGAGGTTTTACCTGGATAAGGAAAACAATGATTTACGACGCGCCCTGGGCCGCTACAACGGCAGTCTCGGCCAGCGCAAATACCCGAACAAGGTCATCGATACGCTCAGCAAGAAGTGGTTTCAAGGGTAATACGGCTTTAGTTGTCGACGTCGCCGCTCTTGTGGGCACTGGCCCTTAATGCGTCGAGGGCCTTCATTTTCGCCTGTTTGGCGTCGCGACGCGCCTGGTTGTAGGCGCGCTCGCCCAGTTTTTGCTCGGCGCTGGCGAGGTATTTTTCGGCCGCTCTGAGGTGAAATGCCGCCAGATCGGCAGCACCCGCTTCCCTGGCAACCGCAATCGCCTGACGAGCGTCGCTCATTTCCTGTACTGGCGGCGCCGTCTCGCAGGCTGCGAGGCCGCAAATGGCCGTCAGTACCAATATCTGCAGGTAGATTTTCGCTCGGGGGATGATGTGATGCATGGTCGCGGTTGGTTTTTATTATTGTGTGTACCGAATCGAGTACAAAAGTACCAACTGGCGCGGTCCCCAGTCAAGTATCCATACCGTTGACGACGAAAAGACCCTGGCCTGCTAAAGTCCGGTCCTGGAGGAATGCATGGCTTTAAGCATCTATCACAACCCACGCTGTTCCAAGTCCCGGGCAACTCTGGGGCTCATAAAAGAGGCAAACGCCGAACATACGGTGATTCTGTATCTCGACGACACGCCCGATGCCGCGAAAATTCTCGAGATCGCAAGCAACCTGGGGCTGGCTGTCGCCGCTCTCCTGCGGCGTGGAGAGACCGAATTCACCAGCGCTAAGGATCTGCCGGAACTCAGCGACGACGCGGCGCTCGCTGTGTGGATCGCGGCGCATCCGATAGTGCTCCAGCGTCCGATCGTCGTCGATAGCGACTCGGGCAAGGCGATCATTGGCCGCCCACCTGAAAACGTGCAGCAACTTTTGTCCTGATGCACGACATACTGGTTCTCTACTATTCGCGCTACGGCGCCACCGAAGCCATGGCCAGAGAAGTGTGTCAGGGCGTCGACTCGGTCAGGGGCATGGCATCGCGACTGCGCACGGTGCCGCCGGTGTCGGCTGTATCCGAAGCAGCGGAGAGTCCGGTCCCGGCGTCCGGACCGCCCTATGTGACCACGGACGATCTGGCTCAATGCGCCGGAATCGTCATGGGCAGCCCCACGCGATTCGGCAATATGAGCGCCGCACTGAAACACTTTCTCGATACGACCGGCAGCGACTGGATAAAGGGCACGCTGAGCGGCAAACCGGCCGGTGTATTCACCTCGACGTCGACGCTGCACGGCGGCGCTGAAACAACTCTTTTGACCATGGTGATCCCACTGCTGCACCACGGCATGCTGTACGTCGGGCTCCCCTACTCGGAAGAGAAATTGTCGACCACGACGACGGGCGGTTCGCTGTACGGCGCAACACACGTGACCTGGAGCCGCAACCCCGATACGCTGTCCGATGACGAAAAATACCTGGCGAGGGCTCTCGGAAAACGGGTTGCGACGATCGCCGGAAAACTCGCCGCCTAGATTTAGCCTGTGTCGCTCGCCAGCACGGAACGTACGAACGGTATCGTAAGCCGTCGTTTCGCCCGTAGCGCTTCGCGATCCAACCGGTCCAGCAACTCATAGAGGCTCGCCATGTCGCGACGACTGCGCTTCAGGAAATACTTCGCCACATCGTCGGAAAGATCCAAACCCCGATGCCGCGAGCGCAGCTGCAATGCGGCGATACGTTCATCGTCGTCGAGGGCATGAATCTGAAAGACCGGTAGTTTCGAAAAGCGGCTGCGAAGATCGGCCAGCTCGAACGGACATTCACGTGGGGACGACGCGGCCGAAACTATCAACTGACCGTGCGCGTCGAAAACCTGGTTGCACAGATCGAACAACGCTGCCTCCCAGCCCGGGTCCCCGATGATTTCCTGGATATCGTCGATGCAGATCAGCTCGCGGTTCGCCATCCCCTCCAGAATTCCCGGACCCACCTGGGCGATCATCGCCAGCGGCAAATAGACCGAACGATCCCCCGCGTGTTCACAGACGGCCTGCAACAGATGCGTCTTGCCCGTCGCCCGGGCGCCCGACAACCAACAACCGTGCCCGCCACCACCGCGGGCGATGTTGGCGAGAGTGGCAACGAGGGCTTCGTTTCCGCTGTCGAGAAAACTCGCGAAGACAGCATGGTCTGCGAGCTGCAATGGCAGAGCCAGTTGCGTCATTCAAGCTCCGATTCCAGTTCAGGATGCTCTTTGAGATAGCGGTTGTGCGCGAAACGCATCAGGACCGACAAGACCGCGGCAACCGGCAAAGCAAGCAGGATGCCGAAAAATCCGAACAGCTGCCCGCCGGCCAAAACGGCGAAAATGACGATGACCGGATGCAAGCCTATGCGATCGCCGACGAGCTTCGGCGTCAGTAAAGATCCCTCGATAATCTGTGCAATCGTAAATGTTGCAACAACGCCGATCAGATGCAGCAAGGGCTCGGGCTCAAGGGCAACCGTCAGTCCTGCGAGCCCGATACCGAAAACGAAACCGAGATACGGCACGAAGCTGACCAGGCCGGACACCACACCTATCGCGAGCGCATATTGAACCCCGACCAGACTCAGGCCCACGGAATAAATGAAGCCCAGAGCCAGCATCACGAGCAGCTGCCCGCGCAGAAAAGCGCCCAGGACCTTGTCCGTTTCGCGCGCCAGGGAAAACACGGTCTGACGCTGACTCTCCGGTATCAACGCACCGAGGTGCGCCATGAACGAGTCCCAGTCGCGCAGCATGTAGAAAGTCAATATCGGTATGAGGAAAAGACTGAGCACAGCCGCCGCGAGGACGCCACCTGACTTGCCAACGCCCGACAAAATGGTACCGCTCCAGCTAGCGACCATATCGCTGTAACGAGCAAGAAACACGCCGATGCCGACTTCCTCGCCCGCGTCAACATTCATCCATCCCAACAACGACGGCAACCAGACCTGTTCGGCCTGTCTGGCAATGTCGGGCAAGGCCTGAAACAGCGCGCCAACCTGCGCCTTGATCAGCGGACCAACCAACAGCACCAGCAATGCGAGCACGATGAACGTGATCAGGAAAACGCTGATCACGGCCAGAGTTCGCGGCATCTTAAGCCGCTGCAACCGGTCTGCCAGTGGATCGCCCATGTACGCAAGCAACGCCGCCGCGACGAAAGGCGTGAGAATCGGCGCCAGCAAGTAAAACAGCCAACCCGTCAGAAATACGGCGACCAGCCAGTTGAGGCGCAAATTAGACTGCACGCATTACTCTCCTTGCCGCGCCCGACGCGACCATGACCAGACATAGTCAACACCACTGATCACGACAGTCACCAGGATGGCAGCGCCCAGGACCGTAATCCAACTGGGGTCAGGCCAGCCGTATCCGGCGCGAGTGAGAACGAATAACAGGAACAACAACTCGAGCACAGTATTAATTTTGCTGATGTTGGTCGGTTCGCCGTCCACGGGTTCGATCAAAAAATTGTACGCTATCGCGCCGGCAACGATCACGAGGTCTCTGCCGATGACGATAGCGGCCAGCCACATCGGGATGTCCTGGGTGTACGCCAGGGTGATAAACATTCCCGCAACCAGTAACTTGTCTGCGACCGGGTCGAGCAAAGCGCCCAACCGTGTATGCCAGTTGAAGCGTTTCGCGAGATAGCCGTCAACGCCGTCGGAAAGTCCGGCCAGCCAAAACAGGGCCAGCGCCCAGCCAAAACTGCCTTCGAGTATCAGCAGCAGGATAGGCACGACCAATGCCATGCGCATCAGTGATATCGCGTTGGGCAACCAGTTAAACGACATACGCAAAACTAATCACTGTAGAAAAACAGTAGCGCAGACAAAGGATCGGGGTTCAGAATGTCGTCGACGATAACCGCTTCCTGCTCCAGCAATCCAGCGAAGCGCAGCGCCCGCCGCAAACGATCCGCCCCGCCGCGCACTTCGACCTGATAATTGACGGTGTCGCCGCTAACCTCCTCGATTCGAAAATTTTCGATCAGGCTGACACCGGCCAATAAATGCTGGACGGAGCCGTAGTCATCGACGGATGTAACACCCGAAACACTCAGCGCGACGATTTCAAGCGGCGCATCGCCACCCACGGCGAATTCAGCCGCCAGCATGTCCGCAATTCGGCCCACGATGACTTCCGGCGGCGCCGTCCAGTTTCGTTCCTCACCGCCGAAAAAATAAGTCCAGCGATTGCGTTGGCCGGATGACGCTCGTACCCGACCGATCAATATCGAATTCGCGTCGTAGCGCCGCGACGCATCGAGAATGCGCTCGTGAAAGCCGCCCCATATGTCACTGAAAGCTACATTTCTCAAATCAGTCGTATCGAGCAGCGGGAACGCCAGCGGCAAGCCCCTGCTCTGCGCGATTTCCAGCATGCGTTCCCGCAGCAGGCGATTGCGGTCGATTGAACGCGACCGGTACCGGGAATTGTCCGCATCGGCGGCAGCAATAATTTGGCGCTCGCCTTGCCCCCAGTCAACCGCCAGCCATACGAGTGTGAGAGGACGATCACTTCCCCACACGATCTGACCGGCTCCACGAAGTACTTTTTCAATAGCGTCGCCGTCAAACGACACCCACAAGCTGTCATCGGCGCCGGACCGAAACTGCGTCACGTAGGACGCAGGACGCGGGAACAACTGCTCGATCAACTCGATATTACCGCTCAGACCTGGTCCGGAGACTCGCGTGAGGACTTCGAGCAGCGCCGCTTTATACGCATCGTTGCGTGGATCATCGGAATCTTCATCCACTGGCACCTCGGCCGTAAACAGCGTCGGAACTTCTACTGCCTGCGCTGCTGGCGAGAAGCCGAACGACATGAACAGCGCGACCAGGCCGACAATCAGCGCATGCCGAACATTGTCGACTGCAAAAAAACTTCGAGTTTTTAACAAGGGTGGTTTCCCCGTTCGATGCCAAGCATTATTATATCGTCAACACAGAGTATGCCACTCCCTAATGAGCAATAAACCACTAACCTACAAAGAGGCTGGCGTTAACATCGACGCCGGCAATGAACTGGTCGAGCGCATCAAGCCCCTCGTGGAGCAAACGCGACGCCCGGAAGTCCTGGCTGGTCTGGGAGGATTTGGCGGCATGTTCGCTTTGCCGCCGGGCCGCTATCGCGAACCGGTACTGGTTTCGGGCACGGACGGCGTCGGCACCAAGCTGATGCTGGCGCAGCAACTGAACCGACACAGCACCATCGGCATCGATCTCGTGGCCATGTGCGTTAACGACGTGCTGGTGCAAGGTGCGGAACCATTGTTCTTCCTCGACTACTTCGCCTGCGGCAAGCTGGACAACGACGTCGCGACCGACGTCATCGCAGGCATCGCCGAGGGTTGCGTACAAGCCGGCGCCGCACTGATCGGCGGTGAAACGGCTGAGATGCCGGACATGTACGCGGACGGCGAATACGATCTGGCCGGATTTACGGTCGGCGCAGTGGAACGCGACCAGTTGATTGACGGCAGTACGATCGGCATGGAAGACGTCATACTGGGCATCGCTTCGAGCGGCCCGCACTCCAACGGCTATTCGCTGATCCGTCGGGTACTCGAGCGCGCGCCAAACGACGAGATAGATGGCACGCCGGCGACTGAGCGCTTGCTGACCCCGACGCGTATCTACGTCAGGCCGGTCCTCGCGTTAATACAGTCTTTGCGCGTGAAAGGGCTTGCGCATATCACCGGCGGCGGCATCACCGAAAACGTACCGCGCATTCTTAAGCCCGGACTCGACGCAGAAATCGACACTTCAAGTTGGTCGCAAGGGCCTGTCTTCGACTGGCTGGCCAAAACGGGCAACATCGAAACGGCTGAAATGAGGCGCACCTTCAACTGCGGCGTGGGCATGGTCGCCATTGTCGAAAAAAACGACGCCGCGCGAGCGATTCAGTGCTTGCATGATCAGGGCGAGCGCGCATGGCAAATCGGCCGCATCGTCGCCGGCGATCCTGACGCTGCCGGGAAAGTGCAGTACGTCTGATGCGACGCCGCTGTAAAACAGCGATCCTGATTTCCGGATCGGGCACGAATCTGCAAGCGTTCATCGACGCCGTAAGCGCAGGCAGACTGAATCTCGATCTGACCGTTGTGTGCAGCAATAACGCAAACGCATTCGGCCTGCAGCGCGCCACAAAAGCCGGCATTCCGACTGTCTGCGTGCGGCATACGGACTTTCCCGACCGTGAGTCCTTCGACGCAGCCGTGATCGCGAATCTTGATCGATTTGCACCGGACCTGCTGATTCTCGCCGGCTTCATGCGCATGCTGAGCCCGATTTTCGTCGCGCGCTATGCAGGCAAAATCCTGAACATCCACCCGGCCCTCTTGCCGCTCTATCCGGGCCTCAATACCCACCAGCGTGTCATCGAAGCCGGCGATGACTGGCATGGCAGCACCGTGCACTTTGTCACAGAAAAACTCGATGGCGGGCCGCGGATATTGCAGGGGCGACTTGCTGTTCATCGCGGCGAGTCGGCCGACGAACTGGCGGCCCGTGTACAGGCAGTCGAACACCAAATCTACCCGGAAGCCGCCGGCTGGGTGGGATCGGGCCGCGTCGAACTCCGCGACGGCCAGACCTGGATGGATAGCAAGCTCTCGGACGAGCCTGTCAAGAGGACGTTCTAGGCCTTGGGCAAGGTGACTCCCGTCTGCCCCTGATACTTGCCGCCGCGATCACGATACGACGTCTCGCATGGCTCGTCGGATTCGAGAAACAACATCTGCGGCACGCCCTCGTTCGCGTAGATCTTCGCGGGCAACGTTGTCGTGTTCGAAAATTCCAGCGTAACGTGACCTTCCCACTCCGGCTCCAGCGGTGTCACGTTGACGATGATGCCGCAACGAGCGTAGCTCGACGTGCCATAGGAAATGACGCGACCTTTGCTGTTCTCCCGCACCTGGTCGGGCTCAAAGGGCGCGATCATGCCGTGTTCTTTTGCCATGTGCCGGATCCAACGGTCGGACTTGATACTCAAGTCATTCCCTCAACGACAATTTTTCCGAATTTTGTGCTGTAGTCGGTTTGCTGCGCGGCCTGTTCCACGGCGATACGTATCGCGATCCGGCGGTAGGCGCCTGCCGCAACCGACTCCGGCTCGGCGATAACCGTCGGTGTACCACCATCCGTTTGCTCGCGGATTCGTGCGTCCAGCGGTATTTTCCCCAGCAACGGCACGTCAAAATCTTCGACCATTTTCTCCGCGCCGCCAGCGCCGAAGATGGCGTCTTCGTGGCCACATTCGGAGCAGACATGCATACTCATGTTCTCGACCAGCCCCAATATTGGAACCTTGACCTTGCGAAACATCGCCAGTCCCTTGCGGGCATCGAGCGTCGCAATATGTTGCGGCGTTGTCACAATCACGACGCCGGAAACAGGGATTTTCTGCGATAAGGTCAGCTGTATGTCACCCGTCCCGGGCGGCATGTCGACAATAAGATAGTCGAGTTCGTTCCATTGCGTCTGGTACATGAGTTGATTCAGAGCCGAAGTGACCATTGGCCCGCGCCAGATCATCGGCTGGTCCGGATCGACCAGAAAACCGATCGACATGACCTGCAGACCGTGACCAGTCAGAGGCATCATCGTCTTTCCATCATCGCTTTCCGGACGCTGCCCCACCAGGTTCAGCATGTGCGGCTGACTCGGCCCGTAAATATCGGCGTCCAGTACGCCGACCGACGCACCCTCCGCGGCGAGCGCCAACGCGATGTTGGCGGCGACTGTCGATTTGCCCACGCCGCCCTTGCCAGACGCAATCGCAATAATATTTTTTATGCCGGGAATTGCGTCCGCATTTCCCCGCACGGAATGCGCCACAATCTTTGTTTCGATGTCGACGTCGACCGTCGCCAGCTTTGTTTCAGCGCGCAGTTGCGTCACGATAAGCGACCGAATGGATTCCATTTCGCTGCGTGCCGGAAAGCCGAGCTGCAACTGCACTGAGACGGCCTCGTCGCTTATTGCAACATTCAAAACACGACCAACCTTGCCAAAAGGCTGGCTAACCATCTCTAACTCGATGGAATTGAGGAACTTTTTGACATCCGATTCTGTTGACACGGTCACACTTCGCTGGCAGCCATTAGGTAAAATTGAAGTCGAAATACCGGTTCGCCGGAATTTCGTGGGCACATTGTATCGGAACCTGGCGGCGGCTGAAAGCCAGTAATGGCGGGCAATGTGCAGGGTCTGATGTGGCATAATGCCGCGTTGGAGACTAGTGCGCCGAACCTCGGTTTGCAGCAGCGACCGTCGGCAGGCACGCATGGCTTGGGCAAGAGCGAATATACGATTGGCGTTAACTAAAAACATACGCAATAGCGGACGGGTCCGATGAACTTCCTGGCTTCATTCCGTTCCGAGCAACTGATTGGACAGCTCATCGCTGAGTCGGATCCTGCGTCACCGGCTGCGCAGAAATTGGTCAGGAAGCTGAAGACGGCTGGCAAAAGAGCCGTGCCCAAAATTATCGACGCCCTCGCGCTGTCCGACAAATCGCACACGATGATCCTGGTCGACATTCTCAGCGAAATCCTCAATGACAAGAACCTGCCGATGTACAAGGAGGGTCTGGCTGACGGCAACGAACGCGTCGTATCCGGTACGGCCTGGGCCCTCTCCAGCAGCACCAGCTACAACGCCAACGGCCTGCTGGATTTTTTCGAGGACCCCGAAGTTTCGAAGGGCGCTTTGATCGAGGTCCTGCGTGTACACAAGGACGACCTGAGCGTGCACGAGCTGTTACGGCATGCGTATAAATGCGAACCCAAGGAAAAGGCCGCAATATTCAAGATCATCCAGGAAACGTTAAAGCCGGAGATGGTCCCGGATCTGATCGCACGCATGGGTGGCAAAGACCCCGTCATCAAAATCCACCTGATGCAATTGCTCTCGAAGTTCGACAGGTCGGAGATTACGAACGCTCTTGAAATGCAGCTCAAAGACACGAACAAGATGGTTCGCGGCGCCGCCCTTACTGCTTTGGCAACACGCGAGAGCAACAGTATCAACATCGAGGCCGTAGCCCGGGTACTTACCGATCCGGATCTCGATGTGCAGGGCAAGGCAGTAGACGTACTGATCAAAATCAATCATCCCGATACCATTCGTTATCTCCTTCCGGCACTCAAGGATGAATCTGAATACTCCCGCCGCGCGGCCGTTGAAGTTCTTAACGCGGTCGGTAACCCGAACTCGGTCAAAGATCTCCTGGATGCCATCAAAGACGACGACTGGTGGGTTCGATCTCGCGCCGGCGACGCGCTCGCCGAGATCGGCGGGCCACAAGTCGTCAAGTCCGTCGTGAAACTGATCAGCGACAAGGACGAAGAAATTCGCCGTACGGCAATAGAAATTCTCAATACGACGAAGGACGAAGGCGCAGTTGACGGCTTGATCAAAGCGACCGACGACTCTGACTGGTGGGTTCGCGAACGCGCTGTTGACGCACTTTCGAAGATCGGCAGCCCCAAGGCCTTGCCAAAACTCGAGTCCATGCTCGGCGATGACGCGAAAACCAATACCGTGGTGCTGCGAGCGCTGGGCAAGCTCGGAGATCACACATTGATATCGAAAATCGTCCCGATGCTGCAGAAGCCGGAACGCGAAGTTCAGGTTGAGGCGATCAAGACGCTGGCGCTGCTAGCAGATGAACCGCACGCTGAAACCATTCGGGGGATTCTGAAGAAACTCAAACAGTCAGCCGACAACACGATTATCAAGGCCGCGGACGTCGCTTTGCAGAGTCTGGACGCCAAATATTCAGAAACGGTTGTTGAAATGAGTGTTCGCGCGGAAAAAATTGGCGAGCACACCAAGACGCTGTTGCTCGACAATCAGGATCTCGAGAAGCTGCTGAGCGCGCACGCAGCGCAACAGGCCGGGGACGGAGCCGCGAGCGAAGTCGCGGCGCCGTCGGCCATGCCGGTACTCGACATAACGACGCTCAAGCCGAACGACCTGATCGACGGTCGATATCGCTACATCGAGAAAATCGGCAAGGGCGCGTTCGGCACCGTGCTCCTGATGGAGGATGAAGTTGTCGATGAGCAACTGATTCTCAAGTTCCTGAACCCAAATTTTTCGTCTGACGAAGAAATGATGAAACGCTTCGTGCACGAGCTGCGTTATTCTCGAAAAATCACGCACCGCAATATCATTCGCATTTACGACTTCCTGAAACTACAGGGCTGTTTTGCGATTTCGATGGAGTACTTCCCCTCGCACACGCTATCGGGGGAAATTCCCGACAGCAAGCCGATGGACCTGAAGAAAGCACTGGGCTTCTCGATGGACATGGTCACCGGCATGACCGTTGCCCATCAGGCAGGCGTCATTCATCGCGACCTCAAGCCAGCAAATGTTCTGGTTAACGAAGAGGGTCTGCTGAAAATCGTGGATTTCGGCGTTGCTGCAGCCGCCAGCAGCGGCGACACGCAGCTCACCAAGACCGGCTACGTTATAGGCTCGCCGAAGTACATGGCGCCAGAGCAGATTCTCGGCAAAAAAGTCGACGAAACAGCAGACGTCTACAGTATCGGCGTGATCATGTACGAAATGGTTACCGGCGTACCGCCGTACAGTCGCGGTGATCACATGTCGGTCATGTATCAGCATGTCCAGGGCAAGGCGAAGCACTGTCAGGAGATCAACCCGGACCTTCCGGACGAATATGCCACCGTCATCGTCAAAGCCATGTCCGTGGACAAGACAAAACGTCACCAATCCATGGACGAACTTAATGATGCGCTCAGGTCACTGAACCTCTAGGTCTTGCCATGGCACGTATCGACGCATTTCTCAAACTCGGACTCGCACAGGGATGTTCTGACGTCCACCTGGCCGTTGGTGTGCCACCGATGCTGCGCATGAACGGCGATCTCCTGCCCATTAAGTTTCGCAAACTGACCGACACGGAGCTGGAAACTTACATACTCGAAATACTGACGGAGAAGCAAAAGGAAAGACTGCACGAAGGTCACGATCTGGACTTCTCCTACGTTGGTGAAGAAGGCGGCCGGTTTCGCGTCAATATATTTCGCAAGGCGACCGGGTATGGGGCCGTTTTCCGGTTTATTCCGGCTGAAGTGCCCACGCTGGACGATCTTGACATCTCGCCCATCGTGAAAAAATTCTGTGACTATCACCAGGGCATGGTGCTTGTGACCGGCTCGACCGGCACTGGCAAGTCAACGACGCTCGCAGCAATGGTCAATCACATTAATGAATCTCGCAGCCTGAATATTATCAGCCTCGAGGATCCTATTGAATTCGTTCACCCGAGCAAGCAAAGCCAGATAATCCAACGCGAAGTCGGGACCCATGTTCTGAACTTCGCCGACGGCGTGCGTTCCGCGATGCGTGAGGATCCTGATGTTATTCTCGTCGGCGAGTTGCGCGACGCCGAGACCATCTCCATGGCAATGACGGCTGCCGAGACCGGCCACCTGGTGCTGTGCACCTTGCACACGACCAGCGCCGCAAAAACCATCGATCGGGTGATCGATGCGCTGCCTGCCGATTTGCGGGAGCAGACCAAAGGATTCCTGGCCATGAGCTTGAAAGCCGTTGTTACGCAGGTCCTGGTCAAGACCCCGGACGGCCGTGGCCGGCGAGCCGTGCTTGAAATACTCGTAAACACCCGGGCGATCGCCAAGCTGATTACGACCGACCAGACGCACCAGATTCCGTCGCAGCTGCAGACGGGCAAGGACCTGGGGATGCAGATGATGGATCATGCGTTGCTCGATGCGATTCACGCCAAGCAAATCGATCCCGACGACGCGATTCGCCATGCGATTGACAAGAAAAAATTTCAACGCTTCGTGACGGATCCCAGCCTTTTCTCGTCCATTGATCTCGGCAACAGGGACGAAGGTGAGGCACATGAATAAGATCGACGAGTACCTGCAGACAGCCCTGCAGCAGAGCGCGTCGGATCTGCATTTCGTGTCCGGTGATCCGGTGCGGGCGCGTGTACACGGTATTTTGAAGACGATGATGCAGGAAAAGTTAACCATCGAAGTCGTGCAAGAGGCCATGAACGAAATCATGGACGCTACAACTCGCAAAGCGTTCGAGCACGACGATGCCGCCGACTTTGCTTATGAAATAAAAGACGTTTCGCGATTCAGAGTAAACGTATTCAGACACCTCAACGGTATCGGCGGAATCTTCCGCGCTATCCCGTCGAAAGCAATGACGCTCGACGAACTCGACATGCCGAAGGTCGTGCGCGATTTATGCCGTCACACGCAGGGCATGATACTTGTCACCGGCAAGACCGGCTCGGGCAAGTCCACGACGCTGGCGGCGATGATCGACGAGATGAATCGAACCATGAAGGGTCACATCATAACGATTGAGGACCCCATCGAATTTGTGCACGCCGCACAAGGTTGCCTGATCAGCCAGCGCGAAATCGGGGTACACAGCCCGAGTTTCGCCGAAGCGCTGAAATCTGCGTTGCGCGAAGACCCGGATGTGATACTGATCGGTGAAATGCGCGATCTCGAAACCATCAGTATCGCGGTGACCGCCGCTGAGATGGGAATTCTCGTCATGGGTACCTTGCACACGAACGGCGCTGCGCAGACCGTCGATCGCATCATCAACTCGTTCGCCGCGGACAAACAAAGCCACATTCGCACCATGATTTCCACGTCGCTGCGGGGCGTCATCTCGCAGCAATTACTGCCCACAATTCACCGTCCCGGACGCGCTGCTGCAATGGAGATCATGATCAATACGCCGGCGGTCTCGAACCTTATTCGCCAGGGCAAACTCGATCAGCTGGAAACCGCAATGCAGAGCGGCGGCAGACTTGGCATGAAGACTATGGACAACGCGCTGCTGGAACTCGTCGAAAAGGGCTGGGTTTCTGCCGAGGAGGCGTGCCGGCAGGCAAACATCAAGCACAAATTCGAGCAACTCATAGAAGTCGAATAATTCCTCCAAGCCGTGGCATAATCGCGCCACGATGCCCACACAGCAAAGAAAAATCCTCGTTACGAGCGCTCTTCCGTACGCGAACGGCGCCATTCATATCGGGCACCTCGTTGAGTACCTGCAAACGGACATATGGGTCCGCTTCCAAAAGCTCCGTGGCCACATTTGCACCTATGTCTGCGCGACCGACGCGCACGGCACGCCGATCATGCTCAAGGCTCGCGAACAAGGCGTGACGCCGGAGGCGCTCACCGAAAAACTTTCGGCTGAGTTCGTTAAAGACTTCAGCGATTTCGGCATCGAATTTGACAACTATCACACAACGCACTCAGCCGAGAACGAGGCGCTGGTCGGCGAAATTTATGCAACGTTGCGGGCGTCCGGCGACATTTATACGCGCACTATCGAACAAGCCTACGACGAACAAGAAGGCATGTTTCTGCCGGATCGCTTTGTTCGCGGCACTTGCCCGCGTTGTGGCAGCGAAGATCAGTATGGCGACGCCTGCGAAATCTGCGGGGCAACCTATGCGCCGTCCGAATTGCTCGACGCCGTCTCCGTGCTCTCGGGCACGACGCCCGTAAAACGAGAGTCGGAACACTACTTCTTCAAACTCAGCAAATACGAAGAGCACCTGCGCGCCTGGATAAAAGACGCAGCGCTCGAGAAGAACGTCGTCGCGAAGCTGGAGGAGTGGTTTGCAGTCGGGCTTCAGGACTGGGACATCTCCCGCGACGCGCCCTACTTCGGATTCAGGATACCGGGCACTGAGGATAAATATTTTTATGTCTGGCTGGACGCGCCGGTCGGTTACATGGCCAGTTTCAAAAACCTCTGTGATCGGGACGACAACCTGGACTTCGACGACTATTGGAAACCGGGCAGCGACGCCGAGCTCTACCATTTCATCGGCAAGGACATCGTATACTTTCATACCTTGTTCTGGCCGGCCGTTCTGCGCAGCGCAGGCTTCCGTACGCCGACGAGCGTGCACACGCATGGCTTTCTGACGGTCGGCGGAAAAAAGATGTCGAAATCACGCGGCACGTTTATTACGGCCCGCACCTATCTCGACAACCTGAATCCGAGTTACCTGCGCTATTACTACGCCGCCAAGCTGGGCCCGACGATCGACGATATAGACCTCAATCTCGACGATCTGGTCGCGCGCGTGAATTCTGACCTCGTTGGCAAGCTCATTAATATTGCCAGCCGCTGTGCCGGTTTCATCAGCAAGCACTTCGACGGGCAATTGGCCGACGAGCTGCCGGACCACGCGCTTTTCGCCGCATTCGCCGACGCCTCTGAATCGATTGCCGAACACTACGAACGGCGCGAGTACTCCAAGGCCATGCGCCAGATCATGGGTCTGGCGGACAAGGCAAATCGGTACATCGATGACAACAAACCGTGGGTCATGGTCAAGGACGAGGCAAAAATCGCAGAAGTACAAGGCGTGTGCACACAGGGCCTGAATATGTTTCGCAGTCTGATGATATTCCTGTCCCCGGTCATTCCGGTCGTCGCAAAGGATGCGCGCGCGTATCTGCGCGAAGAAAATTGGCGATGGCGGGACGCGTCCTCGCCACTGCTGGGCACCGTATTGCCAAAATTCCGTCCTTTGCTGACCCGTGTCGATGCCGATCAGGTTCAAAGCATGGTTGAGCAATCCCGAAAGAGCGCAAATCCGGGCATGGGCGACAGGTAAACCTTACAATATCCGAATGGCCGAACTGATCGTCATTCTTGTCAGTACCGTACTGGTCAACAACTTCGTATTGGTCCGGTTTCTTGGGCTGTGCCCGTTCCTCGGCGTTTCGCGCAATCTCGAAGCTGCGACTGGCATGTCACTGGCCACCGCGTTCGTCCTGACCTTTTCATCGGCCACCTCCTATTTGCTGCACGAGTACGTGCTCGTGCCGCTGGACCTCGAATACCTGCGCACCATCGGCTTTATCCTGGTCATCGCCGCCAGCGTGCAATTCACTGAAATCATGGTGCGGCGTCTAAGCCCGTTGCTCGACCAGGTCCTTGGCATCTATATTCCCCTGATCGCGACGAACTGTGCCGTGCTGGGCGTCGCATTGCTCAACGTGCAGGAATCCAAGAATTTCGTGCAATCCATATTTTTCGGCTTTGGTGCGTCGATGGGCTTCGCGCTCGTACTCATACTGTTTGCAGCCATGCGCGAGCGACTGGAGGCAGCCGATATCCCCGCACCGTTTCGCGGCAGCGCGATCGCTTTGATGACAGCCGGCATCATGTCGCTGGCGTTCATGGGTTTTTCCGGCATGGCCAGGCCGTGATCATTCGATATGTGGACCGCTGTAATAACAATCGCCGGAATCGCCCTCATCGCGGGCATAGGACTGAGTTTCGCCGCACGCCGTTTGCCATCCAACGACGGGGACCTCGTGGAGCGGGTCAATGATTTGCTGCCGCAAACCCAGTGCGCCCAATGCGGCTATCCCGGCTGCCGCCCGTTCGCAGCAGCCGTGGTCGACGGCACGGCGGCGATCAACCTCTGTCTTCCCGGCGGCGAGGAAACGGTACGCCGACTCGCAGACCTGCTCGGTCGCGAATTCGTCGCAATCGCGGATCCGGGCGAGTTGTCCGTTGCCGTTATCGATGAATCATCGTGCATCGGCTGCACGCATTGCATTAGCGCCTGCCCGGTTGATGCCATCGTTGGCGCACATCGATTGATGCACACAGTCATCGAAAGCGAGTGCACCGGATGCGAGCTGTGCGTCGCGCCGTGCCCCGTGGACTGCATCAGCATGAGGCCGCTGGGATGAGCGCTCCTACCTATGACCTGGGCAAACTGCACGGGGGCTTGCGACTGCGTGGCCACAAGTCGGAGTCGACCAAGCAAGCGATACAGCATGTCCCTGTGCCGGCACAGCTGGTGTTGCCCATATCACAGCATGTCGGTGATCCGGCGCAGCCGGTGGTAACCGTTGGTGAACACGTTCTCAAAGGTCAGATGATCGCCGAGCTCGCCGGCTCGTTGGGCGCACCAGTGCACGCGTCATCTTCGGGTCGGATAGTCGCGATTGAGCCGTGGCCGGTATCGCGGCGCAGCGGCGAAAACGCGCCGTGCATTATCATCGAATGTGACGGCAAGGACGAAGCGCTAGCGAATACCGAACCGCGTGCCGACTACACCGCATTGGAGCCACGGGATTTGCTCGCGCAAATATTGCAGGGAGGAATCGTCGGCCTGGGCGGCGCCGTTTTTCCGACGGCGCAGAAGCTCATGCAGGCACGCACGGGCAAAATCGACCATTTGATTTTAAATGGCGTTGAGTGTGAGCCGTACATCAGCTGCGATGACGTGCTCATGCGCGAAAGCGCGAGTGAGGTCATCAGCGGCGCACAAATCCTCATGCATGCGCTGCAGATCGAATTGTGTTTTATCGTCGTGGAGAGCGACAAGCCTGATGCAATTCACCAGCTGGGCAACGCTTTGGGCGAGATCGACGATGCGCGAATTGTCGTCAAACTGGTACCGACCATTTACCCATCCGGCGGCGAGGATCAGGTCGTGCAGTTAGTGACCAATCGCGAAGTTCCGAGCAACGGACTGCCGTCCGATGTGGGTTGCCTGGTGCAAAATGTAGGCACCGCGGCCGCAATTCACGACTGGATCGTCGATGGGCAGCCGCTGGTTTCCCGGGTCACGACGATCACGGGCGATGGCGTCAGGAGTCCGATGAACGTGCGCGCCTGTATCGGCACGACGATCGCCGACCTGATCGAATTTTCCGGTGGCTATACTGACCGTGCGCAACAGCTGATTATTGGCGGCCCAATGACCGGCAAGTCGGTCACAACGGACTCTGTGCCGCTGGTCAAGGCCACCAACTGCATTCTGGTCACCTCAAAGACGCCGTCACCCGGACCCGAGATGCCGTGTATTCGCTGCGGCGATTGCGCCGCCGTATGCCCGATTCAACTATTGCCACAGCAACTATTCTGGTACGCGTGCGCAGACGATGAAAAGAAATTGCGCGAGTTCGGGCTGACGGACTGTATAGAATGCGGCTGCTGCGACCTCGTGTGTCCGAGCCATATTCCTCTGACAGCCGACTTTCGAGCAGCGAAAGGCAGGATTCGCGAGCTTGCCGATGACAAGGCACGAGCGGCTCGTGCGCGACAACGTTTCGAAGCGCGAAACCAGCGCATGGATCGCGAGCAAAGCAAACGAGAGGCCGAATTGGCGCAGCAAAAAGAAACGGCCAAAAAAGCCGGTCCTGCTGCGATCGCAGAAATCCTCAAACGCAAGCAACAGCAAAGCGAGCAGGACTGATCGTGGAATTCCAACGCCGTGAAGCGCCCTTCCTCACGCCACGGGTCAGCGTGGCCTCCCTGATGTTGCAGGTGCTGGCAGCGCTGGTGCCGGCCGCTATGGCGCACGTCTGGTTCTTCGGTCCCGGTTTCATATTTAACCTGCTGGTCGCGTCGGTCTTTGCGGCGGGCGGTGAGGCGCTAATTCTCAGCTTGCGTAGCCGCAAACCGGAAACCGGATTGACCGATTACAGCGCGCTCGTTACCGCCGTCCTGCTCACTTTCGCAATACCGTCGCTGACGCCCTGGTGGGTCACGGCGACGGGTGCCCTGTTCGCCGTGGTCGTTGCAAAGCACTTATACGGCGGCCTCGGGTTTAATATCTTTAATCCGGCGATGGTGGGTTACGTCGTTATTCTTATCGCGTTTCCTGCGGATCTGAATCTCTGGGTCGCGCCGCGCATGGGCGACCTGGACTACCAGACGCTGACGATTTTGCAGACGATGCAATTCACATTGACCGGATCGCTCCCGGATGGCATCGCATTTGACGCTGTAAGTCGCGCCACACCGCTCGACGTCATGAAAACGGGTTTGCACAATCTGCACACGGTTGCGGAAATACGCTCGATACCCATCATGGGAGACTTCGGCGGCCGCGGTTGGGAATGGATAGGAAACTTCCTCGCGATGGGTGGCTTATGGCTGCTGATCAAGAAAATCATACGCTGGCATATTCCAGCCGCAGTTGGCATGGGACTGCTCGTGCCTGCGACGATCATGTACATGGTCGACCCGAGCTCGTATGCACCCCCGGGCTTCCACCTGTTTGGCGGAGCAACTATTCTCTGCGCGTTTTTCATTGCGACGGATCCGGTGTCCGCTGCGACCAGCCCTAAGGGGCGCCTGATATACGGTCTGGGCATTGGCATTGTCATCTATTGCATACGGCGTTGGGGCAGTTACGCGGATGGCGTGGCGTTCGCCGTGCTCCTGATGAACATGGCAGTACCGGCGATCGACTACCTGACGCGACCGCATATCGTTGGCCACGACAGTCGCGGTGAGCAAGATGCCTGATCGTCCGATCTGGAAAAGCGGCGTCACTCTCGCGATTATCGCGGCGATTTGCACATCGCTGGTCGCCGCTACCTGGCAGTTGACGGCCGAGCGAATTGAACACAACCAGCAGGAGTGGCTCGAGCGCAGCCTGCGGCCAGCGCTTGCGGGACTGTTTTTCGACACCGGCGTCACTGAGTCGAAGCTGACGCTTCCGCCGCCACACGGCCTGCCAGGCAGTGGTCCCGCGATCATCTATCGCGTTTACGCACAAGGCCAACCGGTCGCGGCACTGTTCATCGTGTCGGCACGAGGCGGTTACGCTGGACCCATTCGACTCCTGATCGGCGTGGCGATGGACGGTTCGGTGACTGGCATCCGCATTCTTGAGCACCGCGAGACCCCGGGTCTTGGGGACCGTATCGAAATCATCAAATCAGACTGGGCGCTGCAGTTCGACGGGCGTTCATTGCGCAATCCCGAGCCCGGCAAGTGGAAAATCAAAAGAGACGGCGGCGACTTCGATCAATTGACCGGGGCCTCTGTGACGCCGCGCGCCATAATCAAGGCTATCCGGGAAACGCTGATCTACTTCGCGGCAAACGCCGACTCCATTTTTGCGCGGGGAGACGACTAGTGGCCGCAGATCTGATAGAGCGGTTCAAGATCGGACTTTGGCGGGACAACCCGGGGTTGGTGCAACTCCTGGGCCTGTGCCCGTTGCTCGCAGTCACAGCGACCTTTGTCAACGGCCTCGGACTCGGCATTGCTACTCTGGCCGTGCTCGTCGCGTCCAACGCACTGGTATCGGCAACCCGGCGCTGGATACAACCCGAAATTCGCATTCCTATCTACGTCCTGATTATTGCGAGCCTGGTCACCTGCATCGAACTGATCTTCAAGGCGTGGTTTCCGGAACTGGACCGCTCGCTGGGCGTGTTCATCCCGTTGATCGTTACCAACTGTGCGATTGTTGCACGCGCCGAGATCTTTGCGTCGCGTAATCCCATAGGCTCCAGCATCCTGGACGGTCTCGTTATGGGAACTGGTTTTGCCCTGCTGTTAATGGCCATCGGCGCAGTACGCGAGTTGTTCGGCCAGGGCTCATTGTTCGCGCGGATGGACATGCTTCTGGGTGGCGAACCGATGCACGGCATCGTCCTGGCCGAAAATGGCTGGCTGTTTCTGGTCCTGCCGCCCGGCGCATTCTTTTGCCTTGCCCTGGCCATCGCCGGCAAAAACGCGATCGACCAGCGCCGGCAAACGTCACGGAACGAAATTCCTCGCCGCGCGCGTCGCCTGAACCGGTAAGCCACCAACCGTGAACAAGGAAAAGTGCACCGCCATTTACCGCACGCTGCGCCAGCGCCTGCCCGCTCCGACAACCGAGCTGTGTTACGACAGCCCATTCGAGTTGTTGATCGCCGTCATTCTTTCGGCTCAAGCAACGGATATCAGCGTGAACAAGGCCACGAGCAAACTGTATCGACGGGCACACACGCCGGCAGCGATTTTTGCACTCGGTGTCGACCAGCTGACGCCGTACATACGAACCATCGGTCTGTTCAACAGTAAAGCCGCAAATATTATCAAGGCCTGTCGCATTCTGATCGATGAGCACGACAGCGAAGTGCCGCGCACCCGGGAAGCGCTCGAAGCGCTTCCCGGCGTTGGCCGCAAGACCGCAAACGTCGTGCTGAATACGGCGTTCGGCGAAGCAACCATCGCCGTGGATACGCACATTTTCCGAGTGGCCAACCGCACCGGACTCGCCAGGGGGAAAACGCCGCTTGAAGTCGAAGAACGCCTGCTGCGCGTAACACCCGAGGAGTTCGTGAAGGATGCTCATCACTGGCTCATTTTGCACGGTCGTTACGTCTGCAAGGCGAGAAAGCCGCTGTGCGGCGAGTGTCCGATCATTGACTGGTGCGAGTACCGCAAAAAGGAACGGTCGTGATTTTCGGCGAGGACAGAAGCGAACTGCGTAAGATGTACGCGGATGCCTGGCGAAAACATTGCGACAAGACGCCACTGAGCCCGCTTGAGGCGCAGATCGTGGCGGTCATCGAGTGGCATCCGGAATATCACGACGACGTCACCAGCGACGATCTGGACAAAGATTACACACCCGAGGGTGGTCAGACGAACCCGTTTCTGCACATGGGATTGCATTTGGGCATACGTGAGCAGGTAAGCACGAATCGTCCGCCCGGCATCCAGGCGATTTTCACGAGGCTGGCGGCGAAGACTGGCGATCCCCATGTCGCCGAGCATCAAATGATCGACTGCCTTGCGGCGGCCCTGTGGGAGGCGCAGAGTTCGAACAGCGCGCCCGACGAACGCAAATACGTCGAGCAATTGCATCGCCTTACTCGCTGAGACATGTAATAAAAGCCCTGCACCACTGGTCTGATCTCGTAATTGCCAACGGAAACAATATGAGCGATCCACAATCTCAATATCCGGTTCAAGGCGCAGGCCTTGGACTGCGCAGACCGCTGGCCGATAAACTCATGGCGGACCCGCCTGCGGACGTCGATTTCATGGAGATCGCTCCTGAAAACTGGATTCACGTAGGCGGCGCTCTGGCCAAAAAGCTGCGTTTTTTCACCGAGCGCTACCCGTTTCTGCTGCACGGCCTGTCGTTGTCCATCGGCTCGCCTGCGCCCCTGAACGAGCAGCTTGTTCGGGATATCAAAGATCTCATGGCCGAGCACCGGATTCGCATGTACTCCGAACATTTGAGTTATTGCAGCGACGACGGCCAACTTTATGACCTGATGCCGATTCCGTTCACCGAAGATGCCGTCCAATACGTCGCCAAACGCGTTCGTCGGGTGCAGGACATCCTGGAGCAGCGCATGGCACTGGAAAACGTCTCCTACTACGCACCAACGGATTCGTCGATGACGGAAAAGGACTTTCTGCTGGCCGTCCTCGAAGAAGCGGATTGCGACCTGATGCTCGACATCAACAACATCGTCGTTAACAGCATCAACCACCAGTACGATGCGAGCGAATTTCTGCGCGCCATGCCTGCGCAGCGGATTCGATACTTCCACCTCGCCGGACACTTCGTCGAAGCCGAGGACCTGCGCATCGACACACACGGCACCGCAGTGGATGAGGAAGCCTGGCAACTGCTCAAGGAGGCGTACCAAATCTTCGGCCCGGTACCGACCCTGTTGGAAAGAGACTCCAATTTTCCGCCCATGGAGGTGCTCCTCGACGAGGTGAGAAAGATCAAGCAACTGCAACTGGATTGCGAACAAGCGGCCGCCGCTAATGGTTGAGCGCCAGGATTTTCAGGACAAGCAGTATGCATTCGCCGCGCATATCCGGGACCCGCAAAACAACGCCGCGCCGGCCGGTATCGAAGACCGGCGCATGGCCATTTATCGGGAGCTGTTTTTCAACAATCTCTACAACCTGCTGGGCACGTATTTCCCGGTGCTGCGCAAGATTCACACGAACGACCAGTGGCATCGCATGATCCGTGAATTCATGAAGCTGCATAGGGCACAAACGCCCTATTTCCTGGAATTACCGCAGGAGTTTCTCGAATTTCTGCAAGAAGAATATCCGTCGCAGGACGACGATTTTCCCTTCCTGACCGAGCTCGCACAATACGAATATGCCGAACTCGCCTTGTCCGTCTCGACCGACGAGAACGATGACAGCGGCGTTGATCCGGACGGCGACCTGCTGGCCGCTACGCCGGTCAAATCCGTGCTGGCCTGGGCCTTCGCTTATCACTATCCGGTACACCGGATTTCGCAGGACTTCCTGCCCAAGGAACAGAGTGCAGAACCGATATACCTGGCGATTTTCCGGCGCCAAAACGACAAAGTAGGTTTCCTGGAATTAAACGCCGTAACTGCCGCACTGCTCGACGCCGTTGAAAACAATTCCACCGGCCTGCCCGGCGAAGCACTGCTGCGCGAACTCGCGACCACTATCCACCATGCCGACGTCGACGCTTTGATCAAACATGGCGCCGACGCCCTCAAAGAAATGAGACAACTTGAAATACTGACCGGCACACGACCTGCCGGCTAACGGAGATTAATGATGGAAAAGCTAATACAGTTGAAGAACCAGGTCATTGCAATTCTTGATCCGGCAGGTGACTGGGTTGCATTGTTGCCGATTCGTCTCTTGCTCGCATATGAATTCGGCAAGGCCGGCATGATGAAATTCAACGGCAATAACTGGTTCGCCAATTATCAGGACAATTTCCTGTTTCCTTTTAATGTTATTCCCGTGGAGATCAGCTGGTTTATGGCCACCTGGACAGAACTCCTTGCTTCGGTCTGTTTGGTCCTGGGGCTATTTACGCGATTCTGGGCGGTCAGTCTGATCGTCGTTGCGGTCATCGCGATTTCAGGCGTGCACTGGCCTTCCGACTGGAGCGGTTTAGCCGAATTGTGGGAAAGCTATACGATCAGCAGGAAGTCAGATGCCCACGGCAATTTCCGTATTCCGCTGCTGTTTATCGCGATGTTGCTCCCGCTGATTTTCCGCGGCGCTGGTAAGTTGAGTCTCGATCACATCATTGCGAAGAAGTTTCTGTGATGGTGGATGGCACGTTCAGCCTGGTTCAAACCCTAACGACAATCTTTGTATTCGTCATCGGCGCCGTGCTGCTGCTGGTCGTCGTTGTGTTCATCATTGATGTCACGCAGACCAAGCATTCTGTGCGGCGAAACTTTCCGGTTATCGGCCGGTTTCGTTACATGTTCGAGCACATGGGCGAATTTTTTCGACAGTATTTCTTCGCGCAGGATCGCGAGGAAATGCCGTTTAACCGGGCCCAGCGATCATGGGCGTATCGTGCGGCGAAGGGAGTCGACGGCACCGTCGCGTTTGGTTCAACGCTCAATATCACGCCTCCCGGCACGCCGATATTTGTCAATTGCGCCTTCCCAACACTGGAAATCGATACGGTACCAACAAGTCCGCTCGTCATCGGCCCGTATGCCAGGAAGCCTTACGAGGCGATGTCGATCGTCAACGTGTCGGCGATGAGCTATGGCGCGATATCGAAACCTGCGGTACTTGCGTTGTCGCACGGATCGCGCATGGCGGGCAACTGGCTGAATACCGGCGAAGGCGGACTGTCGCCCTGGCATCTGGAAGGCGGGTGCGACATTGTCTTTCAGATCGGTACCGCGAAATACGGCGTTCGAGACAGCGACGGAAATCTCAGTGACGACAAACTGCGTGAACTCGGCGACCTCGAACAGGTGAAAATGATCGAGCTCAAGCTGAGTCAGGGCGCCAAGCCGGGCAAGGGCGGCATTCTCCCGGCAGTAAAAGTTACCGCTGAAATAGCGGAAATCCGCGGCATAAAAGAAGGGGTGGCTTCCATAAGCCCGAACCGGCATCCCGATATCAACTCGGCGAACGATTTGCTCGACATGATCAATCGCTTGCGTGACGTCACGGGAAAACCGGCCGGCTTCAAGGCCGTTATCGGCGCTTACGGATGGCTGGACGAATTGTTCGACGAGATCAACCGACGCGGCATCGAATCGGCCCCGGACTTTATTACTGTAGACAGCTGCGACGGCGGCTCCGGCGCAGCGCCCATGAGCCTGATGGATAACGTGGGACTGCCTATCAAAGAAAGCCTGCCATTGGTCGTTGACATGCTAAATCGGCACGGACTTCGGGATCGAATCCGGGTCATCGCAAGTGGCAAGCTCATCAATCCCGCCGACGCGGCAGCTGCATTGTGTATGGGCGCCGACTTTATCAATACCGCGCGCGGCTTCATGTTCGCGCTGGGCTGCATTCAGGCGCTGCAGTGCAATAAGAACACCTGTCCGACCGGCGTAACGACGCACAACAAGCGCTTGCAGCGCGGCCTCGTCCCGGAGAACAAAGCAATGCGCGTAAAAAGGTACTCAGAAACCCTGCGCAAGGAAATTGGCACAATCGCGCATTCGTGTGGCGTCCGCGAATCCAGGGCACTGCGCCGCCACCATTGCCGTATAGTTCAGAGCGATGGCCGTTCAATTCCACTCAATGAGATCTATCCGGACGTCTAGCCAGAAAACAACACCACATGGGGAGCCAAGGATGTTTGCAAAGGGTTTTGTCGCCGCCTGGAGCGACATGGACTTCAATGCACACATGGCCAACACACGATTTCCGGACCGGTGATCATGTCGGATGCCATACGCTACTACGCCGAAGACGACCGGGCCGCAGTCATCACGAACACCGGTGGCTGGATTGATCTCGAGGCACACCGGCTAAGAACACCACCCGCCGAGCTCTTCGACGTGATCTCCACCGTCAACCACAACGACGACTTCAAGGTTTTGCCATCGAGCAGCCGCAGTTGAGCCTTTCGCCGGATCGCGCACGCCTTAGACGAGACATAGGCTTTTTCGGCGCAGCGTTTCTCGTGTTGAACTCGATGATCGGCGCCGGCATCTTCGCCCTGCCCGGCAAAGTCGCCGTCAATGCGGGCCTCCTGAGCCCGTGGCTGTTCCTTGTTGTCGGCGCGCTTTTTCTTGCTGTCGTTCTTACCTTCGCGGAATTGTCCAGCTACTACGATCGGACCGGGGGACCAGTCCTGTACGCGACAGACGCATTCGGTCCATTGGTCGGATTTGGTACGGGTTGGGCGATCTACATCAGTCGCATGACGGCGTTTGCGGCCAACGCCAACGTAATGGCCATCTATCTGGCCTCTTTGCATGACGTTTTTGCCAGCGATCTTGCCCGCGGCACGATCATCAGCGTTACGACCATCGGGCTGACCTGGGCGAACTTGCGCGGCGTTCGCGACGGCGTTCGCACGATGGTCATTTTTACCGTTCTTAAGATCACGCCGCTGGTCCTGATGGTCTTGATAGGCTTGCAGCACGTCACCGCGGTCACGCTGATTCCGGGCGGGCCACTCATAGTCGAGGAGTTGGGAAGCACCACGCTGCTGCTGATCTACGCTTACGTCGGTTTCGAAACGATCGCCGTGACAGCGGGTGAAACCTCGCAGCCGCGCCGTATCCTTCCCAGGGCACTGGTAGGCACTGTCGTCGGCACCGGCCTGTTGTATTTCCTGATCGTGCTGGTCTTCGTCTCGGTCATTCCTGCGGACAGTTACGCCGACGCCACGCTGGTCGACGTCGGTCGGTCACTTGCCGGCCCGCTGGGCGCATTGGCGATAACACTGACCGCCGTTTTCTCGATCAGCGGTAATCTGGCAGGCTCGATGCTGGCCGCACCGCGACTCGTTTTTTCCATGGCCGAAAAACGTATGCTGCCGGCCTGGTTCAATCACATTCACCCGAAATACGCGACCCCCGACAGATGCATATTGCTTATGGGTGGCATGGCGTTGGTATTGTCTCTGTCCGGATCGTTCGTGGAGCTTGCCGTAGCCAGCTCGGTCGTTCGCCTGCTCGGTTATATTATTTGCATTGCCTCTCTTCCGGCGATACGCGCGCAAGCCGATGACAAAACCCGGCAAAACGCCTATCGCCTCAAAGGCGGCTACACGGTGCCAATCATCGGTCTGGGAATTTGTTTCTGGCTGCTGGCACAGTCCGAAGCCAGATCGTGGATCGTCGTTTCGATTCTTCTGGCCATTGGCATGCTTCTGTATGGCCTTGAAAAATGGCTGAACTCGAAATGAAGTCGTTATTTCTTCGGAATATACAAATCCGTCAGCGTACCCTCAAAGGCCTCTGATGCGAACGCAATCGTTTCCGACAGGGTCGGGTGTGGATGAATAGTCAGGCTGATGTCTGCGGCATCCGCACCCATCTCGACGGCCAGGCAAATTTCCGAGATCAGATCGCCGGCGCCTGGGCCCACGATCGCGCCGCCCAGTACACGCCTCGTTTTCTTGTCGAACAACAGTTTGGTAAATCCCTCCGACCGACCCAGCGACAAGGCCCTGCCGCTGGCCGCCCAGGGGAATTGCGACTTCTGGTAATCAATACCCTGCGCTTTCGCTTCGAGTTCCGTGAGACCGACCCATGCGATCTCAGGATCCGTGTAAGCGACTGACGGAATCGCACGCGCATCGAAGTAGCTCTTCTCACCCGCCGCAACCTCGGCAGCAACTTTCGCTTCATGGGTTGCTTTGTGAGCCAGCATGGGGCCACCTGCCAGATCACCAATAGCGAAGATATGAGGAATATTGGTCCGCATCTGATTGTTGACGGCGATAATGCCGTGCGCATCGACCTTGACGCCTGCTTTTTCGACGTCCAGCGTATCGCCGTTCGCGCGCCGCCCAACCGCGATCAAAACGAGATCGTAAAACCCCACCGACGGCGCCTTGTCGCCTTCGAAGCTGACGGCGATACCCGGCACCGTGGCCCGCATTCCCGTGACCTTGGTGGACACCATGATCGCCTCGTAGCGTTGCTTGACGATTTTCATAAACGGTCGCAGCAAGTCCGGATCGGTTTCTGGCATCAACAAGTCGGTGAGTTCGACGACGCTGACATCGCTGCCCAACGCGCTGTAGACGCAGGCCATTTCGAGTCCGATGATGCCGCCGCCAACCACCAGCAGGCGCTTGGGAATCGAGGTCAGTTCCAGGGCGCCGGTTGAATCCACGATCCGCGGATCGTCCGGAAGCCCCGGCAACACCGCAGGTTCCGATCCTGCGGCAATGATGCACATCTCGAAATCGATGGTTTCGCCAGTATTGAGGCGCAACTGATTCGCCGACGAAAATTTTGCGACACCGGTAACGACGCGAACCTTGCGTTGCTTCGCCATGGTCGCAAGACCAACAGTGAGTTTGTTGACGACCCGATTCTTCCAGTCGCTGAGCTTCTTCACGTCGATGTTCGGCTTACCGAATATCACTCCGTGTTCGGCCATCGCTGCCGCATCATCGATGACTTTCGCGGCGTGCAGCAGGGCCTTCGACGGAATACAACCGACATTCAGGCAAACACCGCCAAGGTTCGGCGAGCGTTCGACCAACACGACCTCGAGACCGAGATCCGCAGCCCGGAATGCCGCGGTGTAGCCTCCAGGCCCCGATCCGATAACGACCAGCTTGACCGTGCCCGGCACTATGGGATCGCCTTGAGCAGTGCATCAACATCGGCCAGCGCCTGACCGAGGAACGTCGTGAACCGAACGGCTGTCGCGCCGTCGATGACACGATGGTCATACGAAAAAGACAACGGCAACATCAACCGCGGCGCAAACTTTTCACCATTCCATACGGGCTGCATCACTGAACGCGAGACGCCCAGTATCGCGACCTCGGGAGCGTTGATGATCGGCGTAAACCATGTGCCACCGATGCCGCCCAAACTGGAAATCGTGAACGTCGCACCCTGCATCTGCGGCAGCTTCAGTTTTCCGTCACGAGCCAGCGCCGACAGTGTCGCCAGCTCGACCGCCAGTTCGTAGATGTCCTTCTTGTCCGCGTCGCGAATCACCGGCACGACCAGCCCCTGTGGTGTATCCGCTGCGAACCCCAGGTGACAGTATTTCTTGAACACCAGGTTTTCGCCATCGTCAGACAACGAAGAATTTACGGTCGGAAATTCCGCCAGTGCAGCGACGCAGGCCTTCAATATAAACGCCAACGGAGTCAGCGAAATGCCGCGCTCTTTCGCCGGACCCTTCAAACCCTGACGTTTCTTCTCCAGTTTAGTGATGTCCGCCAGGTCATGCTGCGTGACATGCGGAAGATTGACCCAACTCGCCTGCAGTCGGGACCCGGAAATCTTCTGTATGCGCGTAAGTGGCTGAATATCGATCTCACCAAACTTCGAAAAGTCAACACTCGGCGTCTGCGGCAAACCTGCGCCAGCCGACGCCGTGGCCTGCCCCGTGATGATCGCCTTGACGAACGCCTTGACGTCGTCGTGCAGAATTCGACTTTTCTCGCCCTTACCCGCGACCAGTACGAGATCAACCCCAAGTTCGCGCGCGAGCTTTCTCACCGACGGACTGGCATGCGCTTTCGAAAATCCCGTTTCATCGATGGCGGGAGACGAATGCGGCGCCGCTTGCGGCTGGACGGATTTCGGCGCCGGTTTGCTCTCTTTCTTGGGCGGCGGCGCCTTGGCAACCGCGTTGACGATGGCGAGCGAGCTGCCCTCCGATACTTTATCGCCGGTCTTGACAAGCACTTCGTCGATAGTGCCCGCCACAACTGCGGGTACGTCCATCGCCGCCTTGTCGGTCTCGATCGTCACCAACGGATCTTCGATTTCGATCGTATCGCCGACCGAAATATGCACTTCGATGACGTCAACACTGTCGAAATCACCAAGGTCTGGTACGACCAGCGTCTGCTTCCCACCCGATTTCGGCGCTTTATCCTCGGCGGCGACCATCACGGTCGTTTCGCCACTCGGCTTAGATGCGAGCGCCGGAGTAATGACCACGGTGTCGCCCACGAGCATGGACAACTGGCCAATCACATCGCCTGTCGACACGGTATCGCCGACGCTGACCGTCAACGCTTCGATAACTCCATTCTCCGGCGACGGAATATCAATTGACGCCTTGTCCGTTTCGATCGTAATCAATCCGTCTTCACGCTCGACGGCATCCCCTTTCTTTACCAGCACTTCGATGACTTCCACGTTTTCGAAATCACCGAGATCGGGAATGACTATGTTGATCGTATTCGACATGCTCGCGCTCCCCGGCCGCTTACAACGTCGCCGGATTCGGACGATCCGGATCGATGCCGTACTTCTCTATCGCCTGCGCGACGCTCTTTTGATCCAGCACGCCATCGTCAGCGAGCGCTTTGAGCGCGGTTACCGCCACGTAGCGTTTGTCGATTTCGAAATGTCGACGCAATGCCTTGCGCGCATCGCTGCGACCGTAGCCGTCCGTGCCCAGCGAGATAAAGCGACCCGGAACCCAGCGTTGAATCTGGTCAGGAATAATCTTCATATAGTCCGTCGCCGCAATGTACGGACCCGGTCGATCACCGAAACACCGCTCGATGTAGCACTTCTTCTGCTCCTGGTCGGGATGCAACTGATTCCAGCGCTCAACGTCAAGCGCGTCACGGCGCAATTCGTTGAAGCTCGTGACCGACCAGACGTCCGTCGGGATACCAAAGTCCTTGATGAGCAATTCGGCTGCCCCGAGCACCTCACGCAAGATTGTGCCCGAACCCATCAGTTGCGCGCGGATCTTCCCCTGACCGCCAACCTGCAACAAATACATGCCACGCAGGATGCCGTCTTCGACGCCAGCCGGCATCGGCGGATGCCGGTAGTTCTCGTTCATGCAGGTGATGTAATAAAAAATGTTTTCCTGCTCAGCCATCATGCGCCGCAGACCATCCTGAATGATGACGGCCAGTTCGTAGGCATAGGTCGGATCGTAAGACACGCAGTTCGGGATCGTGGCGGCGCTCATCAGGCTGTGCCCGTCCTGATGCTGCAGGCCCTCGCCGGCCAGGGTGGTGCGCCCGGCAGTGCCACCGATCAAGAATCCGCGCGATTGCTGATCGCCGCCGGCCCAGATGAAATCGCCGATACGCTGGAAACCAAACATCGAGTAATAGATATAAAACGGTATCATCGGCACATTGTGGTTCGAGTAGGCCGTGCCTGCGGCCGCCCACGAACAAAAGGCGCCGGCTTCATTGATGCCTTCCTCGAGGATCTGGCCTTTCTTGTCCTCGCGGTAATACATCAGCTCACCGGCGTCCTGGGGTTCGTAGAGCTGACCCTTTGACGAATAGATGCCGATCTGACGGAACATCCCTTCCATGCCGAACGTACGCGCCTCGTCGGGCACGATCGGAACAATGTGCTTGCCGATCTGTTTGTCCCGTGTCAACGCGGTCAGAATACGAACGAACGCCATCGTCGTGGATGCTTCGCGTTCGCCAGTGCCGTCAAGCTGCGTCTTGAACGTCTCGAGCGCCGGAACTTTGAGTGACGTCGATTTCTGACGGCGTGCTGGCAGGAAACCGCCCAGCGCGCGACGACGCTCAAGCATGTATTCCAGCTCCGCGCTGTCCGCTTCCGGCTTGTAGTACGGCACATCCTCAATGTCTTTGTCCGATACTGGAATATTGAAGCGATCACGAAATTCTTTGAGTTCGTCGATGTCGAGCTTCTTCTGCTGATGCGCCGTGTTCTGCCCTTCCCCCGCGGCACCCATGCCAAAGCCTTTGACGGTCTTCGCCAGGATGATCGTCGGCTGGCCTTCGTGGCGCATCGCCGCGTCGTAGGCCGCGTAAACCTTTTCCGAATCGTGACCGCCGCGATTCAGACGCCAGATATCATCGTCTGACATATTCGCGACCATCTTGGCCGTATCCGGATGCTTGCCGAAAAAGTGCTCGCGCACGTACGCGCCATCGCGCGACTTGATCTTCTGGTACTCCCCGTCAACAGTTTCTTCCATGACCTGACGCAGTTTGCCGCTGGTGTCTGCAGCGAGCAGCGGGTCCCAACGACCGCCCCAGACAACTTTGATGACATTCCAGCCAGCTCCGCCAAACGCCGCTTCGAGTTCCTGGATGATCTTGCCATTGCCGCGCACGGGCCCGTCCAGGCGCTGCAGGTTGCAGTTGACGACAAAAATGAGATTGTCGAGGCCTTCGCGCACCGGCATCGTGATCGCACCCATCGACTCGGGTTCGTCCATTTCGCCGTCACCGAGGAACGTCCAGACTTTGCGATCGCTGGGCGCCACCAGCCCGCGGTTCTCCATGTAGCGCATGAAGCGTGCCTGGTAGATCGCCATCATCGGGCCGAGACCCATCGACACAGTCGGAAATTGCCAGAAATCCGGCATCAGCCACGGATGCGGATAGGAAGACAAACCACCGCCGCCAACTTCCTGGCGAAATCGATTCAGCTGCCCTTCGTCGAGGCGACCCTCGAGGTAAGCCCGCGCATAAATGCCCGGCGCCGAGTGTCCCTGCATAAACACCATGTCGCCGCCTTGCGCCTTTGAATCCGCACGCCAGAAGTGATTGAATCCGACCTCGTACAAAGTGGCCGACGACGCGTAGCTGGAGATATGGCCGCCGTACTCGGTGCTCTTTCGATTCGCCTGCACAACCATCGCCATTGCATTCCAGCGAATATAGGCCTCAATGCGGCGCTCCAGAGAGCGATCGCCCGGATACTCCGGCTGGCGGGCTTTGGAAATCGTATTCAGGTAAGCCGTGTTCGGACTGTAAGGCAGGTACGCTCCCGAACGGCGCGCAAAATCGATCATTTGATTGAGCAGGAAGTGCGCCCGCTCCGGGCCATGCTGCCGCAGCACTGAATCGATCGACTCCAGCCATTCTGTGGTCTCGATCGGATCGATGTCGTCGAAAGGATTGTACTTGCTCATATTCTGTCCGTCGGGCGACCGCCGGCAAATGCCCGGTCGATCGCGTGAATTACCTGGGGTGTCCTGCTAGGATCGGCGCTCCATAGAACCGGACTGTGCAATTGCTCCTGCGGCCAGCATTTTCAAGCTTTGAGCGGTTTGGGTCAAGCTCATCGCGGTCAAAAAAAGGGTGAAGAATGAACCTGCCTGATTTTCAGAATATTCGTATCTATCAATCGCTTGGTCGAATCGAAGCCAGATCGCTGGAGGCAACCGATCAGTTGCTGTTGATACTGCCGGCCAAGCCCAGTGCTGCCGAGTTTCGCAAAATTCCACAGGGCGCCAAGATGCATCGCGTGTGGCGTCAATCTGCCACGGATTCAACACCCGCGTTTATCTCCCGCCTGGGCAACAAAAAGCAAACTTTGGTCGTCGCAGGCACGCTCCCCAAAGATGCGAGCGCCTTTGAGCAATTGACGCTCGGACGACAACTGGTGGCGGCGGCATGCACTCAGAAAGCAGGTTGTCTAGGCATCTGCGTCGTGGGCTTCGATGGCGGCCGGCAGGCGGTCATCTGCAACAACATTCTTGCAGCGGCCCTCGCCGCGGCATTCGAGCTGCCGTCTTACAAAAGCAAATCTTCGCCAGCGAAGATCAAAAGCATCCGGCTCATCGGCGTCGATGGGCGCGTAGATACCGCGAGAACCCAGGCCGAGGCCTTGGGCAACAATCTCGCTCGCTGGCTTACGACCCAGCCGCCGAACAAGCTCGACGCCGCCCGCTATGCCGATCTGGCCCGCGACCTGGCGAAAGCAAAAGGCTGGGCGCACAAACGCTTCGGCACCGCGGAACTGGCCAAACTCGGCGCTGGCGCATTTCTCGCCGTGGCGCAGGGCAATGACAATGACAGCGCGAGCATCGTCCGGCTGCGCTATCGGCCGGGTACAAAAAATACACGGGCTGACCTGAGCCTGGTTGGCAAGGGCATTATTTTCGATACCGGCGGCACGAACCTGAAGCCGTTCCTGCCGATGCTCGACATGCATGGCGACATGCAAGGCAGCGCCGTCGCCCTTGGCACGCTGTTGGCGATAACCGAGATGAAGTTGCCGATCGCCGTCGATTGCTGGCTGGCGATCACGGAAAATCGCACGGGACCCAAGGCCTACAAATCGCAGGACGTCATTACTGCGGCGAACGGCAAGACCATTCAGACTATCCACACCGATGCGGAAGGTCGCATGGCGCTTGCGGATGCCCTGGTCCTGGCGAGCCGCGAAAAGCCCGGCATCATCTTCGACTACGCGACATTGACCGGCACCTGCGTCAGTGCGATTACCAACCGCTATTCCGGTGTGTTCACCAACCGGGCTGAACTGCATCCGCGACTAAAACGCGTTGGGCAAAATTGTGGCGAACGCGTCTGGCCGTTTCCGATCGGCAAGGAATTCATGGAGGCTTTGCGAAGCGATACCGCTGACATCATGCAATGCTCACCAAAAAATGACGGTGACCACATTCTGGCGGCCAGTTTTTTGTCTGAATTTGTCGAAAATGATACGCCCTGGGTTCACATGGACCTCAGCGCGGGGGACAATGACGACGGACTTGGCCACATTGGCTCAAAGTTCACCGGCTTTGGCGTTCGCTACACGATGAGCGTCATCCTCGACGAAAACCTGTTCAAAGAAGACGCTCAAGCGAATGACTCCCCGTGAATGATCAAGTTGTAATGGCAAACCGCTTTCGCGGTTTCCTGCCCGTCGTCGTCGATGTCGAAACGGGCGGATTCAATGCAAAAACCGATGCACTGCTCGAAATCGCGGCCGTGTTGCTCAAACTCGACGATGAAGGGTTGCTGCAACGCTGCGAGACCATCCGCTATCACGTCAAACCGTTTGAGGGCGCCAATCTGGAAGAAGCATCTCTGGCCGTTAACGGTATTGACCCCCACCATCCCTTGCGTCCGGCCATTGACGAACGGGATGCCCTGCAGCGTATTTTTCGCGAAATACGACGGTCAGTGGGCGAAAATCACTGCAGCCGCGCCATACTGGTCGGCCACAACGCACATTTCGATCTGAGTTTTCTGAATGCGGCAGTTGAGCGCACCTCGATCAAGCGCAATCCGTTTCACCCGTTCAGCTGCTTCGATACAGCAACAGCATGCGGGATCGCGTTTGGACAGACGGTATTGGCTCGCGCAGCGATTGCCGCGGGCCTGGGCTGGGATGAAACGCAGGCACACTCGGCGTCCTATGACGCCGAAATAACGGCCGATTTGTTTTGCGAGGTCGTGAACCGGTACCGGGACATCTTCGAGGAAGCGCGACGACACGCGCCACCGCAACCGTAAGAGCGCGCCTTACGCGCATTCGGGCATCCGCCCGCGACAGCCTCGCCGCTTATTGGCGCAATGGCCGGTGAGATCTGGCCGGGAACCGGATGCTCGATCGAGCGTCGTGCCTAAGGGCGCTAAGCATCGAGCAGGGTCTTCAACTCGCCTGACTCGTACATCTCCATCACAATGTCGCAGCCGCCGATCAACTCGCCTTTGACATAGAGTTGCGGGAACGTCGGCCAGTTTGAATAGACTTTCAGTCCTTCGCGAATCTCTTCGTCCTCAAAAATATTGATGGTCGAGTAAGGCTTGCCGATGGCATTGAGTGCGGCCACCGTCTGACCCGAAAAACCGCACTGCGGGAAATCCGGAGTGCCCTTCATATAGAGCAAGATGTCGTGCGATTTAAGCTGTTCTTCGATGCGGCTATTGACGTCCACTTGGGTATTCCTGTGATTCGAGAATTTCGTGATATGGGGTCTGCTTCGTATTCTACAACAATCTGACTACTGACCCCTGTCGCAGGATTCGTCCTGGTCGCAATTCTGTGCAGCAGCAGGCTCGGGTTTGGGCGCGCTACCCCCGATAAGATAGGCCGTACAACCGGTCAGCATCAGCAGGGACAGCAGGCCAACAATGATTCGCATGATCGTTTCTCCTGGCAGCCGCAATTGTAGCGTTATTAGCACGCTGTCGACCGCCCAAATCGTCTATCTGCATCAATGAGTTACGAATTATTCTCATTTCGCCCCAGCAATCTTTATAATACGCGGCACCCGAGCATCAAAAAATCATAAAATTCCGGAGAAGCAAACAATGAATCCCTTGAAGAGCGTTGGCGGCACGATCATCGCTGGTGTCGCACTGGCAGCAGTCATCCTGTTTTTTCTGCCCGGCGAACACATGGTAGCCGGATCGCAGCTGAAGTCTCTCGTCATCTGGCTACATGTCCTGTCGGGCATCACCTGGATTGGGCTGCTCTACTACTTTAATTTCATACAAGTGCCGGCGCTTGGCGACGCGCTCAGCGACGAAGGCGGCCCGGGTGGCGCAGGTATCGCGAAGTACATTGCGCCCCGCGCGCTGTTGTGGTTCCGTTGGGCAGCATTGGCTACCTGGCTGACGGGCGTCACGTTCCTGCATCTTCAGGGGATGCTGCACCAGGCCTTCACGCTCGGACTACTGGGCGACACACCCAACGTATATGCGACGACGATCGGTATTGGCGCCTGGCTGGGCACGATCATGCTGTTCAATGTCTGGGTCCTGATCTGGCCAAATCAGAAAAAAGTACTCGGCATGGTCGAAGCCACAACCGACGAAGTCGCGACAGCAAAGAAAATTGCGTTCATGGCCTCACGCTCAAACACGCTGATGTCCATTCCGATGATCATGAGCATGATCGGACCCGGCCATGGCTGGTTGATGTAAGTACAATTTGCCGTACTTGCGGATACGGTTGCTGCGGCGTTCGCCGCTGGCGATGCTGTTCAGAATTGACTAGGCAATGGCGTGCCTGACGCTCTTCGGCTCCGATACTCCGTAACCCTGGGCATAGTCGACGCCCATGCCGCGGAGCATCGTGATGATCTCCTCATTCTCGGCAAATTCCGCAATGGTTTTCTTGCCTGTCAGGTGGCCGATTTCGTTAATAGACCGAACCATTTCGCGATCGATGGGATCGTGCAGGATTTCCTTGACGAAGCTGCCGTCAATTTTTAGAAAGTCGACGGGGAAATGCTTGAGATAGCCGAACGATGACAGTCCCGTACCAAAGTCATCCAGCGCAAATTTGCACCCAAGTTCCTTCAGCGCATTGATGAAGCGGTTCGCCTGCGCGTAGCTCGCAATCGCCGCGGTCTCGGTTATCTCGAAGCATATTTTTGACGCATCGAGTCCGCTCATCCGGAACTGATCCACGACGAACGGCAGGAATTTCTCGTCACCCAGGCTCTGACCCGACAAATTGATCGAACAAAGCGTCAGGCGCTCGCGCTCGTCCGCCTCTGATACCAGCCAACGAAACGCGCTGCGTATCACCCAACGATCAATTTCGGGCGTGATTCCATAACGCTCCGCCGCCTCAATAAAAAGTCCCGGCGAAATAATGCCGCCGTTCTCGTCACGCATGCGCAACAAAATCTCGTAATGAGCGCCCTCTTCTTCGACCTGCAGCGGCATGATGGTCTGCCGGTACAGCTCGAAACGATCCTCTTCGAGCGCGTTGTTGATGCGCGCGGCCCACTGCATTTCGCGACGCCGGCGCATAAGGTCGATATCGTTTTCCTGAAAACTGTGAATACGATTGCGACCCGCCTCTTTGGCTGCAGAACAGGCGCTGTCCGCAGCGCTTAACAACCCGGCAACATTTTCGCTCTCGGCCGTGATCGGAACGACACCGATACTCACGCCAAGACGGAAATTGCGCCCTTCCCAAATGAACTTGTACTCGCTGATCGCCAAGCGCAGCGTTTCCGCAGTATTCATGGCTTCATCCAGGCTGCAACTCTCCAGCAGTACGCCAAACTCGTCACCTCCGAGGCGCGCCAGCGTGTCGCGCCAGCGAATCTTTGACTTCAGCAACGCACCCAGCTGGCCGAGAAGTGCATCGCCCGCACTGTGACCGCAGGAATCGTTCACTATCTTGAACTGATCAAGATCGAGGTACAGTAATGCGTAACGGGTTTCCTTGGCTCGCGCGCTTTTGAGCGCACGCTCCAGGCGATTTTCCAGTTCGCGACGATTCACCAATCCTGTCAAAATGTCGTGACTGGCGTGGTAACTCAGACGACGATGCAGCTCGCGAGATTCGCTGACATCATGGAAAACAAGTACGCCGCCGGTCACAATGCCTTTGCCGTCACGAATCGGTGACGCCGTACTTTCGATGTAAAGTTCATTGCCATCGCGACGAATCAGCAATGTCGGACGTACCGATTTGATCGCTCGATCACGACGAATGGAAACTGCCAACGGATTTTCGAGTGGCTCGCAAGTCTCCTCGTGGAAGCCACGGAATATTTCGTCGACAGGACGCCCGCTCGCATCATCGACTTTCCAGCCCGTCAGTTCCTCCGCAACCGGGTTCACGTACTCAACGATGCAATTCGCATCGGTTGTGATCACGCCGTCACCAATCGACTGCAGCGTAATTTGCGCGCTTTCCTTCTCTCGAAACAGCGCGTCTTCGTATATTTTACGCTCGGTGATATCGACTTCGGCGCCCAGCAGTCGCAACAATCGGCCATTGTCGTCCAGTACCGACTTCGCACGACTTTGCATCCAGCGCCATTCTCCGTTTTGATGCTTCATGCGGTGCACGGACTCGAAAAATTCCGTCTTGCCTTCAAGATGCTCACGCATCAGTGACTGTACTCGCGCCATGTCATCGGGATGCACCAGCTTGTACCAGTCCAGCGTCACGTCTTCTTCATCGGCGTCATAACCGAGCATGACCTTCCAGCGGCGCGATAGACTGATACGTTTGGTGTCCCCGTTGAAATCCCAGATGCCGTCGTTCGCGGTCATCGCGACCAGCAAATTTCGCTCGCGTAGCTCAAGGAGAACATTCTTGTCGTGAACGCGTTCGAGTCCTGCCGCCAGCGACGAACCAAACAATTTTATCAGGAGATGCAGATTTGCATCCCAGCTTTCGACCGCGCGTTCATTCGCAACGCCAAGGAACCCGGCGACCTCGCTGTTCACGGAGATGCCGATGATTAACATGGCACCAATGTGGATTTCGTTAAGGCGTCCGAACTCCTCGCGGGTCGACTTCGAACCTTTGACCGTGTCCGCGACTTCGATAACCCGCAAACGACCCAGACGCCCGCTGAGCCACGGCCAATCTTCGAGTTTTTCGTTCTGCAGAAGTTCCGGCTTGCAGCGCGCAAAGCCGGTGCGCGACGACAACACGGTTTCGATCTGGCTGCCGTCCTCGCTGATCAATGCGATAAACGCAGAATCGACGCCCATTGCGTCGGGCAGATCTTCGATTATCGACTGTAACTGGTCGAGGTAAGTGTGCGTATCGAGATGCTGCATGCCAACTGCAATTTTGGTCTGCAAGGCATCAACGGCACCCCGCGTTCGCTCTCCCGCGCGTGGCCTGCGGTGTCGAATTTCCGGTGAAGATGCGCTGTCGGACGGATTCGTCATGTCAGCGAAACATTCTGACACGATAGGGAAGGATTACAAGCTAAGTATCTGTATTTTTTACCTAATATTGTCAAATCCAGCAACCGGATACGGGCTGACAGGGCGTCTTTTACCACCGCAGCGGTGTGCTCACCCCGTCCAGCCGCCAGGCATTCGTCTCGGCCAGGACCTGCAGTTTCCAGATGCGGTCGCCGGTGTCGGGATGCGTCGAAAAATAGGCGATAAAACCCGACATCGAGTCGTCTCGGATCCCCCAACGCTCGAACAAACGCCAGGCCTCACTGACGTGGCCGTACTCGGCGTTCACGATGGCCAACCCGAACGCGTCGGCCTTCGATTCCTGCTTCCGACTGAAGCCGCGCAATGTCAAATCCGCAGCCTTGATTCCGATGCCGGCAACGTCGCTGCCCATAACGGCGGTGAAAAACAGCGACAACGCAACAACGCGACCCAGGGCGCGAAGCTGATCTCGATTCCGGAAGTGACCCAGCTCGTGGCCAAGTACAAAAGCGAGTTCGTTTTCAGACTCAACCTGATCTAACAGCCCCTGTGTCACAACGATCAGGCCACCAGGCAATGCCATGGCATTGGCAAGCTCAGAATCCTCAATGACGACGCGGAAATTGTAAGGCGTGTCCAGCCAGTGCACGACCAGCCGATTAACCAGCGCCTGCGTTGCCTCCAGGCGCTCGTCCTCGGTAGACACCGTGATCAGATCCTCAGGCATCCAACTGGCAAATATCGCGGCTTCCTTCTCGGCTGATACGAAATACAGCGACACTTCAACCAGGAAAATCAGCACCAGCGCGATGCCGACAAAAATCGCCGTTAGTCCAACAATCAAAACTCCGGCTTCGGCCAGCGGGTGCGTCTCGCTAACATTGATGCCCTCGCGCGGCTGCCTGGCGACGAACCTCATCGCGAACTGGCAAACCTGCTCGCAAACTTGACCGCAGTACCGAAAGCAAGCATCTCGACACCCGCAATGCCTGTGCCATTGCGTGTCGCGTTTGCGAGTCGCGAGGTCTCAAGGCGCACATTGAATATGGCGTCATATCCCTGTGAACGCGCCGACGCGATCATGCGCAACATCGCCTCGCGACGTGCGCGATCAAGCAGTGGCTCATAGGTCTTGATGCGACCACCGACCAAACCTTTGAGGCCGGCGATGACGCGTTTAAAATAGTCGAGGGAAATGACGATACTGCCCGTAACCATATCTGACGAACTGACGTTCCAGTCATCGGGCATCGTATTAAACGAGACCACCGGAAACCCCAGCGCATCGGCCTCACGTCGCCGAATGCTCCTGAAGTGCTTTTTTTCTATGTAACTGCCTATGAAATACGCGACCATCAACAGGACGAGTGGCAGACCGATGTTAAAGAACAGGTCCAATATTCCAATATAGTCGTCCATGTCATTCGACTCTGACGGCCGTACCGTACGCGAACAGCTCGGCCGCGCCTTGAGCGATTGAACTCGTGGCGAATCGAATATTGACGACCGCATTCGCGCCCATCGATTTTGCCTGTTCGACCATGCGATCGGTTGCCTCTTGGCGGGAGTCCTGCAACAACTCGGTGTAGCCCTTGAGCTCCCCGCCGACAATATTTTTGAGGCCGGCCATGATGTCCCGGCCGATGTGTTTCGCGCGCACGGTATTGCCCGTGACAACGCCGTAGAATTCGACGATCGTACGACCGGGAATGGTCTCGGTGTTGCTAATGATCACTGCAGAAGTGTTGTCGGCGCTCATTGGATATCCTCATGCCGGGAGTGGAATTGCGGTTCATAATAGCACCGGCAATCAATGCCAAGGAGGAATCGGGTGGACCCTGGTTTAATCAATACGTGGCTGATCGCAGCCGTCTTGCTCGCCATATCGTTAGGCGCATTGTTCAAGGGAATGACCGGAATTGGGCTACCCATATTCGCCGTGCCCGCTATCGCGATGATCACCTCGGTCGAGGAAGCCGTCATCCTGATGATTATTCCAGGATTGGCGGCGAACATGTGGTTGGTCGCCAGACATCGTCGCTTTTTCTCACTGCTTCGCGAGCACTACCGATTCCTGCTTGCGGGATTCATTGGCGGAATCCTCGGCACCGTATTTCTCGCGCGCGTCGATGATCGTTGGCTGAAACTTTTACTGGCCGGCTGGCTTGCGCTTTACCTGATCCAGTACGTTCTGGGAGACCTGTTTCGACAGCTGTTCCGGTCTCGCGGCAAGGCCGCCATAGTTTTCGGACTGACAGCAGGTACGCTACAGGGTGCAACCGGCATGTCTGCACATGTGGTCGCGCCGTATTTTCATGACCGCAACATCAGCCCCGAAGGCTATGCGCTGCTCGTTACGTCCGCGTTCCTGATATTTTCCGTTGCTCAGTTCAGTACGTCCGTTGCTACGGGTTTGTTTACCCCGGAACGACTGCTGGTCAGCGCGATCGCGTTGCTTCCAACCTTGTTTTTTACCCGAGTTGGCATATCCATGGGCGGAATGATTTCCGCCACCACCTTCAACCGTATTTTGCTGGCAACATTCGTCGCGATGGAAGTGAAACTGCTTGCCGACGTCCTGTGACGACTTTTGTTATTGTGCAATTTATCGTGAAGCGGGATCGGCAGGGGGCCAGGAAAGAATGACCAGCGCATTGATCGAGCCGCCGGGGACAACGGCCGATACTTTTCTCGGTTTTCCGTTCGTGGCGGATCTCGACAATCTTGACGCGGACATTGCCATTCTGGGCATTCCTTATGGCATGCCTTACGAAGCGTCTGCCGAAGCAAACGACCAGAGCAAGGCGCCGAACGCCATTCGACAGTCACCCGACGAATCTTTTATAGCCTATACCCGAAACCACTTCGACTGGGACCTCGGCGGATATCTCCTCGATGGGCGTGACGTCAAGATCGTCGACTGCGGTAACGTCACAGCGGACCAAACCGATCACAAGGAGCACTACCGCCGCGCAGAGCAAGCCGCGCGAAAAATCTTCTCTGCCAATACTGTCTTGATTACATTGGGCGGCGATCACGGCGTCCCGATTCCAGTCATGCGTGCACTCGAGGTCTTCGGCGTCCCGATCACGCTCGTGCATGTCGATGCGCATCTGGACTGGCGCCACGAAGTCAATGGTGAAACCGAGGGTTACTCAAGCCCAATCAGGCGAGCCGCGGAGATGCCCTGGATAAAGGAGATTGTACAGATCGGCATGCGCGGTATTGGCAGCGCGCGTGCTGGCGAAGTGGAAGACGCACTCGAGTACGGGGCCCAAATAATCGACGCTTACGAGATGCACGATATCGGCATGGCAGAGGTTCTAAACCGCATTCCGGACGGTGGCCCTTATTACCTTACTATCGATGCGGACGGCCTCGACCCGACCATCATGCCGGCAGTCATTGCTCAAACTCCGGGCGGCCTCGACTGGCTGCAAATACGAGCATTGGTCCACGGTCTGATCAACAAGGGCCGCGTGCTCGGCATGGATTTGGTCGAAATTGCGCCATCCTACGACGTTGGTAACATCACGATGATCGATGCCGAACGGTTGATTTGCAATTTCATTGGTGCCTCAGTTCGGGCTGGATATTACGAAGGATAAAGACGATCTCAATCCTGCGCCACTGGCTGACGATGAGTGTCATGAGTTTCTCAGGCGCAACCGCCGCCATCTGCGGAATCGGATTGGCCGCGTCGCTGATCATCTACGTGAAATACGTCAGGAAAAAACTCTTGTGACGAGTGCGTATAAACGCGGCAGGTATTCGCCTGTGGAGGAGCGAATCAACGTTCTTTCCCACGCCCTGGGGTTGGTGCTCAGTATCTCAGGCCTTTTCCTGCTCTGTTTCAGGGCGAGCGGTGCACTGGAACTTGTCAGCGTCTCGGTTTTTGCACTCAGCCTGATAGCGTTGTACGCCTCCTCAACTGTCTATCACAGCACCACAGACGATGCCTTTCGTGCCCGGTTACGCACGGTCGATCATGCGATGATTTATGTGTTGATAGCAGGTACCTACACGCCCTTTTCCCTGCTCATACTGCAGGGTAAAACCGGGTGGGTCATTTTCGCAATTAGCTGGTCGATGGCGGCGATCGGAATACTGCTGAAACTTTTTTATACCGGGCGGTACGACAAAATCTCTACAGCAATGTATGTTTTCATGGGCTGGGTCATCGTGTTTGCGATCAAACCGTTGATCGAAAACTTCTCCGGCGAAGGACTGCTCTGGTTGCTGGCGGGCGGCGTTTCATACACGGTCGGCGCTTTGTTCTATAGCATCAGCAAGCTGCCTTTCGGGCACGCAACATTTCATATCTTCGTACTGATCGGCAGCGCCTGCCATTTCATCACTGTCTACTTCTTCGTGCTGGCGCCCATGAGTTCGTAGGGCCCCCCCTTCTCAAGAGCGATTCGATACGCAGGTAACGCGTGTATTCTATCGAGGAAGGCGGCAAGATTCGGGTAGTCCTCCCCGAGATTGGCACGCGCCGCGGCAGCCTCAACTGCGAAACTCATCTGCATGTCCGCCGCAGTCAGCTCGTCGCCACAAAACCAGGTCGACGCATCGAGGGACAACTCCATGAAATCAAGATTGCGTTTTGTCGTATCTCCCAAATACCCGGAGCGAACCATCTGCACGATGCGTCGGGTGACCGGTTTAATAAAGAACGGTACCGGCGCATTTTCGATTTTCATCATGACAACGGACAGCAGCATCAACGGTGCGAACGTGCCTTCGGCATAATGCAGCCAATACGTGTAGGCCATCCGCTCAGGCGTATCGTCCGGCGGTACCAGGCGACCGTCACCGTATTTAGCAACCAGGTATTCGATAATTGCGCCCGACTCCGCGACCGTCATGTCACCGTCGGTGATCACCGGCGACTTTCCCAGCGGATGAACCGCCTCGAGTTCTTTGGGTGCGAGGCTGGTCTCGGTATCGCGCGAATATTTCTCTATTGCATACTCAACGCCCAACTCCTCAAGCAACCAGAGAATGCGCTGCGACCGCGAGTGTTCCAGGTGATGAAGTGTGAGCATTGCGTAACCCTCCGGCGTTATTCGCTTCCCAGCTGATCCCACAAGTAGCTATAGAACAGCGATTCCAGTTTTGCGACCTGCGTATTGTCCGATGCACCGGCGTGGCCACCAACGGTATTCTCGTAATAGTACAGATCGTGCCCCATTTCGCTCATACGCGCGACCATCTTGCGGGCGTGCGCGGGATGCACGCGATCATCACGAGTCGACGTTGCGAAGAACGCCTTCGGGTAATTTACGTCCTCCCTGATGTTGTGATACGGCGAGTACTGCGAAATGTAATCCCAGTCGTCCGTATCCGGGTTGCCGTACTCGCCCATCCAGGATGCGCCTGCGAGCAGGTGATTGAAGCGCTTCATATCGAGCAAAGGAACCTGAACCACAATGGCCCGCCAAAGGTCCGGACGCTGAGTCAACATGACACCCGTCAGGAGCCCACCGTTGGAACGACCGCGTACGCCCAGATGCTCGGCACTTGTCACACCGCTGGCGATCAGGTCTTCTGCAATCGCGATCATGTCGTCATAAGCATTTTGACGTTTATCCTTTAGGGCGGCCTGATGCCAACGCGGACCGTATTCGCCACCGCCACGAATGTTTGCCACAGCGTACACGCCGCCGCGCTCCAGCCAGGCGTGCCCCACGGTCGCGCTGTACCTGGGCGTAATACTGATCTGAAATCCGCCATAGCCGTACAACAGAGTCGGCGCGTTGCCGTCGGCCACGAAGTTTTTCGGCGTAACGAGAAAATACGGTATCTGCGTGCCATCTTTGCTCATCACGAAACGCTGCTCAACGCTCATGCCGTCGGTATCGAAATAATCGGGCAGGGAAAACAACGCCGCTGTCGTTGCACCACCGTCGTTCGCAACGAACAGCGTATCGGGCCTCAGGAATCCTTCGTAATTGAAGAAGAACACGTTCGAGTCTTCGGACGCAGCGATCAGGCTGATACTACCGAGCGCCTCGGTCTCAATGTCGATACCAAGCCACTCACCATCAATAAACTCGAAGCGCATCAATTTTCCCGTGACGTCTTCAAGTATGTTCACGATCAGATAGTCGCGCGTGTTCAGGATGCTGTCGCTTTTGATCGCGCTGTGAGCCGTTGGTACGAAAATGACGTCGAACTCACGGCTGCCACCCATGAAGGCGTCGAAATCGATCGACATCAAGGTTCCCTGGATGTATTCGATATCCGCGGGCTTCCACGAACTCTTGATTTCGAGCAGCATCTGCCCGTTCATCAATCCGTAAAACGTTGCATCGTCTGGTATATCGATCTTCTTGTGATTGCCGTCTGCAGCGTACATGAAGCGTTCGGCCGTGAAGAACGTGGGCGTACGATGCACGACATCGTAGGCGCTGTCGCCGTCCCACTCACGATAAACCGTCACGGCAACGTCTTGCTTTTCACCGGCGAATACTTCCTTTGCCTCAGCGATCGGATCACCACGATTCCAGAGCCGGGCCGTTCGCGGATAGCCGGAATCTGTCAGGCTGCCTGGGCCAAAGTCGCTGCCAATAAACACGGTATCTGCATCGATCCAGCTAACGCGCGTCTTGAATTCCGCAACAAAGAACCCGTCTTCGACGAACTCCCGGGTTTCAGTATCGAATTCACGGACAACCACCGCGTCAGCGCCGCCGCGTGACAGCCGCAGCAAGCATTTCCGGTATTCCGGGCGCAAGCAGGAAGCGCCTTTCCACACCCAGTCTTCGTCCTCTGCCGTCGCCAGGGCGTCCAGGTCCAGAACGATCTCCCAGTCGGCGTCGCCAGCGACGTATTCGTCCAATGACGTTCGACGCCATAAACCGCGCTTGTTGCCGGCGTCTCTCCAGTAGTTGTAGACGTAGTCGCCCATGAGATTGGGCATCGCAATGCGCTCGTCGGAATCGTAGATTTCGAGATTGCGCCTGGCCATCGGCTCGAATGTCGGCAAATTCTCGAGGTAGCCGAGCGACGCTGTATTTTGTTGCTCCACCCAGGCCAGGGCCCGTTCACCCTCAACGTCTTCCAGCCAAAGATACGGATCTTCAGCCTGTTGCTCCCGGGAACACCCTGCCAGCGCCACCAAAACTACCGTACTTAGGAAAAACCTGTGCATCGACGACTGCCTTTTGACGAAAAGAGGCCGGATTCTAGCATCGAAATTCGATCTCACAGCCGATAAAGCACCCGACCACCCGATCAGGCCGATTCCGTCGAAAACTGCTGAGTTAGGCGTTTTCAGCCGTTTTATGGCGAATTTACCGGACTTATCACCCTGAAAAGCTTGCGTTTATTCATTGACATAAGCCTTACCGGCGATATACTGCGGCCAGCTAGAACGATCGGCTGATATTTATGTACACCATTTCGAAGTTCCGTACCTCGTCCTGATTTTCATAAGTTCAAGCGTCAATTCTTGCCAACGGTCTTGGTTACAAGGCCATACACTTTTGATTAATTAGGAATAGAAAATGTCTGAAACAACAACTGGAACGGTTAAATGGTTCAACGAAGCGAAAGGCTTCGGTTTTATTGAGCAGGAGTCGGGTCCCGACGTATTCGCTCACTTCAGCAATATTACCGGCAGCGGATTCAAGACTCTGGCCGAAGGCCAGAAGGTCGAGTTCACTGTGACTGAGGGACAGAAAGGTCCTCAGGCAGAGAACATCGTACCGCTCTAGTAGCGTTATGTAGCAGTATCAAAAGGCGAGGTCTTCGGGCCTCGCCTTTTTTATGTGCGGCAGCAGTACGGCGCGGATTTAGCCGCCTCTTCCATCGGCGCAATAGTCGGAACGCGCTCCGCCGAGCCGCCGAATGATTGCAAACCAACGATGACTATCACGATACTGACACCAACCAGTGTCGCGATATCCAGTCGCTTCGCGCTTGAGTTTTCCACCGCCACACTGGCGGCACCCGAGTCCCGCTTAACACCGTCAGGCGTAACCTCGAATGCCCACGCCAAGATCAACGCGATGGGAAATCCCAGAGCAACCAGACCGACAACGAATCGCGTCGTCCAGTCTGGCAAATATAAGGGCTGGAAAAAGAGCATCCGCGATCTGCAGCAGTATCCAGCCACCGACAAGATAGGCTGCCGCAACGCGAAAGACGTTGCGCCGCTTAAGTTCGGAGAAAAAGCTACTCATGGATCGGCAATTATACGTGACCTACTCGTTAGCGGACGGGATTTTCGTCGCTTGCCAGGCAACCACCTGCCAGATGCCCTTGTGTTTCAGAAACGTGCCGGTATTAAAGTACTCCTTTTGACCGGAACCATCGGCCGGTGTGCCAACCAGTTTAAATGTTACGACGGCAGTATCGCCATAGACGCGAACATCAACCTCGACACCGGAATACGAAGTGTCGGGTGCCTCATCAGATGACTCATCCTGCTCGAACCCGGCCATGATTTCGGCCTTGCCGAAGCGCGTGCCATCCGACGACGTATAAACCAGGTCGTCTGCCCAGAATCGTTCGTGCGCCGACTCCTCGCCAGCACTGCCTAGAAATTCATGCAGCGTCGCCGTGAGATCCTCGACGTCCGTCGCAGAATTCGTGCATCCCGCACAAATCAAGAGGAGGCACCACAGGCTTGATATCGCTGTCGTGAACTTCATATCAACTCCTTGCATTTGAAGTATTCTAGGCGGCCATGGCCGACACTAACAAATTACCCAGCGGTTTCCTGCAACGCGCCCTCGGCGTGTTCGGCTACAGCCGGCGCGCACTCGAACTCGTATGGACCACCAGCCGGCCGCTGACCGTCACGCTCGCATTGCTGACCTTGATCAGCGGCGTGTTACCTGCCGTCATCGCCTACGTCGGCCAGCTCATCGTCGATGGCGTCGTCCACGCCAGCCAGGTTGAAAACCCCGATACGCGCGGCGTGTTGATGCTGGTGGGTCTTGAGGGATTGGTCGTCATTGCGGTCGCGGCCAGTCAACGCGGCATATCCGCAAGCCAGTCGCTGCTGCGCGGCCTGCTGGGCCAGCGCGTCAATGTTATGATTCTCGAAAAAGCGCTGACACTTGAGCTCGCGCAGTTCGAGGATTCGGAGTTTTACGACAAACTGACACAAGCGCGGCGCGAGGCATCGAGCAGACCCTTGAGTTTGGTGATCCGTACTTTCGGTCTGGTGCAAAACGCAATTTCCCTTACCAGCTATTCGATTTTGCTGTTTGCGTTCTCTCCCTGGGCCGTTGTCATTCTAGTCGCTGCCGGCATGCCATCCTTTTTTGCAGAAGCGAAGTTCTCCGGCGATGCGTTTCGCCTGTTCCGCTGGCGATCTCCAGAGACCCGCATGCAGATGTATCTGGAAACGGTGATCGCGCGCGAAGATGGCGTGAAAGAAGTCAAGTTATTCCAGCTCGGGCCGCGGCTGTTGCAGCGTTATCGCGATATTTTCGAAAAATTGTTTGTCGAAGATCGCAAGCTGACGATTCGTCGCGATACCTGGGGCTTCATGCTGGGCCTGGTATCGACGGCCGCCCTTTATGGCGCGTACGGCTGGATCGTGGTGACTGCCGTTGCTGGCATCATCACGCTGGGCGCGATGACCATGTACCTGGTGCTATTTCGACAGGGACAGTCGGCCGTCGCCGCCATCCTCAGCTCGATCAGCGGCATGTACGAAGATAATCTTTATCTGTCAAACCTGTATGAGTATCTCGAACAACCCGTACCCATTCGGCCCGGCAAGGCCGAGCATGGCCCGCACCCCGAACGCGGTCTTGAGTTTGAAAACGTATCGTTCACCTATGCCGGCGCCAGGGACAAGGCGTTGAATGGCATCAGCCTGCAGATCAAACCCGGAGAGAGCCTCGCGCTGGTCGGCGAGAACGGCTCCGGCAAGACAACGCTGATCAAATTGCTGACGCGCCTGTACGACCCGACGGAGGGTCGTATATTACTCGACGGCCTGGACCTGCAGGAATGGGACGTTGAAGCATTGCGGCGACGCGTGGGCGTAATCTTCCAGGACTTTGGCCGTTACCAGTTTACGGTTGGCGAAAACATCGGCGCGGGCGACGTTCGCTACATCGACGACGCGGAACGTTGGAAGGTGGCAGCCAAGACCGGCCTGGCAGCGCCGTTCATTGAGGAAATGCCCGACGGCTACAACACTCAACTGGGACGCTGGTTCAAAGGCGGACGCGAACTCTCGGGCGGCCAGTGGCAGAAAATCGCGTTGTCGCGAGCGTTTATGCGCAGCGAAGCCGATATTCTGGTACTCGATGAACCAACAGCGGCCATGGACGCGGCGGCGGAAGCGGAGGTGTTCGAACACTTCCGCAAGGCCAGCGGCAAGAAAATGACGATTCTAATTTCGCACCGCTTTTCCACCGTTCGGGCTGCCGAACATATCGTCGTCATCCATCAGGGAAAAATCCTCGAGCGCGGCACTCACGAGAGCTTGCTGGCAGAAGATGGACAGTACGCGCATTTATTCAAACTTCAGGCACGCGGTTACCAGTAATGTTTTCAAACGGACAAATTGCAGCACCGCTTATCATGGCACTCACTGTCGGCATCAGCTTGCTGGGCCTTTATCAGATGCCGCGCATCATCGACATGTGCCTGTTCCGGCCCTATTATTTTTCGCGAAAACGCCAGTACAGCACCATAATTCTGAGCGGCTTTGTGCACGCAGACGTCGGTCACCTGCTGTTCAACATGTTCACGTTTTATTTCTTCGCGTTCCCGCTGGAACGGTTTCTCGGCACGGCACCATTTCTGATCCTGTACTTCTTCGGACTCGTGGTCAGCCACAGTTGCACCCTGTATAAGCACAGGAATAATCCGGGCTACGCCTCCTTAGGTGCGTCGGGCGCAATCTCGGCGGTGCTGTTCGCTTACATCGTGTATTTTCCGACTACGACGCTGATGATCATGCCAATACCGGTTCCGATTCCGGCATTCGTGTTCGCAATCGGCTATGTCGCTTATTCCTATTGGGCATCCGTGCAAAACAAAGGCCGCATCAATCACGATGCACACCTTTGCGGCGCTTTGAGCGGAGTGGCTTTCGTGGCGCTGACCAACCCAGGAGCGTTTACACGGCTATTCGCATGAACACACCGACGCTATCGCAGCAACGCGTAACCGTCCAATTGCAGAACGTTCAGCATAGTCATCGCGGATAAGGCGACCTTGGCTGGCCCCGCCAGCTCGCTTTTTTCAACCCCGTTGTATTCCATCGACTGTCGGCAGACATAGAACTTGACGCCCGCAAGAACAACTCGGTAAGACATCAGTGCAAATCCATGCGGGACAGTGACCGGAAATAGTACACGTTCGGTGGAACCTGATAGGCTTCAATTCAATCTGAATATTCTCTGCCCACAAAGGATGATCCCCGTGAAAGTATTATTAGCCTTCGTTTTGTTGTTTGTTGCCAGCTACACGCACGCGGCCGGCGAAATCGACGCAAAAGTGACGGCCGCGCTGGCCGAGGAAGCACGCCCGGAAGCGGACCGCGAGCGAGATCGGAACCGCAAACCGTTGCAGACATTGAAATTCTTTGGCATGACCAACGACATGCGCGTACTGGAGTTGCTACCGGGCGGTGGCTGGTACACGCGTGTGCTGGCGCCGGTTCTTGCCGATAATGGGCAACTTTATGTTGCGCTCGGCGCGGGCCGGACGCGCGATACAATTCTGGGAGAAGCGGGATTTGAACAAGTCGTGCTGCTCGATACCACGGACAACCTGCGCCGGGATCAGGAACGCAGAATCTACGTGCTCGACAACTTCGATTTCGGGGTCTCCGGACTGGACATGGTCGTCACCTTTCGCAACCTGCACAACTTCGACCCGGACTCGAGAGCCACGATCAACCGCGAGGTGTTCAAAGCGCTAAAGCACGGCGGGCTCTACGGCGTCATTGACCATACGCGACGTCACATGGAAGCAGCCGACAACGAAAACCGCAGACGCATCGATCCGGTGCTGGTCATAAAAGAGGCGCTGGATCAGGGCTTTGAGTTCGTTGACTACTCGGACCTGCACTTCCGTGCGGATGACGAACTCGAGTACGAAGTGGGACGACGGTCAGTAACTGGCAATACAGATCGATTTACGTTCTTGTTTCGCAAGCCCTGACAGCGAGGATTCAAGAATTTCGTGCATTGGTGAGTTCGGCTCTACGCTTGCCAGTGCGATATCGAGTGTGGCCGACGCTTGCGCGTAGCACCCTCGGTCGGCCTGCACCTGGGAGAGATTATTGAGCGCGGCGGAGTAGTCCGGTTTTATCGTCAGCGCTGTCTTGTACGCGTCTTCTGCGGCGTCCAGATTTTCTTGCGCGTAATACGCGTTGCCAAGACCGAACCAAGCCAGTGATTCCTGCGGCCAACGATGCGTTGCCGCATCGTATCCGGCGATGGCACTCTCAGCGTCGCCGATAGCCTCCAGCCCGGCAACCGACCGAATGTATTTTTTGGCAACGGGCAACGCCGGCAATTCGCCGGGCTGCAATGCCACGACACCCCAAAACCCTGCCCGTGCCCAGGTGCGAGTAAACCGCGAAACACGCATGAGGTGTCGTGCCTGGTCGCCAGAGCGCAATACAAATTGATTCTCTTTGGGCAGATAGCCCACGACCACTGCATAGTGCCAGATTGGCGACGATTTGCGCCCGAGATTTTGCAGCACGAGCACAGGACGACCGCTTCGCAGCTCGGCCACCAGTGCCGTCGTAAGCGGATCAACCCGGTACGGGATGCGCCGATAGCCGCGTGTCGCGGCAAGCAGTTCGATCTGCAGGCTGCCTTCCCGGCCGGGAATATAGACACGCGATTTCAGAACCTCGGGAGTAACCGCTACGCCGGATACCTGCAGAATCGTCGCGAGCGCCGACGGCCCGCACTGATCGGTGACCTGTGCGTAGAACGGCGTATCCTTGAGTTCGACCGCAGTCGTTGTCAGGCGGACATCGGTCGCGCACGCCGAAAGACATACGAGACCGGCAACAACCGTACAGTGCCGAAGCCGCCTCGTCAGCATGCCAGCAGTCTAGAATTCTGCGAAGAAGTTCGTTATGTGCAGTAGTTCAAGAATGATCAGCACGATCGCAACAATTCCGACGACCTCGACAATTCCAGTTCCGCCCGCGGGCAGACTCTGCAACTGCTGTTCCAATGTCAGCAATTCGGCATTTGTTAACGCATCGACGCGCGCGACAGCATCTGCCGGCTCTACGCCGAAACGAACCAGGGTGTTATGTACTGCATCCCTGGCGAATATTTCGCTAATGTTATCTATCCGACTCTGCCGTTCGTCCAGCTCGATAGCTTGCTCTGTGGATATGACCGACGCAGTGGCCGGTTGTGCCAACGGGATACCGATTAAACAAACTGAAATGGCCAAAATACATATGCGCTTGCCTGAAAAAATTAACATAACTTCACCTCGGATTGAATTTCGTATTTCATAATATAAGGTTAACAACTGGAATCGCTCTGTTAGTGTGACGGCATTCACATTTCCAGTGACTATTAAGTGCGTGTTCAGCGCAAGCACTGGAAAATGGCCAGATGCTCAAACACATGATACTACCAATCATGTTTTGCCTGTTGACCTCGTTACAAGCTGACGAAGCTCACGGCAAGAGTCTGGAGACTGAACATCGCTGCCTGGCTCTCGCCCTGTATTGGGAAGCGCGCGGAGAGAACCGCAGGGGCATGATCGCCGTCGGGTGGACGATACTGAACCGCGCCCAAAGCGAGCAATTCCCGGCGACGCCGTGCGCAGTCGTTTATCAGGGCGGCGAACAGCCACCATGTCAGTTTTCGTGGTGGTGCGACGGAAAAAGCGACCGCCCGACGGATCATGATAGTTGGATACGGGCACGCGTCATCGCAGCAGAACTGTTGATCGATCCGCCACCAGACCCGACTGGCCGCGCGCTTTTCTACCATAGCACCAGCATCCGAGTTCCCTGGAAAAGACCCCGCAAGCGAACGGCGCGGATCGGCAATCACATATTTTACCGATAGCGCTAGTCCGCCTTTACGCCGAGAATCCGCTCGATCTCCTGCATGATGTCGGGTGTAAAGCTGTCCGCGAATTCTATCGCTTTCATATTCTCATGCACCTGTTCTATTCGACTGGCACCGGTCATGACCGTGCTCACGTAAGGATTCTGCAGACACCAGGCTAAAGAAAACTGCGCAAGTGTGGCGCCCATGTCGCTGGCCAACGGTTCCAGGGCTGCAACCTTTGCCAGTTTTTCTGCATCGGTCAGCTGATCCTGAAGCCAGCCGAATCCTTTGAGTGCACCGCGACTGTCGCTCGGGATACCGTCCTTGTACTTGCCGGTTAACAAGCCAGAGGCCAACGGACTCCAGGTCGTCGCGCCGTAGCCGCAATCTTCGTAGACCGGTTTGTAAACCGGTCCCATTCGATGTTGTTCAAACAGGTTGTAAACCGGCTGTTCGACAATCGGCTTGTGCAAGTGGTGGCGCTCGGCGATCTCGATCGCGCTTAAGATGTCCGCAGCCTCCCACTCGGATGTGCCCCAGTACAACGCCTTGCCTCGTTCAATGATGTTGTGCATCGCCCAGACCGTTTCTTCGATCGGCGTGGATGGATCCGCACGGTGGCAATAGAGCAAATCCACATAATCCATGCCGAGACGCTTTAACGAACCGTCAATCGCTTCGATCAGGTATTTTCGATTGAGGGTATTCTGTTCGTTAGGACCTTCGTTCAATCCCCAGTACAACTTGGTTGAGATCAAGTAGCTGCCGCGACGCCAACCCAGCTTCTTGAGCGCCGCGCCCATGACTTCTTCGGATTTGCCGGCTGCATAAGTTTCCGCGTTATCGAAGAAATTGACGCCAGCATCATACGCCGCCGACATCATCGTAACCGTTGCGTCAACATCGGCCTGATTGTGAAACGTAATCCAGGAGCCGAATGACAACTCACTGACTTGAATCCCTGCCTTGCCGACGTGGCGATATTTCATAAAGACTCCTTTGGTGGCATATGGTATATCACTCGCTATGGCACACGAAGAAGTATCACCGGTCAGTTTAACAGCGCCCGGCGGTGATTCACCCGCGCAGGGAATCGGTTTGTGCCTTAGCGGTGGTGGCTACCGCGCCATGTTGTTCCATCTCGGCGTTTTGTGGCGACTCGCTGAACTTGGTTATCTGGGCACAGCGGATCGCACCGGCAAACACGGTCCCATCGGTACTTTGCAACGGGTCTCGTCCGTTTCGGGCGGCTCGATCGTGGCGGGCGTTCTAGGTGTCGCATGGGATGACCTGAAGGTTGACGACGCAGGTCTGCTGGAACGCTTTCGCGAACAGGTAGTGGCACCGGTTGAGAACTTCGCCAGTCAAACGACTGTGTCCCCCTGGTTCGTCGTTTGGTCTGCTTTGGTCAGCACGGTAAACAAGGGCGTCGTCAGAATTTACAACCAACGACTTTACGGTAAGAAAACGTTGCAGGACCTGCCGGACTCGCCGCGATTCGTCATCAATGCGACGAACCTGCAGTCCGGAGCATTGTGGCGATTTTCGAAGCCCCATATTCGCGACGTGCGCGTCGGAGAAATACGAAACCCGACGGATTCCATGGCCGCGGTGGTCGGTGCGTCATCGGCATTCCCGCCGTTTTTGTCGCCGGCCCGATTCCAGTACGACGAATCGCAGTACACGCCGGGCAGCGGATACGATTTGCAAAAACCGCCGTACACTACCCGACCCGCGCTTGCAGACGGCGGCGTGTATGACAACCTGGGGCTGGAAACCGTGTTCAGGCATTTTCAAACCGTGATCGTCAGCGACGCCGGCGGCGACTACAAGGCGCAGAAAAAAATCTCCTGGGATTGGGCACGCCAGAGCTATCGCGTCCTGGAGACGATCGACAACCAGGTGCGCTCATTGCGTAAACGAGTACTGATCGCGACACTGGCATCGCAGGAAAAGTTCGGCGCTTACTGGAGCATTCGCGGCGACATCAATGACTACCCTGCGGCAGACAAGCTGGATTGCCCCTACGAAAGGACGCAGCAACTCGCCGACATTAAAACGGATCTGGCAGCCAAGGACGAGACCACGCAGCGACGATTGATCAACTGGGGATACGCCATGTGCGACGCCGGTATTCGATCTTGGGTCGAGGATGATTTGGCGCCACCGGTCAATTTTCCGTATCCGCACGAACGCGTTTAATCAGGGAACAGTCGCCTCAATTCCGTGTTCGCGCAGCACCGCCAGGTAAACGTCGGGATCCGGACGAACCCGGTAGTTGTCGGTTTCGTGCGCCCAGAGAATTTGTCCACCCACGTCGGTGATGATCACCGTCGGCAATACGGTTTCACTGTCATAGCCCAGCGCCTGCATCCCCATCGGTATGCCGTTCGGACTGTCTATTCCCAGGATGCGGGCGGCACGATTGCCTTCGTCAGTCAGGAAATCGAAAGGCACATCGAATTTTCTGGCCAGACTTTGCGTGAATTTATGCGGCTGCGGAGAAATCAACGCAATACGGACGCCCATTTCCTGCAGCTCTTTGTACTGACTCACAATCTCCTTGATTTGCGCCATGCAAAGCGGACACCAGTTGCCACGATAGAAAATCCAGATTGTCGGCTTGTCCGTTAGAGATGCACAAGTAAGCACGTTACCGCCCGTGTCTTTAAGCTCAAAGTCCGGCAGTTTGTTGCCAACGGTGAGTTGACTGCTGCCGCGATCGTTAAAGCTGGAATACCAATAGGCGTAACCCAGAAAACCGACCCAGCCGACCAACGCGAGAACGGGTGCAGTGACGCCGGCGCCTTGAACGTAGCCCCAGATCGAAAGCCCGACGCCCAAAATACCCAAGGCATTTAACACGGGAAAGCGCGCGCTGGTCCTGGCGGTCGTTTTCGCAATCATTATCCAACTGAGCACCAACACGAACGGGGCCGTCACAAGCAGGACGCCACCCCAAGTGACGTAGTCGTGAGAATTCCACAGTTCGCGGGCCGCAATCACGGTGATTGCAGTTGCCGCCATCATGTACGTGCTGATATAAATCGATTTCAAAATATTCATGAACCAATCCCGTTCAGGTAGCGTCGAGTTTGACCCTGCCGACAATAACCCAGGTAAGCTGAATCTTGGAAGCGGTGCCAACAATTAACACGAGGTGGACAAACCAGGGCACATCGCCCCAGACGATCAAAACCGGTAGCAGGAAAAAGAACAGCGCCATCGACTTGCGGCCAAATTCCAGATGCGGCACGGTCACGTGCGGATAGCGTATCCGCGCCGAGGTCATGTAAATTTCGAGTAACACGACCAGCGGAATGTACGGCAGCCAGTACTTCGCGAGAAAACCCGGAAAGAGCAACCACAACCAGAGCACGGTCATGATCGTAAACAGCAAATCCGCGAGACCGTCAAAATCCAGATCGGTTGCCGGTGGCGCAGCGCGACGCGCGAACACGCCGTCGAAGAAATCGGTCAGCGCAGCAGCAATATAGAACGCGAATACCCACCACCTGAGCTCATACCAGGCCAGCACCGTGATCGGCACAACACTCACGACCCGCGCCCAGGTCAGCGCGTCAGCAATTTTTCTGGCGATGTGCTTATTCAAGTTGCCTTTCATCTACGCCGTAAGCAGAATCAATGAATCATACCAAGACTCTGGCCTGCGGTTGCCCCGTACTTGCTCAGCTGTCGAGAGGAATTCGAGGAGAAATATCTTGAGAACTGCTTTTTCGAACCGACTGTTCTGCTTGAGCGCCGCACTTGCGCTGACGGGACTCGCACAGGCGCAGACAACCGACGTTGAACCAACGATTGACCACTTCGCGCGTGACTCGTTTCGCATCGATACGCTGGTCTGCCCTTTCAAGGGCGACATCGACTATGAGCCCGGCGATATTGAATGCGGCCTACTGCAGGTACCCGAGAATCGTGAGGACCCGAACTCCAGATTCATCGAGCTGCACTTCATCAAACTGAACTCGACCTGGGACGACGAAGCGGAAGACGAGGACGAGGACGACTCAGGTCTGGCTCCCGGCAAACGCGACGATCCGGTCATTTACCTGACCGGCGGCCCCGGTGCACACGCCATCTATTACGTTAAACGCTTCAAGGATCACAGAATTCTCAAGCACCGCGATTTGTACATTCTCGAACAACGTGGCATAGGCCACTCGGGTGATTTCTGTCTCAACTACGCTTCGCGCAGCCCCGAAAAATTCGACGTTGAAACATACGTCAAGCGGCAGGAGGCGGCGATTACCGCAACTGCTGACTGCGCAACCAATGCACTGGCCGCAGGCGTTGACCTAAGCGGTTACAGCACCATCGAAAACGCGCGGGACGTGCATGCCTTCCGGCGGGCACTGGGTCTCGACCAATGGAATGTCTGGGGCATCTCCTACGGTACGATTCTGGGCCAGGCCTATATCAAAGAAGATCCCGATGGCATTCGGGCGATCGTTCTGGACTCTATCGTCCCTCTCAACGCGGGCGACAACGCTGACTACTGGCAAATCGTGAAGTGGTACGACCGCGACCTTAAAAAATTAGATGCCTTGTGTCAGGCCGATCCGGCCTGCGCGAAAGAGTACCCGGATCTCGGCGAGCGGATTCGAAGCGCAGTCAAGTCAGTCATCGACGATCCGATTGTCGTCGATGTGAAAGACACCGAACTTTACCCGTCGGGCCAGGCACGGTTTTTTCAGGACATTGTGGGTTTCCTGCCATTCATCATGTTCTACGAACAGGACAATTACCCGGGACTGCCCGGCCTGATTTACGCATGGGCTGATATCGTGGAAAGTCGCGACGAGACTTTTTTCAAGGCACTGGCGCAACTCGGCGGCGGCGGTTCAGGCGACTTCAGCCAGGGCATGTACGACGCAATATTTTGCCTGGATGGTTACCGGGACGCGCAAATCAGGTCAGGCGCCTCGGACCGCGAAGCGTATCCAGTTCTCAGCACCGCGCTTGGCACGGCTGAACTTGATAGAAAGGCCGCGCAGCTCTGTTACGACCTGGGCATACACCCCAGGGACTCCGCAGAATACACACCGGTCAGCACCGATATACCGGCGTTAATCGTTGCGGGAGAAATGGATCCGATTACACCGCCACCGCTGGCGAAAGCGATCCTGCCGGGATTCTCCAACGGCACCTACGTCGAGTTCCCTTTCGCCGGCCACGGACCATTGCGATCCGTTGAATGTGGCGGCGACCTGCTGAATTTGTTTTACGACGATCCGACGGCCGAACCCGACTTAAGTTGTGTCGACGAAATGGAAGCGCCGGAGTTTTACGTACCCCTGTACACGACCGGGATTGCGACGCGCCTGGGGTTGATCGCTATCGAAGACAAGAAAGCACTCGCAGGTCCTGCGGCGTGGGGCGGAATCAGCATCATCATATCGGTGTTCGCATTCCTTTATCTTTCACTGGCAGCGATCGGCCGGCGCATCGACAAGCGCCAGCCTGTCGATGTGGCCTTTGCCCGATGGTCGGCGTGGCTCGCCGCAACATTTGCGACGATCGGGATCGCAGTGATCGGAATAGCGACGGCGGTTACGGTCGATGCATCGGAAATACTGCTGCTCTTCGGTCTCGTACCCTGGGCCTGGTGGGGCGCATTCGCCGGCAAGATTGCCGGGATATTCGGAGTAGTCGCGATTGTCCTGGTCATTCGCGTCCGCCTGCAAAGAACGCTGCCGATCGGCACGCTCGTGGGATTCCTGATGACGGGACTCGCCGCGGTGGGGCTGAGCAGTTTTATGCTGTACTGGTTGTAAGGGAATAGAATACAGCACATGACAGGCTCAACCGATACCCGGATTCCCAAGCTCTTGTGGCCGTTCTACGCGATCTGGCGATTACGGTAGTTTTCAATGGCCGGCGGATTCGCGAAAGACGGAGCGGTACAGGATCAGATCGATGCGACTGTCGAAGACGCGGTCAAACGCGCCCGCGACCAGTTACCCAGTGGCGAGAGCCTGGGCAACTGCGAGGAATGTAACAAACCCATTCCCGCTGCCCGCCGCGAGGCTATCCGTGGCGTGCGTCTGTGTGTTGCTTGCCAATCGGAGCAGGATGCGAAAACGAAGATTGTTAGCGGGTACAACCGCCGTGGCAGCAAGGACAGCCAGTTGAGGTGATCGTGCGAATTACGCGCTAAAGAACCGCACTATTTCCACCATCGCCTCAGTGTCGAACTTGCAGTAACGTAACAGCTGCTCTTCGAGTTCCGCCTTCCTCACGTGGTCGGTCCCAGGGTCGATGGCTTCGAGATACCCGTCCGACGCCGCCATTCCCTCGTTGATCCCCTCGAGTTCGGCATAATTCATGTGTGGCGCGATGCAGGGCAGCACCGCCTTGATCGACCAGGAACCCAGCATCTTCGGGTGATAGTAATGATCTTTGACGACCGGATGCAGGTCCCAGAGGCGATCAATTATCATCTGCAAGGGCTCGGCCAGGTCTGGAAACATCTCGATCAAGGCTTTGATCACGCCCTTCTCGTAACTCGTGTACATCAGCACCGGCCCACTGTCTCCCAGACACTCGAGCAACTTTTCAGCCAGTGCCCGCATCGGCGGCTCGCCGGACAAATCCAGAAACTCCTCGTGGCGGAGATCGCCGCCCTTCTCTTCGATATGGCACGACCACTGAATGGGAACCGCCGCGTACGGTCGCGTCCCGGCCCAGATCGGTACTGCAGGCCCTATCGTCTCGAAATCCAGGTAGTAACGCGGATACGCCAACGCCTCCAGGATCTCGCTGGCACCGGCGATCACCTCGGGTTCACCGGACACGGTCACGCGATGAATCCGCTGCTGCGTTTGCCCCAAGGGCACGTAGACCGCGCTCAGATCCCCGACAGAAACGTCGCGAATATCGTGCAAGCCCAGTGCGACGAAGTCACCGAGTTTCGCCCGGCTACCGCCTAACCCTAAGATGGGATATTCGGTATCGGTCGGCCAGCAATGCGATTGGAACTGGCAGTCGTACGGCCTGGTGCATTGAGCACCTACCGGGACCGATGGCATCGGGCCCGTCACTGCCTCACGCGCCGTCGCGATAAGATCGATAACAGCCGGCTCCAGCTTGCGGACCTTTTCGGTCAGGTCGTTTTGAATCAGCAGTCCTTCGTAGTTCTCGTCACCGGCATACACGAACTGATTGTTGATGTGTGCCAGCGATATTGAAAGGACATTGATTCCCGAATGACGCAGCACCCAATCCTGAATCGCACAATCAAGCACATGGTAATCCTTGACCGAGGTTGAGGCCTTAACCTCGATCAGGTGCCAGCCCTTGTTCTCTCCCTGGCCGTTGGGAATCAGCACATCGACACGGACGAGCACGCCCTCATGTCGGAACGTGGCCTCGAAGATCGGGAAATCGGCGCCGCCGTCGATAAGTCGCTTTGTCTCGGCAAGCATTGTTTTGAAATCGAAGGCGATCTCAACCGAGTCAGCCGTGCCGTAAAGCTGTTGCGCAATGGCGCCGACCTGGTTGCCGGTGGCGAACAGGGATTCGGTTTGGGAAGACACCTCACCTAACTCAGGATGATGTTTCTCCAGGTGCAGTTTCTTCGGGCACTGCCAGGCGGAGAGGAGGCGGGATTTGGAAAGGTAGGGCTGCCGTTGCCTCACTGAATTGCCGCCCATCGTGAACGCATCGCCGACAATACTCGCGTCGGAATCGCCGATTGGACAAGAAGACGATCAAACTCAGAAGCACGAAACCCTGACTGTTCCACATCAAGCTCAGGCAGACGCGCAAATCGTCGGCTCTTGCGTGTGGAAAGATACAGTGTATCGAGCAATGCTTTTTCCGGATTGGCGATGAGATACGGCAATCGCGTCTCACTCCAGTCTGCCCCCTGCTTCATGAGTTCCGGCTTGATCTGGAAAAACTCGAAGCGGCCAACCGGCGAATCGAGTGATCGTGCACGACCGGTGGTCGCGACTTGGATTGTTTTTGGGATTTGGGAGATCACACCGTGTAAATGCAACGCCGTCAAAAATGAAACATAGCCCTGCTCTTTATCCAGCAAATACGGAACGCAGGACAGCGGATGAAAATACGGATGACTGCTGTTTGCCCAGATACCTTTTGTAACTCGAGTAAGAAGCTTCTTATCCGACAGTCGCACCAGCCGTTTTGTGGCCGCCGACATCGACACACCGACGTGGCTCGCATACGCGCGTGTCGTGAAAATCACGAAATCGTCGGTGTTGAACAGATCAAGCATTGGCTTCTATTTGACTGAGCACATCGTTTTGCAACAGCACCCAGGCACGCTCATCGCCGTACTCTGCTCGACTATTCAAATCCAGAAACTCCACTACCTGTCCCTCGTAATCTTCCCAGGTGAGACTCATCAGGCAATCAATCGCCGTCGCACCGTCTGCGTCTGCCAGTAATTTCGACCATCCTGCGGGTGGCCGGTGGCCTCCTCGAAACAGGATGGCGAGGTCGAATACATCGCGCGCCTGTGTCACCGACCGGCCGACGAGCGCCCGTAATTTTTGAACAATGGCGGCACCGCCGGTGTAGTGAGGACATCGAAAGGCAAGTTTTCGGTAGGCACGTGCAATCTCCGCATCCACAAGTGCCGATTCAGACTCACCGTCGCCGGACTCGTTGCGCCGGGAAAATTCCACTTTGGTTGGCAATCTATGACCGGCGGGAGTGATCAATACACAACGGAATCGCTGCGTTGTTTCGGTCTGTTTAGCCTTGGCTGGATCGTTGATTTCAATGTCTGCAACACCAAATGATCGCAGGCTGCGCTGAAATGCACCGTCGTTAAGAATCTTGTAGCCGTTTTTCTTTAATGTGTGGACACTACCGGCCAATACGTCGATATCCATATCCTCGGAGTACCGAGGACTTGAGAAAAAGAAGCGCAGGTTCACCCCACCCTTGAGGATGTACAGGCCGGGGTCCGACAGTTTTAAAAGCCTGTCGAGAAAACAGAAATGAAAGACTTCCCGTATCTGGGTGTCGGTGAACATGTATAATTATGCGGTTATATTGCCGTTAATGTCAATATAGACGTATAATTATTGCACGCGCTCCGCGACAATGTCGACAACACGTATCATCGCAGCAATAAGCTGTTCGTCGATGATGATGTCACCTTCATATTCTGCAATGTTGCGGACCCTGTGCGCATCATCCAATACGCGCCAGTGCGCTGGCTCGAGTCCAATTGTATGTTGCGTACATTGAAACACGATGTAGCGGCTCTCGGATCGATACCCGGTGTGCCTTAGTGCTGCGAGAGACAATACGTGTCCCGCGCTGTATACGAGATCGAATCGAGATTCTGGATCTAAGTCTTCCCTCTTGCAGTCCTTTAGCTTCTTGAGACCACGCGCGATCAGTTTTTGTATTTCGGTGACCGTTACTTCGCCGACCTGCAATTGCCGGGTTTTTACCAGATTGTCGAGATTGTCATGCCCCATCGAGCGAGCCGATCAGCACAATCACAGGGCCGTCCAAAACTCGTTCAAGAAATGCGTTTCCTTCGTCGCGGCGATTCCGAAATTCATCAGGCGCGTATAACTTCGGGCTAATCCTCCGCACCAGCATCTCCTCAACCGGTATTAAAGCTGCGTAGGCAGCTTCGAGCGTTATACCCTCGGCGACGATAAGAACGTCAATATCGCTCGACGACGAGTCGGTAGCTTTCGCCACGGATCCGAATATCAAAGCAAGGTCTACGTCCTCTTTCATCGACTCAAGTGCCTCACGTATCGGCTCGGCCAAACCAACGGTCTTCTGGATCATGCCGCACAGCTCGTTGAACAGGGGAGAATCAGGATTTGCCTGATAATGCTTCTGTGTACCCATCATTGTTACAGTCACCAGACCACCGGCCAGTAATCGTTCCAGCTCCCTTTGTACGGCACCCCGCCCGGAATTGGCCAGCTCCATAATTTGGGTAACAAAGAAGGATTTGCCAGGCTGACCGAACAGCGGTGCCAGTACGCGCTGCTGCGTGGACGTAAATAATGCGTCAGCCAGCGACGACCGCCGAGCCTGCGCAGTGCTTGTGTTTGGAGCGTTTGGTGCAGTGAATGGCATTTCAAATCAAATACATACCCAAATTGGGTATTTTAGTACCCAATCTGGGTATGTCAAGCAACTGTGTGTCGCAGTTTTGGAGTTCTTTATCGCAACCCCGCCGCAATCCCACGCAAAGTCTCGGCCAGTCCGGCCCGACGCTTGGCCGTAACGCCGTCACCGCCTTCTTTTTTCAGGGCCTTCGCCAGTGATTTCAGTTCACGCGCCAGCCTCTTGTCGCGAGCGCCGCTCTCAGCCTGTTCCAGTGCCGCGGCCAGCTCGGCCACTAAGGATCCCGACAAAGCATCGTCACGCACGAGCTGATCGATATACGCCCGGGCCACAACCGGATCCGCCGGCCAGGTAATCTGAAACTGCTGCTGCGGGTTGAAACGTTCGCCCTGGTTGGCCATCACGGCCGCAGCAATCTCGTTCTCGGACAGGTATTCGCTGGGGGTGAGCGCCAATACGTCCAGTCCACGGACAATCTCGGTACCGTAAATCCGGCCGCGGTACCAGTAGGTCGACCAGAAACCGCCGACGACCATTTGCTCCCCGTCGATGGGTCCACGATCGAAGTAGCCAATCTCAACCGGGTTGGCAGAGTCGGTGAAGTCGATCAGCGAGATACCGCCCTGATACCAGGCCTGGACGAAGATGTCGCGTCCCGGGACCGGAATGATGGAACCGTTGTGTGCCACGCAGTTTTCCTGCTCGACCTGTGGCGCCGGCAACTTGAAGGTGCCGCGGTACTCGAGCTGACCATCGACAATGTCGTAGATGGCATCCGCGCCCCAATTCATCTTGTCGTAGGCGCGGCAGCGTGGCCGGCCGCCACCACCCCACTCGTCGGTGAAGATCAGCTTGGTGCCGTCATTATTGAACGTTGCCGAGTGCCAGTAGGCGAAGCCCTCGTCGATGACCTCGTCGATACGCGTCGGGTTCAGTGGATCTGAGATGTCGAACAGGATGCCGTTGCCCGAGCACGCGCCACCGGCAATCCCAAGTTCCGGGAACACGGTGATGTCGTGGCACATATTTGTCTGGTACGTCTCTTGCGTGTCATCGCCATGGTCGCCACCTTTCCAGAGACCGGCCAGGTTGCCCGTTTCGGGATCGGCAAACACGGCGGGGCTGCTGACGATGCGTGCCTTGGACGGATCGTTAACCGGGATCTCGATGACATCGATGCGAAACAATGCCGTGCGGTCATCGCCCGGCGATTCGTCGATACAGCCCGCCAGCTCCTCCTCTTTGCGCACGGACGAGGTGCCAGAGCTGTAGACGATAATCTTGCCGTCTTTACCCGGGCCTGCGACAACCGAGTGCGTGTGCGAGCCACGACAGGTCTGCACCAGGCCCACTTGTCTGGGCCGTGCGAGGTCGCTGATGTCGAAAATGCGAATTCCGCGAAAACGCTCGGCGCTGACATCCTCGCTTACGCCTCCCAGCCCGCAGTCGATCCGTGCCCGGGTTTCTTGCACCGATACGATCAAAAGATCACCAACGATGGAGGGATCGCCCTGCCCACCCGGACAGACCACCGAACTGAAAAGTTTCGGTACGCCGTCTTCGCGCAGCTTGTAGATGTTAAAACCGTGGTAGCTGCCGGTTACCAGCACATCGCCGGAGAAGGCCATGTCGGTGTTGGAGAAGCTCAGGAATGGGTAGCGCTCGCTCCATTTGGTGTCATCCTCGTCCTCGTCCTTTTTCGCCGCGACTGACTCATCGTCATCTTCGGCCAGCACCTCCGGTTGCAGGTCGCTGGGATTCTCCGGGTCGAAGAACCCGGGCGGCCTGGGTAACGAGGCGACGAGCTCAAGATTACTGATCGCCTGACCGGCGTCCCTGAAACCTGCCGAGAGCCCGGCGCGGGGATCCGCAGACAGGCTGACCAGCAGCGTATTCATGCGCTTGATCTCGGCGGTCTGGTCATTGGTGATATCGGTCGTGAACTTGAACAGGATCGGGTCGAACGCCGCACCCGGCTGTTTTAAGAGCTCCTTGACCATCTTCACCGCACCCTCGTGGTGCGTGATCATCAATGTCAGGAACAGCTTGTCGAAGGCTGTGCTTTTAGATTCCGCGAGCTCGGCCATCTGCTCGGGTGAAGCCATGCCGGCCATCTTGTGGGTCGTGTGCATCGCCTCGTGCGCTGTGGGATCCGGCACATCCTCGCGACGTTTGCGCAACCACTGCTGCATGAACTCGATCTCGTCGAGCTGCGAGGCGTCGATGCGCCCGGCCAAATCGACCAGTTCCTGAGTGTTCGTTCGATCGGCCACAAGCTCGGCCATCTGCACGGCCTGGTTATGGTGCGGAATCATGTCCTGCATGAACAACGCATCGGCCGGCGAGTAACTCGAAACAGCAATCTCGATCGCCTCTGCGGCGCTGAGCTGCCGCGCCGATTCGCCCGGCGCGCCGGGCTGGATGATGGGTGTGTCCTGAGCCATGCCAGTGGTGGCGTAAGCCAAAAGAATGGCGCCAATGGAGGCGCAGCGAAGACGATGAGTCCGAGACTGGTAGGAGATATTCATCGGGCACAATCTAGCAGAATGCCGGACAGATGTTTACAATGGCCTAAAAAAGAAGAGCAGCCATGAATAATCTTTACTACGGAAATACTGTCCTCGCCTGGATTACGGCGGGCGGGTTGATCCTCGTCTCCCTGGTGCTCGGCAAGACCCTTTACTGGGTATTCAAGAATGTGTGTGGGCCGATACTCCGGAAATCGGGTCGGAAGCTCTTCGGCATCATCATCGATATGATCGAGGAACCCATCGTCTTCATGGCCGTGATTGTGGGCATACGTTACAGCCTTAAGACGTTGACGCTGAGCGATGAGATCGCACAAAACGCGGACTACGCCCTGAGCTTTGTCATTACCTTGACCATTACCTGGTTGGTCATTCGCTTATACAACTCGCTGCACCAAAGATATTTCGTGCCGCTGGCGGAGAAGACGGCCACAAGTCTGGACGACCATCTGCTGCCTTTGTTTAGGAAAGGCCTGAATGCAATCCTCTGGACCATCGGGATTATCGTCGCCCTCAACAATGCCGGCTATAACATCACTCCCGTCCTTGCCGGCCTCGGCATCGGCGGACTCGCCTTCGCGCTATCCGTGCAACATACCTTTGGCAACATCCTGAGCGGTTTGTTGATCTACACGGACGGACACTTCAAGGTCGGGGATCGCATACAGCTTCGGAGTGAAAGGGCCGACATCGATGGCATCGTAACGGACATTGGGCTGCGAACCTCGACGGTGAAAACCCGCTACGAAGGCCGCTACGTGAACATTCCCAATTCGTTTTTGACAAACCGTGATGTCGTCAACGTGGAAACCGAGAACGGTCGACAGCTTTTTGCCGTTTACAAGCTCACCCACGATACGACGGCGGAAGAGATCCAGAATTTCATCAAGATGATCGGAGACGCCGTCAAGACGACGGCGGGCACAAAGGAGACAGTTGTCACGGGGCTGATTGCAGTCAGTGAAATTGCCCTGGACGTCATGCTCCTGTACTGGATAGACGACGACGCATCAAAGATCAAAACCCGAACCGAGATTAACCTGAAAATCCTCGAAGGCATGGCCAGCCAGGACATCACCTTCTCCGACCGCACGATCATTACTTATAACAAGGATATCCAGTACTGACCGTGACGATCACGGGTGCCTAAAGCGCTGCTCGCAAGTCCGCACAACGGCCACTTCGGTGACCGGTCGATGCAGAGATTGTGTCACCGAACTCGACGTAGCTCGCCGTTTCCGGATCAAAAGCCGGCCATAGCGTGGTGCCATCAGGCGAAATGGCGGGCGCCGACGTTGGATCGGGCGCTAAGCCGCGCCAGGCAATACGCATAGCATCGCGAATTGCCAAAGCCTGTGCGTCCGGTTCATATCCAAAAACGTCGAACGTGCCGAACAAGTATGGAAGGTCAATCGCATGATATGCGCCCAGCCCCGCTCGAAATCCTGAGTCGAAGCCGCGGGTGATTTCGTACAGATAACTCGGAGTGCCTGCCATCGCACTCAATGCGAGTGACTCGGCGTTGCAGCTGAAAATCAGATCAGCAAACACTTCAAGGAACGCATCCTTCGGCGTTGGGTAATTAGCCGACGGGTACAGCGCGTACAAAATGTCATCCTTTCGTTCGGGTCAACATCGAAAATCTCCTGATTATCTCGACCGGGCAATACGCCGGCAGGATCTATCCTGCTACTAACGGCAGCGAGACACCTGATGAACAACTTATTTTCTGATGATGTCGTTGAATGATGATCCGGGCAGTGGAAGTGCCTGCGGGAGAATAATCAATCCGGCAGGCGCTTCATATTGGATGGAAATGGGTGGATAAACGGATGGATTCAAAGGCGCATGGACGGCAATCGGGCGAATTTCGCCAGAGCGTCTGACGGCGTTCAGTCGAGCTGGCGTAGATACAACTCCTCCGCCGCCGTATTTTCCCGGCCGAGCACCTTGTTGCGATACGGAAATCGTCCGAAGCGTTCGATCAGATCCAAATGGTTTAAGGCGTACTTGTCACTACCATAACCGGCCGCATTGATCTCTCGGGTCTGGGTCAGACCGAGCTGTTGCATCTCCAATTCTTCGGCATGGCGCAGTGGCAGGTAGTAAAAGGAACGTTGCTCCAGGGTCAGCTCTTTGTCGAACTGCTTCTCAATGCCATCCAGCGTGAGCTGCAAGGCTTTTGAATCGGCCGCGAACGAGAGAGCAGACTCCCGGTGAATATTTCGAGAGAATTGATCAAGCACGATAATCAATGCGAGGCTGCCCGTAGCAGTGTCATGCCAATGATCGAGCCGGCCCTCTCGCGCCTCGACCAGAGTTTCTCCAAAGCGCTGCTCGAGTTGCCGATCAAACTCTGCATCTTCGACAAACCAGCGCGAGTGTTCGATGTCTTCGAACCAGAATTGCACTATTTCTGCTTGTGACATACCAACACCTCGATCCCGTTTCAGGAGGTCGCCTAAATATGAATGATACCTATCAGAAACAGCACGCAGCAACCACTCATGATGACCCGATCAGTCTGATCGGACGGTTCAGCAAGGCCAACCGTCTTCTGGATAATGCCACGAGTTCGTTGAATAGCGGTGAAGCTGCGTTATTTAGGTATGTCAGGCGATTGAGTGGCAGCTATTTGTTATCCTGCTCGACCTGCCCAAATAACGTGCAAATCCTATGCCTGCTGTCGAATCACAAATGCTTCCCCTGGGCACACAAGCGCCGGAATTTTCGTTGCCTGATCCCGACGGGACGTTGCATTCATTGCAGGGCGATGCCCCGGCAACGCTTGTCATGTTCAT
>JADFNS010000001.1 GCA_022563255.1 Pseudomonadota bacterium
TCTAGCAGCGATTGATGCAAGGGACCAACGCCGCAACCAATATCGAGCACACTCGCCTCCCGATAACCGACCTGTTCAAGGCCTGTCATAAGTTGCTTCTGAGACGGCTCAAATCCTTTTCGCTTAAAACGCTTGCGAGCGCGTCGTGCAAAAAAAGAAAAGATCCTTCCAGCGGATTGAGCATGACAGCAACATGTGCTCATCGGTCACCCTAAGTAGAATAACGTCGCAATTCTATCACCTGACCGGCTAGCGACTCGGATTTACGAACGTCCGGTTTGGGTCGTTAGCAGGACCCTTTGGCCAATATTAGCTGAATGTCCGCTTCCGAGGGTAAAGCAGACGTTTTCCAATTCAATTTCGGAAGTCTCAGACTTTATGTCCGCTTTTCTCCAAAGCGGACGCTTTTACCACTGCGAAACTCCAATTTTCAGGGTCCGCTTCCGGCCAATAGCGGACGCTGAACACCCAATGTCTAAAGGCTACGACTACGGAATTCGTTTGTATTCTTTGAGTATGTCGATCAATCGATCATGCGGCAGCGCGTATACTGTATTTCCATTGATTCCTACCATTGTCTTCGCCGCGACCAGAGCATTCACAATAGCCTCTTCCGTCGCTTGCGCAGTCGCCAAGAATAACGGGTTCATCGCATCGTTTGGAAGCATCTCGACTTCCAGAAGCCCCTCCCGTGCTGCGGCACCAGGATTGGCAGTGGAGAAAGCGATAAATATATCTCCGGATCCATTTGATGCATATCCGCCTACTTTGGAAATGCCGATAGGAACACGTCTCGCCAATCTCTTCAGTTGGTGCGGTAACAAGGGCGCATCTGTAGCGATGACGACGATGATTGAACCAGCGCTTCGGTCCGTCGGTCTGAATATTGGCATGAGATCGGATAGTTTGTCGCCCAGCGGCACACCGGCGATCGTAAGTGTTTTCCTAGAGCCATAGTTCGCCTGAACCAGCACGCCCACGGTGTATTTTCGATCTGAGATATTCAATTGTCGAGACGCGGTGCCGATGCCACCTTTGAACCCATGGCAAATCATCCCTGTACCACCACCCACATTGCCTTCACTAACAGGGCCGGCTTTCGCTGACTCCAACGCGTCAATTACGTGCTCTTTGGTGACATGAAATCCGTTAATGTCATTAAGATCGCCATCGTATGTTTCGGCGACGACCGGAAGCGACCAGAAGACATCGGGATCATCCGGCAGGGGATCAAACAAATTATTTGCGTATTGCCACTCAATGGTTGCGTCACGAGCTACTCCCACGCTATGGGTGTTTGTAATCACAACTGGTCCTTCGAGAAAACCCGATTCTTCGACCCATGTAGTCCCAGTCATTTCTCCATTGCCGTTCAGCGCATACCAACCGGAAAAAACAGGATCGTATTTTTTACCGCGAGGATGGATGGCCGTAACGCCGGTTCTTACCGGGCCGGACCCAACGTCAAGTTTCCCGTCTCCCGAAATTAACGTGGTGTGCCCTACAGTAACGCCAGCGACATCCGTGATCGCATTAAGCAATCCGGGAGTGCCGGCGAATGGAATGCCCAGATCTCTGGCCCGAGGCTCATCCTGACCGATTGCGATGAGTGGAATTATGCAACCGATCGCAAAAACGAAGACATTCGCTTGACGGCGAGCCAGGCGGTAGTACACGGAAAGATTCATTGGATTCTCCTCCAAAAGGAAGCGAAGAGATTAGCAAGCATAATGGACGATGTCCGCTTTGGAGCGTAAAGAGGACGTTGTTCCGGCTCAAAATGCCGCTTTCTGAGAGTCCGCATTCGGCCAAGAGCGGACGTCGCAAGCCCAGCTTGGTGTGCCGACTAGCGTTGAAGATAGAGTTCACCGGGGTGCCGCCTTCGGCGTCCGGCCTTTGTCTTTGGCAGGGTATGGCTCAACTATTTGTCAGAGCAGAGAACCATTTTGGTTAACCGTGTCATGGTCGCTTACTACCGATGCCCAAACACGGGGAATTGCCAGGGCGCCAAGAAATACGCCCGGAAACAGAACTAGGGGGAAATCCATCCACCAATGCGAAGTTGGTAGCAGACCAATGAGAATTTCGATTGCGTGCCCGAGCGCGTGAACAACCATAAAAAAGGAAACCATCAAGAACACGGGGCGACGAGACTCCAATCGAAATGCGCACCAGTTTAGTGCGAACCCAAAAACGATGTAAGCAAACCCAATATCACGGATCAAATGTCCGTTCGGTTCACCTGTTGCAGGCATGTCCACTGGAATATGGAAAAACCACTGGAGCGCTCTCGAAACCATCCAGATTCCATTAGCTATCATGGCAGCTCCAATGATTTGGAGAACAATCCTAAGAATCTGCTGTTTCGGCTTCAACTATCTCTCCATCTGCTTTAACGAGTACTGATTAGGAAAAATCATCCTGTGTCCAGACGCACATCATATGACGGTGAGATGTCCGCTTTGGGTCATTAGCGGAAGGTTTGCCAGATATTACCTCAACGGCTGCTTCCGGGGGTAAAGCAGCCATTCAAGATCACGGTTCCATAAGCAAACGAGAGGAATCAGGACATGTTGCAATTAATCAAATGTAACCCTGATCAAATACCGTGGAATAACGGCAAATTAGTAGGTCAAAAGTTGCCGCTGAAACTTCAGGAGATTTGGGCCATTCGGATTCACCTTCAATTGGCTAATCGCCGTTGAGACTTGGCATTGTTCAATCTAGCAATTGATAGCAAGCTTAGGGCCTGCGATTTGCTGTGCTTACGGCTCGAACGAGAGAAGCGGTCACGGACTGGATTCAAACAGCGGAGCTAAGCGCTTCGTCGTATCCATTTCCCAGCCAGCTGCTTAGTTCGATGCATCTGTCGACGCGCCAATACTCCCGTATGGTCGAGTCGTGGGTAGCAGGCATTTTTATCGGCGGACCAAGAACATTCGCGCCGTGCAACTACAGCTGGGACACGCGAAGCTGGAAAGCACAGTACGCTACCTGGGGATTGAAGTGGATGACGCCCTCGAAATAGCTGAGCAAACGGAGGTATAAATAGACTGCGGTTGTCTCGGGACGGCCGCTTTACCCACGATACTGGACATTAAGGTAATATCGGGGAAATAGTCTGCTTGTGACCCAAAGCAGACTTCAGTCTATCGCCATAATGTTGGATAATCAGGGCGGGATTTCAAAAGTGCAACCAAGCGGGGCTATTCAAATGAATTTTCTGTCCAAGTACACTGACATCACATACGCAGTATTAAGAATCGTTGCCGGCTCAATTTTCTTAATTCATGGCGTTCAAAAGGTCTTCGGTGTTTTGACGGAGCACCAGCCAGCGATCGGCTCGCAACTTTGGATCGGCGGCATGATTGAGCTGATCTGCGGACTTTTGATCGTGATCGGCTTTCAGACGCGTTGGGTGGCATTTCTCGCAAGTGGCACCATGGCGGTTGCCTACATACAGTTTCATTGGAAGTTTCAATTCGGTCCAGAGTTTTTTCCTGCGGTCAACCATGGCGATGCCGCAATTCTCTACAGCATCATTTTCTTGTACATTGCATGCCGTGGCGCCGGCAAATGGTCTTTGGACAAATCCGAATAATCGAACCCACCTCCTACCAAAGCCAGTGGCCGCTATTGGCTGAAAGCGGCCATGAGAAATGTCAACTAGCGATCATGGTGAGCCGCTATCTCTTCGTCAGACAAACTCAAAAACCTGGCAGCGTTGTTATAAAAAATATCGCGCCGCCGCTCGGCGTTGAGGAAGGGCGCGGATTCGATTGCTGCAATTATATCATTTGAACGACCGCTTGCCGGTGCGGACCGTCCCGTGACTGTCACTTTTGCAGGGGGTTTTTACTTGACGATCGTCAGGTGTGGGCGGGAATTCGTCGATTCAATGTCGTCCGGCAATTCCACTGTTTCAACCTGTTCATTCGTTTCGGCGTCACGGGAGAAAATCATGCCCTGCCCCGTCTCCCGGGCATAGATTCCGAGCACAGATTGCATCGGCACCCAGACGTCGAACGCCACGCCGCTAAAGCGCGCGCGAAAGCTCACGGCATCGTTTGTCAGTTTGAGATTATGAGCGGCGGACTCGCTGATGTTTAAAATAATTTTGCCGTCTTTCACATGCTCTCGCGGCACGCTGACGCCATTGACGGACGCATCCACCACGATATGTGGCGTATGTGAATTGTCACCCATCCATTCGTGCATGGCGCGAATCAGGTACGGACGTTTTGAGCGGCTGAATTTATTCACGAATTCTGATCTTGAGGAATCGCTTGATACCGACATTCTAGCACCGAATTGACCGGCCGCTTCGCAACTTAACTTAAGCTGTTACAGGCGCATTTCCTGTTCGAGTTCCGTCAGGCTCTGCTGAAACGAGCGCCGCGCGAATACTCGGTCCATATATTCGTCAATCACTTCTGCACCTTTGCCCAGATCGATGCCATACACGGGTAAACGCCACAACAACGGAGCGATAGCACAATCGACGAGCGAAAATTCCTCGCTTAGAAAGTACGGCCGCGCACCAAATAATTCGATGCTCTGCAGTATGCTTTCACGCAGCATTTTTCGAGATTTGGTTCCCAACTTGCCGTCGGCCGTGGAGTCCGCTTCTGCGGCAATGGAGTACCAGTCCGTTTCAATACGATACAACGCAAGGCGAAACTGCGCGCGCGTTACAGGGTCCACTGGCATCAAAGGCGGATGTGGAAAACGTTCGTCAAGATACTCCACGATCACGCGCGCGTCATAGAGCGTCAGATCACGATCGACCAGTGTCGGAACCGAGTGGTATGGATTGAGATCCATCAAGTCCTCTGGCAATTCCGGGCCCGGTATATTCGTTATTTCAATATTTATGTTCTTCTCGGCCAAAACCAGTCGAGCACGGTGACTGTCAATGTCGGTCGGCCACGAGAATAGCGTCATTACTGAACGCCGATTGGCTATTACTGCCATTATTTTACATCCTTCCATATTTGTTTCTTGAGCATATTAGCGATGATCAGGAAAAAGGTCAGGAACATCAGCACCCACACGCCCAGCTTGCGTCGAATCGAGCGAATCGGCTCGGCGACGTAGGCCAGAAAATTGACGGTATCGCGTACGAACTCATCGTAGTCCTCCGAATCCATCTGGCCCAGGGTAAGTTGCTCAAATCCTTCAAACACTCGGGTCACCGATCCGTCGACATTTTTATGCTCGACAAAAATTGCGTTTTGGTAACCCTGCAGTTCCCAGAGTACGTGCGGCATGCTGGTGCCCTCACGCACCAGGTTATCCACGCCTGTCGGGCTGTCTGCAGAAACATAAAAGCCTTTCAGGAAGTTGAAAATGTGATCCGTCCCTTTGGCCCGCGCCAAGAGCGACAAGTCTGGCGGCGCAGTTCCGTACCAGCGCGCCGCATCTGTGGCCGGCATCGACGCCTGGATCGTGTCGAACGTCTGGTCGGCGTTAAACATCAGGTTGTCGATGAGCATTTCTTCCGAAATTTCGAGGTCCCTGCCGATCGTTTTGTAACGAACATATTGCGCCGAATGACATCCCGAACAGTAGTTCATGAAATTTGCGGCACCGCGCTGCAGTGACTTGATATTGTCAGGGTCGATGCCGGACTTTTCCAGTTTGACACCGCCGCTGGAGGCCAGTCCCTGTGCGGACATGAAACACGCACTCAACACCAGCAGCCCGGCAAATCGCTTCATTTTAACCATGGTAGACGACCCTGTCGGGCACCGGCTTGGTCTTGTCAATCGCCGTGTAATACGGCATCAGCAGAAAGAATGCGAAGTAAATCACGGCGAAAACACGTGCGGCCATGACGTAGACGGGTTCAACCGGCATCGTACCCAACCAACCCAGGGTGATAAACGTAATGACGAAGATTGTCAGCGCCGTTTTGTAAATCCAGCCCCGGTAGCGAATCGATTTGACTCGGGAACGATCAAGCCACGGCAGGAACAGCGGCAGTATGACCGACAGACCGAACAGGATGAAGCCCCAGAGCTTATCCGGGACCGCGCGCAGAATCGCGTAGAACGGCGTGAAATACCAAACCGGCGCGATGTGCTCCGGCGTCGCCGTCAGATTCGCGGGTTCGAAGTTCGCGTGCTCCAGGAAATAGCCGCCCATATCCGGCGCGAAGAACATAACGGCGCTGAAAATCATCAGGAACACGATGATAATGACCAGGTCCTTGCTCGTGTGATACGGGTGGAACGCCACTCCATCGAGCGGCACGCCGTCAGCGCCTTTGTAATCCTTGATTTCGATGCCGTCGGGATTGCTTGAGCCGACCTCGTGCAACGCCACGATGTGCACGAAAACGAGGCCGATCAGAGCGAGCGGCAACGCGATCACATGCAACGCAAAAAAGCGATTCAGCGTGATGTCGGATATCGAGTAGTCGCCGCGAATAATTTCTACCAGCGCGTCACCCACCCAGGGAATCGCACCGAACAGGGAGATGATCACCTGCGCTCCCCAATACGACATTTGCCCCCATGGCAACAGGTATCCGGCAAACGCCTCAGCCATTAACACCAGGAAGATCAGCATGCCGATGATCCAGATCAGCTCGCGCGGCTTCTTGTACGAGCCGTAGAGCATGGCGCGGAACATGTGCAGATAGACGACAATGAAGAAGAACGAGGCGCCCGTTGAATGCATGTAGCGAATCAACCAGCCCCATTCAACGTCGCGCATGATGTATTCGACCGACGCGAAGGCTTGCACCGCGTCCGGCTTGTAATTCATGGTCAGAAAGATGCCGGAGATAAACTGGATCACGAGTACGACAAATGCCAACACACCAAACGCGTACCAGATATTGAAGTTCTTGGAGGCGTAATATTCAGTAAAGTGGTACTTCATGGTCTCCGTAAACGGGAAACGATCGTCGATCCACTTCATGAATCCGCCTTGCGGCTTGCCAACTTCTGCTTCGATTCTCGACATTATGCTGCTCCCGTATCCTGGCCGATCACGAGCAGGTCATCCCTGATGAATCGGTGCGGTGGAATCCGCAGGTTGGTCGGGGCCGGGACGCCTTTGTAGACACGGCCCGCCAGATCGAACTTTGAGCCGTGGCACGGACAAAAGAATCCGCCGCCCCAGCCTTCTGCAGGACGGACTTCGAAATCCTCAAGCGGTGCGCAGCCCAGATGGGTGCAAGACCCTTCGACCACCAGGTATTCAGGACGCACGGAACGAGTGCCATTGGCGGCGTAGTTGGGCTGCTGATCCTCTTCCTCGGAGTTCGGATCCCGAAGCTTGTCCAGATTCTCCGCGAGTCGTGCAAGCATTTCTTCAGTGCGGCGCAATACAAACACCAACCGGCCGCGCCACAAAACGCGGATCATCTCACCCGCCTCTAAAGATCCCAGCGGTACTTCGACGGGTACACCCAACGCCTGCGAGCGAGCGCTGGGCTTCAGTGAAGACAGGAACGGAACAGCCACGAACCCGATACCGACGACGCCGGTAACAGCCGTTGCTAACCCCAAAAAATGACGCCTATTTCGATCAAGGTCGTCTTCGGTCATCAGGCACTCCCATACGCCGTTCTATTTACGGCCACTTAAATACAGCACTTCGTTGCTTTACGTTGTTACTGATAGATTTGCAGCAGACTCGGTTTGCGGTCAGGATGACAACTTCCCCAAGTCACGGTGCGGAACCACGGCGCATTATACACGGGGCACATCGAAATTGGCTAGCGCCAAATAACGGACATTGCGGGATTCAGAGGCATCACGTGGCGGGACTGAAGTCAGCACTCATATTTCTGTTGCAGTCGATCGTCGCTGGTCTGGCGGTCGCGTTTATCGTTGTGTTGGCAAGACCGGACCTGATGCCAGGGATCGCTGCCGAAAACGCGCTGGCGAGTTATGCCGATGCCGTCGATCTGAGCTCTGCGGCAGTGGCCAATATTTATACGAAACGGCTGGTGCAGGATGAAGAATCCACGACTGCTCACGCCCGGTTTCGAATCGATACGAGCTTCGCTTCCGCGGTCATCATTGATCCCGAGGGTTATCTCGTCACGAATTACCACGTGGTAGCTGCGGCTGCGGAAATTCGGGTCCAGCTCAGCGACGGACGCATCACCGAACCCATGATTGTCGGCGTTGACATGGAAACGGATCTAGCCCTGCTCAAGATTGACCTTGGCATCGTGCCCGCCATCAAGCTTGGCAGCTCGGCGAAATTGCGAATCGGCGACGTCGTACTGGCTATTGGCAATCCCTACGGTCTGACCACCTCCGTCACGCAAGGCATTGTCAGCGCGACCGGGCGCGGCCTGTTGAATCTGGTCACGTTTGAAAATTTCATCCAGACCGACGCTGCCATCAACGCGGGCAACTCAGGGGGCGCACTGATCAACAGCCGCGGCGAACTGGTCGGTATCAACACCGCAGTCCTCGCGCAGGACCCGGGGACAGAGGGTATTGGCTTCGCCATCCCTGTCGACCTGGTGCGCGGCGTCGTCGATCAAATCAAGCAAAACGGACGCGTTATCCGTGGCTACATGGGGCTGATGCCCGACGACTTGACCGATGCCGAGCGCCTCGCAATCGGTATCGAAGGCGGCAACGGCATTTTGCTGGTTGAGGTTTACGAAGGCGGCCCTGCAGCAATGGCCGATTTGCGTCGTGGCGACGTTATCCTCGAAATGAACGGCGAAACCGTCTATTCGCAGCGCCAGGCGCTGCTGATATCGGCGAGCACCAGTCCAGGCGACACCGTGGAGGTCGTGGGACTACGTGATGGCAGGCGGTTTGAGGTTTCTGTGACCGTGGTAGAGCGGCCGGATGATCCGTTGTAGGAACGCGCCTATACCACGCGGCGAATCGACGCCCCCAGCTGGCTTAGCTTTTCTTCAATACGCTCGTAACCACGATCGATGTGGTAAATGCGATCGACCAGCGTCTCGCCTTTAGCTGCCAGGCCCGCCAGCACCAGTCCTGCCGAGGCGCGCAAATCGGTCGCCATCACGGGCGCTGCAAGGAGTTCATCGACACCCGTACAAATCGCCGTATTGCCATCGATCAGAATGTCGGCACCCATGCGCTGCATTTCCAGAACGTGCTGAAACCGATTTTCAAAGATAGTCTCAGTCACCGTACCGACGCCTTGTGCGATCGCGTTGAGCGCGCAAAACTGCGCCTGCATGTCGGTCGGAAAAGCAGGATACGGCGCTGTTCTTATATTGACCGACTGCGGGCGTCTGCCGCACATATCGATTTCGATCCAGTCGTCGCCGATCTCAAGCAACGCGCCAGCTTCCCGGAGTTTGACCAACACGGCTTCCAGCGTCTCCGGCGCGCATTGCAACGCCTTGATACGACCTCCAGTCATCGCGGCAGCTACGAGATAAGTGCCCGTTTCGATACGATCCGGCAATACACGATATTCGGTGCCGACGAGCGTTTTCACGCCCTGGACGATTATCGTGCCGCTGCCAGCGCCTTTGATCTGTGCGCCCATGCCGGTCAGAAAATCAGCCAGATCGGATACCTCCGGTTCACGCGCCGCATTTTCCAAAATTGTTTCGCCATCCGCAAGCACCGCCGCCATGAGCAAATTCTCGGTACCCGTTACTGTGACGAGATCGAACACGATATGTGCGCCATGCAGCCTGTCGGCCCGAGCTTTAATGAAGCCGTCCTCGACGACGACTGAGGCGCCCATAGCCTGTAAGCCGGCGACGTGTAAATTGACGGGGCGCGCGCCGATTGCGCAACCTCCGGGTAACGAAACGTCCGCCTCCCCAAATCGAGCCAGGAGCGGACCCAGCACCAGGATGGACGCGCGCATCGTCTTGACCAGCTCGTAAGGAGCCTCGTGACTGCTGATCTCGCTGGAATCGATTTCGACGGTTAGACGGTCATCGACTGTGACCTGAACACCCATCATTTGCAGCAACGACAGCATTGTCGTGACGTCTTGCAGATGCGGAACATTGCTGATCACCACGACTTCCGTGGCGAGCAGCGTCGCGGCCAAAATCGGCAGCGCCGCATTCTTGGCGCCGGAAATCGTGACGTCACCCGACAACGTGGCGCCACCCTCAATCAGTAATTTATCCAATAACTCAGGCCGCGCCGTTTTGCTGGCGCCATTCGTCGGGTGTCAACGCCGTGATCGACATAGCGTGAATCTCGTTACCCATCAAGCTGCCGAGCTGCTTGTAGACCAACTGATGACGCGCGAGCGACCGTATGCCCGCAAATTCCGCAGCAACGATGAGGGCGCTGAAGTGGACGTTGTCGTCGCTCTGAATTTTAACGACGGCCGCGTCGAATCCAGCCTCTATCAACTTTGTAACTTCTGATGGGTCCATATTAAGAAACCGTCGCGCATCATCTGCGCATTGCTCTTGGGGCGCGAAGTGTAACTGCAAAATACACCGCTTCCCAATGCCAGACCACGATTGTGTATCATAGCCAACCCGAACCGGTCAGCTGGGCGCCAGATTGTGGTACCGAACGACCCCAACACATTTAAAACGACAATATATGTTTGGCGAAATTAGTTACATAGGCGATGTTGGCAACATCATCATCGGTTTCATAGTCCTGATCTGGGGCGCGGATCGATTCGTACACGGCGCGGCAGCATCGGCTCGAAATCTGGGCATTGCGCCGCTGCTAGTCGGTCTGACCGTCGTCGCGTTCGCAACCTCTGCCCCGGAGATCCTGGTGTCGGTGGTATCCTCATTGCGCGGGCAACCCGGACTCGCGTTTGGCAACGCGATTGGCTCCAATATTGTCAATATCGGGCTGGTGCTGGGTATCACAGCGCTCGTCAGACCGATTCCGCTGAAATCAGCCACGTTGCGCCGCGAGATGCCTGCCCTGCTGGCTGTGTCGTTGCTTACCGTGTCTCTGTTCCTCGACACATTCCTCAGCCGTATCGACGGCATAGTCATGTTGACCGGTCTTGTCATTGTGATGTTCTGGTTGACGAGGCTCGGTGTCCGCTCTGCCGAGAATGATCCGATCAAGATGGATTACGAAGCCGAGATTCCCGCCAACGTCGACATGCGAGTTGCGATTTTCTGGATCGTCGTGGGACTCGGCGCACTGCTGATCGGCGCACAATGGCTGGTAACGGGCTCGATCGGCATCGCAAAGACACTGGGCGTCAGCGAGGTCGTCATCGGAATTACTATCATCGCCTTCGGCACGAGCCTGCCAGAACTCGCCGTATCGCTGGTCAGCGTGCTGAAGGGAGAATACGGCCTGGCAATCGGTAACATCATCGGTTCGAATATTTTCAACTTGCTGGCTGTCATTGGCGTGGCTGCAACCATCCATCCGTCCGCCCTGGCGCCAACCGTGTTGTCGCTGCACATTTTCGTCATGGTGGCGTTCACTTTGGTGCTGTTCGCGATGACCTACGACTACGATGGCAAGGCTAAATTAACAAGAATAGAGGGGCTGGCGCTGCTCGTAGCCTATGTTGGGTACACCTCCTACGTCGTAGCTCAAAACATATAGAATGCAGTCAGGATGAACCACCGAGAGCCGCCCGTGCCTGACAAGCTCACGAACGACGATTTACTCGCGCTGGCCAGCGAAGTCCTGGCCATCGAATCCCGCGCGGTGGACGCCATGCGGGAAAGGCTTAATGACGATTTCGTTGCCGCCTGCAATTTGTGCCTGGCAACGACCGGACGAGTCGTTGTCACTGGCATGGGGAAATCCGGCCATGTGGGCAACAAGATAGCCGCAACGCTGGCCTCGACAGGAACGCCAGCCTTCTTCATGCATCCCGCCGAGGCAAGCCATGGCGATATCGGCATGATTACGAACCAGGATTTACTGCTCGCTATCTCGTACTCAGGCGAGACGGCTGAGGTCATCACCCTGTTGCCCGTCATCAAACGCATGGGGACAAAGCTGCTTGCCATGACGGGCAGCCCTGAATCGACCATGGCGCAGGCCGCCGATGTGCATCTCGACGTCAGCGTGGCCGAAGAAGCTTGTCCGCTGAATCTCGCACCGACAGCGAGTACGACCGCCACGTTGGCCATGGGAGACGCTCTGGCCGTAGCGCTCTTGAAGAGTCGCGGTTTTACCGCAGAGGACTTCGCCCGGTCCCATCCGAGCGGTGCGCTCGGCAAGCGATTGTTGTTGCGCGTTTCCGACGTCATGCGCAGCGGCGATCGCGTGCCGGCAGTACAGATCAACGTCAGTCTGCGCGACGGGTTGATGGAAATGACCGAAAAAGGACTCGGCATGACCGCAATCGTGGACCGCGACAACACGATCAAGGGAGTCTTCACCGACGGGGATTTGCGTCGTACGCTCGACAGCGGAGCGGATATTCACAAGACGGCCATACGAGAGGTCATGAACACGCATTGCAAAACCACGTCGGTCGACGTGCTCGCCGCAGAAGCGCTGCATATTCTCGAGGAAAACAAAATCACGTCATTGCTCGTAGCTGACGAACATAACAAGCTGATCGGGGCCCTGAACATTCACGACCTGTTTCGGGAAGGACTGATGTGAGCAATGAAAAACTCGCTGACGTCCGACTCGTAGCTTTCGACGTCGACGGCGTCCTCACAGACGGCCGCATCTGTATATCCGATGAAGGCGTCGAGTCCAAAACCTTTCACACCCAGGATGGCTACGGGATGCGACGGCTGCTGGAAGCCGACATCGTCGTTGCCGTCATAAGCGGCCGCACATCCGCCGCCGTTGCAAAACGCATGTCGGAGTTGGGCATAGCGCACGTCGTTCAGGGATGCGAGGACAAGGTTGCCGCGCTCGATCAAATTATCGCCAGACTGAACATATCGAGGGCTCAGTGTGTGTACGTCGGCGACGATATCCCGGACCTGCCGCTACTAAAGCATGTCGGCTTCGCCGTCGCCGTCGCCAACGCCGTGCCAGCATTGCACGCACAGTGCGACCATTCCACGTCCGCCGCAGGCGGCAGCGGTGCGGTTCGTGAGGTCTGTGAACTCGTACTGGGCGCAAGGAGTCAAACAAGTCGATGAGCCCCCGTACGATTGCCTACGTCGTTGTGTTGATTGCCGGTGCAATTGGCAGTTGGTATCTGACGCGCAGCGAGTTGCCGCGGCGCGTGGACGACCTGTCCTATGAACCGGTGCATCGCGGTTACTACCTTAAACAGGCGCGCATACTCGGTATCGGCGAGGACGGCACCGCGCTCTATGAAATAGAGGCAGAATATGCGGTGCAGCAGGAAGACAATCGCATCGAATTCACGAACGTCCGGATTCGATACTCTCCGGAAAGCGGCGTTACCTGGACCATCGATGCGGATGAGGCGACATTGAGTGAAGACAGCCCGAGAATCACGTTGCGAGGTCACGTGCTGGTGCTTAATAAGGGCGAAACTGCGGCGGACGATACGGAAATCCGCACCGAGTATCTCGAACTGGATCCAAAACTGTTTATTGCACAGACCGACGCCCGCGTTCAAATTCGTTTTGGGGCGCGCAGCGTTACGGCAACTGGCATGCTAGCATCGTTGAACGATGACAGGATTGAACTCAAAGCCAACGTTCGTGGCAAGATCGCACCCTGAATGACTGCCTGTGTACAGAGACGGCTGACCAGAAACCTTGCCGGTTTTGCGCTCCTGTTGCCGTTGCTCGCGTCAGCTCAGCTCACCGATCTTGATGGGCGTTTGCCCTGGGATATTGACGCCGAGTCCACATCCTACGATGGCAAGACATCCACGTTGGTCTTCACCGGTCTGCGCCTCTCACGAGGATCAATCGCCATAGAAGCCGATGCCGGCCGTGTCACGAACAAAGACATGGAAGACAGCTCGTGGCATTTCTCGGGCAACGTCATCATCGACATTGAAAACGGTCATATAGAGTGTGAATCTGCCGAGCTGAAGTTTGCCGATTACGAACTGCGCCTGGCCATTGTTACCGGATCGCCGGCATCGTTCCGGCTGACCCGACATGGCAACAAAGAAGCAACGGTCGCGGAGGCCGGCAGACTATCGTACGACGTCGAGGCGGGCATCATCGAATTTTCAGGGGACGCGACAATCACCGAAGGCGGCAATCGATTCTCGTCTAATTTTCTCGTTTACAACATCGTGGAACAGCGCATCAATGCGCATTCATCCGGAAGCGAAGATGGCCGGGTGCGGATAATCTACACACCGACCAACGGCGAGGACATGGGGAACGAAGACGAGAATCCATGAGCATTCTCAGCGTCCAGAACATTTCCAAAAGCTATAAGCTGCGCAAAGTCGTCAAGGACCTGTCGCTGGAGATCAAAAGCGGTGAAGTTGTTGGCCTGCTGGGTCCCAATGGCGCGGGGAAAACCACTGCCTTCTACATGATTGTCGGGCTGATTTCCGCGGACAGCGGCAATATTTTACTCGATGGCAAGGATTTGACCGCCAAGCCCATGCACCAGCGTTCGAAGCTGGGGCTCGGCTACCTGCCGCAGGAAGCGTCCATCTTTCGCAAGCTTACCGTTGAACAAAACATTCTCGCCATACTCGAGGTCCGAAAAGACCTGGATCGCGCCGGGCGCGAGCAGGAACTGGAAACTCTGCTGGACGAATTGCATGTCGGCCAGGTCCGCACCAGTCTTGGCATCAGCTTGTCCGGCGGCGAACGTCGCCGCGTAGAGATCGCTCGGGCACTGGCGGCAAATCCGCTTTTCGTCTTGCTCGACGAACCTTTCGCCGGCGTCGATCCGATCTCGGTACTCGATATTCAGCGTATAATAAGACACCTGTGCGAACGCGACATCGGCGTATTAATTACTGACCATAATGTCCGCGAGACCCTCGGCATTTGTGGCCATGCTTATATACTGAGCGACGGCAGCCTGATCGCATCGGGTTCGCCGCAGGAAATTCTCGAGAATCAACACGTTCGGGAGGTGTATCTCGGACAGGAGTTCAAACTCTGAGGATAATATTTAGGCAAGTCGCTAAGGACTTGCGTCGATAAATTCAGCCCAAAGAGTGTTAGTCACGAATGGCAAAACTTTCTCTACAGCTAAAACTTGGCCAAACGCTAACGATGACGCCGCAACTACAACAGGCAATTCGCCTGTTGCAGCTGCCAGTTCTTGATCTGAATGCGGAGATTCAGGAGGCGCTGGAAGAAAACGTAATGCTCGAGATGGAGGACTTGCCCGACGTCCCACGGACCGACGCGGACTCCACGGCTGAAGTTGAGACGATCAAGGCTGACGAGCTCTGGCAATCGCGTTCCTCGAGCCGCATTCAAGACAGCGGCTGGAACGGCGAAGGACGCCCGATCGGCGAATTCGCAGATGTATCCGGGGAAACTTTGCACGAGCATCTGTACTGGCAGTTGGAAATGGAGCACTTTACGCGTCGCGAAGCGCTGATCGGCGAAGCGCTGGTCGATTCGATCAACGACGACGGCTACCTGACGGCCGACTTCGACGAAATCCTTGCGAGCCTCGACGAGCGGCCGGCAGTCACCGCTGACGAAGTTGAAAATGTCCTGATGAAAGTGCAACGTCTTGATCCGGTCGGGATTGGCGCACGATCACTGTCTGAATGCATTATATTACAGATCGAACAACTGGATTCTGCAACACCGGGACAGCAACTCGCACTGGATATCGCCGCTGGCCATTTGGACCTCGTCGCGAGCCGCGACTATGGCGAACTGCGCCGCAGCCTCAGAGTGTCGGAGGAAAATCTGCACGAAGCGCTTGCGCTGGTGCGAGGCTGCAACCCAAAGCCTGGCCTTGCCGTCAGCCCGGTAGCAACCCAATTCGTCATTCCTGACGTCTTCGTTCGCAGAGTCGACAACCGTTGGCAAGTGGAGATAAGCCCTACCGGCGTGCCACGACTATCGATCAACCAGCAGTACGCGAAGCTTTTGCGCGGCAGTGGCGAACATGCGGTCCTCAAGACCCAGTTGCAGGAAGCGCGCTGGCTCATTCGCAGCCTGGAAATTCGCAACGAGACTTTGCTGAAGGTGGCCACCAGCATTGTGACTCGCCAGACCAGCTTCCTCGAGCATGGTGACGAGGCGATGAAACCCATGGTCTTGCGAGATATCGCGGAAGAAATCGGCATGCACGAATCGACGATTTCGCGCGTAACCACCAACAAATACATGCATACGCCGCGCGGCGTTTTCGAATTCAAGTATTTTTTCTCCAGTCACTTGTCTTCAGCCGGCGGCGAGGATCAGTCCTCAACTTCGGTTCGCGCAAAGATCCGCAAATTGATCGGAGCCGAGAACCCCGCCAAACCACTGAGCGACAGCAAGATCACGAATTTATTGAAAGACGAAGGCATTTCGGTTGCGAGACGGACGGTCGCGAAGTACCGTGAAGCAATGAATATTCCTTCGTCGAGCGACCGCAGAAACCGCGAGACAAGGTAATCGGGATAGGTAGGAAACACGATTTTAGGAGGACGATCAGACTGTTACCCTGAACCCGAAGGACCGCAAGACAACTACAACGGGAGATAACTATGCAATTGAATGTTTCAGGCCATCACGTCGAAGTCACAGCGTCACTAAGAGAGTACGTCGAATCCAAAATTGAGAAAACAGCCCGACACTTTGACCTCGTGTCTGACATCCATTGTATCCTGACCGTCGAAAAACTCCGGCACAAGGCCGAGGCAACTATTCAGCTAAATGGTGGTACGATCTACGCCGATGCTACCGAAGAGGACATGTACGCAGCCATTGACAGTCTCGTCGACAAACTTGAGCGCCGCGTAAGAAAGCACAAGGAAAAACTCGTCGATCACCACGCCAGAGACATAGAAAAAGCCCGGTACGCTTGAGTCCACGCAACCCGACCCTATTATGCTGCTCGAAGAAATCATCAAACCGAACGGTGTGTTATGCAACGCCAGCGCGCGAAGCAAAAAACATTGCCTCGAAATCCTCAGTGAACTGCTTATTCGCACCAACCCCGATATTGCCAGCGAAAATATTTTCGAATGCCTGAATGAACGCGAACGCCTCGGCTGCACCGGTCTGGACAAGGGAGCCGCGTTTCCACACTGCCGCGTCAAGGGCCTCAAGGTCAGCAATGCTGCGTTGATCAAGCTGTCTGAACCCGTGGATTTTGACGCCGCCGACGGCGAACCTGTTGATCTGGTATTCGGCATGATTGTCCCCTTGAAACTCGACGAAAACGACTATGCCGACATCAAGATGGTGACCCGCATTTTAGCCGACGAGGGCCTGCGCGCCCGCCTGCGCAGCATGAACACCAGCAGCGAGTTATACGAGGCCTTGCTCAACGGCTCAGCGTTGGTGACGTCAGACCAGTTGCGCACGGCGCAAGGATCCTGAACACCGCGGTCTCACGGCTGCAATTTCCATGTCCAAAGCGCTTCGCCTTATCATTGTCAGCGGCCTGTCCGGATCGGGCAAATCGGTTGCGCTGCACGTACTTGAAGATCTCGGCTACTACTGCATTGATAATATTCCGGTGGCGTTGCTCAAGTCTGCGATTGACGAAGTCCGCTCGGGTGACGGCCGCTCAGCGGAACTCCTCGCGGTTGGCGTTGATGCGCGAAACCGGTCACGGGACCTCGAGGCACTGCCTGGTCTGATCGAAGAACTGCGCGAGCAAAACGTCAATACCGATATCGTTTTCTTGCACGCCAGCGACGAAATCCTGTTGCAGCGCTTCGGCGAGACCCGGCGCCGGCATCCGCTGGCCACACATGGCAACGAATTGCGGGCGGCGATTGACGCCGAGCGCATGATACTCACGCAGATCAACGACATTGCCGACCTGATTATCGACACGTCCCGGACCAGCATCTATGAACTTGCGGACGTAATATGCGAGCGCGTTCACCGACGGCAAGCGAACTCCCTGTCCGTCCTGATCGAGTCGTTCGGATTCAAATTTGGAATTCCGGCAGACGCCGATTTCGTGTTTGATATGCGCTGCCTGCCAAATCCGTACTGGTCCGAAGACCTGCGTAACCTGACAGGGCTGGACGACGATGTCGTCAAATTTCTGAATTCACATGACGATTTCACGACGATGTATGACGACATCATCGTATTCCTGAATCGCTGGATTCCGCAATTCGAGAAAGCGCGCCGTGGTTATCTGACGATCGCCATTGGTTGCACGGGCGGCCAGCACCGCTCCGTGTGCATGACCGAAAAGCTCGCCCTTGAACTGCGGCAAAACTGCGACCGCGTACTCACTCGGCATAACAGCCTGACCGACCGACGCCTCCGTCCGAACTAAGCTGCTAAACTCCGCCGGCATGGAAGCCAGAGAGCATAAAAAAGACCCTCTCGAGATTCTGCGCCAGCAGCTGGACAGTGGGCGCATTCGATCTGCGCGGGCCATGGTCAACCATCTGCATCCGTCAGAACTCGCGCGACTGTTGGAGTCCCTGCCGCTCAAGAAACGCGGCATGCTCTGGGAAATACTGGATCCGGAAATTTCCGGCGACGTTCTTGTCGAGGTCTCTGACGAAGTACGCGACGGCCTGATCGAAGGCATGCGGACCGAAGAACTCGTCGCCGCTGCCGAAGGCATGGAGGTCGACGACCTCGTCGATCTGCTGCTCGATCTTCCCGAAACCGTCACGCAGGAAGTGCTGCAGTCTCTCGACAAGCAGGATCAGGAGCGCGTGCAGCAGGTCCTCGCTTATGACGAGGAAAGCGCTGGCGGACTCATGAATGTAGACATCGTGACGGTACGTCCCGACGTTACGCTGGAAGTCGTCATGCGTTATCTGCGTTTTGTCGGCGACATTCCCGACGGTACCGATTCGATTTTTGTTGTCAGTCGCGACAACAGCTACATAGGTTCATTGTTTTTGTCGCGCCTGATCACCAGCAACCCGGAGGAGATGGTGGCAAACGTCATGTCGACGGATGTTATGGCGATTTCCGCGGACACGCCGTCGACCCAGGTCGTTTGGGAATTCGAGAACCGCGATCTTTTGTCGGCACCGGTTGTCGACGACGATTTCCGGGTACTTGGCCGAATCACCGTGGACGATGTTGTCGACGTTATCCGTGACGAAGCCGAGCATTCGTTGATGAGCGCCGCTGGTCTTGACGAAGAAGACGACATGTTTGCGCCCGTCGTCAAGAGCGCCGGTCGGCGCGCTCTGTGGCTGGGCATTAACCTGGGAACGGCATTCCTGGCTGCCGCCGTCGTTGGCCTGTTTGAAACCACGCTCGACAAGATCGTATTGCTCGCCGTACTGATGCCCGTCGTGCCGAGTATGGGCGGCGTCGCCGGTACGCAGTCACTGACGATAATCACTCGCGCCATGGCGCTTGGGCAGATCAACAAAGACAATGTGCGCGGAATCCTGCGCAAGGAATTGCTGGTAGGCGTACTGAATGGCATCGGCTGGGCGATCGTCGTTTCATTGTTCACGTTCATGTGGTTCGAAGAATGGAAAATCGGCGGCATCATCGGCGCTGCCATGATTATCAATCTCATCGTTGCAGCCGTCGCCGGGTTCAGTATTCCGCTGATTCTGAAAAAGCTCAATGTCGATCCGGCTTTGGCCGGCGGCGTGGTTTTGACGACCGTTACGGACGTCGTCGGCTACATGTCATTTCTGGGCCTTGGCGCGATCTTCTTGCTATAGGACGCGCACGCCGTCGCCTACGACCCGCGAAATGCGCTCAAGTCCTTCTTGATCCAGTCCGGAGCGAACAACCTGGGTACATCAGCGCCCGTAATGAATTGCAATAATTGATCCCTGACTTTCATCGCATCGCGATAGCCAAGTGCGATCAGCTCACGCGTGTACGCTCGCTCGAATAACAGAAAGCTCAGCAACTTATCCTGGCCCGGATTATCGCCGCCGATACCCCCGAGCAGTATTCGAATTGCCATCGGCAATTCATGCCGATGTCGTTCAGCAATGACGCGCAGATCTTCGCTGGGAACGATAAGCATGGTGTCGATCGGACGGACCCGCAAGAGCGCGCCGCTTCTGAGCGCCTCCGGTACGGAGTCGATGAGCTGGTTAATACGAGTGACACGCTCGAGGTCCGAATACAGACCATCCATGAACAGCGTATCGAGCATGTAACCGGCGATTTGCGCGAACGTAGGCGGCGGCCCCAAGGTGGCCGGCTCCGTGCCACCCAGCTCATCGCGAATGCCAACGACCAATATCCTGTCCGCTCCCAGGTGCACGGCCGGACTCAGCGGCGTCGCTTGTCGCATCGCCCCGTCACCGTAGTACTCATTGCCGATTCGCTGTGGCGGAAAAATCATCGGCACCGCGATGCTCGCCATTACGCAGTCAAGATTCAGTTTGGTACGCTCACCCAGGCGTCGCGTCCGATCCCAATCGCGCAGGTCGTCCGCACCTTCAAAAAAAGTCTTGGAACGCGCGCTCCCGTAACTTGCCGCCGTTACCGCAACTGCCTCCAGGCATCCGGCATCGATGGCGGCCGCGATTCTCGAGAATCGTACGTTGCGACTCAGAAGCTCCCGCAGTGGAGAATTGTCCAGCAACGACTTCGGCGTGCCGACGAACCGGCCACCGAGAATGAAAGAAAAAAGCCAGTGCATGCCGCACTTGAACACCGTCAGATGATCCGTTTTGAAAACATGATTGCAACGAAAATTGCCCCAGACCTTCTCCAGCTCCGCGACCGCCGACCGAAAGTGCTGTGCCCTGGACGCAAGCACGACCGAATTGACCGCGCCAGCCGACGTGCCGCTGATGATCGGGAAAGGGTTTTTGCTGTTTTTCGGCAATATTTCCGCGACCGCCTTGAGCACTCCAACCTGGAACGCGCCACGCGCTCCGCCCCCGGGCATCACCAGTGCGGTTTTTATGGAATCAGATTGATTGTTCATATCGCCTGTCAAAGTGTTTCGGATTGTTCGCCATCGGCGTATTATAGTGCGTTCGCCGCTGGCGAGCCGGGTTTCACGGTACCGGCTTGAATATACGGACCCGAGTCATGAATCGTTATATTACAATTTTCCTGCTTTCCCTCGTCGCGATCGCCATCGCATTGACTTTTACATCGGTTGGCGTCGCTAACGAAGAAATCACCGTTGGGGGTCCCGCTCCCGAATTTGAACTCACCGATCAAAACGGGCAACTGCACTCTCTCGAGGACTATCGTGACCAGTGGGTAGTCTTGTATTTCTACCCCAAGGATGGAACTCCGGGCTGTACCACAGAGGCGTGTGAGTTCCGTGACAATATTTTCGCCTTCCGCGACCTCAACGCGCAGATACTCGGTGTCAGTCTGGACGACGCCGAGTCTCACAAAGCGTTTGCTGAAAAACATGGCTTGCCGTTCCCGCTGCTGGCCGACGTCGACGGCGAGACTTCAACCGCCTACGGCGTAAAGACGCGCATGTTCGGCATGACAGTGGCGAAACGACAAACGTTCATCGTTGATCCAAACGGCAACATCGCCAAGCACTATGAAAAAGTAAACCCGAACCAGCATTCAGCACAAATTCTGGCGGACCTGAAAGAACTCAGCGCAGCGCCTTAATCCCCTCGTCCAGTCCGGTGATCGTCAGCGGAAACATTCGCTGCTGCATGAGCTCGCTCACAAACTTCACGGACGGCGTGTAATGCCAGCGAGATTTAGGCTCGGGATTTATCCAGATCGCTTTGGGGTAGGCTTTCAACAGGCGCTTGATCCAGACTGCGCCCGGCTCTTCGTTCCAATGTTCGACACTGCCGCCAGCGTATGCGATCTCGTACGGACTCATCGTCGCATCGCCGACGAAAATGAGCTTGTAGTCAGACGCGTACTTGTGGGTGATATCGAATATCGACGTTTTTTCCGTCTGCCGCCGACGATTGTCCTTCCACATGTTTTCATAGATGAAATTGTGAAAGTAGAAATATTCGAGATGTTTGAACTCGCTGCGTGCGGCAGAAAACAGTTCTTCACAGACACGCACATGGTCGTCCATTGAACCACCGATATCGAGACATAAAAGGACTTTGATCGCGTTGTGGCGCTCCGGAACCATGCGTATGTCGAGCATTCCCGCATTGCGCGCTGTCTTGTCGATTGTGTCGTCGAGGTCGAGTTGATCGGCCGCACCCTCGCGAGCGAACTTACGCAGCCGGCGCAGCGCAACCTTTATATTGCGCGTCCCAAGTTCAACGGAAGCGTCGAGATTCCGGTACTCCCGCTTGTCCCAGACCTTGACCGCACTGCGATTGCGCGAACCACGCTGTCCCATCCGTACACCTTCCGGGTTGTACCCGTACGCGCCGAACGGAGACGTACCGGCCGTGCCAATCCACTTATTGCCGCCTTCGTGCCGTTCGTCCTGATCGTCCAGACGTTTCTGCAGCGCTTTCATGAGCTCTTCGAAACCGCCCATTGAACGAATCAACTCACGCTCTTCCTCGGTCAACGACAATTCCGCCTGGCGCTGCAGCCACTCTTGTGGAATTTCCTGCACCAGGTCCGATAGCGAATCGTCGATGCCCTTGAAATACGCGCCGAAGATGCGATCAAAACGATCCAGATGCGCTTCGTCCTTAACGAGAGTTGCCCTCGCCAGGAAATAGAAGTCATCCACGCTTTGCCCAGCAAGCCCGTGATGCATCGCTTCATGCAATGTCAGCAACTCAATGATCGAGGTTTTCATGCCCCCTTCGCGAAGCATGTAGAAGAACGGAATCAGCACTGTCGTCTGCGCCCTGAAACTACTGCGGGTTGTTGCGTCGGTCGAGGAACACCAGTTGTTCAAACAAGTGCACGTCCTGCTCGTTCTTGAGCAGCGCCCCATACAGCGGTGGGATCGCGTTGCGGATATTTTCGCCGTGCAGCGCTTCGGGCGGAATATCTTCAGCCAGCAACAATTTGATCCAGTCGAGCAACTCGGACGTTGATGGCTTCTTTTTCAGGCCGCGCACATCGCGAATCTTGTAGAACGCCTTCAGCGCCGCGCCCAGAAGGTCCTTCTTGAGGTTCGGAAAGTGTACATCGACGATCTTCGCCATCGTCGCCTCGTCCGGAAACTTGATGTAGTGAAAAAAGCAACGACGCAGGAACGCATCCGGTAATTCTTTTTCATTGTTGCTGGTGATAATGATGATTGGGCGGTGTCGTGCACAGATCAATTCCCGGGTCTCGTACACGTAGAATTCCATGCGATCAAGTTCCCGCAGCAAGTCGTTCGGAAACTCGATATCGGCCTTGTCGATTTCGTCGATCAACAATACCGGCTGCTCCTCGGACTCAAACGCCTCCCAGACTTTGCCATGCATGATGTAGTTGGAGATGTCGTGAACCTTGTCGTCACCGAGTTGTGAGTCCCTGAGTCTGGCCACGGCGTCGTAGTCGTAGAGACCCTGCTGCGCCTTCGTCGTCGATTTTATGTGCCACTCGTAGAGCGGTTTTCCCAGGGCTGCCGCCACTTCAATCGCAAGTTGCGTCTTGCCCGTTCCGGGCTCGCCCTTGATCAGTATCGGACGCTCAAGCGTAACGGCCGCATTCACGGCCATGGTCAGGTCATCCGTAGCAATGTACGAACTGGTTCCGGTGAATCTGTGGCTGGCCATATCTTAGTTTACCGCTTGTCCGGGATCAGAGTCAGCGTATGCACCGCCGCGCCAGGCAGGAAAGGGGTGGCCAGGCCCTGAACCCAGTCATGGTGGCCTTTGTCGTAGTACTCGGAGAGCGGGTGCCCGCTCTGCCCGGTCGGCATATGCAGCACGCCGTTTGCCTCATCGCCAGGCGAGACCGAGAAGCGCTCCGACGCACCGAAAGCAGGCCCCCGGGCATTGGGCATATCAAGATCACCGCTCAATTGATCGGCAGGCATATCCAGGTACGCCGCGAACAACGGAATGCTGCGACTTAGAGAATGACGAATGGCCGCAGTGTTGATTTCTCCCCAAGTGCGAGACGCCAGCGGACCGTCAAAATTCTCGCTGAAGTACGCGATGTTTTGCCGCGCGACCGTCAGCAGAAACTGATTCCAGTCCTTGTAGCCGCCCGGTAGCATGTGTGCCGGACGCTGTGTCACTACGGACCACAGAGCGGCTTCAAATTGATTACTCCTGCGCAGTCGTACGTCGTCCCCGTAGACCTCTCTGACCGGCGCCATCAAAGCGTAGAATACGCGCTGCTCCACCTCGAGGCGAAACGCACGCACGAGTCGGTATCCCACGGACTCCGGAGCCGCCCGCGGTATCCAGTCCCGCACCAACTGCCGGTACTCGGCAAGCTCCTCGTGTTCAGCGACGGCCTCGTCGTCGAGGACTGACAGCAATACGTCCCTCCATGGCGTCAGGAACAGCGCGCGATCGTCGGTTTGAATAGCCAGCATGTCCTCGGGCGTGAACGACTCTTGCGCGAACAAAGCATCGCGAATCTGCCGTGCCCTGGCACCGAAATCGTAACCACCGTCGCCCACAGTGCGCAGCGCCTCGCCATCCGTGACCCGGGCGTTCGCGGTCCAGATACGGCCGCTCTCCGGATTTACAACGCGCGGGTAATCATCGCTGGCAAGCCAGCCCCGCCAACCGTGTGCCTGGCTCCAGTCCGCCGGCAACAGGGGGTCGAAACCTGACTTTAGCGGTATTTTCCCCGCGATCGTCCAGCCGATGTTGCCGTCGGCGTCGCCGACAACGAAGTTCTGCGGCGGCATGCCCATCGTGTTCGCGACGTCGAGAGCCTCCGTGACGGAAGTGACCGTTTCGAGATCCATTATGTTCAGATTAATCGACCCGGGTTTATGAGCGATCCAGCTCACTGCGACCTCGCCATCCGGGTACTCGATATCGTCAAGAACAGGTCCCCAGACGGTCTCCCGGATTTCGTACTCCACAGGATCATCACCTTTGACGTTGATGATTTCAGTGTAGGTTTTGAAAGCAAGATCGCCCTCGGGTGTCTGGTAGGTCCCGGCCTCGCTGCCGGGCCGCAATACAACAGCGTCGGTATAATCGCCGTAACTGTTGGTGTATCCCCAGGCCACCCGGGTATTGCTGCCAGCAACCACGAACGGTGCCCCAGGCAATGTAAGGCCCGTAACGTCCAGGGAATTGCCGCCCTCGACGATCAGGCGAGCCCGGTAATATATATTGGGCGACCGTAAACCCAGATGCATGTCGTTAGAGACCAAGGCCCGACCATTTTTGGTCAGTGCACCGGAGACAGCCCAGTTATTGCTCCCGCGCAGAGGATAGCGTCCGCGTTCGTTAGCCGGAGGTGCCGCATCCTCTACGCTGCGCAGTGAAACCACGTCGGCCGGTGGCATCGCGACACTGCCGCGCGCTGCTCCCATTATCGGGGCGTCCCAGGCGGTACCCTGCGGATACATCCACGCATAGACTTCCGCCGGCAATACACTGTGCGCCAGACCGCGCCGAACTTCTTTGACCGCACGCGAGTCGTTCAGATCCATGAACATCGCAAAGACAGTGAGAATTGAATCCTCGGCAAGCCACGGCTGCGGCTCCGCACCCAAGACGAAATATTCGAACGGTTGCGCACGCAATGAATCCCGCCCTGCATTCACGCCGTCGGCGTATCGCTCAAGCAATTCTCGGTGTGCTGCAGGCGCGGCCGCCAGCACAACTTTGGCACGCGATCGGAAACGGTGAAAACGGAAGCGCTTGTCGACGTCGATCGCAACGGCACCCACTATTTCAGACAGTTCGCCAGCCGACTGACGGCGGATCATGTCCATTTGAAAGAAACGGTCCTGACCGTGGACGAAACCGGTTGCAAACGCCAGATCGAGACGGTTGGCAGCCGTAATGACCGGAATGCCCGCCGCGTCACGCTGAATCGTCGCACTGGCGCTCAGGCCCAGCTCCGACAACTCGCCATCCAGTTGCGGCAGGCTTGCGCGCAACCCCAGCCACGCGAGTAACAGCAACATCAGGAAAACGGCCGTGGTGGTGGCGAAAAGACGGAGAATTATTTTTTTCATGATTTGGAGCGAATTTCTATGACTTTCATCGAATTGGTGCTGCCAGATACGCCATCCAGATCGCCTTTGGTCAGAATCGCCAGATCGCCAACCTCGACGAGCTTGTTCGACAGCAAAGTATCGAAAATGTCCTGATACAAACGCCGAGGATTGCTCACGTCAATTTCAAATGACACGGGATACACGCCGCGATACATGGCAACCCGACGGCTGGTCTGTACATGGGGCGTAAACGCATAGATCGGAATGTCCGAGCGAATGCGAGACATCCAGCGAGTGGTCGAACCGGATTCAGTCAGCGCGATGATCGCTTTGACCGACATATGATTCGCGGTATACATCGTTGCCATTGCGATGGCTTCGTCAACAAGGTTGAAATGATCATCCATTCGATGACTGGTCCTGCCGGAAGGCAGGTGGTACTTCTCCGCGCCGACGCAAACCTCGGCCATCGCCTTGATCGCCTCGACCGGGTAAGCGCCGACGGCCGTTTCGCCGGACAACATAACGGCGTCGGTGCCATCCATCACCGCATTGGAAACGTCCGATACCTCGGCACGAGTTGGAATCGGGTTGTGGATCATCGACTCCATCATCTGCGTCGCGGTAATCACTATCTTGTGCGCTCGGCGCGTTTTGCGAATGAGCTTTTTCTGTATGCCGGTCAGCTCCGCATAACCCATTTCGACGCCGAGATCGCCACGCGCAACCATGACGACGTCGGTCGCCTCAATAATCGAGTCGATGTTTTCGACAGCCTCCACTCTCTCGACTTTAGCCACAATCAATCCGTGTCCGCCGGCTTCCCGAAGCAACCGACGAACTTCACGCACATCATTTCCGTCACGAACAAAGGACACGGCAAGGAAGTCCAGGCCCATTTCGGCGGCCAGTTTGATGTTCTCCTTGTCAACCTCGGTTAGCGCGCCAGAGGACAGTCCGCCACCCTTGAGATTGATGCCTTTGTGGTCTGCCAGAATGCCACCGGTGATTACGGTCGTATGAATTCGTGTGCCGTCTATGCCGGTAATTTCCAGCGTGATCATCCCGTCATTCAGCAGCAAACTGTCGCCGACTGAGACGTCCTCGTGCAGCGTCTCCAGCGCAACCCCAACGCCATCCTCATCGCCGTCCAGAGAACCCAGAGTACTGTCGAGAAAAAACTCAGCGCCCTCGATCAACGCCACACTGTGATTCCTGAAGCAGCGGACGCGAACTTTCGGACCCTGCAGGTCGCCCATAATTCCGACTTCGCGGCCTCGAGATTCTGCGGCACTGCGCAATAAGTCCGCTCTCCGCCGATGATCCGAAGCATCACCGTGCGAAAAATTCAAGCGTGCCACATCGAGGCCCGCGTCGATCATTTTGCACAGCGTATCCATGTCGTCCGACGCCGGTCCCAGCGTCGCAACAATCTTTGTTCTTCTGAGCATGCGCGCGATTATTGCACAGCTGACTCCCAATCGCTGCTAAGCTGCGCTGCCCAATTATTGGAAGAATCGCCACATGCTCAATCGCCGCCGGTTCCTGCAGACCATCGCCGCTGCGGCAGCTACGCCCGCCCTCACCTACAGTTGTCAAACCAACCAAGTCACCGACATGTTGTTGCCGGCGGACCCGAATCGCATTCTCGATCTGCAGCATGGTTTTTCCTACACAATAGTGTCGCGCTACGGCGACTCGATGAACGATGGTCTAATCGTGCCCGCTGCTCACGACGGTATGGCCGCGTTCGAGGGCGAAGATGGCCGTGTGATCTTGATTTGCAATCACGAACTCGGACCGACCTGGAAAAACACTGGCCCGTTCGGTGATCAGTACGCAGAGCTTCCCGACTCCCTGAAAGAATGCCTCTACGATCGCGGCGGAGACACGACGCCGGGCCTCGGGGGAACGACAACCACTGTCTACAACCCGGCGACGCGAACGACCGAGCGCCAGTTCCTGAGCCTGGCTGGCACGGAACTCAATTGCGCCGGCGGCCCGACCCCATGGGGCAGCTGGCTAAGCTGTGAGGAATGTTTCGAGAAGCCAGGCGCCGCCGTGTCCAAGAAATTTGGTTGGTTTCGGCGCGACCAGCGTCATGGCTACGTATTCGAAGTGCCGGCCTCGGCGACCGCACTTGTCCCAGCCCGACCCCTGAAGGATATGGGTCGCTTTAAGCATGAGGCAGCGGCGGTCCATGAGCCGACCGGTATCGTCTATCTGACCGAAGACGATCCACACAGCCTGTTCTATCGCTTCCTGCCAAATGTACCCGGCCAGTTGCACCGGGGTGGGCGGCTGCAGGCCCTTGCCATCGCCAGCAGGCATTCGCTGAAAACCCATAACTGGCATGCACCCGACATGCGGGTCAACATGCCACTGACAACGCGCTGGATTGACCTGCAGGATGTCGACAGCGACAAACACAATCTGCACAAGCGCGGCGCCGCAGCCGGCGCCGCAAGCTTCGCCAGGGGCGAAGGTTTGACAGTCGCCGGCGACCAACTGGCTTTTACCTGCACGACCGGCGGACCGGCGCGCCTCGGCCAGGTTTTTAGCTACGAGCCCAGTCCTTACGAGGGAACGGATGAAGAGCGCTCGACGCCCGGAAAGCTCACTCTCATCGCCGAAGCCAACCGGTGGTCAATGCTCAAGAACTGCGACAATCTGACGATGGCGCCCTGGGGCGACCTGATCATTTGTGAAGACCTCGTGGGCCCGCTGAAGAATTGTTCCCTGGTAGGGATGCGACCGGACGGCAGCCAGTATCAGATCGCCAATAATGCCTACACAAGCTCTGAACTTGCGGGCGTGTGCTTCTCGCCCGACGGCAAAACGATGTTCCTGAACATTCAGTACCCCGGAATGACCCTGGCCATCACTGGCCCGTGGCCGAGCTGACGGCAGCGCGTTTCTCAAGAATCTCCACCGCAGGCAGTTTTTTCCCCCCAACAAACTCGAGGAACGCCCCGCCGCCAGTGGAAATATAAGAGATCTCATCGGCAATCCCGTATTTGTCGATGGCCGCCAACGTATCGCCGCCACCCGCCACAGAAAATGCGTCGCTGGCCGCAATCGCCTCGGCCAGTGCTTTCGTACCAGCGCCAAACTGATCGAATTCGAAGACGCCGACCGGACCGTTCCAGATGATCGTACCGGCATCGGCAAGGATCCCCGCAAATCTGGCGACGGTCTTCGGGCCAATATCGAGAATCATTTCATCCGCAGAGACCGCTTCGACAATCTTTATCGTAGCCTGCGCGTCAGCGGCAAATTCGTCGGCCACGACCACGTCGCAAGGTATTGGAATCTCAGCCCTGGCGTCGCTGTTGCCGGCCAGTTCCCGCGCCGTATCCAGCATGTCGGGCTCATACAGCGATCTGCCGACGCCGTGACCGGCAGCGGCGATGAACGTGTTGGCGATACCTCCGCCGACGATCAGGAAATCGACCCTGTCGACCAACGCGGACAGTACCGTGAGCTTGGTCGACACTTTGGATCCGCCGACGATGGCGACAAACGGCCGTGCCGGATTGTCGAGTGCCTTGGTCAGCTCTTCCAGCTCCGTCACGAGCAACGGTCCGGCACACGCGATCGGTGCATGTGCGGCAACGCCGCAGGTACTTGCATGAGCGCGATGGGCCGTGCCGAACGCGTCCATGACGAAAACTTCGCAGAGCGACGCCATTTTTATTGCCAGTGATTCGTCACAGGCCTTCTCGCCCGGCAGGAACCGGACATTTTCCAGCAACACGACGTCGCCGGCTGCAATCTCAATGCCGTCGATCCAGTCCTTGACCAGAGGCACATCACATTGCAGGAGCCGTGCGAGGCAATCGGCAACCGGCTGCAGCGTAAATTCGTCGCCTGGATTACCCTCGATCGGTCGACCAAGGTGCGACATCAGCATGACAGCCGCATGCGCCTCGATCGCGTCCTTGATCGTTGGCAAGGCGGCACGGATGCGCACCTCCGACGTCACCACGCCATCCGCTACCGGAACGTTCAGGTCTTCACGAATCAAAACTCGCTTGCCCGACAAATCGAGTTCAGCCATTTTGATCAGAGACATCGTCGTTCCCAGCTGACTGGCTGTCGCTAGCTGACGTCCATCAAGGCAATCGTCGTATCAAGCATGCGGTTCGAGAAGCCCCACTCATTGTCGTACCACGCACAAACCTTGACCAGCGTACCTTCCATCACTTTCGTCAAGGTCGAATCATAAATGGACGACGCCGGATCATGGTTGAAATCGATCGATACCAGCGGCTCGTCGTTATACGCCAGTACACCCTTGAGCGAGCCCTCGCTGGCTGCCTTCATCAGTTCGTTGATCTCCGCAACGCTGGTTTCGCGCTCGGCCACGAAAGTCAGGTCGACCGCGGAGACATTGATCGTGGGCACACGCATTGAAAATCCATCCAGCTTGCCGTTGAGTTCCGGCAACACCAGGCCAACGGCGGCCGCGGCGCCGGTGCTGGTCGGAATTTGCGACATCGTTGCCGAGCGAGCGCGGCGCAGGTCTTTATGGAATACGTCGGTCAATACCTGGTCGTTAGTGTAGGCGTGAATCGTTGTCATCAGCCCGTGCTTCAGGCCGATCGCGTCGTGCAGCGGCTTGATCAGTGGCGCAAGGCAGTTGGTCGTGCACGAAGCGTTGGAGATAATGTTGTGCTTCGCTGTCAGCGTATCGTGGTTCACGCCAAACACGATTGTGCCGTCGATATCGCTGCCACCCGGCGCCGATATAATGACCTTCCTGGCGCCAGCCTCAATATGCTTGCCTGCCGTATCACGTGTGCGAAAAAACCCGGTGGATTCAAGTACAACGTCAACGCCGAGTTCACCCCAGGGCAAGTTGGCCGGGTCGCGCTCTGCGAGAACGCGAATGCGATCGCCGTTCACGACCATGTAATCGCCGTCAACCTCGATCGTGCCTGGAAAGCGACCGTGCGCTGTATCGCGGCGCGTAAGGTGGGCGTTGGTGTTGGTGTCGCCCAGATCATTAACGGCAACAATCTCGATCTGTGAGCGCTTGTCGCTCTCGTACAACGCACGCAGTATATTGCGGCCGATGCGGCCATAGCCGTTGATGCCAACCTTGATCGTCATTGTTTTCTCCAGAATATATTCGTAATTAAGCCAAAACGTCCTTCGCAACCCGAACCACGTTGTCGGTCGAAAAGCCAAAGTGTTCGAACAAATCACTTGCCGGCGCGGATGCGCCGAAGCGATCCAGACCAACTACCTGGCCCATCGAACCAACATAGCGCCACCATGTTTCGGTGACGCCAGCCTCGATCGCCACGCGTGCACTCACAGCCGCGGGCAAGACAGACTCGCGGTAGGCAGCATCCTGTTGGTCGAACACATCCGTACACGGCATGGAGACGACGCGGACTTTGACGCCGCCGTCTGCAAGCGCCGTAGCCGCCGACATCGCCAGCGCCACCTCAGAACCTGTTGCGATCAGAATGACGTCGGGCGTGCCTCCCGTGTCCTGCAAAACGTATCCGCCGCACGCGACACCTGACACTTGCGTCGCGCTGCGCTTCTGGTGCGGCAAGCCCTGACGGGTCAGAATGAGGCTCGTGGGTCCGTCCTGACGCTCTATCGCGTAGCGCCACGCGACCGCGGTCTCAACTGCGTCGCAAGGGCGCCAGACGCTCATATTCGGCATGAGCCTAAGCGACGCCGTGTGCTCGACCGGCTGGTGGGTCGGACCGTCTTCACCAAGACCGATCGAGTCGTGGGTGTAAACGAGGATAATCTGCACTTTCATCAACGCAGCCATGCGCAAGGCATTTCGTGCATAGTCCGAGAACGTCAGGAAGGTGCCTGCGTAAGGAATCAGCCCACCGTGCAGACGCATGCCAGTGCAGATCGCCGTCATGGCAAACTCGCGCACGCCGAACATGATGTAGTTGCCGGCCGCGTCGTCGGCCGTTATGGTCACCGAGCCATCGTGCCGGGTCAGGTTTGAGCCGGTCAGGTCGGCGGAGCCGCCGGCGAGTTCCGGCAGTACCGGCGCGAAAGCGTTAAGGGCCACGAGCGAGGCTTTGCGCGTTGCCATGTTTTCGCCCGCTGCATTGATGTCAGCGATGGCCTTGTCCGCAAAATCGCTCCAGCCGGCGGGAAGTTGCCTGGCCATGCGGCGAGAAAACTCCGCAGCGAGTTCGGAGTGCTCGGAACGGTATGCGTCGAATCGTTCGTTCCATGCTTTTTCTTTGGCGCTACCACGCTCCTTGCCATCCCAGGCTGACGCGATTTCGGCCGGGATTTCGAAGGGCGGCGAATCCCAGTCGAGCGCGTTTCGTGTGGCCACGATTTCTTCTTCGCCCAGCGGCGCGCCATGCGTCGCCGCGGTACCCTGCTTGCCGGGTGAACCGAAGCCGATGATGGTCTTGCAGCAAATCAGGGTCGGTCGGCCCAGATCGGTGGTCGCCTGTTCGATCGCGGCTGTAATCGCCGCAGCATCGTGACCGTCGACGTTCGGAATCACCTGCCACCCGTAAGCCTCGAAGCGTTTCGGGGTGTCATCGGTGAACCAGCCGCCAACTTCACCATCGATTGAAATATTGTTGTCGTCATAAAAACAAACGAGCTTGCCAAGCTGCAGTGTGCCGGCGAGCGAGCAGGCTTCGTGCGAGATGCCTTCCATGAGGCAGCCGTCGCCCAGGAAAACCCAGGTTCTGTGATCAACGATATCGTGTCCCGGGCGATTGAACTGAGCTGCCAGCATCTTTTCGGTCAGCGCCATGCCAACGGCGTTCGCAATGCCCTGCCCCAGTGGACCTGTGGTCGTCTCGATCGGTCCGCCCGCTTCATACTCGGGATGGCCCGCCGTCCTGGAACCCAACTGACGGAAGTTTTTGAGCTGATCTACCGGAAAAGCTTCGTAGCCCGTCAGATGCAACAGGCTGTACAACAACATGGAGCCATGGCCGTTCGAGAGCACGAAACGATCGCGGTTCGGCCAATGCGGATTACCTGGGTTATGTTGCAGGTAGTCGTTCCACAGAACTTCGGCAATGTCTGCCATGCCCATCGGGGCGCCAGGATGACCGGAGTTGGCGGCCTGAACCGCGTCCATGCTCAGGGCTCGAATCGCATTCGCTAGATCGCGCCGGGCTGGCTGGCCGGCTACAGTGGATTTTTGTGGCATTTGACCTTTCTTGTTGTGGGCCTTACGACCGATGATTTTTTAAGGATGAAATTCGCTCACGCGAGCGCACATTTTCCCTGTTATGGAGAGCCGCATCAAGGGTACAATGCGCCACCCGCTCAAATGGATTAATTCTAACCATGTCTGATGCATTCCTGTTCACCTCCGAATCCGTATCTGAAGGCCACCCGGACAAGATTGCCGACCAGATTTCCGACGGGATCCTCGACGCGATAATCGCTAAAGACCCCGAGGCGCGCGTCGCCTGTGAAACCATGGTCAAAACCGGCATGATCATCGTCGCCGGCGAGATCACGACGTCTGCCTGGATCGATATGGAAGACATCGCCAGAAAAATCATTCTTGATATCGGCTATGACGAGTCCAGCAAGGGATTTGATGGATCGACCTGCGCGGTATTGAATGCGATCGGCAAGCAATCGTGCGACATCGAACAGGGCGTTAACCGCGAAACCAAAGAACAGCAGGGAGCCGGCGATCAAGGCATGATGTTCGGCTACGCGACCAACGAGACGGACGTGCTCATGCCCGCGCCGATCACCTACGCTCACCGACTGGTGCGCCGTCAGGCAGAGGCCCGCAAGAACCTGACTCTGCCGTGGCTGCGCCCCGACGCGAAAAGCCAGGTCACCTTTAATTATGTCGCTGACAAACCCGTCTCAATCGACGCCGTCGTCCTGTCGACCCAACACGATCCGGACGTCTCGTTGGCAGACCTGCGCGAAGGTGTAATGGAAGAAATCATCAAACCGGTACTTCCCGCCGACCTGATCAGCAAGGACACCCGGTTTCATATCAACCCGACCGGCCGTTTTGAGATTGGCGGCCCGATGGGCGACTGCGGACTGACAGGGCGCAAGATCATCGTTGACACCTACGGTGGATCCGCGCGTCACGGCGGCGGAGCTTTCTCGGGCAAGGACCCATCCAAGGTCGACCGCTCCGCAGCCTACGCCAGCCGCTATGTCGCCAAAAACATCGTTGCCGCCGGCTTGGCCGATCGATGCGAGATCCAGGTGTCTTATGCCATTGGCGTAGCAGAGCCAACTTCCATCAGCGTGCATTCGTTTGGCACCGGAAAGATTTCAGATGCTAGAATGACGGAGCTTATTCGTGAACACTTCGACCTGACTCCGTACGGCATTGTGACGATGCTGGATTTGATTCGGCCAATCTATCTGCAGACTGCTGCCTACGGGCATTTCGGACGGGAAGACATTGACCTGAGTTGGGAACGGACCGATAAAGCCGAAGCATTAAAGGCCGCCGCCGCTTAATTCGAATTCAACAGGAGACGCACTATGAGCAGCGAAGCCGTTGCCATGAGTCAGAACGACTATAAAGTTGCAGATATTTCCCTGGCCGACTGGGGTCGCAAGGAGATGGCCATAGCCGAGACGGAAATGCCCGGACTGATGGCGTTGCGCGAAGAATACAAGGGCCGTAATCCGCTTGCCGGCGTACGGCTGACCGGCTGCCTGCACATGACGATTCAGACGGCGGTCCTGATAGAAACTCTGAAGGATCTCGGCGCCGACATCCGCTGGTCTTCGTGCAATATATTCTCAACGCAAGATCATGCCGCCGCCGCCATTGCCGCCGCCGGCGTTCCCGTTTTCGCATGGAAGGGCGAGAGCGAAAAAGAATATTGGTGGTGTGTTGAACAGACGATCAACGGCCCCGACGGCTGGCAGCCGAACATGATTCTCGATGACGGCGGCGACCTGACACAGATTCTGCACGACAAGTACCCCGAGATCATGGCCAAAGTAAAAGGCCTGTCGGAAGAAACAACGACGGGCGTCAAACGCCTCTATGACATGATGAACGACGGCTCGTTGTTGTGCCCCGCTTTCAACGTCAACGATTCCGTTACAAAATCGAAATTCGACAACCTGTACGGTTGTCGCGAGTCGCTCGTTGACGGCATCAAGCGCGCAACCGACGTCATGATCGCCGGCAAGGTCGCTATTGTCTGCGGCTACGGCGACGTCGGCAAGGGTTGCGCGCAATCACTCAAGGGCCTGGGCGCGACGGTATTGATCACTGAAATCGATCCGATCTGTGCGCTGCAGGCAGCAATGGAAGGCTATCGCGTCGTCGAGCTCGATGATGTCTGCGATCAGGTGGACATCGTGGTGACGGCAACCGGAAATTATCACGTCGTATCGGGTCCGCAGATGGAGCGGATGCGCAACCAGGCCATTGTCTGCAACATCGGTCATTTCGACAACGAAATAGACGTTGAGTACCTGCGGCAATACGAGTGGGAAAACATCAAGCCGCAAGTCGATCACATTATTTTTCCTGACGGCAAGCGCATCATCCTGCTCGCCGAAGGCCGCCTCGTAAATCTCGGTTGTGGAACCGGCCACCCGAGTTTCGTCATGTCCAATTCGTTCACGAACCAGGTTCTCGCGCAGATCGAACTGTGGGAAAACGACGGCGAATACAAGAACGAGGTTTATGTGCTGCCGAAGCGCCTTGATGAGAAGGTCGCGCGGTTGCACCTTGACCGTATCGGTGCGAAGGTCACTCAATTGTCCGACGAGCAAGCCAAATATATTGGCGTTGATAAGGCCGGACCGTACAAGCCAGAGAGCTACCGCTACTAAGGACCCTGCTTATTCAAGCGACCGCTGACGCTGCCGGCAACGATTCGATTCGGGTTCTACACCTGACCGATCCGCATTTGTTCGCCGCAGCGGACGGTGAATTGCGCGGCGTTGTTACCGGAGAATCGCTGCAGAAGGTTCTTGACCATTATCAAGACGGCGACTGGCGCGCTGATCGCGCGTTTATTACCGGCGATCTTATTCAGGATGACAGCAGTGGCGCCTACGAGCAATTTCGCGAGCTGTTGTTACCGCTCAACATGCGCATGCATTGCATTCCTGGCAATCACGATGTGCGCGCTCTCATGCGACCGGTCTGCAGTCGACCGCCGTTTTCCTACTGTGCCAAAGAGGAAATACGCGACTGGCTTGTGATCGGTCTCGACAGCTGCATTTCCGGCGAGGCTGGCGGCGAAGTCGCCGCCGACGAACTGACCCGGCTCAAGGAAATTATTTCGGCCAGCCCGGCAAAACACGTCATGGTCTGCCTGCATCACCCGCCGATTCCTATGGGCAGCGCCTGGCTCGATACCGTCGGCTTGAAAAACAGTGACCTGTTTTTTGAATACATGCAGGAGTCCGGCAAGGTACGGCTGTTGATTTTCGGCCACGCGCATCAGGCTTACGACGCCCAGCACTTCGGTATACGGGTCATCGGCACGCCGTCTACTTGCCGTCAGTTCAAACCTCAAAGCAAAAAGTTCAGCGTTGATGATCACCCACCGGCTTATCGACGCATCACTTTGCATGCGGATGGCAGCACCGATAGCGAATTGATCTGGATAGAGTCATGATCATTGCGCGCGTTGCGATCTTCGCGACGCTGTTTTCGTACCCGGTATTTGCCGACCAGTCCGGACATCCGGTAACCCTTTGGCAGGTGCAGGGCGCGCACAACTCCATCTATCTGCTTGGCTCCATACACCTGCTACGACCACAGGACTATCCTCTGCCCGCCGTTTTCGAAAAAGCTTACGACGACGCCGAGGTCCTGATCATGGAAGTCGATATGGACGACCTCGATCCTTTCGCCGCGCAGGCGGCGTTTACTTCGCACGGTGTATTGCACGACGACACGACACTGCGCGACCTCATGGGCGAGGACCTCTACCAGCAGGCAAGTGACGCGGCGGCCCGGATCGACATTTCGCTCGACATGCTGGAAAAGACCGAACCCTGGTATGCCGCCATTACGGTTGAGATTCTGGTCCTGAACAGAATTGGCTTTGACCCGGCGCTAGGTATCGATATGCACATGATGTCCAAAGCCGCTGCCGACGGCAAGCCCATCCATGGACTGGAGACCATTGAAGAGCAAATACAGTTTTTGGACGGCATGCCCTTGGCGGCACAGCGAAACATGCTGTTGGCGACGCTTGAAGAAGGCGCAGAACTCGGCGATGAAATGGATAAGCTGATCGACGCATGGCGACATGGCGATATCGGCTATTTGACCCATAGGCTGCTGCAGAGTTTTGCCGAACACCCGGAGCTTAAGAAGGCGATCATCACCGACCGCAACGCACGTTGGGTCGAGTATATCAACGCGCTCCTCAACGACGATGACGATTACCTGATCATCGTCGGTGCACTGCACCTTGTCGGTGACGATGGGCTGCCAGAACGGCTTGCGCGCAGCGGTGTCAACATTCACCAGTTGAGAGAGTCACCAACACTGAAGTAGGATGCGCTCCTCTTCAGGAGGAAATGCATGAGTCTGTTTACCAACGCTCGGCGGGTTATTGCCGGCGGCGTCAATTCACCCGTACGCGCTTTCGCAGGCGTAGGTGGCGAACCAATCTTCTTCAAGAGCGCTGCGGGCGCCTGGCTGAAAAGCGAGGACGGGCGCAGCTTCATTGACTATGTGGGTTCCTGGGGCCCAATGATTCTGGGCCATGGACACCCGGCCGTCATTGCAGCTGTCGTCGAAACCGCGACACAGGGAATGAGTTTCGGCGCTCCGTGCGTTCTGGAAACCAGGATCGCGGAAAAGATTTGCGAACTCGTGCCATCGATCGAAAAGCTCCGCATGGTCTGTTCGGGCACTGAGGCCACGATGAGTGCCATTCGTCTTGCGCGTGGCCACACAGGTCGCGACATAATTGTGAAATTTGAAGGCTGCTATCACGGCCATTCAGACTCGTTGCTCATCAAAGCCGGTTCCGGCGCGTTGACGCTCGGCGTGCCGAGTTCTCCGGGCGTTCCCGCCAGCCTCGCCGAATACACGGTGTCACTCCCCTTCAATGACAGCGACGCCCTGACCACGGCCTTCGCGAAACTTGGCAAGCAAATCGCGTGCGTTATCGTCGAACCGATCGCTGGCAACATGAACATGATCCCGCCGGAGCCTGGCTTCCTTGAGACGCTGCGTGAGCTGTGCACGGCGTCGGAAACCCTGCTGATTTTTGACGAAGTCATGACCGGATTCCGCGTCGCGAAAGGCGGCGCCCAGTCGATTTTCGGCATTGCGCCAGATCTGACCACCTTGGGTAAAATTGTGGGTGGCGGCATGCCCGCAGCTGCGTTTGGCGGTCGCGCCGACATCATGGCAAGTATCGCGCCCGACGGTCCGGTCTACCAGGCTGGCACGCTATCCGGCAACCCGGTCGCCATGGCGGCAGGTCTCGCGACTCTGGAACAAATCGATGTCCCGGGTTTCTACGAGTCGTTGAGCACAAAAACGACGCAGTTGATTACAGGGCTGGCAAACGCCGCCGCCGATGCCGGCATCCCGATGGCGACCGAACACGAAGGTGGCATGTTCGGCTTTGTATTCACCAAAGAAAAATCTGTGCGCCGTTTTGAGCAGGTGGCAGCAGCCAACATCGAGCGCTTCAGAAAATTTTTCCACGCCATGTTAGCCGAAGGAGTGTATCTCGCGCCATCGGCCTTCGAAGTGGGATTCGTGTCGGCGGCGCATGGCGATGACGAGATCAATGCGACGATTGCCGCAGCAAAGAAGGTTTTCGCCACCTTGTAAAAAGGTGCCAGGTTAGTTATGCCTTCCGACCGTTCTTTCTCTTGAACGGTATTTTCGCGGTCGTTGCGATCGCGATTTGGCTGCTCGCGTTGCACGGCGGCAGATACTCTCCAGCTGCCCTAGCACTGCGTATTCACGGAAGTCTACTGGCCTTATCAAATGCGCGCCCGGATCGATGAGCCAAACGCTTTTTCAGCCTGGATTACTTCCGACGGAAACGCCAGTTGACTGACGTACTCCCGGCTGATGTGCTGAAATCCGCATGCCTCCAGTTGCGGAACAAGTAATACGCTCCGGCAGCCGCCGAGCAATGCCGGACTGATGCGATAGACACGGTCCCATAACCCGTTATACCAGCGCTCCCCGACTGTCATGTTGACCATTGCCAACCTGCCGCCAGGGCGCAACACCCTCTTGAACTCCTCAAGTACGGTAAGAAAATCATGCCGCGGCAATAAATCGAACATGTAGTGATTGACGAGAACGTCGAAACTATTATCGGGAAAATCCAGATCATAAGCGTCACCCACTCGGAGGCGATAATTTCTCGATCCCGATTTGGCGGCCTTTTTCTGGGCGCGAATCAGCATCGCCTCGGTAAGGTCTATCCCCTCGTTCCGGCCCGCAGGATTGGTGGCCAAAATCCTCTCGAACGCCAAACCCGTTCCTACCGCCACCTCCAGCACATCCTCGCCGCTTTGGATGGCGGCCAATTCGAGACAACGATCCCTCGCTTTGCTTTCCGTCAACCAAGCCCAAAGATCATAGGACGGCGCAATCTTGCTATAAATATCTGCAATCCGGTCCTTCTCTATTCGTGCCTCTGGCATGTCGTTCTTCACGTGGCTAATGGGCGATCGGTCCCCGGACGCTGTCGAGTAACTTGTCGACCAGCTTTAAACGAGCTGCAGTATCGCTGCTTTCCAGGCTCCGTTGTTTTTGTGCCAGGTCGAGCGGCAGAATTTCCAGGAATCGGTAGCTAATCCAAACGGCATCATCGGGGCGACGCTGCAACGACTCATACAGTCGCCCCAGATCGTCCAGGACGTTCGCGAGTATCGGCGACAACGCCTGGTATTGATCGGGCAAAGGAGATGGCTCCTCATCTGGTATCAATTCGACCTCGCCAACATTGAGGCCGTCGTGCTGACGTTCGCTGGACAGCAGACGAAACCGCTGCCCGCCCGTCGCCGTGACACCCAGCACGCCATCGCTGCCCTGGTACCAGTCCGATATCTTCGCCAGAGTACCCACGAGGTGCGTCGTTGCCATTTCCGCCTCACTGCCTTCGCGGATCAGCAAGACGCCAAACGAGGAATCGGTTTTCATGCACCGGCTTATCATGTCCAGGTAGCGCGACTCGAAAATCCGCAGAGGCAGTCGCCCCCCGGGAAACAGTACAACGTTTAGCGGAAAAATCGGTATTTGCACTCTACAAGTATAGTTGACCCGTGGGCGCACCCACAGAACATAAATACCCCTTGAGCGATCACCAAACTAACCGCCCCGCGTACGCTGCAGCAACGCCGTCAACGTTTGCCGGGCCGAGCCAAACCCGCCGTTGCTCATAAAGACGACCTGGTCACCACCCAAGACCTTCGTCGACATGTCGTTGACGAGTTGATCGTAGTCTTTATGCATGCTCAGTTTGCCGCCAAGGACTGCCAGTGCGGCGTCAAAGCCGTCGTCCATGTCGTCGGGACGATACACCCACACCAGGTCCGCTTCCTTGAGAGAATCGGCGAGCGCATCATTGTGCAAGCCAAGCTTCATCGTGCTCGAGCGTGGCTCCATCGCGACGATCACTCGATGCCCGGGGTAGCGGTGTCGCATCGACGCGATGGTCTTCCTGATGGCTGTCGGGTGATGTGCGAAGTCGTCATAAATTGCGATGTTCGCGACGGTCGCAGTACGTTCCATGCGACGCTTCACACCCTCGAATCGAGACAGTGCATCGACAGCCTCCTCGAACGACACGCCGACAGCTACGGCTGCGGCCACTGCGGCGACGGCGTTCTCGAGATTGTGCATGCCGCCCATGCACAAGCGGGTCTCCGCTGCAGCACCTGATGGGCTCCGGATGCCGATGTGGCGCTCGATTTTATCGCCGAATCTGCCAATCCAGTCGGTATCGTCGCCGGTCCCGAAAGTCTGTATCGGCGTCCAGCAGCCCATGTCGATCAACTTGCGAAGATTTTCATCACGGCCGTTCGAAATGATGCACCCGTCGGCGGGCACCATGCGCAATAGCTGGTGGAACTGCCAGAGAATGGCGTCCATGTCCTTGTAGATATCGGCGTGATCGAACTCGATATTGTTGAGCACCAGCGTGCGTGGCCGATAGTGAACAAATTTGGCGCGCTTGTCGAAAAATGCAGTGTCATATTCGTCCGCCTCCACTACAAAATACTTCGACTCTCCGCATCGAGCAGACACGCCGAAATTCACCGGTATCCCACCGATCAGGAACCCCGGTGCATGGCCCGCGTCTTCGAGAATCCAGGCCAGCATGCTGGCCGTCGTCGTTTTGCCATGGGTGCCGGCAACCGCGATGACATGTCGATCGTGCAGTACGTTCTCCGCCAGCCACTGCGGACCCGACGTATATCGGCGAGAATCGTCGAGCATCGCCTCAACAACCTCAACGCCGCGGCTCATTACGTTGCCCACGACGACGCAATCCGGATTGATGTCAAGTTGCTCCGCATCCACGCCCTCGTGAATCTCGATGCCGAGTTCTTTGAGCTGCGTGCTCATGGGTGGATACACGTTGCGATCACAGCCTGTGACTTCGTGGCCGGCCGCTCTGGCCAGCGCCGCAACGCCACCCATGAAGGTTCCGCAAATGCCCAGTATGTGCAGGTGCATGACGCCCTAGGGAGCCAGCGTGTCAACTGGATTGATCGCAAGACCCAGTTGGATTTGTATCAGGAAAACTGCCGCGGCGATCAGCAAGCCGATAGTCCAGTGACGATTACTTGCCCGGGCAATAATGTGACCCTCTACCGGCACGGACCAGAGCAGGATCAGGTAATTGATCAAAGCGGCAAGATTTTTACCGATGATCATCGTAAGAAACACGTGGCCCGCCGCAAAAGTGAATTGCAGCAACGCCCCACAACCCAGGATCGCGGTGATTGTTTGCAACAGTCGCGAACTGCGCCTGGACAACACGACGACTGCAGCATAAATCAGCAGCGCGATCACGCCCGTGACAATGCTGACCAGGAAATCCGTCTGGTCCAGTCCATCGATCAGCGCCGTTATCATCGCGCCGGCGACAAGCCACGCGGCAACGGTAAATACGAAAAGAACCGGCGAATGTGGAATCGCCTCCGGCCCTTTTCGCAGGCGGATAATGTCGAACAAGGTCACGATCAGAGTTATCACGTTGCAGATCATCGCATGTTAATCTCTGATTCTGAATATCAAGTGCGCGCAACGATGCCCGAATACCAATTCGTCGATCATCCCGACACCATTACGAAAAATCTGCACGGCCACGACCAACTCGGCGTCGATACCGAGTTCATGCGTGAAAAGACCTACTTCGCACAACTTTGCCTGATACAGATATCAACGCCGGACGACAACTACTGTGTCGATCCGCTGACTGAGAATGCTCAGGATCAATTCTGGGACGCCCTGTTGGCCGCCAGCTGGGTCGTTCATTCTGCGCGTCAGGACATTGAGGTCATCTTTCAATTGACCAACACGATGCCACGCGAAATATTGGACACACAAATAGCGGCAGGATTGCTGGGCCTGCCGCCCCAAATCGGCTACGCCGCTCTCGTCAAGGAACTGTTTGACGCCGATATGGCCAAATCGCATACGCGAGCGGACTGGACCCGGCGACCGCTGCCGGATGCATTCTTGCAGTACGCGGCCGAAGATGTGGAGTATCTGCTGCCGGCCGCCAAAATACTCGCGGAACGACTTGACAAGAAAAACCGCTTGGAGTGGGCGCAACAGGACTCCAGCTTGTTACTCGATCCGGCCCTGTACGACATCAGCGGCGACCAGGCAATCGACAGACTCAAGGGCGCCAGAAATTTTCGTGGCCAGAAGCGAGCCGCGGCCGTCAAACTCGCCATGTGGCGTGAAGCCGAGGCGATCCGACGCAACCGGCCGAGGCAATGGATATTGCGCGACAATGTATTGCTGGACATCGCTTACAAGCTGCCTTCATCAAGCAAGCAGCTTTCGAATATCGAGGGAGTTGCGACGAAGTTCATCGACCGGGTGGGCGAACAACTGCTCAAAGCGGTCGCTGCTACCAACGACGATGACGGCAGCTACGAACCGCCACGACCGCCAGATGAGGCACAAAAAGCGCTGTTAAAAGAAATGCAGTCACTGATCTCGGCGTGTGCGCAAGATCTGGATCTCGCGGCGGAAACCATCGCTCCCAAGCGCGAGTTGTCCGCCATTATCAGATCGGATGACCGTGAAACTCGCGTATTTACAGGCTGGCGCCGGGAACTGATCGGCGCGCAACTTTTAAAACTCCTGTAACGTTTTTCGAGCTGGCCACGGCCGCTTCGCGCCGGGCGTCGGAACGCAATCCTTAAGACAATGCCGCTATCAGACTTTCGTAAACCTCAGCCACCGAGCCTTCGGCGTTTATCGTGATCAGCTTCTCTCGCTGCCTGTAGAATTCGATCAGCGGCTCCGTGTTTTCGCGGTACACCGCAAGGCGATTGCTGATCGTTTCCTCGTTGTCGTCAACTCGCTGGACCAATTCGCCGCCGGCACCGGTGCACTCGCCCAGCTCTTCGCGCGATGAGAAATACACGTTCAGGAGCTTACCGGTCATCGAACAGGTTCGGCGGCCCGTGAGACGCTTCATCAAAATCTCGAAATCGACGTCCAGCAATACTGCCGTATCCAGCGGAGTACCCATCTGGTCCAGCAATTCCTCAAGGTCCAGGGCCTGCCGCGTCGTGCGTGGAAACCCGTCGAGAATAAAACCTTCCTGCGCGTCCGGCTCGCCCAGTCGCTCACTGATAATGCCGAGCACAACGTCGTCCGGAACAAGATTGCCGGCGTCGATAAGAGGCTTGGCCTGGACGCCAAAACGTGTACCGGCAGCGGCAGCCGCGCGCAGCATGTCACCCGTCGACACCTGTGGGATGTTCTTGTCCGCCATCAGCTTCCTGGCTTGGGTTCCCTTGCCTGATCCGGGCGCGCCCAGCAATACAATACGCATTTTGTCCGCTTCTCTACTATTTCGTTTGGTCGACAAATACCCGGCTGGTAACCGGGCGGGGTACGCTACCGAGAAAGGACATTAAGGTCAATGCGCGGTATCCTCACCCGCTTTCAGACGATGCTCCGGAGACTGTCGATATGCCTGCAATGAACGCCTTTTACGCCCAATCGGGCGGTGTTACGGCTGTCATCAACGTGACTGCCTGCGGCGTCATCGAGACCGCCCGCAAACATCCAGGCAAAATTGCCAACGTTTACGCGGGGCGCAACGGTATTATCGGCGCGCTGACTGAAGACATGATCGATACCAGCAAAGAAAGTGCGGCCACCATCGCCGCACTGATGCACACGCCTGGCGGCGCATTTGGTTCGGCACGTTACAAGCTAAGGAGCATTGCGGAAAACCGCGCTGAATATGAACGGCTGATCGAGATCTTCAGGGCGCATAACATCGGTTACTTCTTTTACAACGGTGGCAATGACTCCATGGATACGGTGCTCAAGGTGTCGCAGTTTTCGAAGCAGATGGGATATCCGGTGACCTGTCTCGGCATCCCGAAAACAGTCGACAACGATCTGCCCGTGACAGACAACTGCCCAGGTTTTGGATCGGTCGCAAAATACATTGCCGTTTCGACCCAGGAAGCAGGATTGGATGTCCTGTCGATGGCGAAAACCTCAACCAAGGTTTTCATTCTCGAGGTTATGGGACGCCACGCTGGATGGATCGCTGCCGCTGGCGGACTGGCTGGTAAAAACCTGGGCGACGCGCCACACATCATCTTGTTCCCGGAAATACCCTTCAGGAAACGTGCGTTCCTGAAGCGCGTGCGCGAGTGCGTTACCCAATACGACTTCTGCGTCATCGTCGTCAGCGAAGGCGCACGTTTTGCCAATGGCAGGTTCCTCGCCGAAGCCGGCACTCGCGACGCGTTTGGACACTCCCAGTTAGGCGGTGTCGCGCCAGTCCTTGCTAACATGGTTCGCGAAAGCCTTGGCTACAAGTTTCACTTTGCGATCGCGGACTACCTGCAACGCTCCGCGCGCCATATCGCGTCCGACGTCGACGTCAAGCAAGCTTACGCTGTAGGCAAGGCCGCCGTGCAGTACGCTCTGCAGGGCAAAACCGCCGTCATGCCCATCATAAAAAGGCTCTCGGACAAACCTTATCGCTGGAAGATCGAGTGTGCCGCGCTCGAGCGCATCGCCAACAAGGAAAAGATGCTGCCACGGCGCTTCATCACGCAGGACGGCTTCGGCATCACTCAAGCGGCGCGCCGCTACCTGCAGCCACTGATCATGGGGGAGAATTATCCGCCATATATCAATGGCTTACCGAAGATCGTCGCGCTCAAAAACAAGCCTGTCAAGCAGCGGATCGGCAGCAAATTTGTGATATGATTCGCCGCCGTTGTGGGCTGTGGCTCGCAAAATAACAAAAACAGACTTTATCGAACGATGCCATGACGCCCGTCTACCGGCAGGCGGCGGCCTCGTTTAATCATTCGCAACACAGTCAGGAGACAGTCTGATGACTAACGAGTTAGCCCTGTGGCTCTCGATCGGTGCGGGTTTACTCGCCCTGATTTTTGGAATTTTTTCAACTCACTGGATTCTCAAACAGCCCGCCGGTAACAGCCGCATGCAGGAAATCCAGGCGGCGATCCAGGAAGGCGCAAATGCCTACATGAATCGTCAATACATGACGATCGGCGCGGTTGGTGTCGTCATGTTTGTCGTCCTGGGCTTCGTACTCAAGTGGCCTACAGCAATCGGTTTTGCCATCGGCGCCATCCTCTCGGCAGTTGCCGGTTACATCGGCATGTTTGTCTCGGTTCGCGCCAACGTTCGCACGGCCGAGGCGGCGACCAAAGGCGTCGACCCGGCGCTCAACATCGCATTCCGCGGCGGCGCGATCACGGGCATGCTCGTTGTCGGACTTGGCCTTTTGGGCGTCGCTGGCTACTACATGGTTCTCCTGAATATCGGTACACCCACAAACGAAGCGATCCATGCGCTTGTCGGTCTGGCGTTCGGCGGCTCACTGATTTCCATCTTCGCCCGGTTGGGTGGTGGCATCTTCACCAAAGGCGCTGACGTTGGCGCCGACCTCGTCGGCAAACTCGAAGCCGGAATTCCGGAAGACGATCCTCGTAATCCCGCCGTTATCGCAGATAACGTCGGTGACAACGTTGGTGATTGCGCGGGAATGGCGGCTGACCTGTTCGAAACCTATGCGGTTACGATCATTGCCACGATGTTGCTCGGCGGGCTTATCGCGGCGAACTACGGCGCCACGGCGATTGTCTATCCTTTGGTGCTCGGCGCTGTTTCGATCGTCGCATCCATCATCGGTACGTTTTTCGTCAAGACGTCCGACGGCGGCAAAATTATGGGCGCCCTCTACAAGGGCATGATCGTTGCAGGCGGTCTTGCGGCTATTGCGTTCTACTTTGTTACGACCAGGATGTTCGCAGGCAACGCCGCCGCGATGAGCATTTACTACTCGGCCCTTATCGGTCTTGCTCTGACGGCAGCTTTGGTTGTCATCACCGAGTACTACACGAGCACCGAGTACAAACCGGTAAGAACGATTGCTGAAGCGTCACTCACCGGCGCGGCCACGAACATAATCGCCGGTCTCGGAATCTCGATGAAAGCGACCGCCCTGCCCGTACTGGCCGTTTGTGCCAGCATCTGGGGCGCGTTCCAACTGGCTCCCGAAGGCGTCGAGCTCGGCGGCCTTTACAACATCGCCATCGCTGCAACAGCGATGCTGTCGATGACCGGCGTTATCGTTGCTCTGGATGCGTTTGGCCCAATTACCGACAACGCGGGCGGTATCGCCGAGATGGCTGACCTCCCACCGGAAGTTCGTAAGGTCACCGACCAGCTCGACGCTGTCGGCAACACGACCAAGGCGGTCACCAAGGGCTACGCCATCGGTTCTGCCGGACTCGCCGCACTGGTGCTGTTTGCGGACTATACGCACGCGCTGGATGCTGCCGGCATCGACGCCGTGTTCGACCTCAATAATCACATGGTCATTATCGGCTTGTTCATCGGCGGCATGGTGCCATTCCTGTTCGCTGCGATGGCGATGGAAGCCGTAGGCCGGGCTGCCGGTTCCGTGGTGGAGGAAGTACGCCGCCAGTTCAGAGAAATCGAAGGCATCATGGATGGCACAGGCAAGCCCGACTACAGTCGCGCCGTCGATCTCCTGACCAAGTCGGCGATCAAGGAAATGATCTTGCCCAGTTTACTGCCGATTCTGGCGCCGCTGGTCGTTGGCTTGTTGCTGGGACCGGAAGCGCTCGGCGGACTGCTTCTCGGCACAATCGTGACGGGTCTGTTTCTCGCTATTTCGATGACAGCCGGTGGTGGTGCCTGGGATAACGCCAAGAAGTACATCGAAGACGGTCATTGCGGCGGCAAAGGCTCTGCCGCGCACACCGCTGCCGTGACGGGCGACACCGTGGGCGATCCGTACAAGGATACGGCCGGACCTGCGATCAATCCTTTGATCAAGATCATCAACATCGTTGCCCTGCTCATGGTGCCGCTGTTGTAACGACGTACCTGACGCAGCGCCTTGAAGAAAATCGTAGTCATAGGTGGAACCGGCCATTTCGGCGGCAGATTTTGCCGCCGGATGCTTGGCGAGAAGAATACCGCCCTGATAGTCACAAGTCGTAGCGAGGTCCGTGCGCAAGAACTCGCAAAGGAGCTGCGCAATCAACGCCCAGGCACGGTCGTCAGCGGGGTCCGTCTGGACCTGTCGTCGCCGGATTTCAGTGATGATTTGAAATCACTGCGGCCCGATATCGTGGTGCATACGGCGGGACCCTTTCAGGGGCAAGACTACCGAGTCGCCAAAGCATGTGTCGACCTGGGCAGCCATTACATCGATCTTGCGGATGGACGGGACTTCGTGCAAGGCTTCGACACGCTGCACGAACAAGCCAGGCGCCACGACGTTTTACTGGTATCGGGCGCCAGCACTTTGCCAGGCCTTTCCAGCGCGGTTATCGACCTGCTGCGGGATCGTTTCGAGTCAATTCTCGACATTGAAATCTCAATCGCTCCTGCTCATCAAACGCCTCGCGGCACGGGCACGATAGCCGCGGTGCTGAGCTATTGCGGCAAGCCGTTTGACGTCCTTGTCAACGGCGACTGGGTGACGATGCATGGGTGGCAAAATATGCGCACGCAACAATATCCAGGATTGGGTGCAAGACTCTCCGGCGCATGCGACGTGCCCGATCTGGGTTTGTTGCCAACCTATGTGGCTGGCTTGAGGACTGTCACATTCCACGCGTCCCTGGAAGCGAAATGGGAACAGGTCGCGCTATGGGCAATGGCGTGGGCGACCCGGGCTGGCCTGGTCAAAGAATGGCGCGGCTTTATTCCCGCCTTCCGATGGATCAGCGACAGGCTGATTGGATGGGGCTCGGATGCGGGCGGAATGCGAATCACATTGTCGGGAACAGGAACGGACCGGACCCCCAAAACTGCAACCTGGTATTTGACCGCGCGTCAAAATCACGGTCCCGAGATTCCCTGTAGTCCTGCGCTGATACTCGCCCGAAAATTGGTGGCCGGCGAAATTTCGGTGCGTGGCGCTTATCCCTGTTTGGGCATGTTCACGATGGCCGAATTTGACGCCGAGGTGTCTGCATTGGATATTCACTGGAACATTGATGAGACCGCTTAAAAAGTGACCTCCTATCTCTGGATAAAATTGCTGCACATTCTGAGTGCCACCGTATTGTTTGGCACTGGAATGGGCACTGCGTTCTTCATGTTGCGGGCATATCTCAGCCACAACGACGAGGCGATGGCCGTTACAACCCAAAATGTCGTGCTCGCAGACTGGGTATTCACAACGCCGGCCATTGTCGTTCAATTGCTAACCGGACTGTGGCTGACGAAGAAACTCAATATCCCTTTCGAATCCACATGGTTCATCGCCGTAATTTCCCTGTACGTTCTTGTTGGCGTTTGCTGGCTGCCGGTCGTCCGGATTCAAATCCGTATACGCGATCTGATCGCCGACGGAGCCAACCGAGACGACTACAGAAAATTGATGCAGGCATGGTGCGCTTTGGGAGTGCCTGCCTTCAGCGCCATTATCGTTCTTTTCTTCCTGATGGTTGCAAAATCCGGCGCCTACGCCTGAAGTCTGCTGCAACCCCTACGGATTCAAAGCACGGTAAGTACGCGACGCAGACGCGGTACCCAACCTGACCGGCGGATCCACGAAGAAGCCCTGAACAAAATCAACGCCCGCGTCGCGTAGCCAGTCGAAGTCTTCCTGATGCTCGACCTGCTCCGCCACAACACGAAATTGCATGGTTCGCGCCAGCTTGATCATCGCCGCCACCATTTCCTGATTCACAAGATCGGTGCGCAGATTGCGCGTGTAAGTGCCGTCGATCTTCAGGTAATCGATCGGCAAATGCTTGAGACTCGAAAACGAACCCAGACCACTGCCAAAGTCGTCCAGGGAGAACTCGCAGCCGATGCCATGCAGCACCTCGATAAAGCGCTGCGCATGCTGGACGTTTGCAAGAATAGCGGCCTCGGTCACTTCAAAACAGATGCTTTCCGGCGAGACGTTGGAACGATCCAGCGCATCCACCACGAATCCAAGAAACGATTCGTCACCGAGCGTCTGGCTTGACAAATTGATCGCGCAGCAGCGATTTTCCGGCAGCTTTATCTCACCACCTACGATGGCGCCCAAAGTTGCGTTAATAACCCAGCGGTCAATTTGCGGCATCATCTGATAGCGTTCGGCGGGACGCAGGAATTCGGCCGTATTCGAAGATCGGCCGCGATCGTCGCCCAGACGGATCAAAACCTCGACGCACGGACCGGAATCCGCCTGGCCGCTCATCGAGATGATCGGTTGCACAGCAAGCGCGAAACCGTCTTCATGCAACGCAGTCTGCAGCTGCCGCAGCCATTGAATATCGCCGCGGTCCCTGGCAATGACTTCGTCGCGCGCGGAATAGACATGCACCTGCCCTTTGCCCTGTTGTTTGGCCATATAGCAAGCCGAATCCGCTGCGCTCATGACGTCCTGCAGCGTGCCGCTGACATGGCTGATCTCGACCAGACCGATCGAAACGCCAATGTTGAATATCTTGTCTTTCCAGACAAATCGGTAACCGGCGACGGCGTTGCAGATATCGCCCGCAATCTGCCGCGCCTTGTCGATAGGGCAGCCGATCAACAACGCACCAAATTCGTCACCGCCCAGACGGCCGATGAAGTCCGAATCACGAACCTGCTCTTTGATCAGTGCCGCGACTTCGCGCAGCATGTTGTCGCCGGCCAGATGACCGCAGCTATCGTTAACAGCCTTAAATCGATCGAGGTCCATGTATAACACCATGTGCATGGCCTCCTCCGCGTGCGCCGTATCCATCGCCTCATCAAGGCGCCGTTCAAACTCACGACGATTGATCAGACCTGTCAGCGGATCGTGCGTCGCCTGATACGACATCTTGCGCGTCAGTCCGCGCAGCTCGGTAACGTCATGGAACACGACGACCGTCCCGGCGATACTGTTGCCCGGGCCCCTGACCGGCGAAGCCGTGATTTCGACGGAGTGTTCGCGTTCACCATCGGCGATGACCATGACCGCGCGCCGCCCCATATTGACGCGCCGCCGCATGGCGAGACACCGCTCGACGGGGTCGCCGAGCGGACGACGATCCGCATCGTCAACGAGGGTGAACAGCTCCCCGATGCGATGCCCCGATGCTTCATCCCGACTGACACCAATCAAGGTCTCGGCCGCGAAATTCATATAATCGATGCGACCGTCGTTGTCGGTCGTGATCACGCCTTCGGCGATGGACTCCAATGTGTACTGGGCCTGACGCTTGCTGCGCGACAGCGACACTTCGAGGCTCTTGCGGTGACTCACATCTCGGGCAACGGTCAGAATCGCGCGGTTTCCCTTGTACTCGATATTCGAACTTTGCGCCTCGACCCACAAGCCGGCCTGGTCACCATTGATGAGTTGAATCTCTATTCGTTGCGGCACCTCTTCGCCCGCCAGCCGTTTGGCAATCATTTTCTTGAACAACGCGCGATAGGCCGGCTTTACCAGGTCCGAAATTTCCCGCCCAACCAGTTGCTCCGGTTGCAAACCGACAAGGCTGGATGCTGACTCGTTAGCCAACATTATTTTCTCATCGTGAATAATTACGATCTCGGGTAGCGTCTGTGCAAAATCTGTGAAGAGACGGTCCCTGACCTGAATCTTTTCGTCGCGCTCGCCAAGCGCATCGAACAAACGATTCACGGTCTGTGCTATTTGTGCCGTCGCGGCATCAGCGGGAACGGTCAGACGATGGCCAACAGACGCGTTTCCGGATGCTTCGAGCATTTCGTCATTGAGCCTCTGCACCCTGCGAACGAGTTTGCGCCGCGCCAGCCACGACCAAAGGCCCACGACGAATGCGAGCGAAGCAACCGATGCGAGTACGACAATGATTTCAAGTGGCGACATTCAGAGCCCAGATCCGGACGCAAAAACTCCAGATATAGTCAAGTTAGCGATGTTCATTTGTTATTATCAGGCTCATTACATAACTTCGCGAACGAAGATATGAGGGTCGAAAAACTTACATAAACCGAGCAACTGTAAGCATATCCCAGCGAAGTGACGACACTGCGGCGATTCACCATAATTCGGGAAGAGCTTCTTGTTCAATCTTCGACAATGTGACTCGATTTCTCTTAAAAATCCACGATTTACAGGCAGCACCAAACATGAACACCGATTTTTCCCGTCAACAAATGATCAAACAGCAGGTTCGCGCCTGGGACGTTCTCGACAAAAACGTCCTGACAGTGCTCGATGAGGTTCCTCGCGAGCAGTTCGTACCGGACAAATTTTCAGCATTGGCGTTCGCGGACACGGAGCTTCCTCTCGCGCACGGCCAGTCCATGATGACGCCGACAATTGAAGGTCGGGTCTTGCAGGCACTCGGACTGTCCGGCGGCGAAAAAGTCCTCGAGATCGGAACCGGCAGCGGATTCTTGACTGCCTGCCTCGCCAAGCTTTCGGCACATGTAACCAGCGTTGATTTGTACGACGATTTTCTCGACTCTGCAGAACAAAGACTTGCAGCATGTGGCATCGACAATGTCGATCTGATGCAGATGAACGCCATTGAGGAACTACCGGACGGAACATTCGACGCCATAGCGGTCACGGGATCAATTCAACCATTCGATCCACGATATGTCGATGCACTCAGTATCGGCGGCCGCTTGTTTGTCATTGTCGGCGACGCGCCGGCCATGATCGCCAAGCGAGTCCTGCGAACCGATGAGAACGACTGGCAAAGTGATACATTATTCGAAACCAATCTGGCCGCATTGGTCGATGGAGCATTACCCGAGCGGTTTTCGTTTTGAAGACGGGAAAACACACGACAGGCGAAACCAGTTACGTTCTTGTTGCATCTAATGGCAGAGCCAAGATAATCCAACTGATTTAGTGATATAGTAGACTATAACACCTTGATCTCCGTTGCAGATCATTTCCGGAACGGCAAAATATGAAAAACACGAAATATAGGCATATCGTATTGTTTGCACTGGGCGCCCTTTCACTGTCTGGCCCGGTCCACGCGACCTCGCTTCTGGAGGTCTATCAACAGGCGCTGCAAGGCGATCCGCAGATCCACGAAGCCGAAGCACGCCGGCTGGCAGCGCTGGAGGCTAAACCGCAGGCCCGCGGCGCTTTGCTCCCGCAGCTTTCACTGTCGGGTGACATAACACGGACCGATTTTGGCGGCACGAGTATCGAGATTGATTCAGACGGTTCTATCGGATCGCTGGTATCTGCTTCTGAATCAACCACCACGCGTTGGCAGTTCAGCCTGCGCCAGACTTTATTTCGCTGGGACCAGCTTGTAGGCCTGCGTCGTGCCAATAAGATTGTTGCGAAAGCCGAGGCACAAAGGGAGTTTGCGCAACAGGATTTGATTGTGCGCGTCGCGCAACGCTACTTCGATGTGCTGGCTGCCGAAGACAGGCTGACCTCGATCAACGCGGACCGCAGAGCGATTGCGCGCCGTCTGGAGCAAGCCAGGCAACGATTCGAGGTCGGCCTGATCGCGATCACCGACGTGCAAGAATCGCAAGCCGCTTACGATAAGTCCGTCGCGGACGAAATCGGGGCCAAACGATCGCTGGCAACGACGCGCGAGTTTCTGCGTGAGATCACGGGCGAATACGTGTCAAATCTTGACGCGCCTGGAGATGATTTTCCGTTGTTGAATCCGGAGCCAAATATTGAGGCTCGCTGGATCAAAATGTCGCTGAGTCAGAACCTGAATCTTGTCGCCAGCCGTCTGGACGAACGGCTCGCTCGCGACGAAATATCTTTCCGGCGTAACGGCCATTACCCGAGCGTTGAACTGGTCGCAAGCACCGGGCGACAGGACACGACCGCGGACCGCAGTTTCAATAACGGACCTTTCATCCCCGCCGACAGCGATGGCAGAAGCGACAGCATTGGCGTGCAATTCAACCTGCCTCTGTTCACCGGTGGCAGCACGACCTCGCGAGTGCGTGAGGCCGTTTATCTGCACCGCGCCAGTCGCGAACAACTACAGCGCATATCACGCGAGACCGAGCGACAGGCGCGCGATGCGTTTCTTGGCGTCCTCTCGGAAATCAGTCGCGTGAAAGCGCTAAAACAGGCCGTGGCATCCAGCAAAACGGCTTTACAAGCGACGCAGGCCGGCTACGACGTCGGCACTCGCACAATCGTCGAGGTGTTGAACTCACAGTTTGCACTGTATGCATCGATTACGAATCACTATCAAAGCCGTTACGACTACATTTTGAACGTTCTGCGCCTGAAACAGGCCGCAGGATCGCTGCGAGTGCAGGATCTCGAGCAAATCGACCAGTGGTTGAAAAATCGTCCGACGCCAGAAGAAGCACTGGCGGCTGGTGAGGAAACTTCCTAGAAAGACTGCATCTGATCGAGCTTTCCCTCGACGAGCAGCGGCTCGAGCAGCACCAGGAGCCGCGCGAGGGAGCCGCGATTCTGCTCAAGTACCAGTCGTCCGTTTGCGCCGAGCCTCCCGGCCGCGACAGGATCGTGGATCAGGTCGGCGACCACCTCGGCCAGTTCATCACCGTTGGCAACCATTCGACAAGCACCAAGCTCCACAAACTTCTCGACGATATCCACTGAATTGAAGACGTGCGGCCCCGAAATTATGGGCAAACCCTGAGACGCCGGTTCCAGCATATTGTGTCCGCCAACGGGCACGAGACTACCGCCCACAAATGCGATGTCGCTGGCCGCATAAAATAACGGCACCTCGCCCATCGTATCCAGAAGGAAAACCTCGGTCGAAGCACGACAGGCCTGGTTATCGGATCTCGAAATTACCCTGAACGCCTGCTTCACAATGAGGCCGCGAACCGCGCTGAATCGCTCAGGATGACGCGGCACAAGAATCAACAGCAAGTCAGGATATTCTTTGAGCAAGGTCCTGTGCGCAGCCAGAACCTGCTGTTCTTCTCCGTCGTGGGTGCTCGCTGCTATCCAGACAGGACGTTCGCCAAACAACTCACCCCTGAGCAATGCGCCTTGACCCGCGATATCGGGGTCGGGCTCAACGTCGAATTTGATGTTCCCGGTAACCCAGGTGCGCACGGCGCTGGCGCCGAGTTCGAGAAACCTGTCCGCATCTGCCTGGCTTTGCGCCGCAATGATGATGCCGAACGCCAAAGTTTCGCGAATAAGCGGCATCATTCGCCGATATCCGGGAACCGACTTTGGCGAGATTCGTGCGCTGACCAGGATCAGGGGAATCTTGCGGATACCGCAGCCGCGATACAAATTCGGCCATATCTCCGTTTCCATGATCATGGCCGCCTGTGGGCGAACCGATGCGAAAAAACTCCTGATTGCATGCGGAAACTCGAACGGCATGTAGCAGTGCTGAACCTGGTCGCCAAAAAGTGCGGTGACGCGAGACGCCCCTGTCGGTGTCACGGTTGTGACCAACAAATTCTGATTCGGGAATCGCTCGATGAGCGCATGAATCAGTGGAACTGCGGCCTGTACCTCGCCCACCGAAACAGCGTGAACCCAGATGCAACCGTCGATCTTGGGGAAACCAAAGCCGATACGCTGGCCCAGACGATCCAGGTATGCGCGGTTACTGATGCCCCGAATCAACCAGTACAGGGCGAACGGAATCAGCAATATATAAATGAGCAGGTTGTATAGGATTCGCACGGTTGCCCCGGTACGTCACGCGTCAGTCACACAGTTTACCGATGATCCGACTGGACGAGTGTCCATCACGAAATGCCAGCACACGCACCTCGCCGCCGTGCCGTAATACGTCCTTCGCCCCGGCAATTTCTTCGGGTTTGTAATCGCCGCCTTTGACGAGAACATCGGGAAGCACTTCCCCTATCAATGCTGCCGGCGTGTCTTGCGAGAACGGAACGACCCAGTCGACAGACGCAAGTCCGGCGAGCACAAGCAGGCGATCCTCCAGCGCATTGATGGGTCGTGATTCGCCTTTGAGTTTGCGAACGGAGCCATCATCGTTGACGGCCACTATCAGGCGATCGCCGAGGCTTTTGGCCTCCTCAAGGTAGGCAACGTGTCCAGCGTGCAATACATCGAAGCAACCGTTGGTCATTACGATGCGCTCCCCACGCTCTCGCGACGCCGCGACCATCAATTTGAGTTCGGCGAGTTCCACCAGTCCGCGACCGCCCTGACCGCGCTGATGCAGCGACGCGCTGATCTCACCTGGTGTCACAGCCGCAACGCCGATTTTGCGAACCACCAGACCTGCCGCGACATTGGCCAGAGCCGCCGCGGAGGCCAGGCTCTGACCACTCGCAATGGCTCCAGCGAGCGTCGCGATCACCGTATCGCCAGCGCCCGTGACGTCGAACACCTCGCGCGCCTGCGTGGACAGGAAGACCGGCTCCGTGCCGGCTTCGACCAGCAGCATGCCCTTTTCGCTGCGGGTTATGAGCAATGCGTCGAGATTCAGTTCGCCCAGCAGCGTCCGTGCACGCTCGACCAGTTGTTCGTCATTGTTACAAGCGCCAGCAACGGCCTCGAACTCGGTCTGATTTGGAGTGATCAATGATGCGCCGCGATATTTACCAAAGTCCACGCCCTTGGGGTCCACCAGCACCGGTACGCCGATTTTACGGCAGGCGCTGATCATGGTGCTGATATCCGTCAGTGCGCCTTTGCCGTAATCAGACAAAACGACAGCACCTGCGCCCTTAATGGACTTTCTGAGCAGATCGGCCATCGCCCCGCCTGACATTGCCGCAGTATTCTCCTGATCGAGCCGTATCAATTGTTGTCCACGACTCTGAACCCGCGTCTTGCTGATTGTCGGCCGATCGTCGACGCGGTGAAAATCACACACGATTCCATGATCGGCCAAAATCGCCAGCAAAGAATTTGCCGCGTCGTCATTGCCGACTACACCGAGGAGTCTCGTCGATACACCAAGACTTGCAAGGTTTACCGCAACATTTGCGGCACCACCCGGACGCTCGTCCGTTTCATGCACGTGTACAATAGGCACCGGCGCTTCCGGAGAAATCCGTCCTGTGGATCCGAAAAGGTAACGATCGAGCATGACGTCGCCGGCGACGACGACGTGCGTTTTCGAAAAATCCGGTATTGAGATAGTCACGGGAGGAAATCTACCATGACCGCATGCCTCAAGTCCTGCGAGCGCGGCTGCGGACTCTCAGATCAGGCGCACTTGGAGTCGCCGCAACAAAGACAGGTCGTACAACCGTCCATGAAGATCACTGCGGCCGTGCTGCATTTGCCGCAGAGCTGGGCTCCCTCAGGGTAGTCGCTTACCGAGAACGCGTCCCGCTGCTTCTTCGACTCTTCGTACTCCTCGCGCTTCTTGGCGAGCAGCAGCTTCTGAGCTTCATCGAGCTCCGGCGCAACCATCATGCCGATCATGACCAAATGCTTCTCAATGACATGGCCAAGCTCCGCGATGATCGATGGCATGAACTTGCCGCCAGGCTGCCAGTATCCACCGCGCGGATCGAATACCGCTTTGAGTTCCTCAACGAGAAAAGCCACGTCGCCACCCTTACGAAATACGGCCGATAAAATGCGTGTCAATGCGACAATCCATTGATAATGGTCGAGATTTTTAGAATTGATGAATATTTCAAATGGGCGCCGTTTCTCAAACTCCGTGCCTTCATTGAGAATGATGTCATTGATTGTGACGTACATTGCGTGATCGGACATCGGCGTCTTTACCTTGTAAGTCGAACCGATCAGAACTTCCGGACGCTCGAGTTTCTCGTGCATGCGAATAACTTCGGCCCGATCGCCACCCCCGCCTTCCCGCTTGAATTCCCGCTTCGCCGCTTTTTCCTTGGCCACATTGACCGCGTAACCAACAATTTTCTTGTCTACCTTAATCATCAAAACTTACCGTAATAGCCTTCTTTCAAGGCATCGAACAAATTGGCGGCCGTGTGCACCTCGCCGTCGTAATCGATCTCTTCGTCGCCCTTGAGGTCAATAGTCGAACCGTCGTCGAGCGTGAACGTATACACCGTATTCTTGAGGTCTTTTTCATTAACCAGCACACCCTGAAACGCTTCCGGGTTGAAGCGGAACGTCGTACACCCTTTTAGTCCCTGCTTGTACGCATACAGATAAATGTCCTTGAAGTCGTCGTAGTTGTAATCCGTTGGCACATTTGCCGTCTTGGATATCGATGAATCAATCCATTTTTGTGCCGCCGCCTGGATGTCGACGTGTTGTTGCGGCGTTACTTCCTCTGCTGTGATGAAATAGTCCGGCAGATTGCTGGCGGGAGCATCGTCGCCAACTCCAACCGGCATCGCCTGCTTGTCGATAACTTCGCGATAGGCCAGTAATTCAAAGGAAAAAACGTCGATCTTTTGCTTGGTTTTCTTCCCCTGGCGAATCACATTGCGAAAATAATGGTGCGCAAAGCTCGGCTCAATACCGTTACTGGAATTATTCGCCAGCGACAGAGAGATCGTTCCCGTCGGTGCGATCGAGCTGTGGTGCGTAAAGCGTGCTCCGGTTTCCGCAAGTTTCTCAACCAGCTCCGGCGCGACGGCCGCGACTCGCTGCATGTAACGACTGTAGCGAGCGTGCAGTATCCGGCCCGGCACTTTGTCGCCCACCTGGTATCCGTCGTCGCGCATTTCCGGTCGCTTGCGTAGCATTTCCTCGGTTACTTCAAACGTTTCATCCATGATCGGCGCGGGGCCTTTCTCCAGCGCCAACTCCAGCGCCGCCTCCCAGCCCGTCAGTGCCAGCTGGCGTGCAACTTCTTCAGTAAACTCAACCGCTGCCGGCTCGCCGTAGCGCATGCGGAGCATCGTGATCGTCGACCCGAGCCCTAAGAAACCCATGCCGTGTCGGCGCTTGAACTGAATCTCATCACGCTGCTGCTGCAATGGTAAACCATTGATCTCTATTACATTATCCAGCATGCGCGTAAACACTTTCACGACCTTACGGAAATTATCCCAGTCGAAGGCGGCTTCTGCTGTGAACGGTTTGCTCACAAAGCGCGTCAGATTGACCGACCCCAGCAGGCAAGAACCGTACGGTGGCAGCGGCTGCTCGCCGCAGGGATTGGTTGCGCGAACGTTCTCGCAGAACCAGTTGTTGTTCATTTCGTTGACTTTGTCGATCAGCACGAATCCCGGCTCCGCGAAATCGTAGGTCGAGGCCATGATGACATCCCAGACCCGGCGCGCCGGCAACGTCCTGTAGACTTTGCACGCGACAAGTCCTTTTTCGTCCACGACATAGTCGCGGACTTCCGGCCATTCGCGCCACACGAACTGCGACTTGTCAGCAAGATCGTGTCCGTCGTCTTCCACCTCTTTCGGCGTCACAGGAAACGCCAGCTTCCAGTCCTCCTCATTGATGACCGCCTGCATGAACTCATCCGTCACCAGCAGCGACAAATTGAATTGCCGCAGACGGCCATTTTCGCGCTTGGCCCGAATGAACTCCATGACATCCGGATGGCCGATGTCGAAAGTCCCCATCTGCGCTCCGCGGCGACCTCCCGCAGAGGACACCGTAAAACACATTTTGTCGTAGATATCCATGAACGACAGCGGGCCCGAAGTGTACGCCCCGGCGCCGCTCACATAGGCTCCCTTGGGTCGTAGCGTCGAGAATTCATAACCGATTCCGCAACCCGCTTTGAGCGTCAGACCGGCCTCGTGAACTTTGTCGAGAATGTTGTCCATCGAATCGCCAACCGTACCCGATACCGTGCAATTGATCGTTGACGTTGCCGGCTTGTGCGCTTGCGCGCCTGCATTGGAAATTATGCGGCCAGCCGGTATCGCGCCGGAACGCAAAGCCCAGAGGAATTTTTCAAAGTAATGATCGCGCTTGGATTCAATTTCCACATCAGCAATCGCCTTGGCGACTCGCTTGTACGTATCGTCGATATTCTGATCGATCTTCGAGCCGTCTTTAGCTGTCAGACGATATTTAGCATCCCAAATGTCCAGCGATGCGGATTGAAATTCAATGTCGGTAACCGTGTGCGTATCCAAAATAACGGCAGACTTCATCGGTCCTGTTACTCCCCTTAAACTCCCTGCGGAGACCCCAAATGCATATTTTGACTCACTTTCTTGAGGGAAAAGAATCCCGCTCGCCAGCGGCCAGAAAGCGCGCGACGAGTGCCGTTACCGGCCTCTATTTCCTCTTTGATTAGACACAAGATGTTGTGTCTGAGTGCAGACAAGATTATGCTCGTAGCGGGCAACTGTCAAGCATTTTGGGTATTTTCTTATTGGCTACTTTTCCATAAAAAAACAATAACTTATGACATTTTCGAGAGTAAGTGCTTTAAATATAGAGGAAAAAAAAAGACACTTTCAAGAAATTATGCAGCCACTAGATATAGTGGCCATCATTGCCGTGAAATCTGACCTGAACGCAATGCAAAAAACCGCGTTTTCTCGGCAAAAAGCACCTTGAAATGTGTTTTTAAGACCCTAAATCAGGAGTCAACGAAACACCTTATTTGGAGATACTCATGAACATTACCCGTTTTCAACCCTGGTCTTTTATTGATTTTCTGAACCGTGACTTTGAGCACAGCGCTGCATGTCTTATCGCTGCCGAGACCGTCCGAAGTCCGGCGTCCCAGTGGGTGCCCGCCGTCGACATAACGGACGAAGGCAGTCAATTTCTGTTGCGCGCGGACATACCGGGCATCAATCTCGAAGACATCGACGTCTCGATGGACGGCAACGTGCTGACGGTTTCCGGTGTTCGCCACGCAGAAGAACGCAGTTCGGACGCGGCGGGCGCTCAGCGCATAGAACGGTCAAGCGGACGCTTCCTTCGCCGTTTCACGTTACCGGAGACTGCGGACGCAGAACACATCACTGCGAAAAGCAGCAACGGCGTACTTGAAATTGTGATCCCCAAGCTTGCAGAGATACAGGCGCGGCGCATTACGGTCGAGGCCGCTTAATCAGCGGTGCAAAACGCTGGCCCGGGCGCGACGAAAGTTCGTGCCCGGGCATCTTTGTAAAGGCCTGCAATTCGCTGTAGGTTTCATGTTCACCGCTTGTTCAGCTGCATGAGTCCAAGCTGTATGTGAAGTTCTACGAATGGGATCAACCACAATGACGAAAAGCCGAATCTCCGCCGCCGCCGTACTGCTGGCCCTGGTGTCGATGACCGCGACGGAAGCCGCGTTGCCGCAGAACGTCAAGGGCGAAGCCGTTACCAGCCTCGCTCCGTTGGTTGAGGACGTGTCACCCGCCGTCGTCAATATTCGGGTGATTCAGACAGTAAGACGCCGCGGTTCGAGAGGCGGCGATCAGGAAATCACCAGTGCCGGATCCGGCGTTATCGTCGATGCCGAGCGCGGCTACATCCTGACGAATCACCACGTCGTTGGAGACGCAGATACGATCCAGATATCGCTAATCGACGGAACCCTGCTGGACGCACAGCTGGTTGGCTCCGATCCGGCAACTGACATAGCTGTGATCAAGGTGGACGCTGATGGCCTTACCGAAATGCCAATCGGCGACTCGACCGCCGCTCGCGTTGGCGATTTCGTCATTGCTATCGGCAACCCCTTCGGACTCGGTCACACAGTAACCTCAGGAATCATTAGCGCGCTGGGGCGTACTGGCTTCAGTCGGGACGGCTACGAGGACTTCATACAGACCGACGCGTCTATTAATCTGGGCAATTCCGGCGGTGCGCTCGTCAACATGAAGGGCGAACTTATCGGCATCAACTCAGTGCTCATCAGCCGTTCCGGAGGCAATGTCGGCATCGGCTTCGCCGTACCAACTGAGATCGCCGGATCGATCATGGACCAGATACTGGAATTCGGCGAAGTCCGCCGCGGACTGCTGGGCGTCAATATCCAGACAATCGATGCAGCGGCGGCAGTTGCGCTTGGCAACGATACGACCAGAGGTGCGCTGATTACGCGAATCCAACCTGAGTCCGCCGCAGAAGATGCTGGATTGCGGGTTGGCGATATTATTATCGAGATCAACAACAAGAAGGTGGACGGAGCGGCCAGACTCAGGAACCGGATTGGCCTGCTCCGCTCAGGCGACACGATCCACATCAAATACGTTCGCGACGACCGAACTCTGTCAACCACAGCTGAGTTGGGCAGTGTCGCGAGTCGCTTCCTGTCCGGCAAGGAAATTCATCTGGGCCTGTCCGGCTCAGTATTTTCGATTGGCTCGTCGACTGACAATGACGGCATTGTGATCGACGAAGTTCAGGAAGACAGCCCGGCCGCCCGGCGAGGACTTCGCGCCGGCGACCTCATCACGCATGTGAACCGAGTGCGGGTTCGCAGCCTCGATGACCTGCGACAGACGGCGTCTCTCAATTCCATACTGTTCCTGAGCATACGCCGCGGTAATTGGGCTCTGATCATCCAAATTCGCTAGGAATAAGAAGGTGCCTTTTAGTAGCTCAGCGCATCCAGTCTGATCTGGCGCTCTTTGACCCCGAGATCCGCGAGTTCCTGTGCAGCCCTGTAGAAACACAGGATATTATCGTCACACTGGCTCAGCATCGTACGGAACGAAGGTAACCGGCCCTCGTACAATGTCATCGAAATCAGGTGCGCGTTATTGATTTCGTCGCTGAACCAGCCCGCAGATTCACGACCGTGTCGTTCCCGCTCTGCCCTTATATCCCTGGCCAGGAGTTTCAGGCGTGCACGCTTGAGTTCTCGTTTGCGGCTGTCCTCAATATCTGCGGAATAGACGGAACGCAATGTACCGCGTGCGGCGGCGACGAGCACCATCAGGCGCCGTTGCAACTCGCGATTTTCGTGATACGCTGCCATTTGTTCGCCTTGCCCACGGAACTCCAGCCAACTCTTGACGCCAAATTCCTCAACGGCGGTTGCGAACGACTCATTGAAGGCCGAGTCGTCTTTAACGTACACAACCTGATGAGCAAGCTCATGGAACAGCATCGCGATGAGTTCGATGTCGCCCCAGCGCATCATCGTACTCAACAGCGGGTCGCTGAAGTTGCCTAACGTCGAGTACGCCGCGACGCCGCCCACAGCAACATCGAATCCTTTTTTCGCCAGACGCTCGGATTCCCTGATCGCTTTATCGTGGGAAAAGTAACCGCGATAATTCACGCAACCGGCGATGGGGAAACACCACTGTTCAGGCTGCAGAGAAAATTCGGGTGCGGCAAAAACATTCCAGACAACATAGTCACGCGAAAGATCTGTGTAGGTCCGATAACTCTTGTTATCAGGCAGCCCGAGCACCTCAATGGAAAAATCCCGTGCCGCGTTCAAAAGCCGCAATCGGGAAGCAAGCTCCGGCGACGTATCGGCTGCACCGATCACGTCTTCCAACGGCACGCGCTTGTGGATGACTTCCCACTGTCCCGCCGCTGCCTGCATGTAGTAACAACCTGCCAGCATTGAGTAGCAAAGTAATATCAGCAGAATTCTTGCCATGCACTCACTCTGCTGGCTCACGGAATGAAACGCAATTCGTTATTGTCGGTTAGTATTGCGAGATGCAGCGGTATCTCGTCGGCGGTGCTGTTCGCGACGAACAGCTTGGAATCCCTCACAAGGAACGGGACTGGTGTGTCGTGGGCGCTACGCCAGACGAGTTGCTGGCCGCTGGTTACCGGCAGGTCGGCAAGGACTTCCCGGTTTTCCTACATCCCGACACGGGCGAGGAGTACGCACTCGCCAGGATGGAGCGTAAGACTGCACCCGGTTATCACGGCTTCGCATTCGATTTTTCCCCTGATGTTTCTATCGAAGACGATCTGTCGCGTCGCGATCTGACAATCAACGCCATCGCGAAAGATGCGGATGGCCACCTGATCGACCCACACGGCGGGATGAGAGACATTGACGATCGTGTTCTTCGGCACGTATCCGATGCGTTCACTGAGGACCCGGTGCGGATTCTGCGGGTCGCAAAGTTCGCGGCCAGATTTTTGCATTTGGGATTTTCGATCGCAGAGGACACGATGTCCCTGATGCGCCGCATGGTTGATGACGGCGAAGTGGACGCGCTCGTACCGGATCGCGTGTGGAAGGAAACCGAAGAGGCGTTGCTCGGGACGGGCAGTCGCATCTACTTCGAGGTCTTGCGCGAATGCGGTGCGCTGCGAATTTTATTTCCCGAGGTAGACGCACTGTTCGGCGTACCGCAACCGGAAAAATGGCATCCGGAAATCGATACTGGCGTTCACACACTCATGGTCCTCGAGCAGGCGGAGAAGGCCAGCCCCGATCTTGAAGTTCGCTTTGCAGCTCTGACCCATGACCTGGGAAAAGCAACGACGCCGAAAAGCAAGTTGCCAAGCCACCCCGGCCACGAGATCCGAGGCTGCAAGCTGATTCGCCAAATGGCGGAGCGACTGCCCGTGCCGAACGCTGCCCGCGATGTTGCATTGCTGGTCGCGGAGTTTCATACGCATTGTCATCGCGCATTCGAGCTACGCGACAAGACTGTCGTCAAAGTTCTGGAAAAGACCGACGCGTTCCGGCGTCCCGAAAGATTCGAGCAATTTATCGTCGCCTGCGAGGCGGATGCGCGCGGTCGAACAGGGCTCGAAGACCGCCCCTATCCGCAGGCCGATTTCTTCCGTGGCGCATGCGCAGCCGCACAGGGCGTTGACGACGCCGCTATCGCGAAGCAACACGAAAGGTCAAAGATTCCGGCCGCCATTAGGCAAGCACGCGAAGACGCCGTAGGACAATTCCGGAAATCGTCGCTAGACCAGGACGGCTAGAATAATAGCGGCCAGTATCACTCGGTAAATCGCGAACGGCGCCAAACCAATCCGGGTAACCACGCGCATGAATATTTCTATAGCCAGGTAGGCCACAAAACAGGCAACCAGCGCACCCAGACCCAATTGTCCCCAGGCGATGGACGCGCTGTCGGCCATGAGTTCGACGAATTTATAGACTACCGCCAAAAAAATGACCGGCGCAGACAGCAAAAAAGAAAACCGTGCCGCGTCCTGCCGCTTGAACCCCAGGATTCGCGCAGCGGTGATGGTGATGCCCGACCGTGAAGTCCCGGGTACCAGCGACAGCGCCTGTGCGCAACCGATGATGATCGCGTCTTTGTAGCCAATGCTGGCGAAAACTCTTGCACGCCGGCCAAATCGATCAGCGAGCGCCATCAGAATGCCGAAGCCCGATAGCGTAAAAACGATCACCGCTGGGTCACGAAGATTCGCCTCAATCCACGACGCGAACAACAAGCCCGCAACCGCCGCAGGAACCGTGCCCAAAGCAATTGCCAGGGCCATGCGCGACTCCGGCGTCTGCACGTTTCCGCCAACGACCTGCAACCCGCCAGACAGCAGCGAGGCGATGTCCTTGCGAAAGAAAATAACCACGGCCACCAGCGAACCAAAGTGCACTGCGACATCGAACGCCAGTCCCTGATCCACCCAGTCCATAAGATACGGCACCAGCACCAGGTGGCCGGAACTGGAAACCGGAAGAAATTCAGTCAAACCCTGAACGATTGCAAGTACAACGATTTGTATTACGGTCAAAGAGTCTGTGTCCTGTCGGCAAATTGAAACGCGGTCGGCGTCACTGTGTCGCCACGTCCCAGCGCAATGCACTTGAAGTTTTCGCCCATTTCACCGGGGAGAGTAAGTGTTTTGATCTGCCCCGACAATGCAACTTGCTGTTGCAGCGGTAACGCGGCGAAATTTTGCATTTCGAGTTCGAGTCCGCCGCCCATTAAGAACTGTGATTGCGTCTGATAGCCCAGAATATCGAGTCCGCTCGATATTGCCGCATTCGCAACCGCCGAAAAATCGACCCACGCTGTCAAGTCCTGAATGCCTGCGTAAATCAATGGATCAGAGTGCGCGTGATGACGAAAGTGACAACGCAGCCAACCGTCGCTCCTGTCGGTCGCGTAATACTCACGTTGCGAAACTCCGTAGTCGAACAGAAACACCGCACCGTGTCGCAGGCAATTGCCGACATCCGCTACCCAGTTGGGCGCGGCCAAAGATACTTCCGAGACGAATCCATCGGCAAGCGTTCTGCCCAGCCCCGCTTCTATCTCGAAAACGCTCGATGCCAGACGTTCGGGCGCCGGAACTTCCGACCAACTGAATGACTCGCCGTCAGTCGTGACGCAAAGCTGAAATACACCGGCATCACGACGCACGAAACGTTCCACTGGCAACGCGTCGAGCACCTCGTTTGCAACAATGACGCCATCAAAGTTAGCGGGCATGGCGGACAACCAATGAACGCGATCCACGAGATTCGGCACCTCCGCTCTCAGGAGCGCCTCCTGACGTTGCTTGAGATCGGCCGACACCTCCAGAATATTGTAGACCGCAGGCAGCGCGTCCATGTCTTCGAAAGCTTTGAGCATATCGACGACCAGCTTCCCGCTCCCGGCGCCAAACTCCAGGATCTCGCCGTTCTCGATACCTTCCAGGACCTCGGCGAATTGCCGTGCCAGAACTTTACCAAACACCGTTGATACCTCGGGGGCCGTCGTGAAATCACCGGCGGCGCCGAATTTTATCGAGCCGGCGTTGTAGTACCCCAGTCCCGGCGCATACAACGCCTCGTGCATGAACTGTGCAAAACTGATCTGACCGCCCGCTGCGACTATCGCTGCCTGGATGTGAGCGGTGACGCGGGCACAATGTTGCGCGCTTGTCTCATCCGGTTGCGGCAGTGAAGATGAAGGTTCGTATTGCATGTGTGCAACAAAGTCTTTATGAATGAATCCATGCCAGAACAGACACTCAATGACAAAGTAATTCTAGTCACCGGCGCTGCCCGACGTATCGGGGCGGCCATTGTGACATGCCTGCACGAACACGGCGCGCGCCTTGCGATCCACTACCGCGGCTCCAGAGACGCCGCCGAAAAACTTGCGGCTGATCTCAACAAGGTTCGCGAGAATTCGGCTACGGCCCTGCAGGCCGATTTGGCGGACACCGATAAATTGCCGGCGTTGATCGCTGCTGTTCTCGACTGGGGCGGTCGACTCGACGGACTCGTGAACAATGCGTCCAGCTTCTACCCGACGCCACTTGGCAGCATTTCAGAAAAACAGTGGGATGACCTCGTCGGCAGCAATCTCAAGGCGCCATTGTTCTTGTCGCAGGCGGCAATCGATCCCTTGCGCCGCAGCGCTGGCGCGATCGTCAATATTGTGGACATCCACGCGCAGCGCCCATTACGAAATCATGCGGTATACGGATCCGCAAAGGCGGGACTCGCGATGTTGACGCGCTCTTTGGCCAAGGACCTTGCGCCCCACATCCGGGTTAACGGCGTCTCTCCGGGCGTGATTTTGTGGCCGGAAAACGGCATGTCCGACGTTGTTCAGGAATCAATCTTGCGGCAAATTCCGCTACAGCACGCCGGCAAACCCCGGGACATAGCGGCTTGCGTACTCTACCTGCTGCGAGACGCCAGTTATGTCACTGGTCAGATTATCGCGGTCGATGGCGGCCGCTCGATCGCCTGAACTCTAAAACGCGTCGAGATACTCCCGATGCGGCGGCCCCCGCCGATCGAGCTGCAGCGATTCCAGATCGCTGGCAGCTTTGGCTTGACCCCCTTGCAACGAACTCACTGGGCACGCTCCCGTATCCAGGTAAGTCATCGCCGCGATCATATTGGGATCGAGGTCGTTCCCAACTGCGATCGTCAAATCGTCCGCGGCCACGCAGTCCACGGGCAGGCCAGCGAAAAAGTCGCCGAACCCCTCCGCGTTTGAAGTACGAAACGACGTTGGCCGCAGAATTTTTTCGCAGAACTCCAGGCCGATCTGTCCAACGGGTTTGCCAAAGGTGCGGTCGCCGACTATCGTGACCTCGACATGTGGAATCATGCCGTTGGTGACGAGTTCGCTGGCCGACGCAGTCCCCTGCGTCGCTATGATAATGAGGCGCGACAGACTCAACGAGTCCGCAATGAACTCAAAGAGCTCAATGCTGTTGTTGGCCGACGCCCGATCCGCATTAAATTCGGTCTGAGAGAATATGAGGTTTCGTGCGATAGACCCACCCAGATAGTCACCCATGAGTTCGGCGGTGCTGACCAGGCCACCGCCGTTGTAGCGCAGATCGATAATGACATCGTTGACGCCCGCGGCTTTGAAAGCGGCAAACACCGTCTCGAATTTCGGCGTCGCGGTGCTGATGAATGTCGCGAATTCCATGTAACCTACGTTGCGGCCGTTGCCAGCATCGATGACGCGCCACTGAGGTACTGGATCTATCGTGACGATGTCCTGTGTGATCGTGGTCGTCAGGATGCTGCCATCGACTCTTTGCATTTCGAATGTGAGCGTTTGCAGGTCAAAGACAGCGCCAATACCTTCGTTGGCCTGAATATCGGCGATCGTGCGATCGTTGAGGCGCAGAAATTTCTGACCACGACCCAAGCCACCCATGTCCGCCGGGCTGCCCGAGAAAACGCGTGTCAATCGTAAATCGTCCGTCGCCACGAAAAGGCTGCTAAAGCCAAATCCTTCGAATTTTCCTTCGCCGAAAAACTGCGAATCCGCGGCAGCGGAATTGATGAAGCTGAACTTGTCCAGCGGCTGAAATGACGTCAAAAAGTCGAGCAGTTCTTCGGGGCTCGCATAATCACCTATGTCCACACTCGCCGGCAACAAATCATTCCACAAATACCACGCATTCATATTATCCAGCACGAACTGTTTTTGCCCATCGTTCGTGCACGCAGCCGTCCCGGTCTGCGGGACATCTGAGCCGCCGCCGCTGCACGCACTGAGGCTGGCGACAACAATCAGACTCATCAGTTTACGCATGGGGGCTCCTTTTATAAAACAACGTCGATGATTTCCAGAGGTTGACTTGCCGCGTCGAATTTCTGCCAATGTTGCAATATGGTCTTCCCGGTCACAGGGTGTATCAGATCAGGCGCCAGCTCGGCCAGCGGCCGAAGAACGAAGCTGTAATCCAAAACATCGTGGCGCGGCACCCGCACCGGACGCTCTTCACTGACCAGGTCATTGTAAAGCAGCAAATCGATATCGAGCTGACGTGACTCCCATTTATCGCTCTTGCGGCCAGCAAGATTATGTATAAGCTCTATCCGGTCGCAGATTTCGAGGGCTGATTCTTCAGACCGCAATCGAACGACGAGGTTCAGGAAGTCTGCTCCCTCGAACCCCACAGCAGCACTTTGATAAACCGCGGACAAATCCAGATCGCCGTAACGTGCCCGGAGTTCCATGATGGCCAAACGCAGATTTTCCTCGGGCGAGATATTGCTGCCAAGCCCAAGATAGACGGTGGCCCTGGTATCGCCGGAAGCATCCACTAGCCGGGCCGTTCGCCGCGCTCAATGAGGACGCCGACATCTCTTGAACCGCGGATCGCACCGGGCTTGTTTACACGAACCCTGACCCAGGCCACATCGAATTCGTCGCGAACGATCGAGGCGATGCGTTCCGCCAGCGTTTCGACCAACTGGAAACTGGAGTCGGCCACAAAATTCTGTACGCGCTTCGCCACTGATTTGTAATTCAACGTATCCGCGACATCGTCGGTTGCTGCGGCCCTGGCGATATCCGCGCTCATCTCCAGATCGATGATCACGGTCTGGCGAATGCGGCGTTCCCATTCCCAAATGCCAATAATGGTGTCGACTTTGAGTTCCGTGAGGAAAATTTTGTCCATCAGCGTTTTTCTTCCGATTAAGCCGCAACGGGCGCGGCTAAAGTGTCCAGTGACCATCGCGCATGCGCCCTTATTTCTGTCGCGTCTCGCGCCTCTGCCAACCGCAACGCTCCTGCCACTGCGATCATCGCACCGTTGTCGGTGCAGAATTCCAGGCGCGGATAATAAACTTTTCCGGGGTAACGCCGCGCCATCTCGCTGCGCAGCAGACGATTCGCGCCGACCCCCCCCGCGACGACGATTCTGTTCAATCCCTCAGTTACCGCCGCTTTGGTGGCCTTGCCAACCAGCGTGTCTACGGCGGCGCGCTGAAAAGACGCTGCGATATCGGCGCGGCACGAATCGATATCGCCCGAGTGTTCGAGTTTTCGTATTTCCAGCATGACCGCCGTCTTCAACCCACTGAAGCTAAAGTCGAGGTTCGGCTTGTTGAGCATGGGCCGCGGAAACGAGTACGCCTTGTCGTCGCCGCGTTCGGCCAGCGCCGCAAGGGCCGGTCCACCCGGATAACCCAGCTCCAAAAGTTTGGCGGTCTTGTCAAACGCCTCGCCCACGGCATCGTCCAGCGTGGTCCCCAGGATCTCGTACTCGCCGAGTTCGCGCACGGCAATCAGCATCGTATGCCCACCGGAGACCAGCAGAGCCAAAAACGGGTATTCCGGTGGCTCGTCTTCCAGCATGGTCGCGAGAAGATGACCTTCCATGTGATGTATCGGTATGACGGGACAATCCCACGCCAGGCCCAGCCCGTTGGCCAATCCGCCACCGACCATCAAAGCACCGACCAGCCCCGGCCCTGCTGTGTACGCGATCGCGTCGGGCCTCTCGAGGCCGGCTTCGTCCATAACCTGTTGAATTAACGGCAAAAGCATTCGGACATGATCCCGAGAGGCAATTTCGGGCACGACGCCTCCGTAGACCGAATGCAGGTCTACCTGACTGTGCAGCGCATGGGCGATCAGCCCACGTTCGCGGCTGAAAAGTGCTACGCCCGTTTCATCGCAGCTGGTTTCAATGCCAAGGATATTCATGAGCGGCGGATAATACCCTGTCAAAGCGAGCCTTGCCCACGATCGCGCCTAACAGGCGCCGCTGGAAACCTTTGCAAAGCACAGAATCTGGCGTTATTATACGCGGCTCAGTCCCGACCTTGCGTCGGGTTTATTTATGTCTGGACGGACTACCTGACCAATGCCAAGCGTTCGCGTAAAAGAGAACGAATATTTTGATGCCGCGCTGCGGCGTTTCAAACGTGCCTGCGAAAAGGCCGGAATCCTTACGGAGCTGCGTCGTCGCGAGTATTACGAGAAGCCCACCCAAGAGCGCAAACGCAAGAAAGCCGCCGCCGTCAAACGCCACCTGAAACGCATATCCCGCGAAGACGCCAAGCGTAAACGCTTGTACTGAATCGCGTTCTCTCCGTTTACTCGGAATTGCCACAGTTCTCTTGAAAGCTCAAATCGTAAATGACATGAAGTCCGCCATGAAGGCCGGTGACAAAGACCGGTTGAAAGCGGTGCGACTGATTCTGGCGGCTATCAAGCAAATCGAAGTCGACACGCGCGAAGAACTGGACGATGTGGCGATCCTTGGCGTTCTCGCGAAGATGATCAAACAACGCCGCGACTCCATCGAACAATTCGACAAAGGCGATCGCCCCGATCTCTCCGCCATTGAAATTGCCGAGATCGCCGTGATTCAAACCTATCTTCCCGAACAGCTCTCCGCAGACGAACTCGCCGCGATGGTCGACGAGGCAATTGAGTCCAGTGGCGCGGAAAGTATCCGCGATATGGGCAAAGTCATGGGGCTGATCAAGGCCAGGGCCACTGGTCGAGCGGATATGGGCGCTGTCAGCGCCACGGTCAAGGATCGGCTCAACGCCCTCTAGAAAAACCTGTTTTTTCGGCTATGCTAAGACCCGGCTCTGTTTGGGCAACGTTTGAATTCATATGGCTGGATTAATCCCTCAGGATTTTATCGATGATCTGATCGCAAGAGCAGATATCGTTGAGGTTGTCGGCCGTCGCGTACAATTGAAGAAAGCCGGACGCGAATTCAAGGCCTGTTGCCCCTTCCACGATGAAAAAACGCCCTCCTTTACGCTAAGTCCCGCCAAAGGCTTTTATCATTGCTTCGGCTGCGGCGCGCACGGCACGGCAATTGGCTTTCTTATGGAATTCGATCACCTGAGCTTCGTCGAAGCGATCGAGTCGCTGGCGAGTTCGATGGGTGTTGATGTACCGCGAAGCGAGAGCGACCAGCCCGCACGACGCTACGATGAATTGTTTTCGCTGCTGGATACGGTCGCTCGACATTGGCAAAAGTGCCTCAAGGAAACGCCTGCTGCGGTGGAATATTTGCGGAATCGCGGTATTGACGGATCGACCGCGAAACGGTTCGGCATTGGCTACGCGCCCGACGGCTGGAGCAACGTACTCGACAAGTTCGGCAAGTCGGAGGAGGCAACCGAACGACTGCTGGCGACGGGCCTGATCATCCGCAAGGACAATGGCAAGCACTACGATCGCTTTCGCGAGCGCATCATGTTCCCGATCCGTGACCTGCGAGGCCGCACCATCGGGTTCGGGGGCCGAACGATGGGCGACGGCGAACCCAAGTACCTGAACTCCCCCGAAACGGTGCTGTTTCACAAGGGACGCGAACTCTATGGCATGTACGAAGCGAGGCAGGCATTGCGTCACATTGATCGCCTCGTCGTTGTCGAGGGCTACATGGACACCATCGCGTTGGCCAGAAATGGCATCGATTACGCTGTCGCCACACTGGGCACGGCAACAACCATCGAACACCTGAATCGACTGTTTCGCCTGACTGAGAACGTGTATTTCTCGTTTGACGGTGATCGGGCAGGCCGAAAGGCGGCATGGCGCGCGCTGGAAAACGCATTGCCCCAAGTGCGCGAAGGCCGGCAAATACGGTTCGTATTTCTGCCGGAAGCGCACGACCCCGATAGCTACGTAAACGAGCACGGTGCCGACGCGTTCGTACAACAACTGGACAGCAGCTTGCCTTTGTCCCAGTTCCTGATCAACGAACTGGCCAGTCAGGTGGACATGGAAACTATCGACGGTCGCGCGAAGCTGGCGGAGATGGCCAGGCCACTCGTTAACCGACTACCGGCAGGCGTGTATCGGGAATTGCTGATAGAGGGCCTGGCGGAGGCCGTCGGACTGGCCGCGTCGAAGCTCAACAAGATTATTGCTGGCGGGACGACACATGAACGATCGCGATATTCCGGCGCGGTAACGGCCAAAAAACGTCCGTCAACTTTAGGTGGCGGCAAGCCCTCGATCGTGCGCAGGGCCATTACATTGCTCCTGAATTGCCCCGCTGCAGGTGTCGATCTGGATCTCGGGAAACTGGCCGGCGTCAACCGCCCCGGCGTGGATTTATTGGCGGCGCTTATTGAAACTGTGCAGTCCGAACCCAATATTACGACGGCGGGATTGTTGGAGCGCTGGCGACACGACGACAAAGGTCGGCACTTGGGGAAACTGGCCGCCGCCGAGATTCCCGTGGACGAGGAGTTTGATACGGCAGCGGAGCTTGCGGAATGCCTGCAGCAGCTGGCCGTCGCCAGACGCAAGGAAAGAATCGATTTTCTAATTGAAAAACAGACAGTTACGGGCCTCACCGACGACGAGAGGTCGGAATTGAGACAGCAGAGGTAAATACGTAACTCAATGAAAAAAATATAGATTGTCCCCATTCAAAAGAGTAAAATTACTCGTTTGTATCTTTTACACGTAGGAATTTCATCTTGACAGAAAAACAAGCGGCCGCTGGAGGAAGCAACCAGGCTCAGCAGCTCAAACAATTGATTGCCCGCGGCAAGGAACAAGGCTATCTGACGTATGCAGAGGTCAATGATCACCTGCCGAACGACATTGTTGATCCGGAGCAAATCGAAGATATCGTTAATATGATTAACGATATGGGTATCGCCGTGCATGAAAAAGCGCCGGACCCCGAGACTGTGATCATGTCGGACGCTGCGGCGCCAGACGAAGCTGCCGCCGAGGAAGCCGAGGCCGCGCTGGCTAGCGTCGACGCCGAATTTGGGCGCACTACCGACCCAGTGCGCATGTACATGCGCGAAATGGGCACGGTTGAGTTGTTAACTCGTCAGGGCGAAATTGAAATTGCAAAGCGCATTGAGGCCGGCCTCAATCAGGTGAAGTACCACATGGTGCATTTCCCGCCGACAAATGAGGCCTTGCTGGAAGTGGCCGATCGAGTGCTTGGCGGCGAAACACGAATGCAGGATTTCGTAGTGGGTTTCATAGACCCGAATGAGCCCGAAGAAATCAAGCCACCGGCGCCCAAGAGCGACGATGACGAAGAAGTCATCGACACCGGCCCAGATCCCGCTGAAGTCAAAGCGCGAGTCAAGGTTATTCGCCGCCACTTCAATCGCGGCATGAAATACCTCGATAAGTACTACTATAAAGACAAGCGCACGATCAAAGCACTGGGGGAAATGGCTGACCAGATCATGGAACTCAAGCTTGCGCCGAAATTATTCGATGCCTTGGTTCGCAACCTGCGCGACGTTGTATTCATTATTCGCAGCCAGGAGCGACTGGTGATGCAACTGTGCGTGCGCGATGCCGGCATGCCACGCAAAGACTTCCTGTCGAGCTTCCCGAAAAGCGAAACCGACTACTCGTGGATCGACAAGCACATCCGGGCCAAGCGCAAGCATTCTTCGATCCTTGCGAAACTCAAGACCGACGTGCTGCGTGCGCAACGAAAACTGATTGCCGTTGAGGTAGCGACTCGCCTGAGCATCGCCGAGATCAAGGAGATCAATCGCCAGATGTCCATCGGCGAGGCCAAAGCCCGTCGCGCGAAGAAGGAAATGGTCGAGGCGAATCTGCGGCTCGTTATTTCCATCGCTAAAAAATACACGAACCGCGGACTGCAGTTCCTGGATCTGATTCAGGAAGGCAACATCGGACTGATGAAAGCCGTCGACAAATTCGAATATCGTCGTGGCTACAAGTTCTCGACTTACGCGACATGGTGGATTCGTCAGGCGATCACGCGATCGATCGCCGATCAGGCCCGCACTATCCGTATTCCTGTGCATATGATCGAAACGATCAACAAATTGAATCGCATCTCGCGTCAGATGCTGCAGGAAATGGGGCGTGAACCGTTGCCCGATGAACTCGCCGAACGCATGGAAATGCCGGAAGACAAAGTTCGCAAGGTACTCAAGATTGCCAAAGAACCGATATCGATGGAAACACCGATCGGCGACGATGAAGACTCACACCTTGGTGACTTTATCGAAGACCAAACGGTGCATTCGCCAGCCGACTCGGCAGCGACCTCCGGCCTTAAGGAAACGACTCATTCCGTACTCGCTGGCCTGACGCCACGCGAAGCGAAAGTTCTGCGTATGCGTTTCGGTATCGACATGAATACGGATCACACGCTGGAAGAAGTTGGTAAGCAATTCGACGTTACTCGTGAACGTATTCGTCAAATAGAAGCCAAAGCGCTGCGCAAGCTTCGCCATCCGACTCGTTCGGATCAGTTACGGAGCTTCTTGCTCGAAGACTAGATTAACGCTGTCCGCAAGATACTGCCCAACTTGTGAATCCAAAGCTTAGGTGGCGCGAAAGTGTTTAGTTACATTCGAAATTCAGGCGGCGCAGCTGGTTCGATGCCACTTTTTGCTGTCGTCGCCTCGTTTGCGGCGTGCACAACAGTATCGACGCTGCCCGACCCGTTAGCAGCGGGCTGGGACGGCGTCCCCGTATGTCAGCTGTTGCACGAAGATTTGAAGCAAAGAATTCTGCGATGTACCTTCGAGCCCGGTGTGGGACATGAGCGCCATTTTCATGTCCGTCATTTCGGCTACGCTATCTCGGGTGGCCGAATGCAGATAACCGATGCGAGTGGAGTTCGAGTAGTTGACCTATCCACAGGAAGCAGTTTCACGAGTCCCGGCATACTCTGGCATGAGGTGATGAACGTCGGTGATACAACGACGGACTTTCTAATCGTCGAACCCAAATGACTCGGATAAAGGTGCCAGGTTTATTTTTGATTCGATAGAAAAATGCTCGCTGCCTGACAATGCACTTCTGAACGATTACGTTCGCAAAGGCGCCTATACTGATTGCTTCAAAACGGACCTCGCCGGGGCCGTATCTCACGAGGATTTCGTGACTGGATTTTATACGACGTCGCTGTTCAAACTGGAGCGGCAAATACTGAAATGGGTGATATCCCGACCTTCTACTGATGCCCAGGCGACGCAGCTGGCCGCCGGGGAAATAGACACTTTCGCGGCGTGGCACGTGGAGGCTCGAGCCGATAATCAGATCCTGATGTGTGATTTTAGAAATCGCACTCGCTTGTGGTTAATGGTCGCCCCGCTGTTTGCAGACGGCGACGCCAGAACGATTTTGTATTTTGGGTCGGCAGTCATTCCTGTTCGCCGCGAGCCCAACGTCAAGGCGAGGATGGGATGGCCTTTTTCAGCGTTGATCGGATTCCACACAATTTACTCTCAGGCACTCCTGTACTTTGCCAAAAAGCGTTTGCAAAGTCGGGGTTCTGACGGGTGAATTGGGGGTTCAAATGAATCGACCGTCCCGTCGGAAAAAGGTGCTAGAATGCCGCCCCTAGCGTGGGCCTGTAGCTCAGTTGGTTAGAGCAGGGGACTCATCACAAAAGGTGCGTTTGGGCCGAAAGACCCAAAATGAACGGGATGAATTCAGGGAAACCTTAGCAGTTCGGCTGATGGCAATCCTGAGCCAAGCCGCGAGTACACTCGCGGAAGGTGCAGAGACTACCTGAGGACTTCAGTGTCCTTAATAACAGGCTAGAGCGTCCCGCCCCTAACGATTCGGTCGAGGGTGATGAGATAGTCCGCTCCTTTCAGAAATGATTGGGCAAAGTGAATCCCTTGGTCCCAGGTTCAAGTCCTGGCGGGCCCACCCTTTTTCCACGTTAGTGCCGAATTGCTAGATCACCCAGGCGATGTCCGGCAACCACGCCTGCCAATAAGCATGTTTTTTCAGTAGTTCGACCTGTGCCGCCGCATCCGTGCGCTCGATCAAAGTCAAACGATTCCCCGGCCGTAGCTGGCCCAGCAAATGCAGGTCGGCGCGAATGACTTTGGCGACGCGCGCGTAACCACCGGTCGTCTGCGCGTCCACGGACAACATGAATAGCTCGCCGTCCTCAGGGCACTGGACGATGCCGGGAAACACCGGCGCGCTGGGCATGCGGCCCTCTGAACGAATATCGAATTTCTGCCCTTCGAGCTTCATGCCCATGCGATCGCTGCGGTCGCCGATTTCGAAACGCCTGTCGTACAATTTCTCCGGCTCAAGCAACAAGTTGGTCTCGCATGACCGACCCGCCCTGAGCGTCCAGGAAACGAGCATTGGCGGCTTGAACTCATCCGGTGTCCTCATCGGCTGTGCGACACACGTTGGTCTGTCCAGAGCTAACCGGTCGTCTCGCCGCAGCGCCCGGCCCTGATGCCCCCCCAGCCCCGCCGGTAAGTACGTTGAACTGGAACCCAGTATGTCGCTCGCCACCAGACCGCCGGCAAACGCTATGTAACTCCGCGCTCCGTGCTCCGCGGTGCCGATGACGACCTGATCGCCGGCATTTACCTGCAGCGTTTCATGCTGCGGCACTGCCCGCTCATTGATCGTGCATTTCGCCGTCGCGCCGGTGACGGCCAGAGACACTTCGAGTTGCGCCTCGAACGCCATACCCGTCAACGTCACTTCGAGTGCGGGCGCAAACGGCCCGTTGCCGACGAGGCGATTCGCCAGGGCCATTGACAACGGATCGGCAGCACCGCTCGCTGGTACGCCCAGATGCCGCAGCCCGGTTCTGGGAGCCGCCTGAATGGTCGTTTGCAAACCTGGCTTCAGAATACGAATCGTCACGATCTGTCTGCAACAACAAATCTGATTTTCATTCCTGCCTTGAGAATAAATGGATTCGCCGCTGCCGCGTCAAACAACGGCAACGCCGTGTAACCAATCAGCGGCCAGCCGCCCGGTCCCTGCAACGCGTAAAGACCGGTTCTGCCGTCGGCAATGCCGACCGAACCTGCCGCAACGCGTACCCGTGGTTCTTTGAGTCGCGGTACTCGCAATTTAGAATCCAGCCCGCCAATGTAAGCAAACCCTGGCGTAAAACCGAGCATGTCCACTTCGTACTCACCGGCCGTGTGCAGCGCGACGAACGCTTCGGCTGACATCTGCAACTGCTCGCAGACAGTGGCGAAGTCCGGGCCCGCGTCACCTCCATAGACGATGGGTATCTCCACCAGCGTCGCCTGCTGCTCCGACACGTCTTGCAGTTCTCGCTGTGCATTTTTGAGCAGGTTTCGTGCCGCGTCGCGATCGATGTTGAGCGTGTCGTACCGGACCACCACAGAATCAATGCCTGCAACGACCTCGAGCCACGCGGCGCCTGCACGCAACTGATCCGCAAGCGATTGCGCTGCGCGTGGGCTGGATACCTCGACGCCAATCAGATCATCGCCGACGGATTGCACGTATCTCCACCCCCCTTTTTTCCAACGCGTCACGTACGGCTTTTGCAGCCTCAACGCAGCCCGGCGTATCCCCGTGGATACACAAGGTATCTGCTTTCTGCGACTGCGACAGCGCCTGTGCCACAATGACCTCCAGACTCTCGTGCACAGCGCCCGCGGCAGTCCTCGGCACCAGTTGTCCGTCGTCCTGATAAGCGCGGTCGACGAACGCCTCAGCGATAAATTTCAATGAGCGATTCGCGGCGGCGCCCTCGAGTTCGCTACCGGACATGCCAACGATCTCCGCCTCAGGCGCAGCCTCAATTACGGCGCTTACAACGAGTTCGGCGATACCAGGATCCGTCACGACGTCGTTATACAATGCGCCGTGTGGTTTCACATGCGTGACGACGGCGTCCTGCTCCGCCGCGATCTTCCGCAGGGTCTGTATTTGCCCGATCAGGGACAAACGCAGGTCGTCACCACCCACATACCGACTCCTGCGCCCAAAGCCCTTTGCATCCGGATACGCTGGATGAGCACCAATCGCAACATCGTGCGCTAATGCCGCCGCGACCGTCGAGCGCATACTCGCCGCATCACCGGCATGACCACCGCAGGCGATGTTGCAACTGCTAACAACGGCGAGAAGCTCGGCGTCATAGAAACCCCCTTCGCCGAGGTCGGCGTTCAGATCAATAAACGAAACCATCGTCGTCATGGGATACACTGGATAACACGATTGCTGTCGTTGGGGAAGATCATGAGCGTTGCCCTCGTTACTGGCGCCAGCTCCGGCATAGGAGCCTCTATCGCCATCGCGTTTGCGGAGGCCGGTTGGGATGTGATGGCCGCCGGCAGAGACGAGGGGCGACTCGAAGAGGTCGCCGATACATCCGACAACATCGCCATCTGGTCCGGGGAACTGATCGAGTCGGATGAGTGCAACGAACTGGTGGCCGACACAATCGATGAATTCGGGCGGCTGGACTGCCTGGTAAATTGTGCAGGCGTCATCGTGCGCGCAAATGTCGCCGATACCCGCGATGAGGACTGGCGCTACACGATGGCGATCAATCTCGATGTGCCGTTCTTTCTCAGCCGGGCTGCATTGCCGCAATTGCTGCAATCAACCGGCAGCATCGTCAACATCGCCTCGACCTGGGGCCTCAAAGGCGGTGACCGTGCGGCCGCCTACTGCGCCAGCAAAGGCGCGATCGTATTGCTGACGAAAGCGATGGCAATTGATCATGCGCGTGATGGCTTGCGAATCAACGCTGTTTGTCCGGGCGATATCGACACTCCGATGCTTAGCAACGAGGCGCAAGACAGCGGCGTCGACACCGATGATTACATCGCGCAACTGGCCGAGGAAAGTCCGAACGGTCGCCTGGGTACGCCCGAGGAAATCGCCGCTCTGGTCGTCTTTCTTGCCAGCGATGCCGCGACGCATATCACCGGCACGGCCATTTCGATTGACGGTGGAATGTCAGCTTAGCGAGTGCAGTGGCGACTCTTACGTTCCGGAGAAATTCACGTCCGCGAAAACCAGTGTCGGTGACAGCGTCGATGAATACGGATACACGTCGTTGCCGACCATCTCCAGACGACCGAACAGATCTTTCAGATTACCCGTAACGTTCATTTCGCTCACGGGCCGACCAATTTGGCCATTCTCGATCATGTGACCGCGAATACCGAGCGAAAAGTCACCTGTCGTATTGTCCGCGTTGCCACCGAGCCATGACGTGACATAGACGCCTGCGCCTGCCTCTCCAAGAATCTCTGCAAGCGACTTGTCGCTGGTGCCGACAATACGATTCGAAGACGAACCCGTCGTCGGCGCCATACCCGCCTTGCGACCGTAGTAGGTATCAACGTAGAGATTCCTGACGACGCCGGCCTCGACGATGGGTATCACCTTCGCGGAGATGCCTTCGCCGTCATAAAGTCGCGATGAAAAACCACGCTTGAGGAGCGGGTTGTCGATTACTGTCAGCTTGTCGCTGAACGCGCGTTCGCCCAGCAGATCAGCCCAGTAAGACTGCCCCTGTTGAACCCGCCGCGCATTCGCCGGTCCCAGAAGCCGACCGATCAGCGCACCGGCAGCTCGGGAATCGACCACCATCGTCGTCCTGACCGTCGGTCCTTTCGTGGAATCGAGCCGGGACAATGCACGCTCCAGTGCCATTCCAGCTACTTCAGATGCTGGCGGCAAAGCGCCGATATGCGGACTGCCCGCGTAAAACCCACCCGATGCGCGTTTGTCACCCTGGTCTTTCAGTGTGACGTTGGCGCCGTACCAGCAGTAAGTAGATCGACTGCTCCCCGAGAAACCGTTGCTGCTGACGGACGCCGACTGGCTGCTGCCATCGTAGACCCCGGTGGTCGCGGAAATAACGCGCGCGTGGTCCGTCGCGATACCGTCAATCGTCTGGCACCACTCCATGCGCTGCTCGCGATCGAGATCGGCGACGGCAGAATCGACGAGATCCAGATCGACGTCCGGTCGATCGAGAAACAATTCCTCGGGCGTGATTTGCCGAAATTCGTCTGGTTCCAGCGCTTTGGTGATCGCAATCGCTTCGGACACGAAATCCTTGAGGCGTTCGATGTTCAGATCGGTAGTCCGGTGACTGGAATAACGTCCGTTAACGTAGACCTGGATGGCCAGACTTTGCGAGGTCGCGTCTTTTACGGTTTCCAGCGCCCCGTCGCGATATTCAAAGCTGACGTCGCGGCTATTACTCGTTGTCGCCCTGACTTCCTGCGCGCCAGCACGCTTGGCAAGCTCGACCGCCTGTTGCGCGCGACGCAAGAGATCAGCCGACATTTTCGCCTCCCACCGTCATGTTGGAGACCAGAACGGTCGGGATACCTTGTGAGACCGGCACACTCTGGCCGTTTTTTCCACACGTCCAGCCGCCGGTATCGAGACGCGCATCGTTCGCCACCATGGTGATCTGCCGCAGCGCCTCCGGGCCGTTGCCAATGATATTGACGTCCTTGATCGGCGCCGTGATCTTGCCTTTTTCGACCAACCAGCCGTTCTTGACGTAGAACGTGAAGTCACCTGCACCGATCTGCACCTGGCCGTTCGTATAGGTCTCGCAGATGATGCCGTGATCAACGGCCGCGATTATTTCGTCCCGGGTGTGCGGACCATCTTCCATGAACGTGCAGGTCATGCGCGGCATTGGCGAATACTTATACGACTGGCGACGACCTGAGCCTGTCGGCTTGATACCGTACTGCTTCGCGCTGATCTCATCGTGCAAATAAGATGTCAGAATACCGTTCTCGACCATGACCGTGCGACCCGCAACGTTGCCTTCGTCATCGTAATTTAGCGCTCCGCGCTCGCCCGGAATATTGGCCTGATCGACGACCGTAACGAAGGACTCCGCCACTTTCTTGCCCATCATGTCCGTATAGATGCTTGTGCCCTTGCGGTTGAAGTCCGCCTCCATGCCGTGACCGATCGCTTCATGCAACAAGATACCGCTCGCACCGGCTGCGAGGATGACCGGCATTTCACCTGCCGGTGGACGTATCGCCTCGAACTGAATCAGTGTTCTCTCGACCGCCTCGTCGACCATCTTGTGCAGGCGTTCCTCGGTATACCACGAGAATTCTTCGCGCGCGGCGATGTTGGCATAGCCAGTCTGCGTCTCGTCGCCCTTCTTCGCGGTAACCACAACGGTTAAGCGTGTCATTGGACGATTGTCCGTCACCAGCCTGCCGTCAAGCGTCGCGATCATCACGCGCTCGTCGCCATCGGCCCAGTAGACGGCAACCTTTTCTATCGACGGATCCTTGCCCTTCGCCTGAGCTTCCACGAATTTCATGACCGGCAATTTTTGCTCGACACCGACATCTGCCCACGGCACCGTTGTCGTATAAAGATCGCCGGCAGCCAGCGGGTTGAAGGACTGCGGCGCAACGACCTGCGTGCCAGTAGCAATTGCGGCAGCAGTGCGTGCAGCGGCAAGCATGGACGGCAATGTCAGATCTTCTGTAAACGCGTAGCCTGTCTGTTCGCCAATAACGACGCGCAGACCAACCCCTTGCCTGATCCCCGAGTTGGCGCTGCTGACAATGCCATCCTCAAGCGTCAACGAATTGCTGCGAGAATGCTGAAAGTACACATCGGCGGCATCTGCGCCGCGCGACGTTAGTTCGGACATGACGCGTGCAACCGTGGCCTGATCGACGCCGAACCACTCCATGAACGGATTCACGGGCGCGTTGCGTCCGAAAGAAGTCGCCGCTTGCACGCCGCAACCGGAAAGAAAACCCGGCATCGTAACGATTGCACTACCAGCCGCTACGGTGCCGAGAAAGTCTCTGCGTTTGATTGTCATTGCTGTTTTTCCTGAATCCTGACCGACTAGTTATAGATGCCGAGTACCCACTAAAGGTTGCGTATTCTATTTCATCGCCGCGCCAGCGCCAATCCTATGCCTGCGGCAGTCAAAAACGCGCCGGTAACACGATTCCGCCAATGCGCAAAACGTCCAAGAAATTCTCTCGCCGAACTGGCAAATAACGCCCATGCCACATCCCCTGCAAACAATACGCCAAGAAAAACACCGGCGACCAGGGCGAAGTGGGCTCCCGACCCATCACCCGCGAATTGGGGAATGAACGCGGCGTTGAACAACAACGTCTTCGGATTTGCGGCCGCCAGCATGCAACCGCGCCAGAAAAGCGCAGGCGCCGCTGCCACTTTCTCCAGGTCGGTTGCCGGCTCGCGCCAGGTGCGTACACCAAGCCACAGCAGGTAAAAGACGCCGGTCCAGCGAACCCAGGTCAGCAGGTCTGCGGCCAGCTCGATAACGGCTGCCAGGCCCGCCACGACCAGGACGAGTTGTACCGCGACGCCGGCGGTCGTTCCCAGCACGGTCATCACGCCCATCCGAAAGCCGTAGCGCAAACTGTTCGCGACGATCAACGCGGCATTTGGGCCCGGAATAAGCACCAGGATGCCTGAAGCAACGACGAGTGCGGCAATCGAATTCATGATCGGCGTCCGCGGCCCCAGTAGCGCAGCATCAGGAAGCCGAAGAGCATACCACCGAGGTGCGCGAAGTTGGCGATCCCGGGAGCAGCACCGCTGATACCGGAAAACAACTCGAACGCGCCATAGACGAACACAAACGTGATTGCGCGCATCGGAATCGGCGGAAACAACGGCACGACAATACGATTCGGAAACGTCAGTCCGTAAGCAAGCAAAAGTCCGAACAGTCCCCCGGACGCGCCAACTGTCGGATACAAACCACCCTGGTAGCTGGCAACCAGCAACTGCACGAATCCGGCGCCTACAATGCAGACAAGGAAAAACGTAAGAAACCGCTGTGCGCCCCACAGCCTTTCCAGGTCTCTGCCGAACATCCACAGACCAAACATATTAAAGGCGATATGCGACAGGCCACCATGGAGGAAGCCATAGGTCAGCAACTGCCAGGGCATGAACGGCGATCGTGGGTCCGTCGCCGGCCACAATGCGAAATTGATGACCATGAATCCCGGACTCAATTGCTGCAAGGCGAACATCAAACCATTCGCAATCAGCAGGGCCAGGATGATGTTCGGAATAGCGCTGCTGTTAACCGGCCTGCGGCTATAAACATTTGGGTTCATTGGTGCTCTCTTTTACCAGCCACCACCGCCACCGCCACCACCGCCGCCGCCGGAGAAACCGCCACCGCCTGATGATGAACCCGGCGGTGAAACAGAAGAGGTGATTGCCGAATTCAATCCGCTCGACAATTCGCTGGTTGTTCTTGCGAGGTTTGAAGAATTCCATGTGCCGTAGTACCAGGACGGCCTGTAGCCGTCGCCGTTCGGGTCGCGCACGGCGGCGAGAGTTTTTGCGAATCGTTCAGACCATTGCTGATCGACGCCCAATGCCAAAGCGAACGGCAGCAATGACTCAAACAATTGCGGCGTCTTTTCCGGCGGATTTCTGAGATTGAGTTCCTCTTTTTCGGCGATCTCGAGGTAATCCTTGAATCCCAGCATGTCATCAAGCACCTGCCGGCCGCGCAACGTCGGTCGCTTCATAATGATCGCGAAGAACGCCATCAATACGAACATGAGGACGATAGCGCCGATGACCGACGGCGTCGGCCCGTCGCCTGAAGCCAAGGAGACGACTGTCGCAAGCAGCACGATGCCGATGGCCGGAATGTTCATGGCGCCATTGGTGATGAAATACTTTTGCTTGTAGTCGTCCTTCAGAGACTGTTTGTGTGCGCGCCTGGCCTCGCCGAGAATTTCATGATTCGAAATCTCCAGCGTCACGGAAGAATTATCCTTGAATAACGCCGAGTAAAGTTCCTGTTCACCCGCGGCCAACGCCGGTCTCGGTCGGTCCGAGTCCAGTTTGATCAATGCGTGAACGTCAGCTTCGTTTCTGATCTCCAGATAGCCCTTGACTGCAAGATTCACGACGGCCGCCGTCATCACCTTGTCGTCATAGTACATTTGTCGAACGTAGCGCAGAGACGAGGGTGAGAAACCTTGCGGCGGCTCATACCGGGTCACGATAACGCCCTCGTCAGGATCCCTGCCGTACTTCCGCCAGACGGGAATGTAATAGGCCAATAGCAACAATAAACCAAGGAGGGCGCTCAGCAAATTGCGATTGTCTTTGAGCAACCAGCCAGAGCGCTGCCCCCAGGTCGGCTCAGCAACAAAGCCCTTCGGCCAGCCCACGACGATGGTCAGCCCGCTCGCGGCGGCCAATGGTCCGATCACGTTGAAATGCACGCTGCCGGCCTCGCCAAAATAGCGACCGAATTTCCGCTCTTTGGAACCGTAGGGTCCCGTGAATCCCGCGACGCGAATCGCGTCACGCGGTACGTCAAATTCCAGCGTTACTGTGGCACTTGCTTTGTCGATAGGAAAAGCCCAGCGGAAACCTGTGACGTTCCAGTAGAGTTCGTCGTGCTGATCGAAAAAGCCCAGCATTCGATTGGCGCGGTAACGAAATGTGTAGGTATGTTCGCCGTGCTCGATAAAGCGATCGGCCCGACCAAAATACGTGCGGATATCGCGACCGGAGCGCTTCGTGTGAAATGCCTCTGGCTTATCGTTTCTGGTGACCGCCAGTGGTTCAACTGTTATCTGATAAGTATTACCCAACCGATCTCTGTATTCGACTGGAAAGTCACGATAAATCCCGCGCCTGATCGCCTTGCCTTCCACGCGAACCTTGATGGTTTCCGTGACTTCGATCATGCCATCCGCAAAAACGCGAATGTCACTGTGAAAGCTCAGAATCCGTTCGTCGGCAACAACGATCGCCGACAATAACAGCGCCAGCAAAGCAATAAGATTTTTCATTCGATGGATCCAAGTTTGACCAATGGCACGTTTGCCGCGTCGTCCGAAGTCTTTTGAAAGAAATCTTTTTGCTCGAATCTGAACCCGCCTGCAACGATGTTGCTCGGCACAGTCTCGATCATCGTGTTGTAGTCACGGACGGAACCGTTGTAGTACCGACGCGCGAACTGCAGGTAATTTTCAGTCTCGATGAGTTCATTTTGCAAGTTCATAAAATTCTCGTTCGCCTTGAGGTCCGGATAATTTTCGGCAAGCGCAATGATGCGCACTATACCTGCACTCAACTTTTCCTCGATTTCGCCTTTTGCTCGCACATCCACGGCCCGCATCGCTGCGGCGCGCAATTCGGTCACCGCCTCAAGAGTGGCTCGCTCATACCTGGCGTATTGATCAACTGCCGTCACGAGTCTTGGAATGAGGTCGTGGCGACGCTGCAGTTGCACATCAATATCGCTCCACGCGGTAGCGACTCGATTTCGCCCGCGTATGAGGCGGTTGTAAAGCCAAACCCCGAATATGAATATTGCGGCGCCGGCGACGGTGATGATATTCATCATAGCGCAGGAGAGATCAGTACCAGAAAGAAAAGAACAGCTGGAAGATGTCGGCGTCGAGTTTGTAGAGTGGTTCATTGCCGATGGTCCCGAGCGCGGTCAGATCGGAAAACTCGTGATAGTCGATATGCAGCCTGTCGATCGACGCTGTGACCGTACCGCGTTTGACGAAACCCCAGTCATTGCCATCATCGCTGAGGAATTCGTACGCCGCCTTCAGTTTGAACGTGTAACTGGTCAGGGGGCTCAGTTCCTTGTCACGACCACGAAAGTTCGTCGCTTCCGAACGGGCGAACAAATCGCTGTAAAAGTCCGCGCCGGTTTGATCGTGGTATCTGAATTTTCCCGTAAACGTCCATTGGCGCCAGGGATGAATATAGCTTAGCGAAAACGTGTGGCCTTCGATGTTCCAGGTGTCGGTGAAAAAACGATACCGGCCTTCGATCGCAGCCCGGTATGGCAGGAAGTAGCGGGCGCGAATTCCGAGCGCATTGCTGGTGCGCGTGTTCGGATACAACTCCGGCTCGAAACTGTAGCCAACGGCGCTGCCCGAATCGAAGTAGCGCACCGATCGATACGGGTTATTCATGTAACCTTCGTCGGTAATCGTTTCGAAATTCAGAGTCGTGATCAGATTCTTCGTCAAAATCTGCGTAAGTCCGATGCTGTAAACTTGCTTATCGAGATGTCGTTCGAACGTCGGATCATCCGAGCGGCCAATCTTGTCGTCAGCCAGTGCGTAGCCAAGCGTCAGCGTCGTCATATCACCGAACAAATCCTGGCTGACGGAAAAACTGATGGTTTCGGCGTCGTAGTCGGATTCCGTGCTGCTTGTGTAGTTAAACCGAATCGTTGAGGCGCCACGCAGGTAGTCCATGCCGAGCGACCACTGCTTGCGTTCCTCCGTATACGGACTCGCCGTTGTAATAACGTCGATAGACGCCGAACTCACCATGTCGACGTAGTAGTTGCCCACTATGGAAACGCTCGTGCCAAGCTTCTTGCGAACCAGTATCGACGGACCATCAATTTCGACGCCTCCGCCATCGTACAAGTGATACAGGATATCGGCGCGATCTTCAGGCAGCACGCCCGCGTCGACGTGGCCGACCATCGTCAGCAAAATACCCGTAACAAGACTGCGTCGTATTATCATGATCGTCGCTAGTTGCAGCCGCAGCCGCCACCGACCACGCCCTCCCCGCCACGAGTTCCTTCCCGTGCCTCAAAAACGTGTTGCATGTACGAGGTCGAAACCACATCGGCGTCAAGCTCCATGATCGGGTCGGCAAGATGCCCGCGATCATAGGGCTTGACCCACGGCTCTACACTGCAACCTGACAGTCCCACGAGCAACAGGAACGACAGAAAAATACGTCCAGTCGGCAAACTCTTCACTTTCACCTTCCCCTCTTCCTCAGAAGAATACCGTGACCCCGAGGGTTCCCTCGAGATTGTGAACCGTTTTCTCTTCGCCCAGCAGGTCGATGTCAAACAGGTGATCACGAAAATCCAGATGCAATGCGATCGCATCCGTCAGCAAAAAACGATAACCCACACCCACATTGACGGTGAACCGATCATCGCCTGCGAAGCGCGTCGAACCAAGCCCCGCGACCAAATACAGGTTCGTATTGTAGGCCCGACTCTCGCCGATAAACACTTCGCCCGGCAAGATGTTGTAGCCGAGATTCAGATTGTAATAGGTATACCTGCGCTCGCTGTCGGTGATCAGTCGCGCGCCACCCGAAAGAACTTCAAAACTCGTCAGGCCCGCGTCTGTTTGCCCGACGGTTGCTTCCACGAAGAACCCCTCGGTAATGTGATACGCGAGCCGCGCGCCATAAACGACACCGCTGCCGAAATCCTCAACACTCATGAGACCGACGAAGCCACCGATCTCGAAGTCCTCGCGATCAATCGCCGGCTCCTTGATCTCGCGGCGCACGACGACCGGGTCAATCACCTGGCCGGGCGGCTCAGCAGCAGGAGGCGGCGCCTCTTCCTGGCCATAACCGAAAAGATTTTTAGTTGCAGCACAGCCTGGCAGGCTGACTATCGCGACAACTAGAAAAAGAACGCGAAACCGACTTTCCATTCTTCCACTTCCTCATTTTCATCGCGGCTCGTGAAAACCACGTAGCTCTTGTATTCCGCCCGCAGCAAAAAGCGCCGCGTCGCATACACTCGTACGCCAGCGCCGACATGACCGACCTGATCGCTGCGGTCCGCAGCCTGGACAATTGTTGACTTGGGTTTCGTGTGAATTACGCCCGCACCTAACGTGAAAAACGGTGACACGCGCCACTCAGGAAACGCTTCGTGCACAATATTCACGCTGCCCATCCAGCCATTCGAAAAATTACCCAGAATCTGCGAACCCCAAATTTCTACTGATACATTGGGCGTTAGCGAGTAAGCACCGTAGACAGAGATGACGTTCGCACCACCGAAATCTCCCGCAAGCAATCCCGCTTCCCATTTGGCAGTCGTGAAATCTTCGAGTTTCAATTTCTTGAAGCTTACGCGACTGCCATCGGGCTGCAGAGTCAGCTCCATTTGCGCCCGCTCCACCCAGCCTTCCATTCCTTTATCCGTGCGCACGCGATACCACTCGGTGCGCTGCTTCAAGACGTCCACTTTCTCCCCGCGATCAACCACATGAAAGATCGGGTAGCCGCGGCCGGGACCCGTGCGCAATTCCAGATACGGATCGGCAACAACGACCGATCGATATTCGCCGGCGGCCAGAACCGGCGTGGCGAGAAAAATCTGCAGCACGACGGCAACCAGGCCTCCTAGCCAAACGGAATTAATTTGCCGGAGCGTCGAAGGGATTGTTGTAATACTGGCCGCCGACATCCAACCATTCCGCAACAAGGCGTAGCTCCGCCCCGGATAAAATATTGAAGTGCAGATCCTCGGGATCATTAAATCGGTCAAAGAAATCGCTCGATGCTCTTGCTCCAGCAATGCTGGCAGGAGGTGCAACCTGCGTAGTCGAGTCTACCAAAACACCGTTCACTATAATCTGAAGGTTATCAGTAACTAAAAGCTCGCGATAGGCATCGAAGTGATCCGGCTCATCCGCCGACAAGCCGTCCTGCAGTTCCAGTTGCCCGGCCGGTACACGGACCATATTATTAACGGGGTCAATCGGCGTGTGGCAATTCAGGCAGTTATTACTGAGCTGCATGCCATTCCCGTCGAGGACGGGGAATCCCGTGTCATCAACGACCAGACGGGGCTGACTCCACAATGGGTGAATGATGGTTTCGTAGTTGATGACGCTGCGGCAATGCGACTGCCAGTTCTGCTGGCATGCAAGCGTCGTTGGCAAGGTTGTTTTCAGGTCGGTATAAAGATAGTCGATATCGACATTGTCCGCCGCAATCACAGGGTCCGCTGTCCAGACATCACGATAGATAACGTTCATTGACGGCTGCAGTGATGAACATCCGTCATCGGCACAGGTGATGCGCGCCCGGACTTCGGCCATCGTCTCGCCCACTTCACCGACAAACCATTTCGGATCCGTGTTCGGAAATTCGACGCCGGCGATCTGCGCTCCCGCGTAAGCGCTGTCGAACGCGTCCATTCGCCCATGGGACAATCCGCTGTTCGCATCGTGGCAGCCGTTGCAGCTCAGTTCCTGCCCAGCTCCCAGCGAAATCCAGTTTTCGTGTCGCTGCGTGATGCGCATGGCATTTTCGTCGACGACGCTGAGCATCAAAGCCGTGTTTGCAGGAACCTTGGTCATCACGGAGCCGTCGGGCTCGATCATCGCGTAGCCAACGATTTCCTTCATGCCAAAGAGCGTTGTTATCCCGAATGCGGTGTTATCAATGTCGCGAACATTGTCGTCAGGTTGTGATACAGCCTTCTCAATACGCAAAAAGCGCGCCGGTCGGGCCGCGGCGGGCGTAAGCACCGGGTCAGACAGAGTCTCGATGTCCAGAATAGCGACGCCATCAAAATCGTAAATACTGCGAATATTCAAGACCGCTTCGCCTTTGCCGGCAAGCGTTGCATCCAGCGCGTAATTGTTTATCCCGTCGAGCAACACGGGAGGCGCTGAACGCGGGTCTGCAGAGACGACCTCGGTGAACATAAAGCCCTCTTCACCGACCACGATTGGCAATTGTGTATCGTCTCGCGGATCGTACATCCAGATTCCATACAATGGCGGCGCCACCAGAAAATCCCCTGCGACCGGCGTAACCGGATTGTTCGGATCCCTGATGAGCACATTGGCGAGGTTGTCCGCAGTACACGGCACAATCCGCTCATCAAGCGTATTGGGATCGCCGTCATCGGCCAGTATTTCGATCAGCCGACATTGAGTCCAGCTGACCATCAAACGACCCGTACCATCCTGAATGGGGTATACGGAAAAATAGCGGCCACCGGGCGACGGAGCGCCAGGCACTGTGGACACGTCATTGATCGTCGCATCTTCCTGGGCTGGCCCTGTCAACACACCGATATTTTCCTTCGTCGGTTGCGTAATCTCGAGATATTGCGGCGTATCGATAAATATCAGGTCGCCACCGCCTTCCGTGTCCGTGAACGGCCGCGCAAGCACGATCACCCGACCGTCTTCGGCCTGCCGCGGCTGCATGAACTGAATGATCTCACCGCTCGCCCCGGTCGCGTGGCTTTGCTGTCCATAGAGCAGCTCCAGATTTGAGCCATCCGGATTCATCCGGTAGAGATTGACTGAATTGTTGGTCGCGTTGTGATCCCAGCGACTGAAAACGACTTGCCCGTTGTCGAGAACGGATGGATCGAGATCATGACTCTGATTAAAAGATACTTGTCTGATGCCCGTGCCATCCTCATCCATAAGATGCAGGTTGAACGCAAATTCGTTGTCGTCTTCGTCCTGTGCCGGAAAAGCGCCCTTGCCTTCATCAAGGAGCACTGCTTGCGACTGCGTCTGCCGCGTCGACGAAAATACGATGCGCCCGTCCGGCAGAAACTTCGGCATGATGTCGTGGCCGATCTCTGCGATCAGGTCCGATGGGATAACGCGAATGAGTTCGTCGGTAGCAAATGTGTACTGCCAGATATTCCATGTCGGCAAATCTTCTTCGGCCAGATTCGGGTCGAACGGCACGCGCATGGCAAACAGCAAGCGGCTGCCATCGTAGTCGATCTCGACGTCGCGAACCGCGGCCAATCCCTGTGAGACGCTTTCGGTAATATTGATGTCCGCGGCACTCGGCGACGCACGATCACGAAAATAAAGATCGGCCCCGAATTCAAAAGTTATTTGCTCCCGCAGGTCCTGTTGAACGAAGTCGCCGTTGGCGTCTGTCGGGATCGGGGACTTGATGTATGCGATCGGAAAATCGATCACGACAGGATCGGGGTCTTGACCTGTACCGATACTCACGCCGTCGCCACCACCGCAAGCGGCAATCAAAGCAGACACCGCCGTCAATGCGATCATTTTGAGTTGTTTCGACAGCTTGTTCATAGCCTCACCTGTGGTCACCGTATCAGGGTACGACGAGAGCCTGCGCTCATACCGTTAACACGATCACAAACGCGACGCGGAACGTAGTGAAACACACTTCAAATCGCGCGGCAGAAGGTGTCACTTTTGGTCACACCTGTCTCCAATCAGCGACAGTTCAACTGTCCTTCTCAATCAGTATCTTGTGCTTCGAAGTCGCATCACCTGTAGGCGATTGCCGACAGTCTCTTGACATATTCGGGACTTGGCACATCCCGACAAAACGCAAGTAAAGGACTGTTTCTAAACGACTTTACGCAGAAATTACGCCGCCGAGTCCCGTCTGGCACGACACTTGCTTCGTCTTGCAAGACTGCCGTTCGCAATCCTTTAAGGACTGTGAATGCTTTCACGGAGATTTAGTTGCAAACTTGGCATTATATTGCGCTGGTGGTCAGGCAAAAAACATCGAATAGCAGAAACGATATGAACAACACAGTGTGCAAAACGCGCGCCATCATCACGGCGATGCTGGTCGCTGTATTCGCGATGCCGGCAAATGCCGGATATCGCGAGCAGGCAAAGCGCATGCACGATCGTATTGCCGGGGTTCCACCAAGCGCAGCTGTATTGCAACAAATGGAAGACGCGATCAATCCCGCGTTGCCGGGTAACGCAGAATCGGCGGCCGTTATTGCAATGGACAACGTCAACTTCTACAACGTAACACTGAAGAATTTCGCGGCGCCGTGGACGAATCGCGACCGGTCGGTTTTTGTGCCGCTCAACGACTATATCGCGACGGTTATCGGCATGGTCCGTGACGACCGCCCGTTCAACACCCTGCTTTCTGCTGACATTACTTACGTCGGTCGCCCTGGAATCGTCGTCGCTGCACCGTCTGCCAATAACAACCTTCACTACGAACAGCTCGAAGCCGGCAATATCAATTTGCGCGACGAACTGGAGTTTACTCAGCAGTCGTTGATCAATGGTCTGCCTACTTCCGCGACGGCCGGAATCATCACATCACGGGCAGCCTCTCAGGCTTTTTTTGTCGCTGGCACAAACCGCGCAATGTTCCGTTTCACAATGATTAACCACCTCTGCAATGACATGCAACAAGTGCAAGACCCGGCTCTGCCGCCCGATCGCATTCGTCAGGACGTGAGTCGCAGCCCGGGCGGTGACAGCCGCCTGTACCTGAATAATTGCATTGGCTGCCACACCGGCATGGATCCGATGACGCAGGCTTTCGCGTACTACGATTACGATGAAGCGTCCGGCGCGTTGCAATACACCGCAGGCAACGTGCAGCCCAAGTACTTCAACAACGACCAGAATTTTCCGCAGGGCTTCAGGACGCCCGATGACAGCTGGGACAATTACTGGCGTCGGGGTCAAAACCGTTACCTGGGCTTCGACCCACTGCTCGCCGGCAGCGGCCGGGGCGCAAAGTCGCTGGGGCAGGAACTGGGAAATAGTCAGGCATTCGCGGCCTGCCAGGTGAAGAAGGTTTTCCAGACGATCTGCTTGCGCAGTCCGGAGGACTCTGCCGACCGCGCCAAAGTCGACGCAATAACGGCAACGTTCCGTGGCACCGGCTACCACATGAAGCAGGTGTTTGCAGACACTGCCGTTTATTGCATGGGAACGTAGAAAGACATGACAGTGACCAAGGCAAATGGAGCCGCAGTGTTGCTTGCAAGCTTCTTGCTCAGTGCATGCGGCGGCGGCGCACCGACGACAAATAATCCCGAAACGCAGCTGCCCGGCAGCGGTGGCAATACAATCTATACCGGGCCCGTCGCTAACAGCCCCGATGTCCTGAAATTTCAGCAGGAATTCTGGAGCAACGCCAGGACCACGGATCGCTGTGGCAACTGCCATAACGAGACCGTAGGGCAAGTACCGATGTTCGTTCGCAACGACGACGTCAATCTAGCCTATGACGCGGCACTGACGGTTACGAATATTGTGCAGCCGTCGCTGTCACGCATGGTTGAAAAAGTCAGCGAGCCGCCCATAGGTCACAACTGCTGGGTTGCCGATCCCGGCGTGTGCGGCTCGATCCTGACAACCTGGATCGAAAACTGGGTGGGCGAGGCGGCGGGCGGCGGACGCCAGATCATTTTGACAGCTCCGGTGTCGGCTGACCCGGCGGACAGTAAGAATTTTCCGTTGGACCCGACCCCGTTCCAGCAACTGCTGCACGAGCCGATTCTTGTGGCGTATTGCTCGGGCTGCCATAGCTCCGAAGCGCCGAACGCGCAGCAACCGTATTTTGCGGACCCCGACATCGACATTGCCTATGAAGCCGCCAAATCGAACATCAATCTCGATACGCCGGCAGATTCGCGTTTCGTTATCAAGATCAGCCCGGCGCCGATCGGAGAGTCACATAACTGCTGGAATAACGGCGATTGCAACACGTCGACCGCTCAAATGCTGGCTGCGATCACCGCCTTCGCAAGCGGCATCAGCGCCACCACGGTGGACCCGGCTTTAATTACCAGCAAGGCGCTGCACCTTATTGACGGCATACTCGCGTCCGGCGGCAACCGTTACGAAGACGCGCAGATCGCCCTGTGGGAATTCAAGACCGGTAAAGGACTCGTCGCCTATGACACCAGCGGCGTTGATCCCGCGATCGATCTGAATTTTTCCGGCGACGTCAGTTGGTTCGGCGGCTGGGGTATCAGCATCGGCACAGCCATTGCGCAGGGCCCCGGCAAGGTGCAGGGCTCCACGGCCGCAAGCAAGAAATTGCACGATATCATTCAGGATTCCAGTGAATTCTCCATCGAGGCCTGGGTCGTTCCTGCCAATGTAACGCAGGAGATGGCGCGCATCGTGAGCTACTCCGCGGGCGTCACAACTCGCAACTTCACGCTGCAGCAAACACTTTATGACTACGACTTTCAGCTGCGCACCAACGAAACCAGCCTGAACGGCGACCCGGCGCTCTCGACACCGGCTATGGACGAAGTGTTGCAGGCGACACTGCAACATGTCGTGGCGACCTATCATCCAACCGACGGTCGCAGAATCTACGTTAACGGTGCGCTGGTCAGCAATGTTGACCCAATTCCTGGCGGCAGCCTGGTCGATTGGCAAGACACGTTCGCCCTCGTGCTCGGTAATGAAGCGTCCAGCGATGCAGTCTGGGAAGGCGTTTTTCGCCTCGCGGCTATTCACCGCCGCGCACTCACGCAGGATCAGATTCTGCAAAACTACGACGCCGGAGTTGGCGAGAAATATTTCTTGCTGTTCGATATTTCAGATCGAATCGCGGCCGCGCCCGAATCGTCGTTCATCCTGTTTGAAGTACAGCAATTCGACAGTTTCTCTTATCTTTTCGACCGGCCGCATTTCCTTACGCTGGACGGTTCCACACCCGAAGGAATTCCGATCAAAGGATTGCATCTCGCGATGAATGGCCAGGAAGTTTCTGTCGGGCAGTCGTACGCGAACATGGACGATACGCTGAGCGCTGCACTGTTCGAGGAGTTGGGCCAACCGCTGTCCGTACTTGGCGCTGTCATTCCGCTGGAAAAAGGACCGCAGGACGACCAGTTTTTCCTGACCTTCGATGTGCTCGCGAGTTTTACCTACGCCCGCCCGGAAGCAGCTGTGCTTGTGGTCACGCCCTTCGACCTGGACCCTGCATCCCGAGTGGCGGTGCGCACCTTCGACGAGATCAGCGCGACGTTTGCCACCGTCACCGGAGTCGATCCGACCACCCCGGCTGTCGCCGCCACGATTGCGGAGCTGCGGCAGTCACTGCCGGCCGTTGCAGCCGTGAACACCTTCCTATCGTCGCATCAGATCGCCATTGCCCAGTTGGCGATTCAATACTGCGACGCCGCGATCGGCTCAAATGTGAATCCAAATCCGGATGCGACGACCTACTGGCCGTCCTTCGATTTTGACGCCCCGGCTGCGACCGCATTCAGCACCGGCAATCGCAGTAATTTTATCGATCCATTACTGGCCCGAGTTGTCGGCCAGACGCCCACCGGGCCACAGCTTGCGACACAGCCGAGTTACTCCGCGCTTTACACAGAACTTGCTACGTTCCAGGCAGCGGGTGGACGTCCCGACAATCTCGTTGATCGGCTGCTCGCCGGCCCCAGCGATACGCGGGCCATCGCCAAAGGCGTATGTGCTTCCGTACTCGGTAGTGCGGCGACGTTGTTGCAGTAGAGACAGGACCGACAGGAACTTATTGAAATGACCAAAAAACGAAATGCACGGCACTGGGATGCGCCACAGCGTCACGGCGATCATCCACGTCCGGTCACACGCCGTCAGTTTGTCGCGCAGGGCTTCAGGACCGGTGCCGCATACACTCTCGGCGGTGGCGTACTCAGCCTGTTTGCGGATCCTCGCGAGGCGCTGGCGAGCCTGTCGACGGACCTCGACAACCTGCTGCTCAATCCCTGCCAGATTGCGACCGACGGCGCTGGCAAAATTCCGTTCATCTGCTTCGATCTCGCAGGGGGCGCGAATATCGCTGGCTCAAATGTGCTGATCGGTCAATCGGGCGGTCAAAACGATTTTCTCAGTACCGCCGGCTACCAGAAGATGGGATTACCGGGTGACATGGTGCCAGGACTCAATGACCCGATCACGGGCGAGCCCTTTGCGAACTTCGATCTGGGCCTCGGCTTCCATCTGGACAGCGCGTTCCGTCGCGGCATCATGGCCAGCCTGAGCACTGTCACCGCCGCGAACATCAACGGCGCGGTGATCCCGGCCCGTTCAGACAACGACACCGGCAACAACCCACACAATCCGTTGTACGGCATCGCGCGGGCGGGCGCCGACGGCTCGATACTCACGCTGGCCGGAACCGAAAATACGGATTCCGGTGGTAACTCGGTATTGCCCGCGGCGCTATACGATCCGGCGCTGCGGCCAACCAAAGTTGACAGAACAAACGATGTTGTGAATCTCGTCAATACCGGCAACCTCGTCGGAATCCTGTCAAAGGACGACGCCACGGCCGTGATGGAATCGATTTATCGCATCAGTGAGCAGAAGCTCAACAACGTCAACACGCAGATCTCCGCAGATGCCGTCATCAAGCAAATGGTCAAGTGCGGATACCTCAAGGCAGCCGATATCGCCGATCGCTTCGGCGGTGTACCGATCGATCCGGCGCTCGATCCGGAAATTGTAGCCAGCGACGGAACGGGGATTTTCACGACCGCAGAATTCAACGCCGGCGATCGTGACGCCAGAGAATTCCAGAAGACCGCGTCGATCATGAAACTCGTTATCAATGGCTTCGCAGGCGCCGGCTGCATCGAAATGGGCGGCTACGATTACCACGGTGGCCGTCGCGCTGAAGGCGAGGTGAAAGACGAACGCGCCGGACGCTGCATGGGCGCCTGCCTCGAGTACGCCGCTCGCAAGGGCGTGCCGCTGATGATGTATGTGTTCAGCGACGGCTCGGTATCTTCCAACGGCGCAATCGACAATTCGCAGGAGGGTCGTGGTAAGGGCGAATGGACCAGCGACAATTCGTCGACCGCCGGCGCATTCTTTCTGGTCTACAACCCGACGCGACGACCGACGCTCATCGGCGCCGACGCCGCCGCCCAAGCGTTGCATCAGCAAATCGGCGCCATGGACGCCGGTGGGTCCGTGGTGCGCACGGCGACCCCGGCCGCGAACAACGTCAACCTGCTCGTCAACACCGTGTTGCTCAACTACATGGCATTGCACGGCGAGCAGGGCAACTTCGGCGCTCTGTTCCCGAACCACGGTCTCGGCAACGCCGCATTGCAGGACAGGCTCACGGCCTTTGCGCCAATCGTGAACGGGTTAATTACCAACCCGGCGTAGCCGAAAATCTGTTTTCATGCATAATTAGTGCATGACAGACCTCCTCGACCTGCTCGCCTGCCCGCGCTGCGATAAATATCCGCTCGAAAAAACAGACGACTCGTTCCACTGCAAAGCCTGCAAGATCGACTTTCCACTGCTTGAAGGCCTGCCCTGGATGTTTGCGGAACCGCAGGCGACGCTGGGCGAATGGCGCGGCAGAATTCAGTTCTCGCTGCAGAAACTCAGCCATGAAGTTATCGAACTTGAGAACGAACTCAAAGACAAAACACTGCGGTCGCTCACGCGCCGCCGTGTAACACGTTACAAGAAGGCCATCGAATCGCACAAGCGCTCGCTGCAAAAACTCCTGCGCCCCGTCGACGTTCAGTCGCTGCACGGGGACTACGAGACCTACCTGGCGCTGAGGACGCGCCTGCCCGCCGACCAGGGCCTGAACACCTACTATGCCAACATTCATCGGGACTGGGGTTGGGGGGAAAAGGAGAACAAGGCTTCAATGAAGCAGATTCGTTCCGTATTGCACGACCATGCCGACCTCGGCACCGTGCTCGTACTGGGTGCCGGAGCCGGGCGACTTGCCTACGATATTCATACTCAGCTTGAGTGCGCTACTACGATCGCGATGGATTTCAATCCGCTGCTCCTGCTCGTCGCGAGCGCCGTAACCAAAGGCGAGACGCTAAAACTCTATGAGTTTCCGATAGCACCACTATCGCTTGACGATGATGCGGTGCTCCGTACATTGTCCGCACCGGAACTCGCAGGAGATGATTTTCACCTCGTCTTTGGCGACGCGTTGCGCCCGCCGTTTCCCAATCGAACGTTCGATACCGTGGTCACTCCCTGGCTCATCGACATTATTACCGAGGACTTGCCGGTGCTGGCAGCCCGCATCAATAACCTGTTGAAAGACGGCGGTCGCTGGGTCAATTTCGGTTCGCTCACCTTCTCGAGCCAGCAGCGGACTCGCCGCTACAGTCCCGAAGAAACCAAGGCGATTGTCGGGGAAGCCGGATTCTCGGACCCGTACGTATCACAGGCCACGATTCCGTACATGTGTTCCCCGGCCAGTCGCCACGGCCGGCAGGAAAAAGTGTTTTCGTTCTCGGCCTGCAAGGAGCGGGACGTCCAGAAACCGGAAAGATACAAGGCTCTTCCGGACTGGCTGGTAACCGGCAAGGAAGCCGTGCCACTCGAACCTTCTTTCCGGCAGCAGGCGATGACCACGCAGATTTACTCTTTCATCATGTCGCTGATCGACGGCAAACGATCCATCGAGGACATGGCTGTCGTGCTTGGCAAGCAAAAACTGATGACGAAAGAAGAAGCGGAACCCGCAATCCGTTCGTTCATGACCAAGATGTACGACGACTCACAAAAACAGCGCATGTTCTAGAATGAATACGTTGCGCACTCCGGATTCCCGTTTCGAAAATCTGCCGGATTATGACTTCATGCCGAACTACGTCGATGTCGACGGATTGCGCATGCACTACGTTGATGAAGGGCCGCGAAACGGCGCGGTCGTGTTGTTGCTGCACGGTGAACCGAGCTGGTCGTATCTTTATCGCCACATGATCCCGCCGCTGCAGAACGTGGGATTGCGCGTGATCGCGCCGGACCTGATCGGTTTCGGTAAATCGGACAAGCCGACAAGAAAAAACGACTATTCTTTTGCGGGTCACGTTGGCTGGATGAAGAAATTCATCGAGGCGCTGGACCTCAGCGGTATCACGTTATTTTGCCAGGACTGGGGCTCATTGATCGGACTGCGCGTTGCGGCGGAGAACGAACAGCGATTCGCCCGTATTGCGCTCGGCAACGGCGGCTTGCCGACCGGCGACCAGGAAACGCCCAAAGCGTTCAAAGCCTGGCAATTATTCGCCCGTTTCAGTCCGTGGTTTCCGATCGGTAAAATTATTCAGCAAGGAACTATCACCGAATTGCCGGACAATGTTGTCGCCGCCTACGATGCGCCGTTTCCTTCATCGAAATACAAAACCGCGGCGCGCAGCTTTACACTACTGGTCCCAACAACTCCGGACAACCCGGCCAGCGACGCGAATCGAGCCGCAATCGAAGTATTCGGTCGCTGGCACAAACCCTTTTTAACCACTTTCAGCGACCGGGATCCGATCACCCGTGGCGGAGAGAGAATGTGGCAGGAGAAGGTACCGGGCGCGCAGGATCGCGAGCACGTTAAAATCCGCAACGCGGGTCATTTTTTACAGGAAGACAAGGGGCCGGAATTGGCGAACGTACTGATTGACTTTATCGGCGAGTGATTGTGGCTTAGCGTTCCAGATACTGCAACTTGTCTTTCACATCACGCCACTCATCGGCATCTTCCGGCGGATCTTTCATCTCGGTGATGACCGGCCAGTCCTGGCAAAGCTCGGCGTTGAGTTCCAGGTACTGCTCCTGACCAGCCGGAACCTCGTCTTCGGAGTAAATAGCTTCGACCGGGCACTCCGGCTCACACAACGTGCAGTCAATGCACTCGTCCGGATCGATGACGAGAATGTTCGGCCCTTCGTGGAAACAGTCCACCGGGCAAACTTCGACGCAATCGGTCAGTTTGCACTTAATACAGGCTTCTGTAACGACGAAGGTCATGCTGTGTATCCCGGTTTTCTGAGCGCGTAAGCTATGCGAAATCGTACCGCTTATCAAGCTGTGATTTATGCACATAACAGCGCGTGTGTCGATTGCGTTAAACTGAACGTCATACGGCCAACCCGGCACCGACCGAACTTCAATAAGTATCTCAATTGTGATTAAAAACATAGACGTAGACTCGATCGTCATCCGTCTTGCAGGAGACTCAGGCGATGGCATCCAGCTCATGGGATCGCAGTTCGCGGCGTCGACGGCGCTTTCCGGTGTGGATTTCGCCACTTTCCCCGACTACCCGGCCGAAATTCGGGCGCCCGTCGGCACGACTTTCGGCGTCTCCGCCTACCAGATCAATCTCGGCGGAGGCCCGATCACGACACCCGGCGACGCCCCGGATGTACTCGTCGCGTTCAACCCCGCCGCGCTCAAGGTCAGCCTGCCTTTGTTGGAGAAAGGCGCGTTAATCATCATCAACAACGACGCCTTTACGGCGCGCAATCTGCGCAAGGCCGATTACGACGGCGACCCTCGCGAAGACGACACGCTGGGTGATTTTCAGGTTGTCACCGCAGACGTATCTCGCCTCAATCTCGAAGCCGTCAAAGAGTACGGGCTTAGCAAGAGTGAAGGCGGTCGTTGCAAAAACTTCTGGACTCTCGGTGTGCTTCTGTGGATGTTCGATCGAGACCTCCGCGTCGTCGAGACGTCGATCAAGTCCAAGCTCGGCAAAGATCCGACCCTGCGCGACGCCAACATCACGGCGTTGCGTGCCGGCCACGCCTATGGCGAGACCGCCGAGCTCGCCGCTGCATTGCCGCAGATACGTCTGCCGGCAATGCAGCCTGACCCGGGTGAGTATCGCAGCATCACCGGTGCGGAAGCGCTCGCGCTGGGGATCGCAGCAGCCGGCGAACTCGCCGGCAAAGCCGTGCTGTTTTGCTCTTACCCGATAACGCCCGCCTCCCCCTTGTTGCATCGTCTGTCGCGACTCGGCGAGATGGGCATCGGAACATTTCAGGCAGAGGACGAAATCAGCGCCATCTGCGCTGCGATCGGCGCATCTTATGGCGGCATGATCGGCATCACATCGAGTTCCGGACCTGGCATGGCGTTGAAGACCGAAGCCATGGGCCTGGCGGTCAATGCGGAATTACCGCTCGTCATCGTGAACTGGCAACGTGGCGGACCCTCGACGGGATTACCGACCAAAACTGAACAATCGGATCTTTATCAAGCCGTGTACGGGCGCAATGCCGATACGCCCATACCGGTTCTCGCCGCAGCGACCTCCGGTGACTGCTTCGGCATGGCGATCGAGGCAGTGCGCATTGCCCTGCGGCATATGACGCCCGTGATATTGCTGGCAGACGGATATCTTTCCAATGCGGCCGAACCGTGGAAAATTCCGGAACTCTCGTCATTGCAGGCAATTGAGCACAGAGATATTCCCGATTCGGACGAAGAGCCGCAGCGCATAGCATTCACTCGCGACCAGGACAGCCTCGGTCGTCCCTGGATTACGCCCGGCATGCCCGGCCTGATGTACCGTATCGGCGGTCTCGAAAAGGATCTCAACACCGGGCATATTTCGTATGACGCGGCCAACCATCAGGCAATGACCGACCTGCGCAAAGCGAAGGTGGAATCGGTCGCGAACTTCATACCCGATCAGGAAATAGAGTTCGGCGCGGACAGTGGCGACCTGATTGTCGTCGGCTGGGGTTCAACTTACGGGCCCATTTATCAGGCTGCGCGGGCGACCGGCGCCAGTTTCGTACATCTTCGTTACATTAACCCCCTGCCGAAGAATTTAGGCGCCTTGCTCGGTCGATTCGATAACATCCTGATTCCGGAAATGAACACCGGACAGCTGGCAACTGTGCTGCGTGACAAACTTGGTGCCGACCCCATTTCTTTCCCGAAGGTCAGCGGGCAACCTTTCCAGATCCGCGAACTGGTGCGGAAAATCGAAGCGGTCAGGAAGGAGCAAACGACATAACGAAGAAGCTGACAGCAAAGGATTTCACGACGTCGCAGGATATCCGCTGGTGTCCCGGCTGTGGCGACTTCGCCATCCTCAAAGCGGTTACCCAGACCCTCGCAGACGTCGGCGCCAGCCGCGAAAACACGGTATTTGTATCGGGCATCGGTTGCGCGGCTAGACTGCCCTATTACATCGAAACGTACGGCTTCCATACGATCCACGGCCGCGCGCCGGCTATCGCGACCGGACTGAAGCTCGCGAATCCCGAACTGGACGTGTGGGTCGTGACCGGCGACGGAGACGGTTTATCGATCGGCGGGAATCACCTGATGCACGCTCTGCGCCGCAATATTGGCTTGAAAATCCTGTTGTTCAACAACGAGATTTACGGGCTGACCAAAGGACAATATTCGCCAACGTCGCGGGTTGGCACTGTTACGCCGTCGAGCCCGCGCGGATCCGTCGATACACCGCTGTCTCCAGGGCAGTTTGCGCTCGGCGCCGGCGCCCGGTTCTTTGCGCGCGGAATAGACACCGACAAAGTCGGCATGAGCGACGTATTGAAACAAGCGCATGCGTTTCGCGGCACATCGCTGATCGAAATATTTCAAAATTGCATCGTCTATAACGAAGACGTGTTTGCCGATTTCACCGAGCGCAAGAATGCCGCCAACACACAGTTGCATTTACAGCATGGCAAGCCGATGCTGTTTGGCGAACACAGCGGCAAAGGCATTCGACTGAACACAAAGTCACTGACGCTCGAGGTTATCGATGCAAGCGCTGCGCCCGGTGAAGTGCTCGTTCACGACGAAGCCAATGCGACAATCGCACGGTTATTGATCGATCTTCATGTGCCGGTCGCTCTGGGCGTCCTTTACCGTCAGCCGGCGATGAGTTACGAGGATGCGTTCTACGCGCACCACGTCTCGCGCATGCAGCGCACAAAAACCATCGCTGATTTCATCAAGGGCCCGAACAGCTGGACGGTTGACTAGGGAATCTCCACCCATTGACCATCGACGCAGCTCGCCGCACCATCGTCTGCAAGCTTGATCAGGTGCGCGAGTAAAGACCGCTCGGCCCAGCCGTACAGTTTCTTGTCGACGTCCGCATAAACATGCGGCACCAGTTCGGCCGTCGTGAGCTTAGGATTCGCTCTGACCGCCACAATGACTTTCGCCTCGCGTTCCAGCCGGTGCGCGATGATCCAGTCAATGACGCGATCGGGATTTTTGATAATTTCACCGTGCCCCGGGGCCAGCGCTGCGCACTGAAATCGTCTCAGGTGCGCCAGTGATTCCAGATAGTGTTTCATGTTGCCGTCGGGCGGATCGATCACGACGGTTGATCCGTCGATCACATGATCCCCGGTGAATATCCAGTCCAGCTCCGTCTGCCGGAAACAAATATGATTCGAGGCATGTCCCGGCGTGTGGATGACCTCCAGTTCAACACCGTCGACCAGGACACGGTCCCCATCCTCGAGGCTGCGATCCGGCACAAACGTTTTGTCCTGATTCCGGCCCTCGGGTGCGGGTCTGCCCAATAGCTCAGCACCTGTCGCCCTGGCGAGTTCAGCGGCGGCGGGCGAATGATCGGGATGCGTGTGGGTCACCAACACCCAACGAATGGGTGCGCCCGCTATTTCCTGAATCCGTTCGATGTGACTTTTGATCACCGGACCCGGATCGAGCACGGCAACTTCATTGCTGCCGAACAGATAGGTATTGGTACCCGGCCCGGTCATCATGGAAGGATTTGGCGCGACCAGACGCCGCACTCCGGGAGCGAGCTCGCTTAATACTGGCATCCTTGACGGGCGTCGGGACGTGTCCGGTTCACTCACTGTCCGCGTTCTCCGCATCACCCGTTTCCAGGTAGGCCTTGAGTCGCGCCAGCGCATCGCCGATGACGGTGTCGACAGGCCCGGTCATTTCTTCCAGACCACCGGCGCGGTAACCGCCGACGGCATAAGTGAATCGGACCCTGGTACCGGCATCCGTGTCCTCGAACTCCCAAATCATATTGCCGATGACCCCCATGAGACCCAGCGGTCCGAGCCCGCCGGTGAGGCGAAGAATCACTCCCGGATTGACCATCGTGACGGTCAAATGGACGACGCCTGCGCCCCCGCCGAAACTTTCGCAAAAACACCCCTGTGGAGTCGCGCTGATGCTGAGGCGGCTGGCGTCGCCGGAAACAGTGTGGTCGGAGCTCCACCACTGCCCCACGTCAATAGCCGCGCGCCATACAACGTCGCGCGTCGCGGCGATGGTCACTTCATGAACGGTGGTGAATCCGCCCTGCCCCGCATCGACAACTTCAGCTGAGGCGTTGCCAAGCAGGAGTACGATTGCGAACGATATGGTGCGACGCAGAATTTTCATCGACGTTCCTGATCCGGTCGTCCAGCTTACAGGAATATTTTTTTAAAGATTGGTATTGAATTGTTCATCCAACGTGCATAAATAGGAGCTTATGGATGAAGACCTGCGCGTTGTATTTGAGAGCCGGAACCGGCAAAGCTGTGCTGATCGCGCGCTGGTGCTCACTTCATTGCAGATTCCGTTTCAGCTTGTTGACGACGGTGGCTCATGCGCGCTGGTAGTGCCTGCGCAATTTTCCGCACAAGCATCTCAGGAAATACAGCTCTACGAAGACGAAAATCCGCCGCCGCAACCGAAGCCGGTTCACCACCTTTTGCATCAGGACGCTCTGCCGGGTCTGGTCGGCTACGTGCTCGTGGTCTGTCTGGTCGCTGGCATGGCGGGCTTTTCTTTCTTTGGCACCAACTGGTTTGTCGCCGGGCGCATTGATGGCGAATTGATCCGCAACGGTGAAGTGTGGCGATTGTTTACCGCGCTGACGCTGCACTCCGGCGCTAAACACCTGCTGGGAAATATCGTGTTCGGCGTTTTCTTCGGCCTGTTCGCCGGACGATTGCTGGGCTCCGGGGTTGCCTGGCTCGCGATCGTGCTGGCCGCGGCAACAGGCAACGCACTCAATACCCTGCTACTCGAATCAGCGCACCGCTCCATTGGTGCATCCACGGCCGTGTTTGCCGCACTGGGCATCGTCGCTGGATACGTCTGGCAAGGCAAGTTGATGTCGCAAGACCGCTGGTCGAATCGGTACGGCCCCGTCGTCGGCGGGCTGGCGCTCCTGATGTACACGGGCACGGGGGGGCCAAACACGGATATCGGCGCGCATCTTCTCGGCTTTATCTGTGGCTTTGGCGCCGGAATGATCCTGATTCGTTTCGGATTCGATCAGGACGCCAGGCGATCCCAGCTCGTTGCCGGAGCTGTGGCGCTCGGCCTGGTGACAAGCAGCTGGGTTATCGCACTTGCGGTCTGACATCTGCGCCTAATCGTGTAAAATTTCGATCCAGTATGAAAAAAATTCTGCTGTTCTTGCTGCTTGTCATTGTTGCCGCCGCGATCGCCCTGTGGGTGCGACACGGTGGTGGCCGTCCATACCCGGATTTAACCGAAACGCCGCGACTGAGTGCGGACGAACTTGAAGTCGTGCTGTCGTATCCGAAACCGATCGGCAACGTTACCGTCAGCGCGGACGGACGAGTTTTCTTTACGGTTCACCCGGAATCCAGACCGCAGGGAAACAAGTTACTCGAGTACGTGAATGGCGCTTCGGTACCCTATCCGTCGCAGCGCGTGCAGCGCGAATTATTCGACACGCCGATCGGCGTCGTGATCGATGGCTTCAATCGCCTGTGGGTTATCGATCACGGTAACCACGGCACGCGCCGCGCGCGTATCGTCGCCATCGATCTTGCCACCGGCACCGTACTGCGCGACCAGAAATTTGACAAGACGATAGCGCCGCTCGGATCCTTTTTGCAGGACCTGCAAGTGAGCGCCAACGGCGAAACGATTGTCATCGCCGACGCCAGCTTTTGGCGCAAAAGTCCGGCGCTCATTGTTTATGACGTCGAGACGGGCGTTGCCCGGCGCGTACTCGAAGCTCATGCATCCGTGCTCGCCGAGGACTACGTGATTCGCAACCACGACCACGTCATGGAGTTCTACGGCGGAATCGTGGTGTTGCGAGGCGGCGTCGACGGCATCGCCCTCGGGCGCGAGTGGTTGTATTACGCGGCGCTCAGTGGTTCAAGCCTGTATCGCATCCGCCTCGAAGACCTCCGGGACCGAAACTTGCCGGCCTCTGAGCTCGCGACACGTGTCGAGCGTTTCAGCGACAAGCCGCTTAGCGACGGACTGAGCATCGACACTGACAACAACGTCTACATTACCGACATTGAGCACAGCGCCCTCTTTACAGTAGACGCCAAAAGAACACTCTCCACGCTGATTCAGTCGCGCGAAATTCGCTGGCCCGACGGCCTGTCGTTTGGCCCGGATGGTTATTTGTATATATCCGACAGCGCGTTGTCTGAAATCATTCTGAAATCTGACGAACATATAGACGCTAATGCGCCGTATCGGGTATACCGGTTTCAGCCCGGCAACGAGGGAGTTCCCGGACAATAATCCAAGGACTGAAGTTAATGAACGAAGCAAGCACGACAGATATCGGCGCATTTGACTGGACCCAGCTGCTACAGCTGTTGCAGGAAAAGGGCATTGCCCTTGGCATCAATTTTGGCGTCAAGCTGGTCACGGCCCTGGCGATTTTCTTTATTGGTAAATTTGCCATTCGGTTGGCGGTTGGCGGCATCAGCAAATTCATGCGGCGGCAGAACGTCGACGAGACACTCCAGACTTTCATCTGCAATCTCACCAGCAGCGCGTTGCTCGTCGTGGTCATCATCGCGGCCATCGGCGCACTGGGTATTGAGACGACATCCTTCATCGCGATCTTTGGCGCCGCCGGCCTCGCTGTCGGCCTTGCGTTACAGGGTTCTCTGTCGAACTTCGCCTCGGGCGTACTGATTATTCTGTTCCGTCCCTATCGAGTCGGTGACTACGTCGAGGCGGCCGGCATTGCCGGCTCCGTCGTCCAGGTACAAATATTGACGACCATTTTGAAGACTGGCGATAACATACAGATCATTGTCCCGAACAGTCAGATAATGAACAGCATTATTACCAACTATTCAGCCAACGACACACGCCGTATCGATATGGTGATAGGCGTCAGCTATGCAGACGATCTCGACAAAGTACGCCAGACACTTGAGAGCGTGCTGGCCGCCGAGGACCGAGTTCTTGACGAACCGAAGCCAACGATTGCCGTCTCGGAACTTGCTGACAGCAGCGTTAACTTCGTCGTACGGCCGTGGGCGAAAACTTCCGACTACTCGAGCGTCAAATGCGATCTGACGGAAGCCATCAAGAAGCGCTTTGATCAGGAAGGTATTTCCTTCCCGTTCCCGCAGCAAGACGTGCACCTCTACAAAGAGACCTAGTCCTCTACGTCCGGCTCGATAAAACACCATTTCAGTTTCGGCACGCGCGCCTTGAGTTCCCGCTCAAGCGCGTTGATGCTGGCGACGGCCTCGCGGATATTCATGTCCGGGCGCATTTTTATTTTGGCCGCGAGCATGGTGTCCGGTCCAAATTGCATCGTAATGGTATTAAAGACGAACTCGATCCCTTCCTGCCCGGCAATGACGTCGTCGATCGCCTTTTGAATATCGGGATCGGCAGACCGGCCAACCAGCAGTGAGCGGATGCGCCAGGCGACGAAAGCCGAGATAAAGATAAGTACGACGCCTATGCAGATGGATCCCAGGGCATCGTATACCGGGTCGCCGGTGATCTGCGCCACTACCAGGAAACCCAGCGCAAGAACCAGTCCCAGTTGCGCGCCGATATCTTCGCCAAGTACGACCACCAACTCGGATTCTCGCGTGTGCCTGAGCCACTCTCGAAAAGACTTTTCTCCCCTGACTTTTTTGATCTCGCGCAAGACGCCGTACAGGGACAAGCCTTCGAGGAGCATCGCCAGGAACAGGACGACAATCGCGATCCAGATCTGAGACAGCGGCTCGGGATTTTGCAGCTTGTGCACGCCTTCATAAATCGAAAACAGCCCACCCATCGTGAAGAGCAGAATCGCAACGATAAAACTCCAGAAGTAACTGAGCTTGCCGTAGCCCAAAGGGTGCTCATCGTCGGGCGGTCGCTGCGATTGCTTGAGCCCGAGATAGAGCAGAACCTGGTTGCAGGTATCCGCATAAGAATGGATCGCTTCAGCCAGCATGCTGCCGGACCCCGTCAGCACCGCCGCCCAGGTCTTGGCTATCGCGATGCCGAAGTTGGCAAGGAACGCATACAGGATCGCCCTTGCTATCGAATCGTGAGTGGATGAAGCCATCATTGCGCCTTGTCAACCAATTCCGTGCCGCTGCGTTAGGTCACTATGATGCCACGGACCCGAATCATGCAGAAACTCAATATTCCGCTCTTTGTCGCGATCACGGCCATGGCCACCGCTTGCGCCGCCCATCCCGACCCCATTGTTGACATGCAAGGCGTAAACCCGGAACGGCTCGCCCGGGATTGGGAAGACTGCAGGGGCTATAGCGAGGAGGTTAAGGTCAGCAAAGGCGTGGTCAAGGGAGCGGGCACCGGCGCTGGCGTGGGCGCAATTGGCGGAATCATCAATGGCGAGGTCGGTCGTGGCGCCGCAACCGGGGCGCTGATTGGCGGCACGCGCTCCGGGCTGGATGCCGACCGCGTACGACAAAACGTGTTCAAGCGCTGTCTACGTGGACGTGGCTACCGCATACTGAACTAAGCGCCGACTGCAGCTACCGTCTATCCACACCAGTCGGTATAGTGGATTTCCATTCGCCGGCTTTGCCGCGAGAACTAACCAGGCCGTAACCGGTCTTAGGCTTAACTTACGCCGGAAACCAATACGCCATACCGCATGCTTACAATCACCCAGTACGTCACCTTCGTTTCGGCCCTGTTATTGCCCATCACGGCATTGGCGCAGGAAGCTGATGTCACTGCGGATAACGCGGTCGTCACGCAGGATCAGCCCGCAGCGGTCGCTGACGAGGGCGCGCTGCCGGAGGCCAAAGCAAACGACGAAATCACCGAAGAGCGGCTGCTCCAGGAATTCAGCCGCTACCGGCGCTTACTGCAGGAAGGTACGCTCGACGAAGCGGACATTGCCGCCAAGAAAATCGTTGAGATGACCATCAAGGTGTACGGATCTCAATCGCGCGAGACCGCCAGCGCACTGAACAACCTGGGAATCGTACAACACAGCAACGGCCAATTCGATGCGGCGATTCAAAACTTCTCGAGTTCCATCGAGATAATCGAGATTGTCGAGGACAGGCTGCACGGGGCGCTGGTCAATCCGTTAAAAGGGCTCGGTACAGCCCAATTGGGCATTGGGCGTCCAGACAAGGCGGAAAAAACTTTCACGCGCGCCGCCCACATTACCCACGTTAACGACGGCCCACACAACCTCGGACAAATCGAGATTCTTGAGTCGCTTGCTGAAACGCAGATTCAGTTGCGCGACACCAAGCAGGCGCTGTCCATTCTCGACAGAATTCACATAATCAACGTTAGGTACTTCAAAGAAGATCCGATGGGGCTGATTCCATCGTTGATGTCACGAGCAAGGTGGCAACACCACGCCGGTTACTATGACGAGGAACGTTTGTCGTATCGTCGCGCTATCCGTATTATCCAATCCGGGTCGGACAAAAATGACCCGATGCTGATCGAGCCTCTGGTTCGCCTCGGCGGCTCCTATTATTTTACGGACCTCACGTCGTCGGGACCCAAAAAGTACGGTCTCGTAACTGCAGGTGAGACGTATTTCAAACGCGCAGTCCGCATTGCTGAACGGAGCCCTAGGCTCGACTGGCGTGTGCGAGCGAAGGCAAAGATAGCGCTGGCGGACTACTACACGTTTTCCGATTCGCAGAATCGCTCGCGAAAAATATACGTCGAAATGTGGCGGTTTTTGTCAATCAATGAGGAGCGCCTCGCCTTCAGAAATAAATGGTTTAAGGACCCCGTTCCGATCATTCAAAACCGTCTGCCACTGTTTGTCGACAGCGGCGCAATGGGCGATACACCGCGCGACAAATTTCTGACCGGTCAGATCATCGTCAACTACAAGGTTTCGAGTCGTGGTCGGGTCAAGAATCTGCGCACCGAGGCAAATCCGCCCGAGTTCACGGATATGCAGCGCATGGTTCATCGGGAAATTCGACACCGTGTACACCGTCCGCGTATCGAAGAAAGTGGCGCGGTAAGTGCGGACGACGTGGTTTTCGAGCACACGTTTTCTTATTTACAAGCCGATCTGGACGCATTGCGTAAAGCGAACGCGACGGCCACCACCAACCCGAAAGAAAAGCCCCCAAACGACAAATGAAAAATTCACCTATGCCGGTCGCGGACAAGCATTTCGTCAACGGAAACCCGTTGCAGGGGCCATTCGACGAGAACTTGCAGCAAGCGGTTTTCGCATTGGGCTGTTTTTGGGGCGCCGAAGCCGTCTTTTGGCAGCTGTCCGGTGTGTTCACGACCGCCGTCGGATACGCCGGTGGAACCACACCCGACCCTGATTACCGTGCAGTTTGCTCGGGCATTACAGGACATGCCGAAGTTGTTCTCGTTGTCTTCAACCCCGCCGTGCTTGCTTACGACGAACTGCTCAAAAGTTTTTGGGAGAGCCATGATCCGACGCAGGGCATGCGGCAGGGTAATGACGTTGGTTCACAGTACCGGTCGGCCGTCTTTACGACGAGCGAGGCGCAACAAACTGCCGCGGAAAATTCACTTGCCACTTATCAGGCCGTGCTCCACTCCGCAGGCCTTGGCGATATCACGACCCAGGTGACTGCGCTGCACACGTTCTACTACGCGGAAGACCACCACCAGCAGTACCTCGCAAAGAATCCCGATGGCTATTGCGGTCTGGGTGGTACCGGCGTGAGTTGCCCCATCGGCCTCGACCTTGGGCAGAAGTCTGCGTAGCATTAGACGCTTGCTACGAGGAGTGGTCGGTGGCCGCAAAGACAAAAAAACAACGCAAACCCCGCAGACCCAGTCGCGCCCAGGCTGAGGACGCAGTCCGGACGCTACTATTGTGGGCCGGCGAAGATATTCGTCGAGAGGGCCTGATAGATACGCCAAAGCGTGTCGCTATTGCCTATGAAGACTGGTTTAGCGGTTACAAGGAAAATCCGATTGAGTATCTCAGACGCACGTTTCAAGAGGTCGATGGCTACGACGAGATGATCATTTTGCGCGACATTGCTTTTGAGTCTCACTGCGAACACCACATGGCGCCGATCATCGGCAGGGCCCACGTCGGTTACCTGCCCAGGAATAAAGTCGTGGGCATCAGCAAACTGGCGCGTGTTGTCGAGGCGTTTGCCCGCCGCTTCCAGGTGCAGGAAAAAATGACGGCGCAGATCGCGAATTGCATACAAGAAGTGCTGCAGCCGAAAGGCGTCGCCGTCGTCATCGAGGCTAAACATCAGTGCATGACAACTCGCGGCATTCACAAGTCTGACGTATCGATGGTAACCAGTCAGATGGTCGGTACGTTTCGCGCTGACGCCCGCACCCGAGCCGAGTTTTTGCGCATGATCGATACCAGCCGCTAATGGTCGGAAAATGAGAACCGGACTTGCAGTGACTGGAATCCTGGCAATCGTCGGGGGCAGTTATCTTTCTCTCTGGCCCGTCCCCATCGAACCGATCGCGTGGCAGGCGCCGACGGATCTGGGCTATGTCGCCCCTTTCGAGCGCAACGATTACCTGAAAACGGCTACCGGCATCGATATCGGCGTATTCGAAGGACCGGAGGATGCAACCGCAGGCGTCGACGGACTCGTTTACGCAACGACGGCCGACGGCACGATCGTTCAAGTGCAAGATCGTGAAGTCAAAGTATTCGTAAAACTCGATGGCAGGCCGCTGGGTATCGAAACCGACGCAGACGGCTCGCTGGTCGTTGCCAATTCCCATATTGGTATCCAACGCATTGCACGCGATGGCTCGGTCAAAACTATTCTCGACACGATCAATGGCGCACCGCTGGTCAATGCGAACAATCTGGCGATAGGTCCGGACGGGACGATCTATTTCAGCCAGTCCAGCAGCAAGTTTGGGGCGGATAAATACGACGGTGATTACGGCGCCAGCCTGATCGATTTACTGGAGCACGGTGGCCACGGAAGCGTCTATGCGTTGGATTCGAAAACCGGTGCGGTCAGAAAACTACTGGGCGATCTGAACTACGCGAACGGCGTGGCGATCAGCGAGGACGGCGGTTTCATCCTGGTGGCAGAAACCGGCCACTACCGCATCCTCAAGTACTGGCTGGCTGGCGAAGAACAAGGCACAAGTGAAGTCTTGCTGGAAAATCTCCCCGGTTTTCCCGACAACATCAAGCGCGGAACGGACGGTCGTTTTTGGATTGGTTTCGCAGCACCACGCAACCAGCTACTGGATCGCGTGTCCGACAAACCATTTTTGCGTAAAATGATACAGCGCCTGCCGGCCTTCGCGCGGCCCAAGGCCGTGCCATTCTCGCATGTCATCGCGATTAACGGCGACGGCGAGGTAGTCGCAAATTTACAGGATACCGACGCACGCTTCCCGACCTTGACCGGCGTACTGGAAACTCATGATGCGTTATATCTCACCACTATTTTCGGGCATTATTTGCCGCGAATCGACAAGTAAGGACTGCCCGCGCCGTTAGTCGTCCTCCACGTCTTTGCCAACACCGCGCAAGCGATCCGCATAGGTCTCGAAACTAATCGGGCGGCCGAGGAAATCCGATACCAATTCCTCCGCTGGGCGCGATCCGCCCGGGGCAAGCACTTTATCCCGATAGTCCTTCGCGATTTCCACGTTTCGCAATCCGCCTTCCCTGAAGCGTGTAAACATATCGGTGCCAATCGCCAACGACCACTGATAGGTGTAATAGATCGCTGAATAGCCATTCAAGTGTCCGAACGCTGCCCAAAAGTGGCCACCTTCCATCGGCTCGAATCGGGTGTAAGCCCTTGCCATCTCGGCCGTGTGTTCGTCAAAGTCTATGTCGGCGGGATCTGTGTTGTACAAGCCCAACGAAATACCAGCGAACGACAGTTGACGGCGTGTACCCATTCCCAGGCCAAAGTCGCGGGAAGCCACCATGCGATCGTGCAAGTCACGGGGCAGAACGTCTCCGGCGGCATTTTTTGCAAACACGGAAATGGTGTCGTAATCCCAGACCCATTCCTGCAGCATCTGGGATGGCGCCTCAACGAAATCCCTCTCGGTGTTGATACCGCTTACGTTGCTCCAGCGATGATGGCCAGCAAATATCCAATGGATCAGATGCCCAAATTCATGGAGAAAAGTGACGACCTGAGAATGCTGCATCGGGCTGGTCCCGGAAGGAAAGTTGCAGATCAGACCAGCGACCGGCAGTTGTCGCCCTTCGATGCCATTGACAAACGGAAACATCGCCGCGTGCTGATATTTTCCTTCGCGCGGATGCATATCAAGGTAAAAGCGGCCTATCACAACGTCCCCGTCGAAAATTTCGTATGCCTCGACATCTTCGTGCCAGGCATCCGTTTCCCAGGGCTCGATGCGCACATCAAACAAATCCTGCACGAGCGTCAGAATCCCGTCGCGTGATGCATCGTAGTTGAAGTACTCGCGCACGACTTTCGTATCGACGTCGTAATGCTCACGGCGCACTTTGCTGCGAATGAACGAGGTCTGCCAGGGTTGCAGTCGCTCGGCGCCAGCATCGTCTACGCGTAATCGAGCGAGTAATACTTCGTATTCGGCGTCCCGCAAATCGCCGCTGTACTCTTTCAAGTCCTGCAAAAAGTTCGCAACGCGTTCCGGAGAGCCCGACATTTTGTTTGCTGTAACGAGTTCCGCGTAATTATCGAACCCGATCAATTGCGCCAGTTCGTGGCGGGCAACCACGAGCTTGCGGAGAACCTCTTCATTTTGCGGATACGCTCTGTTATTAAACAGCAGCAACATTTGCTTGCGCAGATCGTCATTCTCGGCGTATTCGAAAAACGGAAATACGTCAGGGTACTGTGTAGAAATAACGATCTTGCCGTCATCATTTGGTTGATGCGCCGCGATGTAGTCGTCCGGCAATCCGGCCAGATCGTCGACGGAGTCCAGTTCCATGTAACGCACGTCTTCGCGGATGTTGCGATCGAATTCCTGGCCAATGGCCGCGATCTCATCGTTGAGTTCACGTATGCGCTCACGCGAGACCTTATTTCTGTCAACGCCTGATAAACGGAAGGACATTAACAATTTCTCGTGCGAGTATTTTGTCGTGTCGTCAGCGTCGCTCACGTCGATTCCGTTTACCGCATCGAATACCGGGCGGGAAAGACTGATGTCCGTACCGAGCCTGCTTAGCAGCAGTTCGCATTCCTCGCCCGCGCTGCGCAGATCTGCGTCCGGATGAATGCCGCCCAGGCTGAACGCATGGGACGATATCGTGCTCATGCTGACAAACAGACTGTCGAGCGACTGATAATAGTCATCGACCGTGGGTGTACCGGAAAATGACTCAAGGACGGCAAGGTGTTCGCGAAATCTCGCTTCGTCCGACTCACAACGCGCAGTCAGTTTCCCGGCGGTATCAATGTCAGCCAATCGAACCTCGTCGTAATAGACCGGTAATAACGATTCCGGCGCAGGCGTCTCACCGCAGGCTGACAGGACAGCGATACTCGCCAAGCTTACGGAAATTCTTGTCGTGATATTGAGACTCATGTGTACGCTCTCTCGTAGAATGTTCAGTGCGGCAGCAACGCCGTATCGCCTTCATAGTCATCGCCCAGCATCAGGTCCCGAACGAGCGGTACCGGCGGCGAACCGAAACTTAAGAACTCGTCGTGAAACTTGCCCCAGGCTTCCATGCCGCCGCGCCCGGCGGTCCAGTCGTCGCGCAGCTTGTTGATCATGAGCTTACCCAGGGTGTAATTGAGATAACCGGGGTCGTAGGTGCCGCGCAGCGCCTGTTGACTCGCATTGCCGATATCCTGAAACGCCTTTTCTTCGAACATTGCCTGACTCTCTTCGACCGTCATAGCTTCGGCGTGCAGGCCGATCGCTGACAAGAAGCGTACGTTGCGCAGCAAGGCATTGAGCAGCTGCCCAATTCGGACCTCGGGATCTCCGTTACCAAGACCCGCATCGAGCATCATCTGCTCAGTGTAATGCGCCCAACCTTCACTGAACGAGTAGGTACCAAAATGCTTGCCGATATTATTTTCGGCGCGGTTCGCGTGCAGGTATTGCAGAAAATGGCCCGGCCACACTTCATGTACCGAAATCGCCAGCAAGGATGTCTCGCCTGGAACGTAAGCGAACTGATCTTCCTCAGACCAGGTCGGGTCCGGTGGTGCGATGTAATAGACCGACGGCAGACCGGACTCGAATGGCCCCGGGATGTTGATGTACGCTATATTGAAACGGCGATGCGGCGGCGCTTCATCGACGAGCGCGTCTTCAGTACCTGGAATGCTCACGATATTGTTGTCCACCAGGAACTTGCGCAGGTCCGGCAACTGACGCGTGGCCCCGCCGACAGCTCCTTCGGGTGATTTGCGATTCTGTGCCTTGCGCACACAGTCTTCGGTACTCTCGCCCGGCGCAAATTCGGCGCAAGCCTCATACAAACGATTGAGATTCTGCTCGAAATCCAGCTCGCCCGCCGCTTTCAGATCGGCCAGCGTGATATCGACGCCCTGCGTCGCACTGAGCATCTTCAAAAACGACTCCTCACCCAGCGCAAAATCATCGGTCGCAGTCGCTTTGAGGCCCTCCAGCCAGTCGGCCATCTGCTGCACGGATTGTGCAGCCGCGCTGTTGGCCACCGCGAACTGGCGTTGTAACTGCGCATCTTCGACACCGGAAAATAAACCAGGCACCGTATTCTCCAGATAGTCCGCCATTCCGGAAAATATTCCCTGTGCCGTCTGCAGGTAGGGCATTGGCAGCGGCGGCTGCAAATTCGCCTGCACGGTCTGCATCCGGGCCGGAAGCTGCGAAACATATTGTGTATAGGCAACCATGCGCTCTTCCAGCGGTGCGTATTCTCTGTCGACATAAATATCCATACTGATATTGCGCGCATAGAAAACAGGATTGTTCTTCAGGAAATTGGTATCGCGTATCCAAAACAACTTGCTGCTCAGCGCTTTGACCAGGTAGTCCCGCTCAAATGCTTCGATTCCCTGCAGATCGCCGTACGCGTCCGACTCGGCAATGAGCCCTTCGAGCCAGCCGGCGTACGCCTCGACGGCGGCCAGGCTGATATCGGACATGCGGCCGTCGTACTGGTGCAATCCAGCATCGACCGCGACCTCCGGATTTCGCTCGTAATACCCCGAGATGGCGGTCGCTGCGAATTCTTCCCAACTTGCCCTCTCGGCCCCGGCCGTTGCCGCCTTGTCCGTCTCCGAGCCGCAAGCGCCCAAGATGAATGCTGCGAAAAATATTGTTGTCAGTTGTTTCATTTGAACTACCTGTGAAAAATGATTATTCGAGACCGAGTTCGGCAACGCCCTGCTGGAACGTGATATCCACGGGGATATTCGCCTCGGTCAGTCGATCGAGGTCGGCCTGCAACTGCGCCCCGATAACGCCGCGCGTGTCGATCAATTCCCTGGCCCCCTCGTAGTCGCCATCGCCCTGCAATGTCAGCAATAGTTTCGACAGGTCCGTCATGGCCGTCGCCATGCGCTCAAAGTCGACCTTGTACCGGCCCGTTTCCACGTCGCGCACAAACGCTCCACTCTCCAGGAAGAAACTGAAGCGCACCATATTGGCTTTGCCATGGGCGCTGGACGCGCCGAAGCGGATTGAACGGAATACGCTGGCCATGAAAGTAACGTAGTAGTCGCGCAGATCAACGTCGCCCAGCTCGCCCGCTTTGTGCAGCTCGGTAATCATATAAAGCCCAAGAACGTCGGCCTTGCCCTCCTCCATGCTGGACGCAACATCCAGCAACGCCTCGCGCACCGTGCCGCGACCGTCGATCGTGTTCTTGATGCCCAGGCCGTGCGCGACTTCGTGAAACATCGTGTTGGCAAAAAACGCATCAAAGCTAATGTGACTGCGTTGCGACTCGTCGATAAGAACATCGGCGATGGGCTCCAGAATCTTGTCGAACTTGGCCTGCATCGCGTTCTTGAGCTGTAACCGGCGGGTGCCTCGCGAGAGCTGTACCTCTTCATCGTTGGGCAGGTTAATGGCGATCGTCTTGCTGCCAGCGTTACTGTGACCGGCGTAGTAGACGACTTGGTACGCGTTCAGATCCGAGTCGGTGCCCGGTTCCTCCCACTTGTACTCGTCGGCAACCGGCAGACCTTTCTGCAAGGCAGGGAGGAAGTCCGCAAACCGGCTCAGCCGGTCGCTCCACGCCAGGTCCTTGATGAGCACATACGCCTCATAGCCCGCGCGATAACCAAACAACGCATCTTCATAGGTCTCGATGGCGCCGATGACGATATCGATCCGGTTGTCCCTGACGTCCATCCAGTACATGTCGCTGATCCGGTACTCGTCGCTTATGAGTGCGGCAGCACGCAGCTTCAGATAGTTCGCAAAATCAACGCTTTCGGCAAGCTTCGCCGCCTGTCGCAGCAGCGTCGCTGCCGCCTCGAGTTCTTCGGCGTAAGCGACGTGATACGGGATCAGGTGCAGGTTTCCGTCCTGATCGCGTCGGATGATCGAATAGAGGCCTTGCTTGCCGGGCAAATACGCCTGCTCGAATTCTTCCTTGCTCATGTCGGCCGGATAGAAATTTGCCCCCAGGGGCTTGGCGCCGATTCCCTCGATAAAGGGTTTGTCGCCGTCGAGTCGGTCCCAAGGGCCGTAATTGAGTTCCGCGAAACGCCGTGCCTCGGCATTTCCGATCGAATCCAGCCAGGTCTCGTAGTCGTCGCCGTACGCCTGTCTCCAGAACAGGCCGTCCATGATTTGTGCGGCATCTATCAGCAGCTTGATCATGTCGCGCTGGTCGCCGCTCAGACTGCTCAGATCGGCGGTCAACGTAAAATCGGCATAGATTTCAGGTCTAGGGGAAACCGTTAGCAACGGCTGCACTTCGGTTTCCGGCGGCGGTGTGCCCTCGCACGAGGCGAGCAACGCCAATACGCCAAGAGCGCCGGTCAGGCACAAGTATTTCCCAGGATTCACGATTTCCCCCCGCAGCGAATTCAATCGGTCATTATTGCACAGCGGCCGATCACAGATCGACGAGCTCGATGTCGTCTGCCGTTAGTGAGCGCCCGAGAAAAAAACCGCCCACGCGCGCAAAACGCGTGACGCCGTCTGTGGCCAGCAACTGCACACGACCGGGCTTTTCGGTGTCGTTAAGGATCGCATTCGCATCCAGCACCTGCCGGACCACGGCCGCCGTGGTTCCGGCGGAATCAACCACTGCGACTCCCTCTCCCGCTACGGCCACGATCGTAGCGCGCAGCAGCGGGAAGTGCGTGCAGCCCAGTATGATGCTGTCCGGAACGAAAGAGTCCTCGCGAGCCTCGTCCAGATAACGACGCACGATGGCAGTGGCGATGACTCCGACGACCCAACCCTCCTCGGCCAGCGCGACCAGCATCTCGCAGGACTGCTCGCGAACCTGCGCATCGGCATCGCGCGCAAGGATCGCTTCGCGATAGGCCCCGAGCCGCACCGTTGCTTCCGTTGCGAGCACCAGATGCGCGCCTCCGGGTCGTGCAGCGACAGCGGCCATTGCCCCAGGTTCGACGACGCCTATGACCGGTACAGGCTCCATTTGTCGTCGCAGCGCGTCCAGCGCCACGGCCGACGCCGTATTGCAGGCCACGACGAGCAGCTTGATACCCTGCTCCTGCAGCCTGGCCGTGGCCTGTATGGCGTAGCGCTCAATGGACGCCGGACTCTTGGTCCCGTACGGAAGCCGGGCGGTATCGCCGAGGTAGACCAGGTTTTCCTGTGGCAATTCCTCACGTATCGCCTTGAGAACGGTCAATCCGCCGACCCCGGAATCGAATACGCCGATGGGCAACGATGTGTTGTTGATTTCCGTCATAGACCCATTGTGCCCAATGAACGCTTTCTGTGGAATAATTCCGGCCGCTAGGACGTTTAAGGAAATTCTCCATTGTGCAAAAACTGATCTACTGGGTCGGCGCCCTGTTCGCGCTGTTAATCATTATCGGCTTCGCCCTGCCGCGGACGCACCGGGTTGAGGCCACAATCGAGATAGACGCCCACCAGGCGACGGTATTTGCGCTCGTCAACGATTTCAGGCGTATTTCACAATGGTCTCCGTGGGCCGAAAACGATCCGAACGCGCGCATCCTGTATTTGGGAGCTCATCGGGGCCAGGATGCCAGCGTTACGTGGGACGGCGCCATCAGTGGCGGCGGAACGCAGTTAATTACACAGAGTCGGCCCGATGAGTACGTTGAAATCGTGCTGAGTCCCGGCGAACCCGGCGCAGCGAAGTCGTGGTTTTCACTGACGCCGGGTGTTGGCACGACGATTGTGACCTGGGGATTCGAGGCCGATTACGGCATGAACATCGTCGGTCGCTACTTTGCACCCATGCTCAGCAGCATCGTTGCGCGCGACTACAACGACAGGCTCGCACGATTGAAGGAATTTGCCGAGGGTTTGCCCGCCGCCAACTTCGGCGACATTGACATCCAGCACCTGTTCGTCGAGGCCACCGAGATCGCCTTCCTGCCGACAACGTCTGAACCTGAGCCCGCAGCCATATCGGAAGCAATGGGGAGCGCGTATTTCCAGATTCTGAACTTTATCGACGCGCGGGGTCTTACAGATGCCGGCGCACCCTTATCGATCATGCGCAACTTCAACGGCGCGAAGCTGACGTTTGACGCGGCCATTCCGGTCAGAGGCCTCACTGAGGATGCGCCGCGCGACGGTAGCGGCGTGAAAATCGGCGCGACGTATGCCGGGGCCGTTATTCGGGTCGGGCATGTAGGCTCCTACAGGCTGTTAACCGGCACGCACCGGAAAATGTCTGCGTATCTGGCCGCACTGGGCATCGAGCGCAATGGCGCTGCGTGGGAATCGTATGTAAGTGATCCGAGCAAGGTGCCGGAAGAGGACCTGCTGACCTACGTATACTATCCGATCAAGGTCGACTAAACGGACTTCACGAGGAACGGCGGGACCCTGGCGTCCCCGGTATCAATCAGCGGCAGGCTAGCCTGACTGTCGTCCTGCATTCGAACCATCTCCCCGAACAGTGCAACAACCGAGGCCGCGCACTCGCTGGCCTCGTTCAGCGACATCTTGCGGACCGAGGCACAGGTTGCCCCCTCACCGTTGAGCGGTACGACCTGCTGCATATGGCGCCTGAGGTCCGCGAACGGCTGCTGCAGTGTGAGCGGCAATTCATCGTCCTCAATAGCCGCCAGATTGTCTTCGTAGGCCCTGATAAGCCTTTGTTTTATATGACCATGCCCAGCCAGCACCGTGAGTGCGGCGTGAAAGCGATTGACGTGGTTCGTCATTGCCACTCCAGCGTTTTATCTTATTGTCATGCCGCTCAACCCTCTCGGCGGCTTGTACGCTTTTATTGTTGGAGTTGACCACCTCCTGTAGCCCGGCCCCCTGCAGAACCTGAAATCCCTTTCGCTACTCCCTATCTATCAAAATGTTGCGCGCTGTTGTTATATCAGATTTTCTAAACGCTACGCAAGTTCCGTCCGCTTGCGGAACTCGATCGTCCAGACCTCATCGCCGAGCTCCCGCTGCTCCGAAAACAGTGGCTTAGACTGTCCGACGTCCCATATGGTCGCCAAAGTCTCGCTCATGATGTATTCGCGGTGCACCGACAGGGCTTTTTCGACGGCCGCGGTACCCGAAATACCGAGCGCAATGCGGTCCGAGACCTCAAGACCGGCCTGTTTCCGCGCGTCTTGCACGGAGCGCACGATATCCCGCGCAAATCCTTCGTTGATCAGGTCGTCGTTCAGAGTTGTGTCCAGCGCCGTAAGGTATCCCGAGTCCTCGGCACAGGCGTAGCCCTCGGCCGAACTCGTTTCAATGAGTACGTCATCGCCCCCAAGCGTGATCGTCCGGTCGCCCACGGTAATTTCGAAGGTCTCTCCGCTCGCGGCCGCGCTGGCGATCGCACCACCATCGGCCTCTGCAAGCGCCGCGCGAATGGCCGGGATCAGCTTGCCGTACTGTTTGCCGATGCGCGGCAGATTTGGCTTGATTCGGTAGCTGACAAGCCCCGCATCGCGAGCGATGAACTCGATCGCCTTGACATTGAGCTCCTCAAGAATCTGCTCCTGATGCGCTTCCAGCGCCCTGGCGGCCGCGTCGCTCGGAGCACGAACCAAAAGCCGCGCCAGCGGTTGCCGCGTGCGAATTCCCGACTGCACGCGCGCGGCACGTGCCAGTCCGACAACTTTCTGCACGACATCGATATCGAACAGCAACGCATCGTTCTGCCACTGCGGGTCCGCCTCGGGCCACGCCGTCATGTGCACGGATTCGGGCGCGTCCGGATCGACTCCGCGGACCAGATTCTGGTACATGTTCTCAGCCAGGAACGGCATGAACGGCGCCATCAGTTTATGCGCCGCGTGCAGGCACTCGTACAACGTCAGGTAGGCCGCCTGGGTATCTTCGGGATCGGTCGATTTCCAAAACCGGCGGCGATTGCGGCGCACGTACCAGTTGCTCAGCTGGTCGACAAACGACTCCAGCGCCTCACCAGCCGTCTTTGCGTCAAAGTCGTCCAGAGCGTCCGTCACGGTCGTAATGGTCTTGTGCAACAGCGCCAGCGCCCAGCGATCGATCTCAGGACGATCTTGTAAAGGGATATTGCGGCCGAGGTCCACTTCGTCGAGGCGTGCGTACAACACGAAAAAACTGTACGTATTCCAGAAGGTATTGATAAACGAGCTCGCCACATCGGCCACGATCTCCACCGAGACGCGCTTGGGCACGTCCGGCGACAGACGTGCGAGGAAATACCAGCGCAGCGCATCGGCGCCCACGGTGTCGAAGACGTCGTAGGGATCGATAATGTTGCCGATTGATTTCGACATTTTCTTGCCATTTTTGTCAACGATCAGGTTCAGGCAAATGACGTTCTTGAACGCCACAGAATCCGACACCAGCGTCGAGATGGCGTGCATGGTGTAAAACCAGCCCCGCGTCTGGTCGATGGCCTCACAAATGTAGTCGGCCGGAAAATGCTTTTCGAATTTGTCCTTATTTTCGAACGGGTAATGCCATTGGGCGTAGGGCATGGCTCCCGAATCGAACCAGCAGTCGATTACCTCGGGCACGCGCCGCCAGGTTTTACCGTCATTCTCGTACGTGATCTCGTCGACGGCGGGCCGATGCAGATCCAGTTCACTGAGCTCGCTGCCTGTCAGTTGCTCCAACTCGCTGACGGAACCAATGCAGTGATAGCCGCCCTCGCCGTCGGTCCAGATGGGCAGTGGCGTGCCCCAGAAGCGCTCGCGCGACAATGCCCAGTCAACATTGTTTTCGAGCCACTTGCCGAACCGGCCGTCGCGGATATGTTTGGGCACCCAGTTGACGCTTTGGTTGAGCTCGGTCAGGCGATCACGAAACTTCGAGGTGCGGATATACCAGGCGTTCTTCGCGTAGTAGATGATCGGATCACCTGTGCGCCAACCGAACGGATAATTGTGTTTGAGGCGCTCGGAGCGAAACATTGCGCCGCACTCTTTGAGTATGCGAATAAGCGGCTTGTCTGCGTCTTTGAAGAACATGCCGGCGACGGGTTCAACGATATCGATGAAGTTGCCGTCGAGCCCTACGCTATGGACGACCGGCAAGTCGTGCTGTTGACCCAGCGCCAGGTCGTCCACCCCATAGGCCGGCGCAATGTGCACGACACCGGTGCCATCGTCGGTACTAACGAAATCAGCGGCAAAGACCTGAAACGCGTTCGCCGCGTCAACCTCGTGGTAGTTGAACATTTGCTCGTAGCGCGTGCCCACCAGGTCGGATCCTTTGACGGTCTTGACTACCGTGTGCTCGATATCGCGAAACACGGCCTCGCGCAGCGCCTCGGCCACGATGAGTGTCTGACCTTCAGATTCGCAATAGCTGTAATCGATGTCCACGCCAACCGCGAGCGCCAGGTTCGATGGCAACGTCCATGGCGTCGTCGTCCAGACAAGGAAAAAGGTCTCGTCCTCGCCCTGCACGCGGAAGCGAACCGTGATGGACGGGTCTTCCACCTCCTTGTAGCCGAGAGCCAGTTCGTGCGATGACAGCGTGGCCCCGATACGTGGGTCGTAGGGCACCACTTTGTAGCCGCGATAGATAAGGCCCTTGTCCCAGATTTTCTGCAGCAGATTCCAGACAGACTCGACGTAGCTGTTGTTCAGCGTGTAATAAGCCTCATCCAGATTGACCCAGAAACCCATGCGTTCCGTCATTTTTTCCCAATCGCCGATGTAGCGCATGACCGACTCGCGACAACGCCGGGTGAATTCCTCGATGCCTACCTTCTCCTCAATCTCCTTCTTGTCGAAAATTCCGAGTTCTTTTTCGACCTCGTGTTCGACCGGCAAGCCGTGTGTATCCCAACCTGCCTTTCGCGGCACGTAGTAACCCCGCATGGTTTTGTAGCGGGGGAAAATATCCTTGAAGCTGCGCGCCAGCACATGATGAATGCCCGGCCGCCCGTTGGCCGTCGGCGGACCTTCATTGAAACTGAACTGCGGACCCCCTGCGGACTGTTTGAGCGTCTTTGCGAACACGTCGTGTTCGCGCCAGAATTCCAAAACTTCCGTTTCGAGGGTGGGCCCGTCGTAGCGGCTGGATACTTCTCTAAATGACAATGCGATTACTCCGAAAACGATTTCGGCAAATTAGGGGACAGTCACCTTAATTGCAAGATCAATAGTCGATCAGCTCAGGCTCCCGTGATTTGCGACGCGTCTATTGCCGGCTGGAAAAATCGGTGTTGGAGAAAATTCTCGGCTTTTGGGCGTCGGCCAGTCGGTCCACCAGACGTCTGACCTGTTGCACCAGTCTGACGCGCGTCGCACGCAAGTCCTCCAATTCGGCCCTCAGTCTCGTGAGCCGCAGGATCGATACCATCGACATGAGCAAGCTGGCTTCTGCCTCAATCAAGCGCACCGACACAAAAAAGCTCATCGTCAGACTCGCCACAGCACCCATCGCCCACCAAAAACCAAACAGGTTCCAGACGGTCAGCGCGATAACCAGGTACAGAAGGGGTAACAGCAAGATCGTCGCAAATACTTTGATCGTCGCAATATCATCCATCTCGTAGCTGAACTTCTCGCCGACAACCGCCGCAATCCAACCCACCGGCAGGTGCAACAGGGCGCCCGGTATCGCGACCGGCAATAACAGCAACATCGTAAGAAACCGTGTTGTCAGGCGCCGAAAAGCCTTGCCGGCAGACATCGGTTTGCGGAGTTGGTGGTCCTTGATGCCAAGCATATCCAGGCGTGACTGATAGTCCTCAACGTCGTCGCGAAACTGTCTCATCTCCTTATCGTCGGTGGCATGCAGGTAGCCGTCAACGAAGCGCCGGTTCAATTCAACATAGACGCCCGGTGAGAGATTGGCGGTGGCCGGTTTATAGAGGCGACGCGCTGCTTGCACAAATCTTAAGGTGCGCCAGTCGGGCGCATTGAGCGTGACGTTCCTGAGTGCCTGAGCAAGATGCTCGGTCAGTTTTCGTACCGTATTCTGTTCGTCGGCTTTGAATTCCTCTAGCCACTCGTCTTCGATGACAATGGGCTCGCCGAATTCAATGAGCACCTGGCTGCGAAAGCGATGCCGGTGAATGTAGTTGAGGCCGCAAGGAACAATGGTCACTTTGACCTTGCCGCGAGCGGCGACCGCCAACGCGATGCGCGCTGTGCCCGTCTTGAGTTTCGCCAGCTGCGACTCGACGTGGCTCACGCCTTCGGGAAAAATTCCCATGCAATTACCCAACTCCATAACTTCGTAAAGTTTGTCGAAGGCTTTTGAGTTGTCGACCTCGCCGCCGTGGTCCTCCCGGCGGTAGACCGGCACCGCACCGGTCACATCGAGTATCTGCCCGAGCATCCAATATTTCCAAAGCTTCGCATCGACCATGAAATGCAATGGCCAGCGCCCACACCGCGCCATCAGCAACCAGCCATCCATCAGCGCATTGGGATGATTGCCGGCAAAGATCACCGGCCCGCTCGCCGGGACGTTCTCCCTGCCGACGACATCGATTCGCCGGAAAAAAGTATTCGTGATTACCTGTATCAGCGTGATGAACAGACGCTGGACCATGCCGGGCTCCGCTTTGTTGTCAGACTCGCTCACTTTGCGATCTCAGGTGCTTTGATGTCAAATGGCCCGATGTTCCCGAATCCGCACTTTGTTGAGACCAACGGCATTCGCATGGCCGTGTACGAGCGTGGCGAAGGCCCCGCAGTGGTGATGCTGCACGGATTCCCCGAACTCGCCTATTCCTGGCGGCATCAACTTCCGGTCCTTGCCGCGGCGGGCTACCGCGCCATCGCGCTGGACCAGCGTGGCTACGGCCAGACAGATGCACCGCCCGGTGTGGCGAACTATTGCATTGGCGAACTGATAAAAGATGTACACGGACTGCTGGACGCCCTGAACCTTGAGAACGCGACGTTTATCGGGCACGACTGGGGCGCACTGGTGCTGTGGCACATGGCGATGATCGCGCCACAACGTATCAAGAAGCTCATCATCCTGAATATTCCGCATTTCCCTCGTGCGCCGATCGATCCCATCGACATCATGCGCAAGCGATTTGGCGACGATTTCTACATCGTCAACTTTCAGGACTCCGACGCCGCGGATCGGGCGTTCGCCGCGGATCCAGTGCACTTTTTCAACATGATGATGCGCAAGCGACAAATTTCCCGTGAGCAATTCGAGCAACTGCCGGCGGCAAAGAAATCACTGAGCCTGCTTAAAGTCATCGCCAGAAAGGACGGTAGCGGCGATGCTTTGCTATCCGATCAGGAGCGGGATTACTTCGCCAACGCTTTTGCGCACAGCGGATTCACGGGTCCCATCAACTGGTATCGAAACTGGACGCGAAACTGGGAAGCGCTGGACGGAGTGGACCAGACGATCGGGATTCCAACGCTTTTCATCGGCGCCGACAATGACACGATCATTGCGCCGGAACACATCGAGGCGATGAAACCGCTGGTCACCAATCTCACTATTCACATGTTGCGCAATTGCGGCCACTGGAGCCAGCAGGAGCAACCCGAGGAGGTGAACCGGGTGATTCTGGAGTGGTTGTCTTAAGTCACGTGACGTCAAGGATGAATCAATGCAACGCTGGCGACGCGAGTTCGTCTGTCGCTTCGCCGAACATCGCACAATCGAACGCATTGATGAAATTTTCCGGTTCCTGGGCGCCAACGACCAGGACGCGACGGTTAATCAGGAACCCAGGAACGCCGGCCAGACCTCTGCTACGAACCTGACCTTCGCGTATCAAAACCAGTTGTTTGATTTTTTCGCTGCCTGTTGCCTCGCGAACGTCTTTCGCGCTGAGTCCGTGCGACCCGGCAATGTCGATAAGAACCTCCTGCTCGCCAATGTTCAAACCCTGCTCGAAGAACGCTGACATCAGATCCTCGGCGAGCGCCGACTGGTTCTTGCCCAGCGTCTCCGCAAGCTGCATCACCCCATGCGCCAGCAACGTGTTCGGTACGCGACGAATTCTGTCGAACCGAAACTCAATGCCGACTTCGTCGCCTTGCGCCGCCAGAAATCCGAGCACCGGCTCCGCTTTGGCCGGGCTGCCGAAGCGCTGACTGAGATAGTCGTCAAACGGCACGCCCTCTGCCGGGAGATCAGGATTTAGCTGGTACGGATACCAGCTGACGTCACTGGGGCTTTGCACGGCTTGGAGCGCCTTATCGAATCGGCGCTTGCCGATAAAACAGAACGGGCACACGAAGTCCGCGATCACTTCGATATGCAGTGACTCCGTCGGGCTTACCCGATCATTGCCGCGGACAAAACTGGAAAGTGTCCCGCTCATTTCCTGATACTCCTCAATTACAGCAAGAAATAAGGTCCATCTTCACAATTACAACCATAGCCCAGGCAACTTGAATCCAAGCTGAATAAGCTTGATACCAATTTGGACCTGTCAGTTGACGATTCGTTTGGTAATTTCGTAAAAATAGGCTTAAAAACCGTATTATTGACGATAAAATCTTTAAAAATCTTACAACTCGTAGCAGCGGGTCTCTGTGATTTGTTTCGTTCCGGAAGGTCACCATTCCTCACGATATCGACATTTTTACAGATTTTTCGCTATCTTCTAGCTTTTTAATAGATGATAGCGAACTTATCGCGCCAGCTATCCAACGAATCTGCCGATGACTCGGTCAAGCGCAATATCGAGAAATAGCTGTCGGATGTTTTGGACGATTTTGCTGATTTTAGGCACTTTTACCGTCGTAATTGGTGCTGATTTGCCCATTACGGGCTTCGATGCCATTCCAGGCACAGTGCGCAGCCGATTCTTTTGTGCAATATTTCAGTCTGGAACCGGTCTTATTCAACTAATGGCATCAACGGAGACATTCTGTGCTGATCAGAAAACCGGCTGATATTCGGCCTTCAGAAATCACGAGCGAATCGAATTACCTGAATCGTCGCGACTTTATGCGCGCCGGCGCGATCGCGGGCGGAACCCTGCTCACACCCATCTCCATGAGCGCGATGATACCTGTCTCGCAGGGAGCCGCATTGGGCAACGTTGGCAACAGCGCGTTCAGCACCGGGGAAGCGCCGAATAGCTTCGAGGATATTTCCACCTACAACAACTTCTACGAGTTTGGACTCGACAAGGACGATCCGGCGGCCAATGCGAAAAACTTCAAGACGCGCCCCTGGACGATAGAAGTCGAAGGCCATGCCAATAAAACCGGCGTCTACGACCTTGATGACTTCCTGAGGCCATTTGATCTGGAAGAGCGCATTTATCGCATGCGCTGTGTCGAGGCGTGGTCGATGGTTATCCCCTGGGTCGGAATTTCACTGGCGGAAGTCATCAAATATTTCGAGCCGACATCAAAAGCGAAATACGTAGCATTCGAAACACTCAACGATCCACAACAAATGCCCGGAGTACGGCGCCGGGTTCTGGACTGGCCGTATCGGGAGGGATTAACGATTGCAGAGGCAACGAATCCGCTCCCCATACTGGCTGTCGGCATCTACGGCAAGGTGATTCCGAATCAAAACGGCGCACCGATTCGCCTGGTCGTACCCTGGAAGTACGGTTTCAAGGGCATTAAAAGCATCGTCAAAATCCGCTTCACGTCGACGCGCCCAAAGACCAGCTGGAACATGTCCGCACCACGGGAGTACGGCTTTTATGCGAACGTGAATCCGGAGGTGAATCACCCCCGGTGGAGTCAGGCGCGGGAACGACGAATCGGTGCGGGTATATTTGCCAGAAAACAAAAGACGTTGATGTTCAACGGCTACGGTGAACAAGTTGCACATCTGTACGAGAACCTAAATCTGCGCCGCAATTTCTAGCAAGCCTTGAACACGATTCAGCAAGTCCGGTTCATCTGGAAGCCGGTCGTCTTTCTGCTCTGCCTGGTACCGGCCGCACTGGTCATTGGCGATGCATTTGAAGTTACGGGACGACTGGGCGCGAACCCCATCGAAGAAATTCTCGATCGCTGCGGCAACTGGACTCTGCGATTTATCATGATCACGTTAGCCGTCACGCCCGCGAGACAACTTACCGGATGGAACTCGCTCATGCGCTTTCGCCGCATGCTCGGCCTGTTTACGTTCTTCTACGCGGTCATGCATTTCCTGAGCTGGTTCGTCCTCGACCAGGGAATGCTGCTGTCCGCCATTCTTGAAGATCTGACCGAACGCCCGTTCATAGCGATCGGGTTCACGACGCTGTTGCTTTTAAGCGCGCTCGCATTGACTTCTTTAATGGCGATCAGACGCCGCATGGGGCATCGCTGGCAAAAACTGCACAACACGGTCTATGTCATTGGCATGCTGGGCGTTTGGCACTTCTGGTGGCAGGTCAAGAAGGACATTACCGAGCCGTTAATCTACGCCGCCATTCTTGCCGTATTGCTCGGCGTTCGCGTCTGGTTGCGCTGGCGCAGCCGAACAAAACGGCCAACAACAGCCAACCCCTAAGCAACCCATAGGATCATTGGGTAATCGCGCATGAATGCCCGTAAGGGTCGTCAAGGCGCGTTGTTATTTCGCGCGCAGCGCCCCTCGCTCCAACGGCCCGCTCGATTCAAGAACAAAAAAAGCCCGGCGATGAGCCGGGCTTCTTATCGAGCGTTCGCGCCCAAGGGGCGCTCTTACAGGCGCACTTGGCTACATCATGCCGCCCATGCCACCCATTCCGCCCATGTCAGGCATTCCGCCACCGCCCGTGTCTTTCTGTGGTGCGTCGGCAACCATCGCTTCGGTTGTCAGCAGCAGGCCAGCAATAGAGGATGCGTTTTGCAGCGCGTAGCGAGTAACCTTGGTCGGATCCAGAATACCGAACTTGATCATGTCGCCGTACTCATTGGTTTGCGCATTGTAGCCGTAGTTACCCTCGCCTTCGGAAACGGCATTGAGCACAACACTGGCGTCGCCGCCTGCATTGATAACGATCTGGCGCAGTGGCTCTTCAATGGCACGCTTTAAAATGTTGATGCCAACGTTCTGATCGTCGTTGTCGCCTTTGAGTTTCGAGATATTTTCAACGGCTCGAATGTAAGCAACACCACCGCCCGCTACGACGCCTTCTTCAACAGCAGCGCGAGTCGCGTGCAGCGCATCCTCGACGCGCGCTTTCTTTTCTTTCATCTCGATTTCAGTGGCAGCGCCAACCTTGATGACGGCAACACCGCCAGACAACTTGGCAACGCGCTCCTGCAGCTTCTCTTTGTCGTAGTCCGACGAAGACTCTTCGATTTCAGCATTGATCTGCTCAACACGGCCCTGGATATCCTTGGACTTGCCCGCGCCGTCGATGATCGTGGTCGCTTCCTTCGTGATTTGAATCTTCTTGGCCTGGCCGAGATCTTCGAGCGTCGCTTTCTCCAGCGACAATCCGACTTCCTCGGAAATCACCTGGCCACCGGTCAGAACCGCGATGTCCTGCAACATGGCTTTGCGGCGATCGCCGAAGCCCGGTGCCTTGACGGCAGCAACCTTAACGATGCCACGGATGTTGTTGACCACCAGCGTCGCCAGTGCTTCGCCTTCAACGTCTTCAGCGACGATCAACAGCGGACGACCCGCCTTGGCAACCGCCTCGAGGATCGGCAGCAAATCACGAATGTTGGAGATTTTCTTGTCGTACAGGAGGATCAATGGATCCTCGTGTATGACCTGCTGACTCTGTGCGTCATTGATGAAGTACGGAGACAGGTAACCGCGATCGAATTCCATGCCTTCGACGACGTCGAGTTCATTTTCCAGGCCCGTTCCTTCTTCAACCGTGATCACGCCCTCTTTGCCTACTTTCTGCATGGAGTCAGAAATGATCTTGCCGATTTCAGGATCAGCATTGGCAGAAATGCTGCCAACCTGGGCGATTGCGCTCTCGTCTTCGCATGGCTCAGACAGCTTCTCCAGCTCCACGACTATCGCAGCAGATGCTTTATCGATACCGCGTTTGAGGTCCATCGGATTCATGCCGGCGGCCACTGACTTGAGGCCTTCGCGCAGAATAGCCTGAGCGAGAACCGTCGCGGTCGTTGTTCCGTCACCCGCAATATCCGACGTCTGGGAAGCGACTTCCTTCACCATCTGAGCGCCCATATTTTCAAACTTGTCTTCGAGCTCGATCTCTTTAGCAACCGACACACCGTCTTTCGTAACGGTCGGCGGTCCAAAGCTCTTGTCGATCACGACATTGCGGCCCTTGGGACCCAAGGTCACTCTAACCGCATTTGCGAGGATGTTCACACCGGCAAACATTTTCTGCCGTGCGTCATCGCCAAAACGTATTTCTTTAGCAGCCATTTTGAATTTCCTTTGTTGACTGAAGCGGCCAGGGCCGCTTGCTGTGATTAGTTAGTCTTCGATCACTGCCATGATGTCGTCTTCCTTCATCACCAGCAGTTCTTCGCCTTCGACTTTGACCTCGGTGCCGGCATACTTGCCGAACAGGACCTGGTCCCCAACTTTGACGTCGAGACCGCGAACTTCGCCGTTCTCGAGAATTTTGCCATTGCCCGCAGCTACAACTTCGCCTTTGATGGGCTTTTCCGTTGCAGAGTCAGGAATGACGATTCCGCCGGGTGATGTGCGCTCTTCTTCCATGCGCTTAACAATGACCCGATCATGAAGCGGACGCATCTTCATGGTGCATATCTCCTTTAAACTATTGATTTATAACCGACTTATGGCGGTTTTCCGAGTCGAGAGTAATTAGCACTCGACCACGAGGAGTGCTAATAATAGGCATGGAGCGCCAAATTTCAAGCGCTGCGCGATATTTTTGCTGCGAAAACCGGAACTGGGCTGGTGACAGCGATGTTCAAAGGCGTAACAATCGCGTTCCCGAACAGGTCTTCAATAACGAACGACCCGAACTCTTGCCCTGGCAGCCTTATATGACACTGATGAAACACCTGATCGCCGCTACACTGTTCCTCGCCCTGACCGGACCGATTTACGCCGCGAACGAACGACCAGCGCCGCCGCAGGACGTCTTTCGATATGCCGTTACCGATACCGGCGATGCGCTGGAGATCGATTGGGCGGTAGATGACGGCGCCTACATGTACCGCGATTCATTCGCGTTTGAAGTGGCCGCATCGAACCTCGTTCTGGGCGAACCGGAGCTGCCGGAAGGACAGGTTTACAGCGACGATTTTCTTGGTGAACAGGTCATCTACCGCGGTAACTTTTTCATCCGCATTCCTTACGCGGTCAACGGCAAGAAACCCGCGAGCACGGTGCTGACTATCGAGAGTCGCGGCTGCCTCGACAGCGGCTATTGCTACATGCCGCAGACCTGGACCGAAACCGTCGCGCTAATCCCCCCCAAACCGGCGAGCGGAAAACTGAGCTTCGGCAATCTGGCCGGTAACCTGATTGACGATGTGTTGCCTCCGGACCAGGTTTTCTTCCCCGATGCGTACGCGACGGACGGCAATACGGTCGCGTTCGGCATCCGCCTGTTGCCCGGCTACTACCTCTACAAAAGCAAAATATCGGTCCGCATGCTGACCGACAACACCACGGCCGGCCAGCTCGATTTGCCCAAGGGCAAGATCAAGTCGGACGAGTGGCTTGGCGAGCAGGAAGTTTACTTCGACGAAGTTTTTGGCAAATTCGCCATCTCCCGCGCCTCGTCCGCAGCGATGGACGTCGAGTTCGAACTCTCCTATCAAGGCTGCAAGGAAGACGGCATCTGCTATCTGCCGTTAACGAAAGTTTTTAACTTGAGTCTGCCTGAATCGACGACCACAACCGATCTGTCGGCCATTTCCGTTCCTGACGCTCCGGTTTCAGAGCAGGCGCGTCTCGCACAGATCATCACGGGCTCGAGTATCTGGGTGGCCGCCGGCCTGTTCTTTCTCGCCGGCCTGGGCCTCGCATTCACGCCCTGCGTACTGCCAATGGTGCCCATTCTGTCCGGCATCATAGCGGGCGATGGCGACAACGTGAGCTCAAAGCGCGGCTTCACGCTGGCATTGAGCTACGTCATGGGCATGGCAATTGTTTACACGGCCGCCGGCGTCGCGGCCGCCGCCGCTGGCCTGCAACTGCAAGCGATGTTCAACCAGCCATGGATTCTTATATTGTTTGCCGGGCTGTTCGTGGTGCTCGCCATCGGGATGTTCGGCGCCTATGACCTCCAGATGCCCAGCGGATTGCAGAGCAAACTCTCCAGCATGAGCGGCGATCAAAAGCGCGGCACGATGATCGGCGCGTTTGTAATGGGTGCGCTGTCATCGCTGATCGTCACTGCCTGTGTTGCGCCGGCGCTGATCGCGGCGCTTACCGTCATCGCCCAGACCGGGGACATGGTGCGCGGCGGCAGCGCCTTGTTTGCGATGAGTCTCGGCATGGGCGCACCGTTGCTGGCCGTTGGCGCCGCACAGGGCAAACTGCTACCGAAAGCGGGCAACTGGATGATCGCCGTCAAGAACGCCTTCGGTTTCATGATGCTGGGCCTCGCGATATGGATGTTATCCCGCATCTTGCCGGGTTCCGTTACGCTGGCGTTCTGGGCCATTCTCATCGTCATGTCCGGCGTCTTCCTGGGTGGGCTGACGACATTGACGGCGCAATCGACCGGTGTGCAAAAACTCGGCAAGGGATTCGGCTTTCTCGCTATTTTCTACGGCATCGTATTGCTGCTGGGCGCTTTGACCGGCGGCAGCAACCCGCTGCAGCCACTCGCGAGCATCAACCTCGGTGGCAACGGAACATCCGTTGCGCAGGCGCAGCATGAATTGCCATTTCAGCGCATCAAGACCGTCGCCGACCTTGATCGCGAGGTCGCTGCGGCCTCTGGTCGCGGCAAGACTGTACTGCTCGATTTCTACGCGGACTGGTGCGTGTCGTGCAAGGAGATGGAGGCCTACACGTTCACCGACGACGACGTTCGCGCGGCTCTTTCGAATACGGTATGGCTGCAGGCCGACGTTACCGCCAACGACGACGCCGATCAGGAACTGCTGCAACGCTTTGGCGTGTTTGGTCCGCCGACCATAATTTTCTTCGGCGCCGACGGACAACAGCGACACGGCTACGAAGTGGTGGGCTATATGAAGGCCGACGAATTCGCCCAACATGTGCGGCAAGCATTCGGCGTTTCGGCTAGCATGTCGGCCTCACTCACTAAGTAGCGGAAAATCCTGTGTCACGAATTTTTCTGATTTTCGCGAGCGCGCTGGTTGCGCTGATGGCCGGTGCGCTGTTTTATGCCGTGCGCATTCCGGTACAGGTGACTCCGCCTGCAGAACAAATTACTGCGCAACCGATAGCGCTGGAGGTCATAGCCCGCCCTTCTTTCACTCTGCCCGATGTGTCCGGTACGCCGCGACAATTTTCGGAATGGGCTGGCAAGAATCGACTCCTGAATTTCTGGGCAACCTGGTGCGCGCCTTGTCGTCGTGAAATTCCACTGCTCAAGGCTTTTCAGGACGAACAGTCGGGCAACGGTTTTCAGGTCATCGGAATCGCCGTCGATTTCGCCGAGGAGGTAAGCCATTACGCCGAGGCTGTAGAATTCAATTATCCGATTCTGGTCGGGCAGCAGGAAGCCATGGAAATCGCCGAGTCGTCGGGCGTCGAATTCATCGGGCTGCCTTTCACGATGTTCGTCGCAGCAGACGGTGAGTATTTAAACGCCTATGTCGGTGAACTGCATCCGGAGCAACTGGACACTATCGTCGAAGTCATGAGCGCCTACGAACGCGATGAGATCAGCAAAGACGATGCCAGGGCAATGCTGGATCTGCTCTGACTGCACAACAAATTTGCACTAACATCGACAAAAAGGGTTAGAATTGCCGCCATCTTCGGCTATCTCGCTGCGAAACCCTCGAAATGTCCTCTTTCTTGCTCATCAACGGCCCGAACCTGAATATGCTCGGTTCACGTGAACCCGACGTGTACGGGGTGACGAGCCTCGAGGACATTGAAGAGCGTTGCGTGGCGGTCGCCCGCGAACTCGGGCATGAACTGACCTGTTTCCAGAGCAACGCCGAACACGAACTCATCGACCGCGTGCAACAGGCGGCTACCGACGGAACCGAATTCATCCTGCTGAATCCGGGCGGCTTTACGCACACCAGCGTTGCCTTGCGTGACGCCTTTCTGGCCGTTCAGATTCCGTTTATAGAAATTCATCTCAGCAACACGTTTGCGCGGGAAGAATTTCGTCAAAACAGTTATTTCAGTGATATCGCGAACAGCTGCCTGTTCGGGTTTGGGGCATACGGCTATGAACTGGCTCTGCAGGCCGCCAGTGCGCACGTTAATATTGCCGGGGACTTAAGTAATGGACATAAGAAAAGTAAAAAAACTCATTGAGCTGCTGAACGAGTCTGGCATCGCCGAGATCGAGATTACCGAGGGAGAGGAATCGGTACGTATCAGTCGCTACGCGCCGGGTGTGCAAATGGCGCCAGCGCCGGTTGCGATGGCAACCGCCGTGCCCGCCGCAGCGCCGATACCTGCGAGTGCGCCTGCCGAGGCCGCCGCGCCCGTCGAGCCGGAAGAAGATGGCTTCGAGGTGACGGCCCCGATGGTCGGCACGTTTTATGCTTCGTCGTCGCCGGGCGCAGCCCCCTACGTGCAGGTCGGTGACCGCGTCAATGAAGGCGATACACTTTGCATCATCGAAGCAATGAAGATGATGAACCAGATCGAGGCGGACGTCTCAGGCGTCGTAAAGTCGATTCGCATTCAAAATGGCGAGGCTGTCGAGTTTGGACAAACGCTGATCGTGATCGATCAGCGCCAGAACGTCTAGGCGGATTTTGCTTAAGATGCTTGAAAAAATCGTAATTGCCAATCGCGGCGAGATCGCGCTGCGCATCTTGCGCGCATGCCGGGAAATGGGCATCAAGACGGTCGCCGTGCATTCAACCGCCGACAATAACCTGAAACATGTGTTGCTCGCGGACGAGACCGTTTGCATCGGGCCACCGCCATCGATCGACAGCTACCTGAACATGCCGGCTATAATCAGCGCGGCAGAAGTTACCGATGCGACGGGCATTCATCCGGGCTACGGCTTTCTTTCGGAAAATGCGGATTTCGCAGAGCGTGTGGAATCCAGCGGCTTTACCTTTATCGGACCCAAGGCCGATGCGATCCGGCTGATGGGCGACAAGATTTCTGCCATTACCGCCATGAAGAAAGCCGGTGTGCCGTGCGTACCGGGTTCGGACGGTCCGCTGGGCGAGGATCCCGACGAAAACATGCGTCTCGCGAGAGAAATTGGCTACCCAATCATTATCAAGGCCTCGGGCGGTGGCGGCGGACGCGGTATGCGAATCGTGCATGCCGAAGCTTCGTTGACCGCGGCGATCACAGTGACCAAGGCCGAAGCGCGCGCCGCATTTGATAACGACGTTGTCTACATGGAGAAGTTTCTCGAGCAGCCGCGGCACATTGAATTTCAGATTCTTGCGGACGCACACGGCAATGCCGTGCATCTGGGCGAGCGCGACTGCTCCATGCAGCGGCGCCACCAGAAAGTCCTCGAAGAGGCTCCCGCACCCGGCATCAGTGAAGAACAGCGAGAGCGCATCGGCCAGCGCTGCGTGCAGGCGTGTCAGGAAATTGGCTACGAGAGCGCCGGTACATTCGAGTTCTTGTACGAAAACGACGAATTCTACTTCATTGAGATGAACACTCGATTGCAAGTCGAGCATCCGGTGACCGAGATGATCACGGGTATCGATATTGTGTGTGAGCAGTTGCGTATCGCCAGCGGTGAAAAACTGCGCTTCACTCAGGACGATATAAAAATTCAGGGGCACGCCATCGAATGTCGCATCAATGCCGAGGACCCGAAAACGTTCATGCCCTCTCCCGGACTGATTTCACTCTGGCATCCGCCCGGCGGACCGGGCATCCGTGTCGAGAGCCATATCTACAGCGGCTACAAGGTTCCACCGTATTACGATTCCATGATCGGCAAGATCATCGCGCACGGCGAAGACCGCGAGTCGGCGCTTGCCCGCATGAGAAATGCGTTGAGCGAAATCGTGATCGAAGGCATCAAAACCAACATCCCGCTGCACGTGGAAATTCTTCAGCACGCCGCCTTTCAGGCCGGCGGCACAGACATTCACTATCTCGAGAAGCGTCTCGGGCTGGTCTGATCCGGAGCACTGCGCGGTGGCATGGCGTCAGTTTGTGATGAATCTGGATACGCTGGACCCAGCCATCGTCGAGGATATTTTTGTGCAACTTGGCGCCTGCGCCGTCACTTTGACGAATGCCGGCGACGATCCCGTGCTTGAACCCGGCCCTGGGGAAACGCCGCTGTGGACGGACACGAAAATAACCGGCTTGTTTTCCTCCGATGCCGACCTGGAAGAATTTCAGGCTGCGTTGCTGGCACGGCTCGACCTCTCCGGTTTACCAGCCCACTGCATTGAAGAACTGGCGGATCGCGTCTGGGAACGCGAGTGGCTGAAAGATTTTATCGCCATGCGCTTCGGCCAAAAACTCTGGGTATGTCCGAGCGGCAGTCAAGTCACGCAAAAAGATGCCGTGGTCGTGCACCTGGATCCGGGACTTGCCTTCGGAACAGGCACTCACGCCACGACCGCCCTTTGCCTGGAGTGGTTGGACGGGCTGCCGACAGCGGGCAAAACGCTGCTCGACTATGGCTGTGGATCCGGCATATTGGCGATCGCCGCTTTGAAGCTCGGTTGCAGAAACGCGACCGCCATGGATATCGATCCCCAGGCCATCACCGCAACCCGCCAGAACGCTGCGGACAATGAGGTTGCTGAACATTTGCAGATCCTTGGCGCCGCGGAAGACATCCGCGGAGTTTTCGACATCGTCGTAGCAAATATCCTCGCCAAGCCACTTGTCCGGATTGCCGAATCCATCACACTAACGCTCGCAGGCCGCGGTATGCTGGCGTTGTCTGGCGTATTATGTGAACAAGCCGACGACGTAATGGCTGCCTACGAGCCCTGGATCGAATTTGACGAACCCGTGTTCAGGGAGCAGGACGGCCAATCATGGTCGAGATTGACAGGACAACGGAGAGCGGGCTAGGCGATGTACACCCAGTGCCCTGATTGCGGAATTGCATTTGACGTCACCGCGGACATCTTGAAACAAGCCGCCGGCAAAGTTCGCTGTGGCGGGTGTGGCAGGCCGTTCAATGCGCTCGATTTTCTGTCCGAAAAAACGCCTGAGCGCGCCGCCAGCGGTGAGTCGGACGCTGCGCCGCCGGAACTGCAACCGGAAGGCAGCGCAGACGACAGTCCGACCCCGTCGATGTCCGCCGAACAAAGCGCCGCGCTTTTGAAAACGCTCGATGAGCTTGCCGGCTCCGACGTTCGGATCGAAGATACCGGAAACGAGTGGCTGGTAATGGACGGCGGCGACGAACCTGCTAAGACTTCGATTGACGAATTGCGTTTTGACGACAACACTCCGCTGCCTGAGGACTTCGACCTCGATGAACCGGCGGTCGACGAATCGCCTGCGCCGGCTGATTTTGATTCCGCACAAGTCGAACCAGCCGTTGCCGATGATGATCCACAGCCGGAAATATCGCTCAGTGAACCCGACGAGTGGCACGACATACTCGGTGAATTCGATGAACTCGCTGCTGCGATCGCCGCCCCGGTCGATACCGACGAGCCACCGGACATGGATTCACAGTTCGCGCTGCAGGCCGAGGCGATGGGCATCGACCTGAGTGGTTTACACGAAATCGAAGACGAAGAAGGCATTGCAGAGCGAAATCCGCAACTCGATTTGATCGAGATTCAGGAAGAACCCGTCGTCGAGACTCATGCGATTGAAAATGAGCTGGCCGGCGTCGCTGGCGAGACGCAAAAGGACGAGCATTATGTACCGCCGATGACGAAGAAAGAACAGACCGTCAACATGATGATCGACCAGGATCTAATGGCGCTCGCGCTAGAAGACGACGACGGCTTCGCGTCAACGATTGTGATGGCCGGGGAAAACGCCGGGGATATGGCAGCCACCGAAAAAGAGGCTGAGCCCGATGACGCCGCGACGTCGATGGGTTTTGAAACGATCATCATGGAGGGCGAAACTTTTCGCTCCGCGCATGATGCCGAAAAACGAAAAAAAGATGCCGCTGATGCGGCCGAACTCGCCGCCCTCGCGAGGGCCGGCGACGCGGAGATCGGCGCCCGGTCCAGTCGCTTGCATAGCGGCATCACGGGCGGCGTCGCTGCATTGATTTTTTTGCTCGTCGTGCAGATCGTCCACCAGTCGCGCGAAGCGCTGGCGACGATTCCTGCTTTTAGCGAAGCCCTCAGCCCGATCTATCGGGCGCTCGGAAACCCGTTGCAGCCAGCCTGGGATATTGCGGGCTGGCGATTCGAAGCGACCAAGGGCAGTATGCAAAGCAGCGACGCGGGCGAACAACTGACGATCTATTCGCGGGTCGGCAACAAATCCGGCAGCGCGCTCCCGTACCCGTTGATCGGCATTTCGCTCACAGACAGGTTCGAAGAAACGATTGGCAGCCGCGTGTTGGAACCAGCAGACTACCTGCCGACTGATCTCGACCCGCGCAAGCTGGTCGAGCCCGGCAATACTTTCGACGCCGTCATTTTAATTCAGTCCCCGTCGGAAGATGCGACCGGTTTCAAGCTGAACGTCTGCTACCGACTGTCGAACGGTCTGCTGCGCTGCGCCCTGGAAGACTTCAAATAAGAGCACGCCTGTAGGGGCGCGCCCGCCGCGATACAATAGCCCCATGCTCGCACCCCTGATAATAGGCCCCTACACGCTGCCCAGCCCCTTCGTGCTCGCACCCATGGCCGGTGTCACGGATGCCCCGTTCCGCCGTCTGTGTCGGCATTACGGTGCGGGTATGACGACCACCGAGATGACCACGGCCGACACGAGCCTGTGGCAAACCTCCAAATCCCGTCACCGTCTCGATCTGGACCTCGACGCGGAGCCCATTGCCGTGCAGATCGCCGGGTCCGATCCTGAACAGTTGGCGCTGGCGGCCCGGGCATGCGTGAAACGCGGCGCGCAAATTATAGACATCAACATGGGATGCCCCGCCAAAAAAGTCTGCAAGAAACAGGCAGGATCGGCGTTGCTCAAGGACGAAAAGCTGGTGGGCTCGATTCTGACCCGCGTTGTCAAGGCTGTGGACGTGCCGGTCACCCTCAAAATACGAACCGGCTGGGACACCGAGCACCGCAATGGCGAGAAAATTGCCCGCATTGCCGAGGACGCGGGAATTCAATCACTGGCCGTTCACGGCAGAACTCGCGCATGTCGCTACAAAGGAGAGGCCGAATTCGAGACAATTGCACGTATAAAGCAAGTTGTCGAAATTCCCGTAATCGCCAATGGCGACATCACGACATTGAAGAAGTCGCTTGAAGTTCTGCGCCTAACGAATTGTGATGGCTTGATGATCGGCCGAGGCGCTCAGGGACGCCCGTGGATATTTCGTGAGCTTGGTCAGCTCTTGGGCGATGGGCAGCAGAAACCGCAACTGGATAAATACGAATTGCGTGATATTATGCTCGGCCACTTGGATGAACTGCATCGATTTTACGGGGAAACGGTCGGGGTTCGAGTGGCTCGCAAACACCTGACCTGGTATTGCAACAGTCTGGCAAATACCGACAGTTTTCGTCACCAGGTCGTGCGCGCGGAAAGTGCTTCGGAACAAATTAGATTGACCAATATTTACTTCGATCGAGAGGACGGAGGCGTGTTGTTGGCCATGTAGTTTTCCGCAGCTTGGGGAGGATGGCTCGATATTCGGGCAATAGGTGCAGGATTTGATCAACGTGGTTGAAAACAACAATAAGAGTAACGCGCTCAGTTCCATGGGCGGCAAAAAACCGCTCTGCAAGCACACGGAAGACGCACTAAACCAATATTTCACGGCTCTCAACGGTGAGCGTCCGGCGGATTTGTACAATCTCGTCATCGGCGAGGTGGAGAGGCCGCTGTTCAAGGCCGTGATGGATTACACGCATGGCAATCAAAGTCAGGCTGCGGGCATTCTGGGCATCAACCGCGGCACTCTGCGCAAGAAACTCAGGACTTATGCTCTTAATCAGTAAGAGCCATGGTGGTATTCTCCTTCCCGCTTCCCAGGTGACTTGATGTTCAACGTACGGCGCGCGCTCGTCAGCGTCTCTGACAAGCGTGGATTGATCCCATTCGTTGCAGGTCTCGCCGGGCTCGGCATAGAGATTCTCTCCACCGGCGGAACGTGCGGGCAACTCCGTAAGGCCGGCCTGGAAGTGACGGAAGTGTCTGAAAAGACAGGCTTTCCAGAGATCATGGATGGCCGCGTCAAGACGCTGCACCCGGTGATTCACGGCGGCCTGCTCGGTCGCCGCGGCGTCGACGAAGCCGTAATGGACGAGCACGGCATTGAGCCCATCGACCTGCTGGTCGTCAACCTGTACCCATTCGAACAGACGATTGCCCACCAGGATGCGACCGTCGATGACGCGATCGAGAACATCGATATCGGCGGTCCGGCCATGATTCGTGCCGCCGCAAAAAATCACGACGGCGTCGTTGTCGTCGTCGAGCCCGATGACTACGACGACATTCTGAAAAACCTGCAGAACAACGAATTGACGCTGGAAGACCGTCGACGCCTCGCTGCGAAAGCGTACGCACATACCGCAAGCTACGACACGGCGATTACGCAATATTTATCGAACGCCCTCGGTGACGACGCGCTTGGACAGCGGTTCCTGTATTCGGGCAGCCTCGCGCAGCAGCTGCGCTACGGCGAAAACCCGCACCAGGTTGCCGCATTCTACGTGGACTCGCAGCCGACATCCGGATCGCTCGCGGCCGCAACACAACTGCAAGGTAAAGCGCTGTCGTACAACAATATTGCCGACAGCGACGCGGCGCTTGAGTGCGTCAAGCAATTTGCGAAACCGGCCTGTGTCATCGTCAAGCACGCCAACCCGTGCGGCGTCGCCGTGGCCGAACGCATCCTCAGCGCCTATGACAACGCGTTCAAAACGGATCCGACGTCGGCGTTTGGCGGCATTGTCGCTTTCAATCGCCCGCTTGATGCGACGACCGCCCGGGCCATCATCGATCGTCAGTTTGTGGAGGTGATTGTCGCTCCCGCCATCGATGCGGACGCCGCCAAAATCATTTCTGCCAAGAAAAATGTTCGGCTACTCGAGACCGGTGCATGGCCGACCGACAGCATTGCGAACTTCGATTTCAAGAAAATCTCCGGCGGCCTGCTCGTGCAAGAGTCAGACCGCGGTGTAATGACCGCGGATGACCTGAAAGTTGTAACGGAAGTTGCGCCTACGAGCCAGCAGACGCAGGACATGCTGTTCGCATGGACTGTCGTCAAGTACGTTAAATCCAACGCTATTATATTCTGCAAGAACAACAGTACGATTGGCATCGGCGCCGGGCAGATGAGCCGCATTTACAGTACGAAGATCGCTGCGATCAAAGCAGCGGACGAAAACCTTGACGTCAAGGGATCCGTCATGGCCTCGGACGCTTTCTTCCCGTTTCGCGACGGCATAGATGCCGCGGCGGAAACCGGTATTTCCGCTATCATCCAGCCAGGCGGCTCAATACGTGACGACGAAGTCATTCGGGCGGCCAATGAACACGGTCTTGCGATGGTCTTCACGAACATGCGTCATTTCCGCCACTGACAGCTACGCGAAGCAGGCCGCCATGGGCGGCCAACGAGGTTTACTGATGAAAGTTCTGATCATCGGCAGCGGCGGTCGCGAACACGCACTCGCCTGGAAATGCGCTCAATCGGCGGATGTCGACGCGGTGCTCGTAGCACCTGGCAACGCCGGAACGGCGCTCGAAAATAAAATTCGCAATGTCACCGTCTCCGCCGATGACATAGACGCTCTCGCAAAACTGGTGTGCGATGAAAAAATCGGATTGACGATTGTTGGACCCGAGGCGCCGTTGGTCGCCGGAATCGTGGATCGCTTCGCCGAACTCGGACTGCCCTGTTTTGGGCCGACGGCCGCCGCTGCACAACTGGAGGGTTCCAAGGCGTTCTCGAAGGACTTTCTCGCGCGCCACAATATTCCGACTGCGGCGTACCGGCATTTCTCGGATCTGAGCTTGGCGCTTGCTTATATTCGAGAACAAGGCGCCCCGATCGTTATCAAAGCCGACGGACTGGCCGCAGGCAAGGGCGTCATCGTCGCCATGACGCTCGAAGCCGCCGAACGGGCCGCGACCGAAATGCTCGACGGCGGCGTGTTTGGCGCCGCCGGGGCGCGCATCGTTGTCGAAGAATTTCTGGACGGCGAGGAAGCGAGCTTTATTATCATCACAGATGGCGACTCGATTCTGCCAATGGCAACGTCGCAGGATCACAAGGCACGCGACGACGGCGACACAGGACCGAACACCGGCGGTATGGGCGCTTACTCACCGGCCCCGGTCGTAACGGCTGACATCGAACGGCGCATCATGGACCTGATCATCGAACCGACGCTGGCGGGAATGCGGGCGGACGGGCATCCTTACCTGGGTTTCCTGTACGCCGGCCTCATGATAATGCCGGACGGCATGCCGAAGGTCATCGAATTCAACTGTCGCTTAGGCGACCCGGAGACGCAGCCAATTTTGTCGCGCCTTCGTTCAAATCTCACCGACATCTGTCTGGCAACGCTTGACGGCTCGCTTTCCGATCAAAAGGCTGAATGGGACCCGCGGGCCGCCCTGGGCGTCGTTCTGGCGGCCGGCGGATATCCGATCAGTTACGCAAAGGGCAAGACAATCAGCGGCCTCGCGGAAGCAGAGCGCGAAGATCAAAAGGTCTTTCATGCCGGAACGGCAATGGCCGGCTACGATATCGTAACCAACGGCGGCCGCGTACTATGCGTCGTCGGCCTTGGCGAAACCGTCGCTGCAGCAGCGGCGCGTGCCTACGAATCGGTCGACAAAATCCAGTGGGAAGACATTTACTCCCGTCGCGATATCGGGCACCGTGCCATAGCACGCGAAAATTCCTGAGCAAACCATGATCACGACGACCGAAGCGCTCGAATCCGTACTGGCCGCAATGCCGTTATTTTCTTCAGAATCCATACCAGCAGCTGCGGCTACCGGTCGTGTTTTGCGGCAGACGATACGCGCGGAACGCGACCAGCCGCCGTTCGATCGCGTAATGATGGATGGCATCGCATTTTCCTGGTCCGACTTTGACGGCGGTCTGCGTCAATTTCCCGTACAAGCTGCGCAAGCTGCAGGCGACCACACACTGCGTCTTGACAGCGGCCATTGCATTGAGATCATGACCGGCGCGTCACTGCCGGAAAACGCCGACTGCATTGTTCCTGTCGAGCACATCCAAATAACGGACGGCAAGGCCGAAATTGAGTCCAGCTACGAAGTCAAGATTCGCCGCTTCATCCATCCGCGCGGCTCAGACTTCGCGCAGGGCGCGCATCTGCTGCAGCCCGGCAAGCGTGTGTCGCCAATGGACATTGCGATCATTGCGTCCTGTGGCGAAACCGATGTCAACGTGACGATCGATCCGGTCATCCGCGTGGTTTCGACCGGCAACGAACTGGTGCCCTCAGGACAGGCTGTCGAGGCACACCAGATACGATTGTCGAACGGTCCGGCGCTTATCGCATTGCTTGTCAGTCACGGTTACCGGCGCTGTCAGCACGACCACATCGTTGACGACATCGACGTGCTGCGCGAGCGACTTGCCGAGCACCTCGACCAGGCCAGCGTGGTCGTAATCAGCGGCGGGGTGTCGATGGGCAGGGCCGATTATGTGCCGCAGGTTCTCACCGAACTCGGCGTTGAGGTCATTTTTCATGGCATCAGCCAACGCCCGGGCAGGCCGATGTGGTTCGGCAAGGGTCCAAAAGACCAGGTCGTATTTGCGCTACCTGGTAATCCGGTGTCTGCGCTCATCTGCTGCCGGCAGTACGTTATCCCGGCGCTCGGCAAAGCGTCCGGCGCCCGCGAAACGCCTCCCGAGATTGCGTCTCTCGCGTCGAATTTCTCGTTCAAACCGAAACTGACGTGCTTGCAGCCCGTCAAACTGATTTCCAGTGCGGCAGGACAGCTACTCGCCCTGCCTGTGGAGACCAACACGTCAGGTGATTTCGCGTCATTGTCTGCGACCGACGGCTACATCGAGCTCGCGCGCGACCAAACTGATTTTCCGTCCGGAACGCCCGCCTTGCTGCATCGATGGAATATGCACCCATGATTTCCGCTCTTGAAGCGCTGGAGCGCCTCCGCCGGGGAAATAAGCGATTTGTTACTGGCGAAGTTGACCACGACGCGACCGCAAATCGCCGGCATCGACCCAACATGACCGCGAGCCAGAATCCTTTTGCGATTCTACTCGCATGTTCTGACTCGAGGGTGCCGACAGAGCTGATATTCGATCAGGGTATCGGCGACTTGTTCGTTATCCGGGTCGCGGGAAACATTGTGGCGCCTTCACAAATCGGCAGTATCGAATTCGCGGCCACACAATTCGGCACGCGTCTGGTCATCGTCCTGGGGCACACTAATTGCAGCGCCATTATTGCGACGCTGAACGAACTTGCGAAAAAAGACGCGCCCCGGTCGCCCAACCTGCGAGCTATCATTGACCGCGTCCGCCCGGCGATACAACACATTCTTACGGAAAACGGCGACCACGAAGCCGAAGAAGTTGTCGACGCCGCAGTGCGCGCCAATGTACGCGCATCGGTCGGTCGTCTGCAACACGGATCACTGATCATCGAAAGTCTTATCGATGATGGCAAGCTGCAGATTTGCGGCGCCGAATATTCAATTGAAACCGGCAAGGTCGAGTTTTTCGTCGACGAGTGACGGCGAACAATCGCTAGCGCCGGCAATTTACCGACCGTTTTTCCGCGCAGCCTCCGTCTTATGGGGTAACTGAATTCCAGCCCTGTAAGGAGACGAATCGATGAACACCCCCAACCTGTGCCTTTATGCCAGCATGGCCGCTTTGCTGGCGGCGCCAATTACAACCGTGGCCGACGACGAGGAAGATGAATTGTCGTTTGATGAAGCCCATCTTTTCTTCGAACTGAACAATACAGACGGTGACCTTGGAATTCACGCACTGATCGACGGCGATGCCTGGAAGAGTCTAAGAATCAAGGACTTCGACGGTCGGGAGATACTTAAAATCCGGGTGCGTGGCCGTTTGCGTCGTCAGGGATTGACCGAGATCTTCTTTGAAAGCGCGGAACCGCTGTTTGCAGAATTGCCGCCAGCGATGTTTTTCGAGCGCTTTCCTGCCGGCACTTACGACATTGTGGGGCGCACGCTTGAAGGCGACAAATTGACGAGTGAAACGGAAATCACGCACGCCATGCCAGCCCCGCCCAGCCCAACAGTCAACGGAATGGCGGCCGCCATCCAATGCGACGACGAAGCTCCCGGCTACGATGCACCGACGGTTGCGAACGTTGGCGAAGAAGTAATCATCGCATGGGAGGCAGTCACGTTGACGCACTCATCGCTCGGCTATCCTCAAGCTTCTCCTGATATCTCGATACACAATTACGAGGTCGTTGTCGAAGCCGAGTTCGAACTGGCTGATGGCGAAGAATTCACCAGCGTTCTCAGCGTCATCCTGCCCCCAGGCGTCACTGAGATAACAATCCCGCAGGAATTCCTTGCGCAGAGCGACTCGTTTAAATATGAGGTGCTCGCGAGAGAAGAAAGCCGGAACCAGACAGCCATCGAAAGTTGCTTCCTCCTCGACGCTGATGGTTAGACTGGCTGCCGAAAAGTGGCGCGAGTTCGTAACTTGTCTCGCGCTGCTTTTCGTTTTACCCGCACTCGCCGACGAAACATGGCGCGCCGATAACTATATCCTGATGATGGATTTCCAGAACCCGAAGTTATCGCGCTTGCTGGTATTGTCCGGCGAATCGGCGCGATCTGTACCTGAATCACGCGCCGTCGCTGGCGGCAACCACGGCCAGGAAATTGCCCTGGCCATGACGAGAAGCGCGCTTGCCGCCCAGCGAGTCCGGGGTCTGACGATGTTGGCGGGCGTTGATAGCGCAGCGGCGCTGAACGCCGCGCTGATCTTGCTATCGGACCCAGTCGTTGCCGTCCGCGAGGAAGCAATGCACCTCGTCCTGGAACACCCGAACGCCGACATTGGATCGGCCGCCAGGCTCGGCCGAAACGACCCGTCCGCTCGCGTTCGTGAGCTAACGCTGGAATTGACGGCACAGCACAGGGATCAATGACATGTATATTGGTCATATCAACCTCGCCAAGTCATTCGATAGTACCGGTGAGCGCTTCATTACCCTGGTTGAAACATTGCAACAACTGGGCACGAAGCAGTATGTAGTCGTCAGAAACGTCGGTATTGCCAAGCGCCTGAACTATGTAACGAACGTTATTGTCGGACCCACTGTTCGCTCTTCAGTTTCCGCCCAGTGCCTGATCCCTCGAGTCGACATTGTGCACGTCCACGGCATCTCCGGGTGGCAGGCCGGGTTGTTGTTGATCCTTACGAAATCCATTCCGTTCGTTCTGACCTCCGTCAAGCATGAATCGCGAATGAGGAATCCGATTATGCAAGCTGCGTTCGACCGCGCGTCTGCCGTCATTCCGGAAGAAGTGACGGACGCCGCTGATATATTGCTCGTTTACAGGCGTGCGGTTGAACCGCTACGCGTGCCGACCATGCTGCTCTGAAATTAAAATTCCCACAGCACTCCGATCGCCGGAAGCAGCGGCATCCAGTAATCCTCGCCGCGCTCCAAGACAGTGTCTCCAGCATCGGTCTCGTTAACGTCCCAATCCAAACAACAAACGTTGCGTCGATTGAACAGATTCGAAACTTCAACAAAGGCCGTTAATCTTCCGCGACTTAAATCGAATTTACGACTCAGCCGCAGATCAATGCTCACATACGATCCATGCCGCACAGCGTTGCGGGCTCCGGGCACCGCGATGAATATCGGGTCGCCATTGAGATCGGCACCGACCTCAAGCAATTGCAGATCCGTAGTTGGCCAACCGGTGTGCGCGCTGGCCGCCGCGGAAAAACTCCAGGTATCCGTATGCCAGTCTATCCCGCCCTGAACGGAGTGCGTCTGATCCCAGCTCCTCGGTACATCGACGCCGGCGATTCTATCGGTAACCAAAGACCAGGTATACGAACCCCACCACGCAAATCGACCGATCGTACGGTCCGCGGAAAGCTCCACGCCCCGGGCCCTGGCTCTGCCGGGCGCGATGAATACCCGGTCAGGCTGCAGTTCCGGCATCAGGCCCAGCGGGTCAAACAGGTTTTCGAATCGTGGTCGGACTCGACCGATGTTTTTGTGGAAAACCTCAAGACGCCATGACGTATCGTTCTTTGCCAAATGACGGACTCCGAGGATCAGATGATCCGCCCGTTGCGCCGGCCAGAAGTGCGTTATGCCATCTTCAACCTGCAATGACTGGATAGGCTGCGATTGGAAATACCGGCCGACGCTGACCCTGAGCTCAGTGCTTTTCGATGGCCGGAAAAGCAGGCTAAGTCTTGGACTGAGCTGCGAGTCGGAACTCAGGTTGGTGTAGGTCTGATCGTCCCAGCGCAGGCCCCACTCCATGATCGTTCGCTCGCTTAGCCGCCAGCGATCGGACACATAAATCGCATAGCTAGCTCCCCTCGGGGCCGCATCTGCGGTTCGTGTGACGGTCGACGGTTGATTTACGAACAGCGCCGGCAGACCGAAATACTCGGCATTCGCGTCATAGACGAAACGCGCCTTGCTGTGTGTTCCCTGGAGTCCCCACTGTGTCCAATGTCGCCCGGAAGACTTCCACAACCAATCCTGGCGAAAACCGAGCTGCTTAATTTTGCGCCAATCCGCCACCGCCGCGACGACCTTCTCGCGATCATTCGCAAAGCCGATACGTGTGTTCGAGTAATCGACGACGGACAGCACGGTTGTGCTCGACAAGACGTCCGACCAACGGCTATCCAGGCGCACCCAGAATTGGGCGTTTCTCGTGTCGCTGCTAATCTCGTCACGTTCGCTCGCTTCCGTTTCCAGGACCAGTTTGATGTCGTCATCCGCATACAGTCCATTGAACGAGAGATGCGCCCACGGCGTCAGCTCAACTGCGAATTCGCCGAATACGTCGAAGTAGGATGGCCGCCCGAATTTCGGGTCAATTACGAGATCGAGGTTGCCGCGCCGCGCCGACAGCAACCAGCTCTTGCGACCCTTCGTCCCGGCCGTCAACAAAGAGGTATTGAAGACACTCACCCCGATTTCACTATGCCGTGACTCTTCGGGTTCGATCGAATCCATTAACACGAGTCCACTCATCCGGTCGCCGTAACGTACCGGGAAACCGCCTGTGTAGACCTCAACGCCCTCTATAGCGCGTGCGTCGATCGCACTGAAAATGCTTTGGTAATCACGAATGTGAAACGGGTCGAATAACCACTGGCCATTCAACATGATACCGACATCACCTTTTTCACCACCTCGAAAATGCGCTACTGCGGAGCCGCCGCTCGCGGCGGCGCCCGGTAGACGCTGGGTAACACGAATCGGGTCCTCTCCGACATCGGGCATGCTCTGGATCGTGCGTTGGTCCATGGAAAACTTCGATGCCGCGATCTCCCGGGAGATTGCGTAGCGGCTCGTAGAAACGATAACTGTCTCAATGGTGTTTTGTGCGGCGGCCGAAGATGCAGTCGGGGCCTGTCCCGCACCCGGTCGTGCGCCCTCTGATTCTTTCTTTGTGCGCACAATGAGAAGCACGCCGGAATCCGGGCGCACTACCAGGCCATAGGGCTGCAGTATCTGATTGACTACGTTTTGGGGCGTGCCGGACTCTGGCTCGGCCAACACGAGCAATCTGGCGCCGACCAGACTGGTGCTGTACACGAAGGGATATCCCTGTTCGCGAAATTCGTCGATCACTGCAACAACCGATCGCCCGACGTAAGGCGCAGAGAACCCGTCGGCGGCCGCAGCAGTCGCCGATATCAAAAATAGCGCCGCGAGCAGGCGCCAAAGCCTATTCGCTATTGCTGACGTAAATCACTCCTCCTTCGATACGATGACGCAGTCCGGTAGTCGCCATACGCAGACGTAACGCTACGCCCGGTTCGTGATCAACACGTCCCAGTAATTTTTCATCGAGCGCAATCTGCGCCGTGACGACGTCTGCATACTCGACTTCCATGCCAAGTTCACGACTCGCCCAGGTAAGGAATTGATCGATCGACTTGCCATCCACGTCGACTGGCGGCGACGTCCGGGCAATCCACGCCCAGGCCTCGCTGTAGCCGCTGAGATTTCCGGTGGTCTTCGGTCGACGTTGTCCATTGAAAATAACTTTTTCGCGAGGCTCAACCACCGCATCATAATAAAGCCCTTCGATAGCAACCCGGCCTTCCCTGACTCTGACGGTCAATTTGTCCGCCTCGACAGTCGCCATGAACTGGGTGCCAACATGCGAAATAACACCGTACTCAGTTTCGATTACGAATTTCGCCGCGTCAGTTATGTCACCGCCGGCCAACAATGGCGACGGCGTTGAATCGAAATAAACCCGACCCGAATGCAAAAAAATCGACGTATCACTCCTGAATTCTACCTGGCTGTTTTCGGCAATGCGCACGGAGCCGCCATTATTCCAGGCGAGCGCCAAACCGGCGTCCTTATCTGTAACGATCGTCTGTCCCCGACGAATCGACAGCAGGTTATCGGTTGGAATCAGTACGGCCTGTTCGCCAAGAATGTACACGGAACCAAAGCTCTTTTGGATCTCGGCAACTTGCACGATGCTGATATCGACCGGACGAAAAACGCTCAAGACTGAAAAAACTGCGATGAGAAGTGATGCCGCAATAAGCCATTGACCGACCCGTCGTCTGCGTTGCTGCTGGTTCGTCAGGCTCCGCCACTCGTCGTGTACGACCCGTCTCGCCGCAGCTTGCGCGGCTGCATCCGGCATGGCTCGCGGTGATGCGTGGCTGAGCAACTGCTCGAGCTCTGTGTCGTTCCCGACGCCCAATTCCTTACCTGAATCGCTCATGATTGCAATAACTCGCTTCGCTGTGACGACAATCCATCTACCATCGTTGAATAGGCCTCGGCGAATGCCCGTTTCGCGCGCGCCAAAAGTGACTGTGTTGCTTCCGGACCGATGCCCAGTTTCCCGGCAATTTCCTTGACGCTCAGGCCTTCAATGTATTTCCACTCAAGAACGTCGCCGTAGTTCGCCGGCAACCGGTCGAGTGCAACCTGTATCAATCGCAGAAGTTCTACTCTCTGGTAGTGGCGCTCCGGACTCATTTGTTCAGGCATTTGCAGGGAGTCGACCGCAGCGCGAATTTCAGGATAATCCTCCACCAGCACAATATGCTCGCGATATCGTCCTTGCCGCGCCAGCCAGTCACTGGTCTCATTGCGACAAATGGCGCACAACCAGGTAAAAAGGGCGGATTCAGCCCTGTAGGTAGACAGCTTGCGCAATGCGCGCGTCAGAGTAATTTGCGCTACCTCGCGCGCTGCGTCGGGATCATCGGATAAACGGACCAGCGCAAACCGGTAGAGGCGCGCAAAATTTTCCGAAAAAAACCGGTCAAACGCCCGCTCATCTCCAGCGAGCAGTCGCTTCACAAGTTTTCTGTCTTCCAGATAAACTGCCACATCAATCCTTCCCCGACACTTGCCTGTTAGACGGTCGGGATCGACAAAATCGGTCGCGTAAACTGATGCAGTTTACGCTGGCAGCGCTACCGCTTCATCGCCTCGAAGAACTGCACATTCGTCTTCGTATCCTGCAATTTGCTCAACAGGAACTCGATCGCCGCAAGCTCATCCATCGGATGCAATACTTTGCGAAGTATCCACATCTTCTGTAGCTCGTCAGGCTCAGTCAGCAATTCCTCTTTACGCGTACCTGAGCGGTTGATATGGATCGCCGGGAACACGCGCTTCTCGGATATACGGCGATCCAGATGGATTTCCCAGTTGCCAGTGCCTTTGAATTCCTCGTAGATCACTTCGTCCATCTTCGAGCCCGTATCGACGAGCGCAGTCGCCAGTATTGTCAGGCTGCCGCCCTCTTCGATATTTCGTGCCGCGCCAAAGAAACGCTTCGGACGGTGCAACGCATTTGCGTCGATACCGCCGGTAAGGACTTTTCCTGATGACGGCACTACCGTGTTGTACGCCCGTGCAAGGCGAGTGATTGAGTCGAGCAGAATGACCACATCGTGCTTGTGCTCTACGAGTCGCTTGGCTTTTTCGATCACCATGTCCGCAACCTGCACATGGCGACTGGCCGGCTCGTCGAATGTGGACGATATGACTTCGCCGCGCACGGAGCGTTCCATTTCGGTTACCTCTTCCGGGCGCTCGTCAATGAGCAGCACCATCAGCTTAACCTCGGGATTATTTGCAGCAATCGACGCCGCGATATTCTGCAGCAACATCGTCTTGCCGGCTTTCGGCGGTGAAACGATCAGACCGCGCTGACCTTTTCCGACCGGCGCAACCATGTCGATAATTCTGGCCGTCAGATCCTCCGTGCTGCCGTTACCTTGTTCAAGGATCAGACGTTCGGTCGCGAACAGTGGCGTCAGTTTCTCGAACAATACCTTGCTGCGCGCGTTCTCAGGTGCGTCGTGATTGATTTGTCCTACTTGCAGCAGCGCAAAATAGCGCTCGCCATCTTTCGGCGGACGAATCAGCCCGGATACGGTGTCGCCCGTACGCAGGCTGAAGCGCCGAATCTGACTTGGGCTGACGTAAATGTCATCCGGTCCGGCAAGGTACGAGCTTTCTGACGAACGCAGAAAACCAAAACCATCCTGCAAAATCTCAAGTACGCCCTCTCCGTATATATCCTCACCGCTTTTGGTATGCACTTTAAGGATGGCAAAGATGACGTCCTGCTTGCGTAAGCTCACAAGATTCTCGATACCCATCGACTCACCCAGTTCAACCAGGGCGGAAATCTGACGAGATTTCAGTTCCGTCAGATTCATGACGTTTTTGCTCTGCTCAAGCTGCTCCGGCGTGATGACCTCAAGCGATCCCTCGTCGTCCGGATATTCGGTGTGCTGCGGACGACGCCGGCGGCGACGATTGGAGTTGCCCTTATTCCTGTTACCGGAACGGGATCGATTGTTCGTTGTTGTTGTAGTAGCCAAGTACTCTCTCTCAAATGTTGGTGTCGAGGAACTCTGTCAGATCTCTTTTCGACATAGACCCCAGTTTTTGCGCCTGAACGGCGCCGTCCTTGAAAAGCATCAGCGTAGGTATACTGCGGATGCCGAATTTCTGTGCTGTGTTCGGATTCTCGTCGATATTCAGTTTGACGACCGCAAGCGTGTCGGCGTATTCGTCAGCCGCTTCGGCGAGCAACGGCGCAATCATCTTGCAAGGCCCACACCACTCGGCCCAAAAGTCGAGCAAAACCGCTTTGTCGTTTTGTAGAACGTCGGCATCGAAACTATCGTCCGATGTGTGCACAATCTTGTCGCTCACCGGCTACATCCTCCGAATAGAAGTGATGGAATGAAAGTGGGTTTCTCCGTTGTCGGCCCTTATTGACCGACGAACATTGCAAAAACGGATGACGCTGCCTTAACTATCAGGCACTATGTCGCAGCTTTATTGCCGACTATCTCCGGCTTCTTTTTGGATCGTATGAAAAGCGAAACTGGCAGGTGCGACGGGTGTCGCGTCGAATTAGGCCAATTTGACCGCTTCGCGAGCCATATTGCAAGCTTTTGACGCATATTTTCCGGTTCTAATCTTATGTCCGAAAATCATCTGAGCGACCTCAGATTTGACTCCTTGCCGTTGCACGAGTCTATACATGCCGGCATCCGTGATGCTGGCTTCGAATATTGCACACCCATCCAGGCGACCGCCCTGCCCGTCGCTCTGCAGGGCCGTGACGTCGCCGGTCAGGCGCAGACAGGCACCGGCAAGACGGCTGCGTTCCTGATCGCCGCCTACCAGCGTCTGTTGACCGACCAGACGCAGCCCAAGGGCCAGCGTCAGCCGCGCGTATTCGTATTGGCGCCGACTCGCGAACTCGCGGTACAGATTGCAAAGGACGCTGAGATGCTCGGCAAGCATACCGGACTGAAAGTTGGTCTGGCGTTCGGCGGCACCGACTACGAGAAACAACGCAACACGATTGCCGGCGGTATTGACCTTCTGATCGGCACACCCGGGCGGATCATCGATTACTTCAAGCAAGGTGTATTCAAACTCGACCAGGTGCAGGTCGCTATCCTCGACGAAGCGGACCGCATGTTCGACCTTGGCTTCATCAAAGATATCCGCTATTTACTGCGGCGCCTGCCGAGCCCGGAAAAAAGACTGAATATGCTGTTCTCTGCAACTTTGTCCCAGCGCGTTCTGGAGCTTGCCTACGAACACATGAATGAACCCGAGCTCATTCGCATCGAGCCCCACAAGGTGACGGTAGACCGGGTTCGGCAAGCCATCTACTTTCCATCCAATGCAGACAAAATGCCGCTGCTCGTTGGCCTTGTCCGCGAAATCGGCGATGTTCGGATCATGATATTCGTCAACATGAAGCGCGAAGCCGAGCGTGTACAGGATTACCTGGAGGCCAATGGGATTCATGCCTCGGCTATATCCGGCGACGTGCCGCAGAACAAACGCCTGCGCATGCTCGCGGCGTTTCAAAACGGAGAATTGCCCGTACTGATCGGCACCGATGTGGCGTCACGCGGGCTGCACATACCCGATGTTGAATACGTCATCAACTACGATTTACCGCACGAAGCGGAAGACTACGTGCATCGCATCGGTCGAACCGCCCGCGCCGGGGCGTCAGGTAACGCACTCAGTCTCGGTTGCGAGACCTACGTCATCACACTGCCGGACATTGAGAAGTACATTGGCCACAAGATACCGGTCGCCCATTACGAACCCGACGACCTGCCCAAGCTCGTGAAACCCAAACCACGCAAGCGCAAGCCGCAGAACAAGCGTGGTGGCAGGCCGGGTGGCGGACGACCGGGTGGCGGACGACCGCGAAGATAGTCAGCAAATCAAATCCAGAACTTTCTCCACGCCGCGAAATTCCGCGACCTGCTGCACCGGTTCCGTCGTGTCGGGACGCGTCACAGTTACCAGCATCGCTATGCCGTATTCGCGTGCGCTTCTGAGCACGGTCTGGTTGTCGTCTATGAACAACGTCGTATCGCGCTCGAAGCCAAGATCATCCTGCAACGCCCGCCAGAACTCCTGACTTTCTTTCGCGTGCCCGTATTGGTGTGAGCTGACCATGCCGTCGAAATAATCACCCAGACCCGTCATCGAGTCTTTGAGTGCCAGCGTATCGGGATGCGCGTTCGTCACGAGCAGTACCCGAACGTCTTGCTTGTGGACGCTGCGCAGAAACTCCAGCGCACCCGGCAGGTAGCCGATGCGGTAATTGACGTCGTGGTGCAACTGCATGACGTCGATGCCGAGGCGATCACACCAGTGATCCAGACAATACCACTCGAGATCGCCCTGAATTGCCTGGTACTTCTTCATCAGAAGACTGCGGGCGTCCGCAAATGACATATCGTTAGCCGCGGCAAAGCGACGCGGCACCAGCTCCTTCCACACGTAATTGTCGAACGCAAGATCGAGCAACGTCCCGTCCATATCGAGCATCAGTGTTTCTGTTCGCTGCAGCGCAGTTTGTGGAGTCATATTCATTGATATACTGCTTCCATGAAGTCGCTTATCGATCCCGTTGTCGCGTTAGCTGAAGATGCCGGTCGCGCGATTCTGGAAGTCTACTCGACCGACTTTGAAGTGCAAAGCAAGGACGACAACTCCCCGCTGACACAAGCGGATCTCGCGGCACACCATTGCATCGTCGCAAAACTCGAGTCTCTGACTCCGGGCATGCCAATCATTTCGGAAGAGGCCGAGCTCCCCGACTTCGAGGAACGCCGCAGCTGGGAGCGTTACTGGCTCATCGACCCACTCGATGGCACCAAGGAATTCGTCAAGCGCAACGGCGAATTTACAGTGAATATCGCACTAATTGAAAATCACCGGCCTGTTTTCGGCGTCGTGCATGTGCCAGTGCAGGGAAAAACCTATCTGGGTTGCGAGGGCTACGGCGCTGAACTCCGGCAAGGCAACGCCGCCGCGCAGGCCATTCACGTAGCGACTGAGAGCGCAAATCCCGTGCGCGTTGTCGGTAGCCGCTCGCACCGCGGCGCAAGCCTGGATGCGTACCTCGAAAATCTCGGCGCATACGACATGCTTGCCATGGGCAGTTCTCTGAAGTTTTGCGTTATTGCCGAGGGCGGCGCCGACCTTTATCCGAGACTGGGCCTAACCTCAGAATGGGACACGGCGGCAGCGCAGGCCGTCGTCGAACAAGCCGGGGGCAGCGTCGTGACGCTTGATGGCAAGCCTCTGAAATACAATACGAAATCAGACATCCTGAATCCGTACTTTTTCGTCGTCGGGGCATCCGATAATGACTGGTTGGCGCTGCTGCCGGGCAGCGAGTAGCATGCCTGCATGACTGATAAAGTCGATACCGAAGCGTTTAAGAAGCTCGACCGGTTACGAGAGCTGCGCCTCAGTCACAGGGATCTCAACTACCTGATCGATCGATTGCAGAACGACCCAATGGTGGATCAACTCCGGATACGCCGGCTCAAGAAACGTAAACTTCTCCTTAAAGACATGATCACGACGCTTGAAAGCGAGATGATCCCGGACCTGGATGCGTGACAAGCAACCGCTACAACTTCGCCCGGTTGAGTCGCAGGGCATTTGTGATGACTGACACCGAACTAAAACTCATCGCCGCCGCCGCGATCATGGGGCTTAGCAAAATTCCGAACGCCGGGTAAAGCGCGCCGGCCGCGATGGGCACGCCAACCATGTTGTAGACGAACGCGAAGAACAGATTTTGGCGGATATTTTTCATCGTCGCGCGCGACAACCTGCGTGCCCGGATGATGCCCCGCAGATCCCCTTTGACGAGCGTGATGCCGGCACTTTCCATGGCCACATCGGTGCCCGTCCCCATGGCGATGCCGACGTGTGCCTGCGCCAGCGCCGGCGCATCGTTAATGCCATCGCCTGCCATGCCCACTATGCTGCCAGCTTCTTGCAGACGTCTGACCGTCTCCGCTTTCTGGTCTGGCAGCACGCCGGCCAGCACCTCGTCCAGACCGAGCGTCGCAGCGACAGCGCGCGCTGTGGTCTCGCTGTCGCCTGTCAGCATGACGATTCGCACTCCCTCCCGCTGCAAAGCCTCGATGGCCGCGGGCGTGGATTCCTTTATCGGGTCAGACACGCTCACCAGGCCGGCCAATGCATCGCCCACCGCCACGAACATGACGGTTTGTCCTGCGGCGCGCAAAACTTCGGCACGTTCCGCCAGGCTGCCGATATCGATGTCGAGCGACTCAAGCAAGCGCTTGTTGCCAAGCGCCACCCGCAGGCCGTCGACATCGCCGAGAACGCCCTTGCCCGTAATCGACTCGAACCGCTCGACCGTGCCAAGCTCGATATCGCGGGTAGCCGCAGCTTTGACGATAGCCGCAGCGAGCGGATGCTCGCTGCCCTTTTCCAAGGTCGCCGCAAGCCGCAGAAGCGCCACATCGTCGAAATCGCCGACCGTCTCAACCGATGCTAACGTCGGTTTACCCTCCGTCAGCGTGCCAGTCTTGTCGACAACCAGCGTGTCGATCTGTCGCATGACTTCGATCGCTTCGGCATCCTTGAACAGCACACCGAGTGTGGCGCCTCTCCCCGTCGCCGTCATTATCGACATTGGCGTCGCCAGTCCGAGCGCGCAGGGACAGGCTATGATGAGTACGGCAACCGCATTGATCAACGCATAGGCGAAGGCGGGCGGCGGCCCGATGGCCGCCCAAATGACGAATGTGGCCGCCGCCGAAAGCACGACGAACGGCACGAAATAACCTGCCACTACGTCGACTAATTTTTGAATCGGCGCCCGGCTGCGTTGCGCTGCAGCAACCATCTGCACTATCTGTGCAAGTAAAGTATCGCTGCCCACGCGGCGCGCCTCGATCACGAGTCCGCCAGTGCCGTTCACTGTCGCGCCGATGACCTTGTCGCCAACCGCTTTCTCGATCGGGATCGGCTCACCGGTAATCATCGACTCATCGACCGAGCTGGTACCCTCGATAACCTTACCGTCGACCGGCATCTTTTCTCCCGGTCGCACTCGCAAATGGTCGCCCACCTGAACCTGTTCGAGCGGCACGTCACCTTCAGTTCCGTCCGGCTCGATACGACGAGCTGTTTTCGGCGCCAGACCGAGCAACGCACGAATGGCCGCGCCCGTGCGGTGCCGCGCGCGCAATTCCATAACCTGGCCGAGCAACACCAGCGTAATGATGACCGCAGCTGCTTCGAAATAAACGGCCACCTCGCCGTGCGCATCCCGGAACGACGCCGGGAATACCGACGGCGCCAGCGTCGCCACTATGCTGTAGGCGAACGCGACCCCGGTACCCAACGCGATAAGCGTAAACATGTTGAGATTGCGAGTGACGACTGACTGCCACCCGCGCACGAAGAACGGCCAGCCGCCCCACAGCACAACGGGCGTCGCAAACGCGAATTCGAGCCACGTCAAACCCTGTGGCGAGGCCAGTCGCTCGAACGACAATCCAGCCATTTCCCCCATCGCCAACACCAAAACGGGTAGCGACAGCGTGGCACTGAGCCACAGGCGACGTGTCATGTCATCGAGTTCCGGGTTGTCCGCGTCGTCGAGCGTCACGACCGTCGGTTCAAGCGACATGCCGCAGATGGGACAGTCGCCAGGCTCGTCCTGTTCGATTTCGGGATGCATCGGGCAGGTATAAGAGTTTGCGCCTTCGCCCACCGCCGGCGTTAACCGATGCTCGCCTCGCAGGTAATGGCCTGGATCGGCGATGAATTTACTCATGCAACCCGCTGAGCAGAAATGATAGCTCACGCTATCGAACTCGTGATGGTGCGCTGACGGTACATCGACCGTCATGCCACACACTGGGTCTAACGAGGCGTCTTTCATGTCATTCCTTTGCAACAATTTCCGGACATCTTCGCCTGGAAGCACCGGGCGCACTTAATTTGACTATACCTGTCTACAGTCGAAAATATCCTGCAGGAAATGACTGCCTCGGCAGGTCCCGCTGGTCACTCTGGCAACGCGTACTGGACCAGTAATGGCTATGGAACGGCCCATATCAACCTGCTACGACAGTGCAATCAGCGAGCCAGGCGAAAGCGGTTCGCGCCGGCATTGCGCCGCTGAAATCGATGACTCTGCATCTGCTGGAGAACAAGGGCTGGCGCGGAAAACTTCGCTTCTGGTACGGCGCACGCAACCAGCAGGAAATTCTCTACAGAGAAACGTTCGAGTCCCTCGCGAAAGCACACGCTAACTTCGAGTGGGGAGTTGCCCTGTCCGACGCAGGTGATGATTCGCAATGGCAGGGAAACGTCGGCTTTATCCACCAGACGGTTTTCGAGAAGGTGTTGAAAAACCACCGCAACTTGCAGGAATGTGAATTCTACTTGTGCGGACCCCCACCCATGCTCGCTGCAACGCGCCAGATGTTGCAGGAGCTGGGTGTAGCAGATCAGTCCGTGCGCTTCGATGATTTCGGCAATTGATCACCCGGGTAAGTGACTTAGATCGTCCTCCCGTCCAGATTTCTCCCGCGCCAGAACAAGAACAAGGCGGGAATGACTACGAGGGTCAGAATTGTAGCGCTGACCATGCCGCCAACCATGGGGGCGGCGATGCGGCGCATCACTTCCGATCCGGTGCCACCGCCAAGCATGATAGGCAGCAGGCCCGCGATAATGGCGGCGACCGTCATCATGATCGGGCGGACACGCATAACGGCGCCGTCAATGACAGCCCGCTCAACATCAAACATCGTAAGCGCGCGACCTTCGGCCTTGGCGCTCTCCATATGTTGCTCCATCGCCTGATTCAGGTATACCAGCATCACCACTCCAATCTCGACAGCGACTCCGGCGAGCGCGATAAAGCCAACGCCAACGGCGACTGATAAATCGTAATCCAGCAGGTACAACAACCAGAGCCCGCCGATCAGGGCCATTGGCAACGTGCCGATGATAATCGCAACCTCCGCGAAACGCCGGAAGTTCAGGTACAGCAACAGGATAATGATCGCAAATGTTACCGGTCCTACGAGCAACAAGCGTTCCTTGGCCCGTACCATGTATTCGTACTGACCGGACCAGGCCAGTGAATAGCCCGCGGGCAGATCGATGAACTCCGTAACAACTTGCTGCGCCTCGGCCACATACGACCCCAAATCGCGACCTGTAATGTCAATGTAAGTCCAGCCGTTCAAGCGAGCGTTTTCACTCTTGATCGCCGGCGGCCCATCGACCACTTTGACGTCGGCGACGTCGGCCAACGCAATTCGGGCGCCGTTCGGCGTCACGATCGGCAACAACCGCAGTTGCGCAACGGAATCGCGATACCGTTGCGGATAGCGAATATTCACCGGGTAACGTTCGAGTCCTTCCACGGTCTGAGTGACGTTCATGCCGCCGACGGCCGTACGCACAACGTCGTGCACATCGGCAATGTTCAGCCCGAAACGCGAGGCGCGCTTGCGATCAATATCGATATCAATATAGCGACCGCCAGCAACGCGTTCAGAATACACCGAGGCCGTACCTGGAACATTTTCCAGTACCCGCTCAAGATCCTTGCCGATGCGCTCGATAACCTTGAGATCCGGTCCGGCAACTTTGATGCCCACCGGCGTCTTGATGCCAGTCGCGAGCATATCGATCCGCGCCTTGATGGGCATTACCCATGCGTTCGTCAACCCGGTGACCTGAACGACACGATCAAGCTCGGCACGCAAGAGTTCCGGCGTCATGCCCTCTCGCCACTCCTCACGCGGCTTGAACTGAATGATCGTCTCAATCATCGTCAGTGGCGCCGGATCGGTAGCCGTGTCGGCGCGACCGATCTTGCCGAACACCCTTTTGACTTCCGGAACTGAGAGAATCATCTTGTCGGTGTTTTGCAAAATCTCTCGGGCCTTATCGATCGAGATTCCAGGATAGGTGGTCGGCATGTACATGAGGTCTCCCTCATCGAGCAGCGGCATGAACTCCGAGCCAAGCTGGGTTGCCGGCCACAGTCCGACCAGCAAAACAGCGGCGGCAAGCACCAGCGTGCCCTTAGGAAAGCGAATCACGGCTTGGATAACGGGTCTGTATATCGCGATCAGCGCCCGGTTGATCGGGTTCTTGCGTTCGGGCGTTATTTTGCCGCGGATGAAATAGCCCATCAGCACCGGAACCAAGGTAATAGAAAGTCCGGCGGCGGCGGCCATGGCGTAGGTTTTTGTGAACGCCAAAGGCGCGAACATGCGCCCCTCTTGCGCCTCCAGCGTAAATACGGGCAGAAAGCTCAAGGTAATGATCAGCAGTGAAAAGAACAGCGGTGGACCAACCTCGGTTGCCGCATCCGCCATGATGCGCCATCGGTTTTCATTCGTGAGCGGTTCTTTCTCGATGTGCTTGTGCACGTTCTCGATCATGACAATGGCCGCATCCACCATCGCCCCAATTGCGATCGCGATTCCGCCGAGCGACATGATGTTGGCGTTGATGCCCTGCATTTTCATGACGATGAACGCCGCGAGGATGCCAACCGGCAGACTGATAATGATGACCACCGAGGATCGCAAGTGGAACAAAAACACGGCACACACCAGCGCAACCACCAGAAATTCCAAAAGCAGTTTTCCTACCAGGGTCTCGACGGCGCGATTGATCAGATCGGATCGATCGTAGGTGGTGACGATTTCCACGCCTTCGGGCAGGCTACGCTGAAGTACAGCGAGGCGCTCTTTTACCGCCTCGATCGTTTTCAGCGCGTTCTCCCCCCAACGCATAACAATGATTCCGCCTACGACCTCGCCTTCGCCATCGAGTTCGGCGATGCCTCGTCGCATTTGCGGGCCCACACGAATTTCAGCAACGTCGGAGAGCAACAACGGTGTCCCGCGCTCGTCGACCCCTAAAGGGATGTCACTGATGTCTTCGACGCCCTGTAGATAGCCGCTTGCACGTACCATGTACTCCGCCTCGCCCATCTCAATGACCGAGCCGCCGGTTTCCTGGTTACCGCGCTGAATGGCCAGTTTGATTTTCGCAAGCGGGATGCCGAATGCGCGGAGCTTGTCAGGGTCCACGACCACTTGATACTGACGCACCATGCCACCAATCGTGGCTACTTCCGCAACGCCCGGGACAGTTTGCAGTTCGTACTTCAGGAACCAGTCCTGCAAGCTGCGCAGCTCCGCAAGGTCGTGCTGACCGCTGCGATCGACCAACGCGTATTCGTATACCCAGCCTACGCCAGTCGCATCCGGACCCAGGGCCGGTTTGGCGTTGCTCGGTAGCTGTCCGGACACCTGGCTCAGGTACTCAAGAACTCGTGAGCGCGCCCAATACAGATCTGTCCCATCTTCGAAGATGATGTAAACGTAGGAATCGCCGAAGAACGAGTATCCGCGTACGGTAACCGCCTTCGGCACGGACAGCATCGCCGTGGTCAGGGGATACGTCACCTGATCTTCAACGACCTGTGGCGCCTGACCCGGGAACGACGTTTTAATGATGACTTGCACATCGGACAAATCAGGGAGCGCGTCGACGGGCGTCTGGCTCACAGAATACAGGCCCCAGGCGGTCACAAATACGGTCATGATCAGCACCAGAACCCGATTCCCGATCGACCATCGAATCAATGCGGCTATCATTGCGGTGACTCCATGTGCGCCAGCGCCGCCTCGATATTGGACTCGGAATCAATCAGAAACTGGCCCGACACAACGATCCGATCTCCTGCCGACAGGCCGCGGCGAATCGCTACGCGATTGCCGGACTCGATGCCGAGCGTCACAGGTTGCGAGCGGAATCGTCCTGCGCCCAGCGCCAGGACGACGCGATCGACCGAGCCACCTCGAATAACAGCTTCCCGGGGCACGTGGATGACTTCGCCCTGCCCGTCAGCCAGAATCGTAACGCGCGCGAACATGTTCGGCCGCAGTGATTCCGTCGCGTTATCGAATCGCAGACGCACTTTTAGCGTACGTGTCTTCGGGTCAAGTTCCGGGTACACATAATCAACGATGCCGCGCCATGTCTCGCCAGGCAGGTAATCAAGCTCGACTATGGCTGGTTGACCGGCTTTAACCCACGCGGCCTGGCGTGCAAAGACTTCCGCCAACACCCAGACCTTATCGAGTTCGGCAACCGACATGATTTCGGTCGCCGGTGTCACGTAGTTGCCTTCGCGAATCCCCAGGCGGGCGATCACTCCATCCGCCTTGGCGTAGACACGTACCCGCTGCTGCACAGTCCGGCTCTCATCAAGACGCGAAATTTGCCTGACATCAACGCCGAGGGCTACCAGCCGATCTTTCGATGCGCGTAACAGCAGCGTATTGTTGCTCCGTAAAGCGGTCAGGTACTCCTCTTGCGCATTCACCAATGTCGGCGAGTACAACTCGAACAAGAGCTGTCCTTTTTCTACCCGGTCACCGGTCGCTTTGGTTGCGAGTTTTTCGACCCATCCTGCGACGCGCGTGTGTATGTGCTTAAGCTTGTCCTCGTCATAACCGATGTAACCGACGGTCTCGATACGGCGCGACAAGAGACCGAACTCAGCGACTGCGGTACGAACACCGAGATTATTGACGATCGTCGGATTAATTTTGACTACGCCGGGCTGTCCGTCGACCTCATCGGCATAAACCGCGACAAGCTCCATTCCCATTGGGGAATTGCCCGGCTCATCGCTCCGGTAATTCGGATCCATTGGCGCGGCCCAGTAGAGAACTTTACGTTCGGTGCCGCCACTGCCCGCCGTCGACGACTCCATCGACGGCGCGCTTTGACGCCCGGCAATAAAGCTCAATGTGCCAACGACCACGAGTGCCGCCACTGCAAGATAGGATTTGTTCATCGGGGTAATCCTCCGAGGTTGGCGAGCACGGCGTAGCCTTGCGCACGCTCAACCTGTAATCGAATGTAGTCGAGGCGAGTGTTGAGATTGTCGATGTAGCCACGCATGACATCGGCAAAATCACCCGCATCACTTTTGTAAGCCAGCATTGCGGCCTCGGCCTGATTTTCAGTCAGTCTGAGAATTTCCGCTTCGTATAACTGCAAGCGCCGCGTCTGCTCCGTCCACCGGGCGTATTCCGAATCGAGCTTGCTCTTTAACTGCGCGGCGAGACGATCCTTGCCCGAAATGGCCGCCCGCCGTTCGCTCAATGCTGCGGCCAGTTTGCGATCCTGTCGATTCTTCTTGAATATTGGCAGATCGACCGTCACCGACAGACTGACAAAATCCGAGCGGGGCTCACCGTTGGGCAAGTAGCCGTCACGGTATCCATAGCCCAGGTCCAGCGCCCATCCGGGCTTCCTCGCCTCCCGAGCCAATCCCACCGCAGCCTGCTGCGCGACCACTGCGGCTGCAGCTGCTTGCAGCGACGGATGACTGTCCAGGTTTTGCTGCAGAATTTCGAGCAGCGGCAATTTATCCCATGCCGGCAACTTGAGCGCTGCGGGTCGATAAGCCTCGTTGCCAAGCCACTGCGACAGCGCCGCCTGGGCGGTCGCCCGGGACCGATCCGCGACGATCAGTCGATCCTCAAGACGGCTCAGTTCCAGTTCGGCACGCAGCACGTCATATTGTGTTTTCCGCCCAACCGAATACATCGACCGCGTAATAGTCAACAGATCATTGAAAAGTGGGCGCGCCTCGATCAGGATCTGCCGCGCTCGCTGCCAGTAGTAGGCCTCCAACCAACTTACGCGCGTCGCCACCAGCACGTCCCGCGCGCGCGCCGCGGCACCTTCGCTATGCCCTAAGGCTCGTGCGCGCAGACGTGCCGTACTCAGGGATAACGATTTACCGCGCGGAAATGCCTGGCGAACGCCGATTTTCCCCTGCGTCATGCCTTCGGTCGTGAAATTGCCGCCATTGATTGGATAATTCGCCAGGCCCAACTTGAGCTTCGGATCTGGCAACTGGCCGGCCGCGACGGACTGCTCCAGCAATGCAGCGGCGTGCGCCAGCATCGCCGCCTGACCGGGCTCATTCAGAAGAGCAATATCCTCGGCTTCCGCCAGCGTCAGCGGCACTTGCGGCTGCGCGTGGGCTGCCGGGAAAAGTGTTGCGCTGACCAGAACGGCCAGGGACAGGTGGATTATTGTCAGACGCCATTGCATCCGACGAACGACCTGGGAATCGGGCCAGGACCCGTAAATTGAAGACATCAGTCAAGCTCCTGCAGTAAAAACCAGTACGAGAACGGTTTACAACCAGGAGTTGGCTATTTCAGATAGACGCAGTATAAAACGTGAAGTTGAGGGGATGCCCTGCCGGGATCGGGAGGACGATTAACCGACGCCGGCACTGAATGTCCGGCAAGCGTGAGCCCCGGTCGCGGCGGCGGCGCCAGCGTCTCCGGGTCGTCCGGCAAGTTTTGTGTCTTGCTGACGCGAGAGTTGGTGCTGATCTCACCAGGGTAGCAATCGTCCGACTGCATCGTGATGCAATCGGACTCCACCGTCTGCCCATAGTGCGCAATCTCCAGTTCTGCTGCAGGCACGCAATTCGGACAGTCCTGATCGTTGCCAAAAGCCATGGCGCACGGCAAAACAACCATATTCAGCCACACCAGGACAAGAACGGCGAGGCCCCGGCGGCTGGCCGGTTTCATGGTTCCCTGTCTGAGTCGCTGCATCATACGGCCCTTTTAGACCTTTATGGACCGCTGCACAAGTGCAAAAGTCAGATTTTCGAACCGCTGTGCGTAGCATCGCGCGCAGCCGCCAGCAAGACCTGTTGGCGGCGTTCCTCGAGGCGTGCCCGGCGATCGGCGTCCGCTTCGTTGACGCACTTCGAACACGAAACGCCTTCGCGATAATCGGCTGAACGCAGATCTTCGGCACTCAGCGGACGCCGGCATGCATGACACTGCACGTACCCGCCTTCCTCAAGATCACGGTCAACGGCAACGCGTGTATCGAATACGAAGCACTCTCCGTCCCAACGATTTTCCTCGTCGGAAATCTCGGTCAGATAGTTCAGTATGCCGCCGTGCATTTGATACACCTCGTCGAAACCCAGTTCCAGCATGAGGGCGGTCGCCTTCTCGCAGCGAATTCCCCCGGTGCAAAACATCGCCAGCGGCCGGTCTGTCGATTGCGATGCGAGATCTTTTGCGAATTCGGGAAACTCCCGAAAACTATCGTTACCCGGGTCTATCGAGCCCGGAAACGTTCCGACTTCAATTTCGTAGTGATTGCGCGTATCGATCACGACAACTTCAGGGTCTGCGAGCAACTCATTCCATCGCCGGGCGTCCACATGTTTGCCGGCCGCTTTGTGCGGCAATATGTCCGGCCGCCCCAGGGTTACGATTTCTTTCTTGAGCTTAACGTGCATTTTCCGAAACGGCGCCTCTTTGGAGTCCGTCCAGCGCGCGTCAAGTTTCTCTGCAATGTCGAGTCGTTCGCGAATCCAATTGAGCGCCGCAACGACTGCCCGCTCATCACCCGCGAGCGTGCCGTTAAACCCTTCGTGAGCAACCAACATGGTTCCGAGCAATCCCTGTTCGTCACAAATCTCCTGCAATTGATCACGAAAGGCGGACGGATTCTCGAGATCCAGGAACCGATAAAGCGATACGACTTTCATCTGTCAGCCTGACGCCTGGTTTTTTTCGTCGGCAGTAAGCGACAAAATACTGTGACGAATTTCTTCTCCCAGTACGAGGCGTGCGTCGGCTCCGATGTTTGTCAGTTCGTCGTCGAACTCAATGAATCCATCGGAATTCCGCCTCAGGATGTCAATGCTCTGCAGCGTGCGTATGAAATCCTGAAATAGCGATTTGTTGAAAAAGTCTGGCGAATGCAGTCCATAAATCATCGACAAGCGCTCGGCGCTCTGCTGACACATGCTTTCGAGGCGACGCCTTGAGAGCGTGCCCGATCCGTTGCGAACAAGAATCGCGATGACCAGATAGAAGCGCTGCATCATCGGCACCATCGATTGCCCTAACATCAGCAACTGAAACGCCTTCTCCGATCCGGCCGGTGGCCTGACGAGATTCTTGCTGTTGGTGCTGCGACTCAATATCTCCATGTCGATCAAGGCGTTGATGGCCTCAGATGTAACATCGTCAATGTCGTCGTAATCCCACTTGAGACACAACTCTTTCTTTAAGAATGGATACGTCAGGCGAATCAGGCGTTGCAGTTCCGCGTGTTCGATCTGCCGTCCCTGGATAAAGCAGCAGGCAACTGACGCGGGTATCGCCAGCAGATGCAAAATGTTGTTGCGAAAATACGTCATCAAAACGGCCGTGTGTTCGGTCATATGAATGACCTCGCCCATCGGGTGGGTCGTACGACTGATGACTTCGAGCTTCTCCCCGTGCTCGATGATCCGGTCCGCGCTCCAGGTCGGTAACGTTACCGAATCCGAGTAACGGAATCGCTGCAGCAATCGCAGACTGAGCTCGAGTTGCCGCCGCAGCTCGTCCAATCCGATCTTTTGCCGCGGTGTCGATAGCAACACCAGCGCCAGCAAACTGATTGGAGTGACGGCCGCGGCTGAATTGATGCCTTGCATGATTTTTTCGCCGAGCTCATCCACGACATCGGCGACCCACTGCGGTCGTTCGCCATCGTCCGGCTCATATTCACGCCATTGCGGTTGTGTGCGGCTGAGGATGGGCTCCAGTTCGATGGGATCGGCGATATTGACGTAAACCTTGCCAAACTGATCCCGCAATGACCTGATCGACCTGATCAAACCACCAATCGATTCCTTCTTCTTCTGCGCACCACCCAGTTCACTGATAAATGCGTCGCCTTCGATCAGTTTTTCGTAACCAAAATACACCGGCACGAACACGATGGGACGATCGGGGCTCTTAACGTAGGAATTAACTGTCATCATCAGCATGCCGCCTTTCGGCGACAGCAGGCGTCCCGTACGACTGCGCCCACCTTCGATGAAGTACTCCATCGAATGGCCTTTCACCAGTATCTGATGAATGTAGGAATCGAATACCGCTGCATACAAGCGATTGCCTTTGAAACTGCGGCGCAAGAAAAACGCGCCTACACGTCGCAGAATATTTCCCACGATCGGCATGTTCAGATTGATTCCGGCGGCCACATGCGGCAAATGCAGACCCGCCTCATAAGTGACATAGCCAAGCAGCAGGTAATCGATATGGCTACGGTGACATGGCACGTACACAATTTCCTTGCCCCTGGCGACATCATGCAGACGCTCCATATGATGCAGCTCGATGCCGTCGTAGATGCGGTTCCACAGCCACTTCAGGAATCGAAAAACGATGCGAATCGTTGGATAGGAAATATCAGCCGCAATTTCAAGCGCGTATTTCTCTGCCTTGCGCCGCACTACCTCCTGCTTGCGATAATCGTCGCCTGCCTCAGCGTCGATGACGCGGCGCACCGTCGGAGCGCGCAGCACTTGTTTGACGAGCGTGCGACGATGTGACAGGTCCGGCCCGACTGTCACCTTACGCCGCTGCCGAAAGTGGACGCGAAGAATACGAGACACTTTTCGAAACGCGATGGACACTTCCATGTCGACGGTGAAGACGCTGCGAATCGGCAGCGCTTCACTGAACCGAAGCAGCGTATTCCGGCCGTGCGCCAGCGTTACAAAAAACTTTCGTGTGCGGCCAACGACATCCCAGTTTTCCGCAAACATCAGTTTGAGCAGGGACCGCTCTTTGTCCGGCGACCGCCCCCAGTAGATCGCGACCGGGATGAGCAGCAATTCCTGTTTGCATTTTTTCGCGCCCTCCACCAGGCGCTGCAATCGCCGGGACCCGGTCGTGGCGGGGCGGCGTACCCACAGTCCCTGCGTATGACGCATGATGACGATACGCCGCGCCTCGCGAACCCCGCAAAACTGAAAGGATTCCGTCGGGGACGGCAACCCGTGCTTGGCGCAAGCTTTCTCCAGCGCCAGTACGTCCGCCAGACCGCCAGTCTCGAGCACATAGCAAACCGCCGCACTACCGTCGGTAAGGTATTGTGCCGGAGACTCAGGCTGGATCGCGGGGCGGGCCCAGATCGAGAACACCTTTCCCGATAACCAGTAGAACGGGCGAAATATGAAACCTGCGATGTTCATGGTCTCCTAAGTTTACCCAAAAGACGGTGCCGGCAAACCGTTGACTTCTGCATCCATATGACATACTGCCCTGAACCTGCGAAGGGGATTTTCCATGCTAAAACGACTCATTAGCGCTGTGGCAATGCTCGTTGCCACCTCGTCCATGGCAGATACTTCCGTGTCAATTCAAGTGCTTGGCATCGCGCAGGACGCCGGCTACCCACAGCTCAACTGCTATCAGCCCCATTGCATCCGCGCATGGGAAAACAAGGATTTACGCCGCGGCACGAGCTCAATTGCCATCATCGACGGCCCGGCAAAGACCAAGCTGCTGTTCGACGCAACGCCAGATATCCGCGATCAGCTGTACCGGCTGAATCTCGCCGCGCCTGATACCGAATATGTGCTGCGGGGCGTGTTTCTGACCCATGCTCACATGGGTCACTACACCGGCCTCATGCATTTCGGCCGCGAAGCCAGCGGCTCGGAAAATGTGCCCGTGTATGCCATGCCGCGGATGTACGACTTTCTCTCGACTAACGGCCCATGGGATCAGCTGGTTCATTTAGAGAATATCGAACTGATTCGACTCGCGAACGGCAAGCCTGTGGTGTTCAGTGATCAGCTGCGCGTTACGCCGTTCCGCGTACCCCATCGCGACGAGTATTCTGAGACGGTTGGCTATCGCATAGACGGTCCGCGTAAATCAGCGGTCTTTATTCCTGATATCGACAAGTGGGATCGCTGGGAAACGGATATCCGGGATATTGTTCGCTCCGTCGACTACGCCCTGCTGGACGCGACATTCTTCGCCGACACGGAAATGCCCGGTCGTGACATGAGCCAGATTCCACACCCGTTCGTTACTGAAACTATGGATCTTTTTGCTGAACTTAGTAGCGAAGAAAAGTCTCGTGTGATCTTCATTCACATGAATCACAGCAATCCTCTGCTGGTCGACGGCAGCCCGGAGCAGACCGAAGTAGAGAAGCGCGGTTTCAGGTTCGCGCGGGAAGGTATGCGCCTGGAACTGTAATCAACGCCCGGCGCTTTTTCTAGTCGGTCGCTTCCTCAATCGCCTCATCCAGGGCTTCCTTGTTCTCCAGGAGGAGATCTTCGACGGCCTCGGCCTTATCAATAGCGCTGTGCATGGTGTCGGCAAGCTCGTCGATGACGTTTGCGGGCGCTTTTTCGGCGGAGCGATCGGAATCGTCGCCACCGCATGCGAACAAAACCAGGCTCGCCATTACAATCAGTACAGATTTCATGTTTTTCCTCCCGGTTACCTGGAATCCCCAAGTACGCGAATGATGAATTGTTCCAGATAGACGTTGATTTCGTCAATGTTATCCGTCAGTCGATGGCCTCCGTCCACCAGGTGCAATGTGGCACGGCAACTACGTGCGAAGCGAATGCTGTTTTCAACCGGTACGATATCGTCATGCCAGCCGTGCACGATGCAAATGGGCATGTCCGGCGCCGGCGGGGTGAAATCTTCGTATCCCTCCATGTAATAGGCGGGCGCCAATACAAATAAGCCGATGGCTTGCGCCGTTTCTGCGGCGGCGGTCGCGACGTGCCCACCCATACTCGAGCCCACGAGCACGAGACTGTCGTCGATGCCAGCGCACTCCCGAATCAGCTTTTCGACGCGTTCACCCGGATCGGCGATGCCCTGGTAGTCGATACTCCCGACCGCGCACCCGAGTTCTTTAACACGCTCTGCCATGGAGCGAATCTTGGTGCCCCATGGACCGCTTTCCTGCCCGTGCGAAAAAATCACCGTCGTCATACCAGTATGCCATCCCCCGTATCGCACAGTTCTTCGATGTGTCTTACGAGCAGCCAGTCGCGATCCTGACCCCAGGCGACAAAATCACCCATGTGCATCGTCGGCACGCCCCAGGAACCGGAGTCCATCATCGACTCGCGATTGGCCTCAACTGACTCACGCCAGTCGTCACTTTTCATGGCCGCTTTGACACCCGGCCAGAACAATCCCGTGCGTCCGGTTACCTTGCGCATGCCCGTATCGGTCGCAACATCAATCCCTTGCCCCCAGATGGCAGTGCCCGCATTGAGCAAGAACTCCCGACCGCGATTTTCCGACTGCGCGTATTGATAAACAGCGAGACAACGCTCGACGCCCGACCCGACAGGATCCGCCAATTTGCCGAACACAATTCCCAGGCGGTCCGCTTCCCGCGCTGCATCCATGGCGATATACAACAGTTTTGATCGCGGCACTTGCATGCCGCGCATCACCATGGGCAAAATCAGACGCAGATTGAGTTCGACGCCGAACGCGTCGGCGATTTCGTAAATGCGTTGCAGCAATAAATACGAATACGGGCTGCGCAGCGAGTAGAAAAACTCGATAGCGGGAAGGTCCCTGGCCGCCGCCGGAGGCTTGACGGGTAAGCTTATCTTCATCGCCTGCCTGATTGATGCGAGCAACGGATGTTGCGTATCGCCGTTTGCCGCACCAAGTTCGTCAAGTCGATTGGTCAGGTAATGCAAACGATCGACGCCCCAGTACCACTCGCCACCGTAATGCAGCATCGCACTGTTGTAATGACCAAGTTTCCGCTGCAGCTGCTGCGCCCGATCGATAACAGCAGCAGACTTGCCCCCCGAACTCGCTGTCACGCTCATTCGTGACGCCGCTTCGCTGTCGCCTCGCCAAAAAATGGCAAGCGCTCGCAGCAGCTCTGCATCGCTCTGTTCGCCGCTTGCCGCAACCGCATCGGATAGTCCGACTCGATACTCGGTCGGCGGATAGCCGCCCTTGTCGAGAAACGGAATGCTCAGTTCCCGGGCAAGTCTGGCGCAATCGGCGACCGCGTATTCGGCCAGAAGCTCAGGGGCGGGTTGGAATTCGGCGCCCCTCGCTTGCGACAAATACAAGCGCAATTCGATATCGTAGTGCGATTTCAGGCTCGTCAGGTAATACGAGAGGATGTAGGAATAAGGATCGTCGAGTTGCAGGAATACCGAGACAACGTGCGGCTGCCGGGTCAGCCGGCGCCGTTTTTCCGTGAGCAGGCGCCGCAATTTGCGCGTTCGCGGGCTACAAATAATATTCAGCATTCGTGATCGTAGTTTGCGTTCCAGGCTCACTCTTCGTCCCATGTGGAGCTGGGTTTCCACAGTATCTCATCTAATGCCGGCGCCCAGCGGTATTTATCCAGGTCCACTTTGCCGTTAACAAATTGAACGCCTTCATCGGCCAGCCGATCACGCTGCGTCCTGAACGGCTGGCTGTCCCGGCCGAAGGCGCTTTTTCCGGTCGCAGCCACAACGCGATGCCACGGGAGTTGCATCTCGGCGGGCGCACATCGCAACGCGTAACCGACCTGCCTGGCGCCGCGAGGAATGCCCGCAAGCTCCGCGATCTGCCCGTAATTAGCCACGCATCCTGCCGGAATATCCTGGACGGTTTCCCAGATTCGACGCAGACGAGTTTCGCGGTCCAGTGTCGCCATCTCAACTCATTCCCATGCGCGCCAGAATTTCCTGTTTCGCATCGCGCAGCACTGAATCGCGATCGAGTGAATCCAGTATTTTCCTGACAACGTCTTTCGGCCCACCCTCGCCCCAGGACTTGCCTTGTGCCAGATATTCGGCCGCCGCTTTTCCAACCAGGTAGGTGCTGTAATACGCGATGGAGCCTTGCGCACCTGCCGTCAGGACCGTCGACAAACCGATAGTCCCTACCTTTAACGCACTCGATACGAAATGCAGCGCCCATACCGTACCCATCAATGCTGCCGACTCAATCATGATCACCGTGACGATCTTCCCGGCTTCCTTCCGGCTCAGCGGCAGATCGTAGACTTTCGACAGGTGCACAACCATGCCAACGTCGATAAAAGCGGCTGCGAACAGATCGGCGACAGGAACAGGATTGAAAGCCACCGCGATTCCCTTGGCGACACAGTAAGTACGAACCAGCTTTTCACCCAGCTCGCGCCTCGCTGCCAGCACGCGCCGTCCAACCTGGTCGGACAAATCCGCGGCGAACAAGCTGGCGTTTAGCGCGGCCAGCGTCTTGCCTTCGGTTTCAAGTATTCGCCACAGAAGCAAGCGCAGTACCGCAACATCCGGACGGCGCGGTCGCTCTGATTCGCATTCGTCGCCATCGCTATCAACGGCGATCACGATCTGCGGCCGAGGTTGCGCGGCCACCGCGATAATATGTTCAGGGTCGATTAATCCTGCCGTTTTGTCGCGCACGGATTTGAGCAATGCCGCACGTTCGGCGCTCGTGTACAGATCGGCCTTGTTCAGGGCCACCAGTATCGGGCGCCCCTGTGATAACGCCGCTCGCAACGCGTCGAGCTCAGTATCGGTAATGTCGCCATCGAGTACAAAAATAACAAGATCGGACCTGCCCGCCACTTCTTTCGCCAACAATTCGCGGTCTTCCCCTCCGGCTTCGTCGAGCCCGGGCGTGTCGATCAGAAAAATACCGCCAGCCTCAGCCTCGCGCCAGGCGTGCATTGAGGAGTGCCGGGTTTCGCCGTGCAACGGGCTCACGGAAAACCGTTCTTCGCCCAGCAGAGCGTTGAGCAGCGAGGACTTGCCGGTACTGACCCGGCCCAGGACAGAAAGATGCAAATGGCCGTGCTCAAGCTTGTCGAGCATCGATTCAACGGCGTTGTAGTCGTGTGCAAGAGACTCGCGCACTCCATCGGGCAGGCGAGCGTCGCCAATCAGCTCGCGCAGGCTCTCGCGGGCAAGACTCAGGTGCCCGGCACCGTCGTCCGCAGCCTGCTCAGTCGGTTTTTTCGTCCAGCGCCATCCTGGCAATGCGGCGAACGCCCGCTTCCAAATGCTCACTGATACCTTCCTCAAAAACGCATGCCGCCGTCGCCGGAATCAACTCGCCATGGCGGCTTAGAGTCAGCACAAGGCTGCGCCCTAGCGCATCAAAAATCAGGCCGTAAGCGACGGCGTGCACCAATCCCCCGGCTACGGTGCCAAGCCCCGGAAACGCCTTGAGTCCGTTGCCGGCAACGGCCAGCGACAGTGGCAGAGCGCGGCCGACGCGGCTTTGACCCAGTGACAGAAACTCCTCAACATCCAGATCCCGCGGCGACGCATCGAATAGCTTGCACAGCTCTTGCGTCATCCGGGTGCCAATATAACCCTGCACCAGGATGTCGGTTCCTGGGCTCACCGCCGCCATTGCGCCGATGACGGCCTTGCGCGTTGCGCCGCGAATAATTTGCTCGGCGCGTTGCAGCCGATAGTCACTTTCTGCCGCCTGCAGTTTCTCAGCGGCGATCTGAAATACCGCACGCTCTCTGCGCACATCCAGTGATTGCGTGTCGCCACCCAGGAGTCGGTTGATCGCCACGACCAGAACGCCGATATCCGCCCCGGTTTTTCTGCGAACAGTCTCTTCGCGACCATCCGCATGACGCTTGACAACGTCGACATCGCCGCCAGCGCTTACAGCGACCACCTGATCCCGTCGTACCTCGCCACCCAGCTCGTCGATTCGCTGCAACAGGCGTTGCATTAAAGTCGCCTGCTCCTGAGCATCGAATCGATCCGCTTTGTTGAGTACCAGGATGAGCGGCTTGTCGAAGGTGAGCAGGGCGCTGACCGCGTTCAGCTCGGCCCGCGTGAGATCGCCGTCGCAAACAAACAGCACCAGGTGCGCCCGCCTGGCCTCTGCGGCGGCGGCCTCGTGCAGGCCAGCTTCGTGGCCACCGATCCCGGGAACGTCCGTCAGATATATTTCGCTGCCGGCAGCGTTACGCCAACGGTAATGGCGGACATCATCTGTCGACCCGGCGACAACGTCGATCAATACGTCCGCATCGGGCACCAGGGCTTTGAGCAACGAGCTTTTGCCGGTACTGACCTCACCGAAAAAACACAGATGTATGGCGCCCGCCGCCTGGCGTGCGGCAAGCGCCTGGAGTTCCGCCTGCGCGCCGCTGACATCGACGCCAGCCGCTGCAGCTTCGTGCAGTCGACGTTCGATCTCGTTTTTTGAAAGCGGCGTGGCGCTTCGCGCCGGCGCGACTTTCTTCTTGACGACGAGCCGCCAGATGAACCACGCCGTGGCCACGGCAAGCGACACGATGACTGCGACATAGGCGTACAATAACGCCGCCGGGCCCGCGCGCAGACGATCCCAGACATTGAGCGCGGCTTCGGTGATAAACAGCAACGCCCCAGTCGCAAACACAAAGACAAGAAATATTACGACTGCGATCGCGACGCGAATGAACCGATCGAGTTTCATGTTTCCTCAGTCTACAATTGTGATTCTACCCAGCGCGCAAGCTTGGCCTCAAGCATCGACAGCGGCATCGGTCCATCTTGCAAAATCTGCGTGTGGAAATCCTTGACACTGAATTTGTCACCCAATCGCGCCTCGGCGTTGTTGCGAATCTCGCGAATTTTGAGCTGGCCTATTTTGTATGCCAGCGCTTGTCCCGGAATCGCCATGAAGCGCTCGGCCTCGGCCACGGCGCGTACTTCTGCGACCGCTGAGTTAGCGTACATATAGTCAAGCACATCCTGCCGCGACCACTGCTTGGCGTGCATGCCGGTGTCGACAACGAGTCGAATTGAGCGCCACAGTTCGGCGTTCAGCCCGCCAAAGTATTGATAGGGATCCGTGTAAACGCCCAACTCTTTGCCCAGCGACTCGGCGTACAGACCCCAGCCTTCCGAATAGGCTGTAAATCTGCCGAATCGCCGGAATTTCGGCAAATCCTCGTTTTCCCGTTGCAGCATGATTTGAAAATGGTGCCCGGGAATCGCCTCGTGCAGGAACAATGACTCCATCGCCCACTTGCCGCGCGCCTTGATGTTGTATGCATTGGCGTAAAAAACACCCGGACGCGACCCGTCTGGCGTGCCCGACCGGTAAGAACCGCCGGCAGCAGACGCCTCACGAAACGGCTCCACGCGCCGCACTTCAAACGCGCTTTCAGGGAACACAGCGAACAGGTTTTTCGACAGTTGTGTAATGTGATCGGACATGTCGCGATATCCTTGAATCAACTCTTCGGGTTCGTCATAGAAAAACTGCTCATCGGTATTGACGAATTCAAAGAATTCCGCGAGTCCCCCTTCGAAACCGACCGTTTCCATCACGCCCCGCATCTCGTCCTGGATCCGGGCCACTTCATCGAGACCGATTTGATGAATTTCCTCGGGCGTCAGATCGGTTGTCGTCCGCAAGCGCACCATATAGGCGTACCAGGCCTCACCGTTCGGCTGTGCATAAAGGCCGACCGTCTCCCGGGCCGCGCCGAGATATTCGTCACCGAGAAAATTGCTGATACGCCTGTAGGCAGGAATAATCGTGTTGCTGATCTTGTCTTCATATGCCGCGATCAGGCGCTCACGATCCGCATCACTGAAGTCTGCAGGCAACTCGCTGAGCGGCGCAAAAAAACGGCTGGCCGTCGGATCGTCAACGATCTGCGAGTCTATCTGCGGCAGCAGTTTCTCCATCAGAATGCGCGGCTGCGTCACGCCTTGTCGCATGCCTTCTTTCATGTTCGTGATGATCTGGTCAACGATGAGTGCAAAGTCGTCGGCACGGCTCAGGAAGTCGTCGTAGTCCTTGACGGTTTTGAACGGATGCACGCTGGTGCCACTGCCCAGTTGCACGAAGGAACTCGTGATCGCATAGAACTGATTGATTGGCTGCAGGTGCGAAGGAAATTGCCTGCCCTCCAGCGACTGTTCGCGTTTAATCCTGAACAGGTCGTAGCTCAGCTGATCCTGGTAGCTCAATACGCCACGATCGATTTTGAGCAGGCGCCGCAAGAATTCCTGATCCATCGCCGTCGCGGCTGCAATGTATTCGGGGCTGTTGGAGTTCGCCAGCCTGTCGTTGAAGCGGTAATCGCCAATCGACGTCGCTCTAAGTGGATTCATTTCGAGACCGCGCTCGAAATGCTCATCGAAGAGCGTGTGCAACGTGGTGGTCGCGTCAACTGCGGTCGCTTCGTTCGCTGCCTGATTATCGGTGCCGCCGCAACCGGCCGCAAGGAGTACAACAGCGATCAACGCTGCAACGGAGTTTTTCATTTTGGGGCCCCTGAACTGGAATCAGGGAATCATAAACCCAAGGTCGCGTTGTGCAAAGTTCGAGAGGTTGGGGGCAATGGCGTCAAGGTCTGCGTCGCGTATGCCGAACCATTTTGCAAGCGTCGCCGCGTATTGGTCTGCTGATGTTGACGGTATCATACGACCGCCACCGACATCCTCCGCGCCGCCAATCTCGAGGACCGGAAAGCTGCCGTAGATGTCCCGGCCGCGCACCGCGCCACCGAGAACAATTTGATTCCCGCCCCAGGCGTGATCGGAACCGTCGCCGTTAGACGTCAATGTGCGTCCAAAATCGGACTGCGTGAACGTCGTGACGCTGTCCGCCAACCCTATATCGACGGTCGCCGCATAGAACGCAGCCAACGCCTCGCTGATACCAGCCAGAAGCCCGGGTTGATCCCGATTCTGGTTGTCATGGGAATCGAATCCGCCAATGCCCACAAAAAATATCTGGCGCTGCATGCTCAGTTCATCACGCGACACGATCAGTTTCGCAACGGTCGACAGTTGCCCGCCGAGCGGCGTAGTCGGAAATACCGTCGTGATGATTCCCGAATCTTCAGCGTTGCGGATCGCCGCAAAGATTCGGTCTGCCACATCGATAGCGCGCCTTTGGGTGTCGGCGAAGCCGCGCTCATAAATAGAATCGTATTGTGCTTCGATAATATTCTGGAACGCCAGTCTCTGATCGAAAAGTATGTTCGCGGGATCGTCGGAGAACCCTGCGAACTGCAGCGGTCCCGCCTCTCCCATCACATAAGCGAAAGTACTATCGGCAGACTGAAATAAATTGGTGCCGGATAGCGACGCATTGGTAGCCATCGCCTGGCCTGTGACGTCTGGCTCGATCAGGTCCGCTATCCGGCCCGCCCAGCCTGTCTTGCTCGTATTGGCCCCTTTCAGGGAGTGCCACTGGGACTGCTGGTCGTTATGCGAAAACAGTTGCGACGGCAAGATAACGGACTGTTCCTGAAACTGCGTTTTGCTCGTCGGTTCGACGAGTGGCCCCAGGTTCGCAACAAATGCTGCATTGCCCAACTCAAACAGCGTCTGCATGCCGGCCATGGAAGGGTGCAGCCCGAACGGCTCCGACCCTGGAGCCAGCGATACCGGATTGATCGGCAGCAAATCCCCCTGGGGGATCGCGAGATTTTGCCGGGACGCCGCGTACGCGTTGTATTCAGCCGTGGAGTTCGGCACGAGCATATTGAACGAATCATTTCCGCCATGCAGAAAGACGCATACGAGAGCGCGATAATCAGTAAACGGAGCGGAACTGCCAAAAACTTGCGAGTACGCCATGCCCGGCGTACTGGCAATTGCGGCCACCGCACTGGTGTTTATCAGGAAATCGCGTCGATTGATTTTTTTCATGAAATGTTCTCCCGGCCAACCGCCGTGCCTAACGCTGGTACGCGTATTCCGGTGATGTCACGATTAAATAGATGGTTTCCGCAGCACGCACCGCCGCTTCCGTTTCCGGAATCAGAGCAAGCATCCCGGCGATTTCATTGCGTAGCGTGGTGGAGATATCTCCGCCCAGGAGCTTCCCTGCGACGGTGTCGATCAACTGATCTATATCGGCCGCAATCGAAATCTCAGCTTCAAAATTTATGTAGATGTTGTCGTCGCGCAAGTCCGGGTTGGTCGAATTCAGTCGAAACATCTGCAGGAACATGAAGTTCGTAATGAAAGTATTCTGGTACTCAGTCGCGATTTCAAGTTCCGGCGCTACCAGGTTGCTGTCGCGTATTTCTCCCGGCGGTGCGTAGAACGGGCTGAAAAAGTTGAAAACATGCGGTGCCTGCAGCGGCCCTTGTCCCAGCACGACATTGATGCTGCGAAACGCGTAGCGGCCGCTTGTCGAGGTTGCGTCGTAGCTGCGCCACAACTGCGTAAGCCGTATCAGCGGCTCCTTGATTTTGCCGTCCAGTTCCATGTGCTCAAGTGGTCGCGCTTCATCATCCAGCAAGATCGCCTTGATCACCGCGCCGAGATCGCCGCGTATACCTGCACCATTGTCAGCAAATAAGCCAGCGACGCGTGACACGTAACCTGGCGACGGATTGCTCGTGACCAGTCGCTGTATCAGGCGAATCGCGATAAATGGGCCCACGTTTGGATGATTGAAAATATTGTCGAGCGCGTCGGCCAAATCCTGTTCGCCGGACCGACCTGCCGGAATCGTGACGCCGTTAAGAAGCTTCTTGGCTCCAGTATCATGAAATTCAGGCCACAAAGACATCGGCAGCACGTCGTTTCGCAGACTCCTCTGCGGGTCCCTGAAGCGCCCCGTATTGGCGTACGTCCAGCCCGTGTAAACATGGGCGAATCCCTCGATGATCGACTGATCATAGGTCGGTATTGCCTGGCCCAGATCGTCGAGTATCCGGCTGCCATCCTGGTTTAGTTCGACCAGGCCGATCGAGAACAACTGCATTAGCTCACGCGCGTAGTTTTCGTCCGGCCGAATATTGTTTTCGACGTCCGGCTTCTCGTTGCTTAGCATGCTCAGATAAACACCCATCGCCGGATGCAACGTCACTTTCTCAATCAAGTCCCGGTAATTGCCAAACGCGTTTACGATCAGCATGTCGTAGTAACTGGTGGTTGAGTACGGCCGGTTGTTCAAGGCGCCGATTTGTGACACGACGAAGATTTCGGAGAACGCGAACGCAACACGTTGACGCAGTTGGTCGTCGCCGTGCAAGGCATTGCGAAACCAGATATCGATCCGGTCAACGTTCATCTGCCCCATCGGCTGCTCAATTGGCAATGACTGGAGAAATGGCAAGTTGAGCGACGCCGGTTTCGCCATTTGATCGTCGATCCAGGCCTCATGGCCCATCGTCATGAGCCGGTTTGCCTCAGCCTCCAGGGCGCCAAAGGTCGTCTGATTGAGAAACTGAAACGCCTCCGCTTTGGTAATCGAGAAAGTTGGTGGCGGCGGCGATAACGGCGCGCCCCCGTCCGAGCTGCCGCCGCAGGCCGCCAGGCCGAGCATCAATGACGTCATCAGGAGTGTCGATCTTTTCAAAGTCATGCTGCTTGCCCCAGTGGTTCAACCACCGCCTCGCGATGCTCCACCTTAGTAACGCTCCCCATCGGGTTCCGTTGACCCGAAAAGCGTCGGTGCGAACGCCGCGCTGGTGGCCCGAAAGCCCGATGCATCCTGGTGTAATGTCAGCGAGATGGGCTCGTCGCAACCGACCGGATGAAAAACCAGCAATATCGTGACGCCGTGTTCACCGCCGACAGAACGTTTACTGACGCCAGCATCGCATCGCACGAAGAAACCGTCGCTGGCAAATGCGCCAAGATCGTTAAGACCGTTCAGATAGGTCAGTATCTGACCGCGAATTCTTTCTGCAAGCGCCGCATCGCCGCGCTCGAAGACTGCCCAGCGAGTCCCGTGCGCAATGGTGTTGATAAGCTGCAAACTAAAGCGGCGCACTGGTAATTTTGCGAAACTGCGATGCGTCCCGGTCCCGCGACCCATCGTAACGGATCCCGACAGGCGGGTTCTGCCGGCAGAACCACGCATTACGGCGTTCAGTCCGGCGCGATTCAGCAAGCGACCATCCCTGGCGTCAAGTTCGACGACAGGCCGCAGCCTGCGGTGCAATCCCCTGGCCTCCTGATCCAGTTTCAGCCAGGGTCCGTGCGTTCGATCTTGTCTGCACAACAATCCGGCGATCGCGCCGCCAGCCGGTCTTGGCACGCTATCTTCGCTGCTGCGTTCCGTTACCCGGGGAAAATAACCGAGCATATTGGGGCTGGCGTAACCCAGTTCTCGCACACCGGCAGCGGCATCTGCCACCGTTTTCCATTCTGACAGCGGATCAACAATCAGCACCGCCCCACGCTCGCGGCTGTACATGTCGGCCGCCAGGACGGCTGCCGGCCCTGCGTCCCTGCCTTTGCCCGGCGGCGGCAGGTACAGGACGTCAAATTGTTCCGTTTGTTCAAGCGCAAACAAGCCGCTGCGGTCGCGCCGCGATCCGATCAGATCGTAGTCCGTCAACTCGACGCCGTCCGTTCCGGCCTGTACCGGGTCTACGAATATGGACTGATATATGCTCCCCGCTGCCAGCGTTCGCTCAGGACGGTGTGTCGGATGCGGACGCTCGACACGCGCTATCGCAGAAGTCAGCAGTGCATCAGCGACGAAGCTATCGGCGGCCTCCATCCAGGAAAGCTCGCGGAAGAACTCCTGGTCAATGACAAATCCGGTGACCGGATTGACGCGTTGCAGCGTCAGATTGAAGAATTCGTCGACGTCGTCACCGATACCGTCATAGTCGATCGCCGCGCGAACGTACTCTGTTGATCCCGGTTCTATCGCGCGCATAATCAGCGCGGATCCCCTGGCCGGTAAGCACAGCATCGCGCCACGCGCATTGTTTGCCACCCGCACTATGTACAAACGCTTGCCATCGTGTTCGAAGAATTGCTTTGCCGCCGGCCCGAGACTCGACCTGCCCCAGACATCACCAAAGCGGCGTCGAAATTCGCCGAAGTTCTCGACCAGGACCGGCGTATTCAAGGGTCCACGAAGCGCACGGCCAACGAAAGCAGCCGTGGTCTCTGGACACACCTTGATGGGTTGATCCATCGATGCGATTTCGGTGACCGTGATGCCACGGTCTACTGCTTCTGACAAACCCGTCTCCGTACCCGGTCAGATAAGCGTGCCCGTATTCTAAACATTAGCGATCGTCAGCGCACTTGGTTAATCTGTGGTGTCATGATCGACTACCTCGGCAACGCCTATCCGGTTCTCGCGAAAAAACTGCGAAAAACTCCGTTTGCCGCTTTGCCTACGCCAGTTTCACATCACGAGATAGAAACCCCGGCCGGGAAAAATTCCATATCAATAAAGCACGACGACCAGACGAATGCGGTCTACGGCGGCAACAAAATCCGCAAACTTGAGTACATTTTTCAGCGCGCTGTCGAACGTGGCGCCAAACGCGTGGCGACGTTCGGCGCTGTTGGCTCGAATCATGCGCTGGCGACCGCAATATTCGCGAAAAAGCTTGCGCTCGGCTGCACCTGTTTTTTAGCTCACCAGAAACGCACTCCAAACATTCAGAAAACGCTCGAAATGCATTTGCAGCTCGGCACCGAAATCGTGCGCTATGGCGGATCCACTGATCGCGTGGCTTTATTTCGACGCTACCTGCAGAACAGGCAAACGTGGGTAATACCGTTGGGTGGCACCTGTTGGTTGGGCACAGTCGGATTCGTCAATGCCGGTCTGGAACTCGCCGCCCAGATTGCCGCCGGCGAGATTGAAACTCCCAATCGCATCTACATGGCCAATGGCACCATGGGAAGCGTCGCGGGACTCGCACTGGGACTTGCGCTCGCCAATCTGCCAACCGAAATTCACGCTGTCCGGGTCGCGGACAGCCGCTTCGTCAAGCCGGACGTGCTGGTCAAATTGATGCGCAAGACCGCCGTGCTTTTGAATCGTCTTGACGCGTCGTTTCCGGCCGAGCTCGCGGATCGTTCACGAATTGTATGGCGCGACGAATTTTATGCCGGTGGCTACGCCGCATTCGACGACGCAACAGTCGGCGCAGTGAACCTTGCCCGCGAGCAACTGGATTTGACGCTCGAGACAACTTATACGGGCAAAGCGTTGGCGGCGTTACTGCACGACCTCGATGACCGCAAATTGACAGGATCGAGCCTCTTCTGGAATACCTTTAATTCTCGAGCGCTACCGGATACTGCTGCAGAACATCGCGATCTCGGGAGTCTGCCGCAGGAATTTCGGCGCTATTTCGAGTAATCGCCGCCGCTATGTCATGTTCGCCGGAAATCCTCATGATTTAATCAAACAATCATCAGGAATGAACGCCGTTCAGCGTCCAATATCTGCTCTCGATCTTGCAAAAAGAAAGGTGAATGACATGAGACTGATTACGACGATTATTGTAGTGCTGCTGGTCAGCGGATGTTCGTCCCTGCAACATGTACAAATGCCACCGGAACAACTTCAGCAAGAAATATCGGTGGGAACGCTCATTGAGGTCGGCGATACGGTAAGAATAACGACGGCCAATGGCGAAAGGCATAAGTTCACGGTTACTGCTGTTACAGCCGACCACATTTCCGGCAAAAACAAGGAAATAGCCATCGCGGATATTATTTCGGTCGAAACAAAAGAATTCAGCAGCGGAAAAACGACCGCACTCGCAGGCGGTGCGTACCTGATTTATGTTCTGTTAGCCGCCGTGGCTGCGGCGGCAACCGTGGGTTTCTGAATTTTTGGCATCAATCTTTTGGCGCGAAAATCAGGTCCAGGTACGCGGGCTCGCTGCCCTGGCGCACGAGGTGTGGATAACGCAGTCCGCCGCGATACTCGATTGAGATCGTGCGGTATCGATCATCATCCTTGATGAGCATATCGATTGCGGCGCCCGCTTGTTTCGCGCCCGTAATCGCGCGCTTAAGATGGTCGACATCGAACGCGACTTCATTGATGGCGATTATCTCATTGCCGACGGTCAGGCCCTCATTGAACGCGGGACCCTCCCACTGCACTGCGGTGACAACGCCCTCTGCCGAAATAACCATGCCGACGGAAAACGTCAAGTCCGTCTCTTCCCTGCTGGCCTCGGATCCTGCGAAATATTCCGACGGTGTTGCGGTGAAAACGAGTTCGTACCCGCCGCGCCGAATGCCGTCCAGCGGAGCGCCCTGACCGTGGCCGTTTAGCCGGTCACTGAGGAACGTTGCCCAGTCGTAAACTTGAACGGAGTTCAGCGCCTCTACGACGTCGTCAAACGTATAAGTGACTGGCACGAAGCTACCATCATTGATGCCGAAGAACGTCCTTGCAAAATCATCCAGTGACTTTTCGCCGCCAGACATTTCGCGGATTAACGTATCCGCATCGAGCCATATCAGCTGACCTTCAGAATAGTAGTCTTCGCTGCGGCCCCAGCTGCGCCAGGGATGCGGCCGGCGCATCGATGCGACGGGATCGTTGGTCGTGTCTTTGAGCGCCCGCCATTCCCGACCGACTCGATAATCGAAAATTGCAGCGACATAGGCCAGTGCGTCCAGCGCTTGTTGCTTGCTGTGAAACCCGGCGCGAGCGGCCAGAACCTTTCCCCAGTATTGCGTCTGGCCCTCATAGACCCACAACAGGCTGCCGCGCATCGGAACATTGTAGTCGGGCGTCCAGAGATCGGCCGGACGACGGAATTTGCCGTTCCAGGAATGGACGTATTCGTGCGCCAGTAAATCCCGCCCGCGAGCATGCTCCTCCCAGGCCGTGAAGTAAGTCGGTTTCACGCCGTTTTCGCTCGACTGATGATGCTCCAGACCGATGCCACCCATGCGATCGGTCAGGGCGAGCAAAAAATCGTAATGCTCGTAATGATGCGAGCCATACAGTTTGCCCGCTTCCTGCACGAGAGCTCGATGCACTTCCAGTTGTTCGGGCGTTATCGCCAGCAAGTCGTCGCGGTCCGCCACGATGTTCAAATGCACCGGGACAGCGCCACCCGGATTCAGGTCCAGCCGCTTAAAATACCGTCCGGCGAAAATCGGCGAGTCGATCAGATGCTCCAAAGTCAGCGCTTTGAAGGCGATCAGGCTGCCGGTGATCGATGCCGTCTCCAGGGCTGTCGCCACTTGCCAGCCATCGGGAACTCGCACACTGGGTTCAACCATGATCTGACGCACATAATGACCTGCCGGATACAACGTCACTGCGGTCCACTGTAAATTCAACATTTCCGGCGTCATCACGATGCGGCCTTGTTTGGCGTCCGTCGGCGAAACGAACTGAAACTCGAGCTCAAGGGTCTTCACCCCGACCGGAACCTCCACGTGATACGCGAATACATTGACCGGGTCACGTGTCCATTCCACGCGGTCGCCGTCGGCGTGAATCATGAGTCCAGCCAGCTTATCGACGCGTCCGCGGGGCGAGTGATTCGCGGGCAACCACTGCGGGTACATCAGAGTCAACGACTCGCCACCGCGCACCGGAATGGTCTCGTGAACGAAGAAAATGTGCCGGTCGATATCAGTTGCATCCACTACGAGGCGGATGACTCCCGGATACGGGACGTCTTGCGGCGTTACAACCGGCGGCGGCAATTCGGATTGGGCAACTGCGACACCTGGAATCGATGTCATAAAAAATAAGATCAGGGCAACTGGAAAATTGTTTATTGGCATGTCGCAGACCGATACAACAAAGAAACGGCGGTTATACTAACGTGAAAGAGGCGGCCATTACGACCCGCTACCGGAACTTGCTATGAAATCGACACTGACACTCTGCCTGATGCTGCTGATGACAGCGCCGGCATTCGCGCTCGACGACGAGGCAGAACGTTTCGTTAAATTGGCGCTGGAATTAGGTCACTACGATCCGGACTACGTTGACGCCTATCTCGGTCCTGCCGAATGGGCGCAAGCGGCAAAGGATAATTTGCGGTCCAAGGATGATTTAGCGGACGCGATTTCGGCTCTGTATTCCGACCTGAACGAGATGTCGCTGCGCGACGGCGAATCGATTGTCCGGCACAGGGCATTGCTGCGCAATGTCCGGGCAATGGATACCCGCATGCGCATGACCAATGGCGAAACCTTTTCTTTCGCCGCGGAAGCCCGGCTGATATACGACGTAGTTTTGCCGGAATACGATTTCTCGGCATTCGATCGCGCCCTTGATCATATCGAGGAACTGATGCCGGGTGACGGAGCCCTGGCAGACAGGGTTGATGCATTTCGGATCAGCCTGACGATCCCGGAGGAAGCCCGCAACCAGCTGGTCAATCTCGCCATCCAGGAATGCAGGCGCCGAACGGCCGAACACATTTCCTTGCCGCCCAACGAACATTTTACGCTCGAATACGTTCACGACAAAAATTGGACCGGGTACAACTGGTATCAGGGCGAGAACGAAAGCCTGATGCAAATCAACCTGGATTTTCCGACGAAGATCGACTCTGCCATCGATCTTGGCTGCCACGAGGGCTATCCCGGTCACCATGTCTGGAACGTCCTGGTTGAGAACCGGCTGCTACTAGACAACGGCTGGGTGGAATTTTCGCTCTTTCCGCTGTTCAGCCCTGCAGCGCTGATTGCCGAGGGCAGCGCAAACTATGGCGTCCACCTCGCGTTTCCGCGTGACGAGAAAATCGATTACGAGCGAGCGATACTTTTTCCGCTTGCTGGCCTCAATGTGGAGCAAGCGACTGTTCTGGACAAGCTGAACAAGCTCGCAGTCGCCTTAAGTCACTCATTGACCGCGACGGCCCAGTTGTATCTGGACGGCGAAATTTCCCGCGACGAAGCCATTCAACAACGTCAAAAATACGGTCTGTTGTCGCGTGCGCATGCCGAACAAAGCGTGCGATTCATCGAGCAATATCGCTCCTATGTGCTGAATTACAATCTGGGTCAGGACATTGTCAGAGCCTACATAGAAAAACCCGGTGACGATCAGGCGTCCCGCTGGGCGGCGTTCGAACGCTTGCTTACCGAGTTGTCGTCGGCGTCGGATATGACGCACTAGGCGGATTCGGCCTGCTGACCTGCGGCATCAATCCCAGGTCTTTTTGCAACCCGGGCTCTTACCGTCTGCCAGCGCCTGGTTGTAAAGCGGCAACGTCTTCTGCCAGCGCGAAATCAGATTCTCGATTCTCGTGGCGCTCGCCGGGTGAGTCGACAGCATTTCCGGCGGACTCTTGTCTGACAACGCCGTCATGTTCTGCCAAAGATCAACCGATGCGCGTGGATCGAAGCCGGCCTTGGCCATGTATTCCAGTCCGACAATGTCGGCCTCTGTCTCCTGACCTCTGCTCATCGGCAGGGCAAAGCCAAAGGCTGCGCCCGCCCCTAACGCCTGCTGCGCGGTGTAGGTGCCACCCGTAAAGCCGCCGCCCAGTATGATCGCTAGTGCGTCGATCCCGATTCCTGTCAGCGACGCCCGCGATGCCCGTTCGTTCGAATGGCGAGCCGTCACGTGCGCGATTTCGTGGCCGATAACGGCGGCTAACTGGTGCTCATTTTCAGTGATATCCAGAATGCCGGTATTTACGCCGATTTTTCCGCCCGGCATCGCCCAGGCATTAACCTCCTTGTTTTCGAAAATCGCCAGCTCCCACTCGATGTCACTGTACGGCGGGTCCAGCTCCGACACTACCGCCTGCGCCACGCAGGCAACGAAATCGATTTTCGCGCGATTGGTTGTCAGCGGCATCGAGGACTTCATGGCATTAAAAGCCCGCGCCGCCTGTGCCTCCATTTCGGCGTCTGATTTCCAGATTATCTGCGTACGCCCGGTCGGCGAAGTCGAGCATGCCGCGACGACAATAGTCGTGAAAACCAGAGATATCAGTAATTTGGAACGAATCATGATCGTAATGCTCCTCGAGTAGTCGACAGATTATAGCGCCCTGCGCCTGGACAGGCCCGTCAATGCTTCGACCGCCGCCGCGACCATCAGTTCCAGCGCCTAACGCGGCAGTCGCGACTCGAAATTGCGCCGCCAGCCCAGCGCATCGACCTTTTCCAGTGCGCTGTCAATATTCGCCAAAAGACGTTTTTGCAGCGGCTGCTTTATTTTAAAGCACACTGAATACAGATCGCGCTCTGCGGCGCGATCACTGAGCAATTCGTCACTCGTACAAAGCTCGTCGGCAAGCCCCAGTTCGAGTGCACGGGTACCGTACCAGTGTTCGCCGGTTGCGATCTTCTCCAGATTGAGATCGGGCCGATATTTTGCAACGGCCTCCTTGAACAACGTATGCACATCCTCGAGCTCTTCCTTCAGCTTTGCCCGGTCTTCGTCCGTATTTTCGCCAAACATCGTAACGGTACGTTTGTATTTGCCCGCCGTTATTTGTTCGAACTCGATGCCGTGACTGTCGAGCATGCGACGGAAATTCGGAATTTGCGCCAGGACTCCGATCGACCCCAGAATAGCAAACGGAGCCGCATATATTTTCGTCGCAACACAGGCCATCAGATAACCGCCGCTTGCAGCCACCTTGTCGATACACACAAGCAACCGAATGTTGTGATCACGAATACGCACCAGTTGCGATGCAGCCAGACCGTGCTCGTGAACAACGCCGCCGTGATTTTCGAGACGGAGGATGACCTCGTCATCCTCGGTCGCCACATCCAGGATAGCGCTGACTTCCTCGCGCAGTGACCCGACGGCGCTGGCTTTTAAATCGCCCTTGAAATCGATGACGAAACTACGCGGGCGCCTGACATGCTCTTTCGCCGCAGCTTTGTCCTTTTTCTTCTTTTTCCGGGCCGCTTTCTTGCGCTCATCCTTACTCGAAACCGCGCTGCGCAGGGATTCCGCAAGCGACTCTTGCTTCTCGTTGAGGTTCTCGACCTGCAGTCCTTCGTGTGCGCCCCTGCGTCCGGCAGAAGCGACGACCACGATGACGATGACAATCCCGACGACGACCGTGATCACCTTGAGGAGAAACAGGCCGTACTCGGCCAGGAATTCAATCATATCGCGATGCCGACATTGTTCTTCTGCAAGACTTGCTCGGCGCGATAGCTGGAGCGCACCATCGGACCTGCGACGACTTCGATGAAGCCCTTGTCGAGTCCCTCCTGACGGTACGCCTTGAACTCTTCCGGCGGCACATAGCGTTCCACCGGCAAGTGGTTCTGTGTGGGCCGCAAGTATTGGCCCAATGTTAAAATATCGACGTCGGCGGCACGCAAATCGTCCATCGTCTGCATGATTTCGTTGTCACGCTCGCCCAAGCCCAACATCAGGCTGGTTTTGGTCAACACCTGTGGCCGATACGCCTTGGCATGCCGCAGCACCTTGATCGTCTGCTCATAACCGGCTCGGGGATCGCGTACCGGATGCGTCAGCCGCTTGACCGTTTCAATGTTTTGCGCAAATACGTCAATACCCGAATCGAGGACCAACTCCACATGTTCGAGTACGCCATTGAAATCGGGCGTCAGCGCTTCCACCGCCGTGCCAGCATTCAGTTTCTTTATTTCGCGAACGCATGCCGCGTAATGCGCCGCGCCGCCGTCGTCCAGGTCGTCGCGGTCGACCGAAGTGATGACCACATAAGTGAGCCCCATCAATTTGACCGCCCTGGCAGAATTCAGCGGTTCTTCCGCATCCAGCCAACCCCTGGGATTGCCGGTATCGACGGCGCAGAAGCGGCAGGCACGCGTACACACGGAACCCAGAACCATGATCGTCGCCGTGCCGGCATTCCAGCACTCGCCGATATTCGGGCACATCGATTCTTCACAGACAGTACTCAGTCGATTCGCATGAACGATGTTTCTGGTATTCGAATACCCGGCACCTGACGGCATTTTGGCGCGCAGCCACTTGGGTTTGTCACCGCGAATCATCGGTTCGCTGTCACGGCGTTGCTTTATGCCGTTCTTGACGGCCGGGAATCCAGCATCGGTTTGGTATTTCTGGCCGCTGGGAACGACGGAAATTCCACGAATCGTGTTGTCTTCTTTGCTCATGCGCTAGCCAGATGGCCGTATCTCAGGGGGCACGCATTGTCGCACAAATGACGCACAAAAAAATCCCGGCCGAAGCCGGGAAAATCAGGGGGAAAAAGGTTTAAGACGCCAGTAAAATCAGTGCAGTCTCGACCAGCTGAGCAATTTCACGGTGTTCTTCTGCAGATCAAAATTGCGGGCCAAAATTGCTTCGATGTCGCGCGAATCGGAGTGCTGCTCCATTGGATCGGCGAGCTCTACGACGCCGCAGAACTCGTTGCCGTCGCGATAGTACGTATCGGTCAAGATGAACTGCGTGTAGTACTTAGCGGACATGTGACCAATCTACGCCTCCGGGCTCACACGAACTGTGAGCTAGAGCACAGATTGCCTTTCGCTCCATCTCAATCGCCGGATACTTGACATAAGTCACACTAATGCGGGTTTTGGCGTAAAATTCGCGGTTATCGGGGACACGGTGCACAGAATTCGATCGACAGCATATGTAACATCGGGTCCACACTGGCCAGAAACCAAGGGAAATGAACACATGATCGCCAAGACCGGTCTGATAAAATTCGTCATATTGGCCGTTGCGGTGCTTGCTGCCGGCACCGGATATGCACAGGACGAACTCCGCAAGACGTTTTTTAAAGAAGCCGACGCGGCCCTCGCAACGGCCGATGCAGAGAAAGCGAAACTGTACGCACCCAGGAGCTACACAAGGGGCATGCGGGAATATCGCGACGCTGAAGAAGCGCTGCGACGCGGCAGAAACATCCAGTCCGTCCGCTCCAATGCCGCCGATGCAACAAAATACTTCAGAAAAGCCGCCCAGGCTGCCAGCCTTACGAAAACCGCTCTGGCACAGGCCATCAAGAGTCGGCAAGACGCGGCAAACGCGTTGTCACCCAGCCTGGCCCCGGAAATCTGGATCCAGGCACAACGCAAATTCAATTCTGCGATTACGCTGCTGGAAAGAGGCGATTTAAGGAACGCGAAACGCCGTGAATTTGAAGCATCCGGCTTGTATCGGGACGCCGAACTGACCGCAATCAAATCCCAGTATCTTAGCAATACGCGCCGCCTGCTCGCAGACGCCGACCGCGCCCGTGTGGGTCGCTATGCCCCGATTACGCTCGGCAAGGCGAAACAATTGCTGGCCGACGCAGAGCGCGAGCTCAACACCAATCGATACGACACGGATTTACCGCGCAGTCTCGCGAAACAGGCGAATTACGAAGCCAAGCACGCCATCAATTTGTCCGAGGTCGCGCGCAAAGTCCGTGAAAAGAAAATCACACCCGAACAACTCATATTGCGATGGGAGAAACCTTTGCAGGCCATCGCCGGCGCGGCAGACGCAGTTCCGGATATGGAAGATGGCCCGGACCGGCTCGCGGAAGAGTTAGTCGCTTTCCTCGAAGACCAGACCAATCAGTTGCAGGCGCTGCGGCAGGAAAAATCGGAGAACGAAATTCGTGTCGCTGACATGGAAGAAGAGCTGCGCGCACTGGATGAACGCCTGGGCGGCGCAACCGAAGAACGCGCGGCACTTATTTTGCGTCTGGAAGCGCAAGCGCGAGTTAAGCAGATGTTTGCGCAGGTTGAGAAGATATTCACACGCAGCGAGGCGCGCGTATTCCGCGAGGGTGACAAAATTATTCTGCGCCTCGTCGGACTCACTTTTGACAGTGGCGCATCGCAGATCCGGCCGGAAAATTTCGAATTGCTTGCCAAGGTTGAAAAAGCGATCGATGTATTTCCGCGCAGCGAGCTGACGATCGAGGGACATACTGATTCTTATGGCGGTGACAATTCCAACCACATACTTTCGCAGGAACGAGCCGAATCCGTGCAGCAATATATGATCAACGCCATGCGGATTCCGGCGCATCGACTCATCGCCACCGGCTACGGCGAGACCCGCCCGGTCTCCAGCAACGAAACCAGTTTCGGCCGCGCCAGAAATCGTCGCATCGATATCGTCATCAAGCCCAACATAGAGACGAACTAGTTTCTAGGGAACAAGACCGGAATCGTGACCGCGCCACCAGTCGGCAACGATGAGCGCGGTTTTTTCGTTGACCAGATATCCGTACTCAGAGTGCACATTCAGTTCGCCGTTGAGGCGAAAATAATTCAGCAGCTCCTCGTCTTCGATCTCATCGACCAGATCCAGAGTAATCATTTCCGAAAAGTCGTCTGCTAACCACGGGTCGATGGCTGTCAGATCGCCAACAGCGGCAAGATTTTTCCAGCGCCGGACGTTCGTTGGGTATCGGCCTACGCCCTCCAGCTCGTGGCCCTTGATCTCGTCCTGAATCATGCGCTGCCCAAGCGGGCTTCCCATCGTCAGCAAAACGTCGACTGCCACGGAGCCGTCGTGACTGTGGCTGAGTTCCCATAGCGAATCGTAAGCAATAATCGATCCCATGCTGTGGCCCATCAGCAAAATGGGATGCCGTCCGTCGGTTGCAGCCAATAACTTTAATTTGAGCAGCTGCCGTGTGCGGCCAGCGATGCCCTTGTCGTCGCGCATATAGCGCCGCAGGTCGCGCAGATGAACTTCCGTTTTTTCGCTGGTGAGATGCGGAATCAGGAAGGGCAGCAAATCGCCGAGGTGATATATCCAGCGCGTCAATCGCCGCGACCAGGACGACGCCTCGGCGATATCGCGATCACTGACCCTCGGCTGCTCAATAACGGCTTCAATTGCTGCCCGATCGATATTGATATCGCGATGTGAACCGTAGAAGTCGTAAGTCCAGGAAACGATGCCGAAACTGCCCGTCGTCGCCTCGATTCTGTCGGCCACATCCGCGTCCACGCGGCGTATGCCGGCCAGCAGACAGCGCAGCAAAGCCTCCCGATGCGAATCGTGTGCGGGTTTGGGTAACAAACCGGGCACGTAGATGATGACCGGATGTCCCTTCATTGGCCATCGCCACCAAGCAAACGCGCCAACTCTCCGATATGGACGATCTCGATATCGGGTGACGGTGCATTATCGGGCCACCGCGCACCATCTCGATTAACCCACGCCGTACGCAGCCCGGCCTCCCGTGCACCGTTGACGTCATACTCAGGATGGTCGCCGACGTGCAGTGTCTGAGCGGCCGTCGCGCCACCCGCTCGCACCGCCACATCAAAAATCTGTTTGGCGGGCTTGGCGGCACCGGCCGACGCCGCTGTTACAAAGTCGTGGAAAAGATGCTCGATTCCGATCCTCGCAAGGCTCGCGTTGCCGTTCGTCACCGCAATCAGCACATATCGCTCGCCCAATGCCTCCAGGGCCGGAACCACTTCAGGAAAAATATCGACGTCGTTGCGAATCGTATCGAATACTTCGAACGCATCGTCGATGAAGTCTGCGTTGTAACCCGCGGCGGCCCCAACGCGACCGAGAACCGTGCGTCGCAGAAAGCTCAGGTCATGCGCTTGATCAGCGAACTCCACGACCACCTGCGAGCGAACTTCACGCATGTCTTGCGGGTCGTACATTTCGGTGATGCGCGGGTAATTCTCAGCTAACCAGGCATACAGGTGCTGTTCGGCACGCTTGATCACAGGGTGAATTTCCCAAAGCGTGTCGTCGAGGTCCACCGTTATGGTGCGAATATCGTTCACAAGTTGCCGTTGCCGCCCGTATCAACGACCATTGTGAGTTCAAACCCGATGCGAGTCCATCACGGAGCGAGACAATGAAATTCCTGCATACCATGGTGCGCGTCACCGATATCGAGGCTTCGCTCAATTTTTATTGCAAGCAGCTCGGTCTGCAGGAGCTGAACCGCTACGACAGTGAGCAGGGGCGATTTACGCTGATTTTTCTCGCAGCACCCGGCGATGAGGATGCTCAGGTAGAGCTTACTCACAACTGGGATCCTGAACCCTATGACGAGGGCCGCAATTTCGGCCACCTCGCCTATCAAGTCGACGACATTTACGCGCTTTGCCAGAAACTCATGGATGCGGGTGTAACGATCAACCGGCCACCACGCGACGGGCATATGGCCTTCGTGCGTTCACCCGACAATATCTCGATAGAGCTGCTACAAAAAGGGGAAGCGTTGCCGCCACAGGAACCCTGGACATCGATGGAAAATACGGGTCGCTGGTAGTCAGGTACCCGGTGGCATCAGAGGTGGCAGCGGCTGTTGCTCTGTCGCCTTTTCGTCTGCGACCAGAACACTGATGGAACGCAGCGCTTTGCCAAGTGCTTTGCCGTTCCATTCCCCGGCCGCATTACTGTAACTCACTGCCGACAGAGCTTGCAGCTCGTCAGCCAGCGGTGAGGTCACCCGGGACGCGAAATCACCGATATTCCGCGGCGCGTTACCAGGCCATTGCAGGCGACCCCAAGCGATGATCGCGTCGCGTACGCCTGTCTTGTCTCCGGCCGCAGCCGCTTTACGCGCCGCTTTGACAAATTTCGCCTGTTGCTTGTAGATCGGCGGTGGCAGTGGCTCTTTGGTTTCCCGTTTTCGGTCCCGCGACGACCACCACCACGAAAGCACGGTCAACAACCAGGCGGCCGCCAGCAGCTGGCTGACGCGTATCCAGAAACCGTCTGCTGCAGACAAGGACTGTGGGTCATCTGCCTCGTCTGCGGAGGCGGCCGGTGGAACGCCCGGCGGCACGACTGCCGCTTCCGCGGGTGCGTCAATGCGAAGCGTTCGCGCCGGCAAGCGCGCCACGCGCCATTCCCCTGCCTCGATATTCCACCACGGAACTTCGAGTTCGGGAATTTCAACGGTCCCGCCGCGCACGCCGATTAACGCGTACTGATCCTTGCGAATGCCGCGTATTCCCTCGGCCTCTATGCGGCGAGTCAGCTCGGGCTTGTCCGCATAGACATTCATGCCGTCGATGACAGGCGGCTCTATTGCCGGTATTTGCGTTTCGATCTGGCCCAGCACGCTGATCGTCACATGCCGGGTGATCGGCTCGCCCGCCTCCAGTTCGCTGGGCTCCCGTGACCATTCTTCGCTGAGTTGCACGTCTCGCGCCGGCAACCACGCAGCATTCGGAAAGTCGGCGGGCGGCGCCGGAATCGGCAATACGTTGATCGTATGCGATCCCGATTCGAAAACCTTGCGCCCGGTTATACGGCCGTTACGAAGAATGCGGGCTTCGAATTTTGCCGGCGAGATGGCGATCTCCCCACTCTCCTGCGGGAAGATCGCAAGCACGCGTTCAACCACGCTGTATGCCTTGCCTTTGAGCACCGTCTCGTAGGTACGCTCATCACCCGCCAATTCCACGAGCGCTTCCACACCGGTGATCGTCGGCTCTCGCAACGCCGGCTGACGCGTCGCCACCGCACGATAGACTTTGATTCGATACAGTATTTGCGCCTGCACATACGCGTCCGTCTGGTCAATTTCGCTGGTCACGAAGACGTCAGCTTCACCCGGCGGTGCATTTGTCGGTTCGTTGACGACGATCGGGATCGGCTCACTCGTCTCGTTGCCTATGCTTATCGCCGGAATTTCCTGCGTGCCCGTCGATTTCGCCATCAAAGCGATAGACCACGTACGGCTGCGCCGAATTTGGCCGTTGATGATCGAGGTGTTGCTGAGTTGACTGACCTGACCGCGATAGAAATTCTCGTCCAGCACCGTGAAATCGGGCTCCATGTCGATGTTCGAGTCCACGACGATTTTGAGCAAGAACGATTCGTTCAGATCGACGGATGGTCGGTCAAGACTCACGGCAACGCCGGCAACTGCCACCGACACGTGCAACAAAGCCGCGCAGAAAATCAGGCAGGCATCACGAAAACAATTACGCTGCGTCGTCACCACGGCTGCGCCTCGTTGTCTGGCCAGATGCTGTTGCCATCCTGATCTTTTCCAGAGCGCTGATATTGATAGCGAAATTTGCGGCGCAACAAACCGCCGGGGTCGTCCGGAACCCGCCGCAGCCATTGCTCCATCGCCTGTTGCTTCTCCTGCTGCCGCCGTCGCTCGGCAAGCTCCGCTGCCGACAATTGCCGGGGCTGCTCGCCCGCTTGGGCCTCCTCGGCGGCACGCTGCAGCTCATCTCGCAATGCCTGCATATCCTCTTGATTCACTTCTTCGGCGTCGCGGGCAACAGAGTCGCTTTGCTGCGAGTCGCTCCGCGACTGTCTTTCCGGGCCTTGTTGGTCCGGCTGACTTGCGGAATCCGAGCGTTCGCCCGCGCCACCCGAATTCTCGTCAGATTGTTGACCGTCACCCTGTTGCTGTTGCTGCTCCCTGATCCCCTTAACGAGTTCGAGGTTGTATTGTGCGTCGTCATTGTCGGGCTCGATTTCCAGCACCTGCTCGTAAACGTCGATCGCCGAGTCGAACTCGCCCTGCAAGGCCATCGCATTTCCCAGGTTGTAGAGATTCCGCGTATCGGCCCCTGCAGCAAATTGCGCGGCGCTGCCGGCATAGTCTCCGGCCCGATATCGCGCCACGGCCTGCCAGTCGGAATTTTCGAACAGCTCTGCGGCGATAGCGGCTTCGCCGTTGGCCAACTGTGCCTGTGCCTGCTGATCTTTGTTCAACCAAAGATCGTTCCACGACGCTGCAACCGCAGGCTGGGGTAGCGGTACGATAAAAATCACTGCGACCAGCACCCAGCCTCGGCGGAACGCCAGAGCCGCCAGCGGCAAGAGCAGCAGCAACAACCATGGGCCTTCTTCACGCCAACGATCAGTAACAAGCGTACTTGCGACCGCACCGATGCCGGCCGCTTTACCGGCAAGCAGAAAATCCAGGTCGCGAGTGTCCGCGGACAATTGCGAATATCGGCCACCACCCGCCTGGGCAAGCGCCCGCAGGCCTGAAATCTCCAATCGCGGCACTGCGATTCTGCCGCGGTTGTCGGTAACGAATCCGCCACTGGCGCGCGGGATTGGCGCACCGTCGATCGTACCGACGCCAAGCACGGACAAGGTATAACCCGCCGCCTTCAGATCGCGCGCGGCCTCCGTTGCTGCCGGCGACGAACCGCCGTCGGTTATCAGCAGCACCTCACCGTATCCGACACTCGCCTGATCCAGCAGCTGCCGGCCTTTGCGAATCGCAACTTCTGGATAACTGCCGCGGCTGGGCATGATGTCGGTGCTCAAACTGTTCACCAGCAGCGCAATTGTGTCGGTGTCGTCGGTCAGGGGAGTTACCGTGAACGCGTTTGCCGAGTAGACCAGCAACGCCGTCTGCCCACTCTTGCGACGCTCCAGTATGTCGAGGATTTTCAGTTTCGCGCGCGCGATGCGGCTCGGTGCAACGTCCTGTGCATCCATGGACCTCGATAAATCGAGCGCCAGGACCAGTGCCTGTTCTGCCCGGAATACGGGTTGTTCGATGCGCTGCCACACGGGTCCGGCCAGTGCGACGGCAGCGATTGTGCCGCACAGACCGAGCAGCCACCATCGGTAGTCCCTGCCCCGGCCGGGAATGCGCGACAACACGAACGGCAAGAGTTCGGGATCTACGACCGACTTCCAGCTGCCCGGCCCCAGCTTGCCGCGCGCCAGCAACACGGCCAGTAACACGATGGCCGGCACCGCCAGCAGCCATTCGGGACGCAACCATTGAAATTCAGCCGGCATCGGATCGCACCAGCGTTGATCCACGCAGCGTCACGCGCTGCAAAAGACTCACCACGCACAACAGCGACGCCAGCCCGAAAGCCAGTCCCAGTGGCAGGAAGTAGTAGGACTTGACCGGTTGAAACCCTGATTCGGGCTCCTCAACGGGCTCGAGCGCATCCACCAGTTTATAAATGTCCTGCAGACTTGCGGTATCGGTCGCGCGGAAATATCGACCTCCCGTCATTCGCGCGATCCGCTTGAGCGTGTCCTCATCGAGGTCGGAGGACGGATTAATGCTGCGACGACCACCGAACAGTGACGATACCTCGAGCTGTTCGGCGCCAATTCCGATCGTGTAGATTCGCAGGCCGACCTGCCGGGCAAGTTCTGCGGCCTTTGACGGCTCGACCTCGCCAGCCGTATTCGCGCCGTCTGTGAGCAAGACCAAGACCTGCTCGCCCTGGTCTTTTTCCTGCTCATAAATTCGCCGCACCGCGAGAGTAATGGCATCACCGATCGCTGTTTTTTCGCCGGCGAGACCGATGAACGATTCCATCAACAGGATATTGACGGTGTCGAGGTCGAACGTCAGCGGCACTTGCAGATAGGCGCGCTCCCCAAACAGAATAAGACCGATGCGATCGCCTTTGCGGCGAGCGATGAAATCGCTCGCGACGGCCTTGGTCGCGGTCAGGCGATCAACGCGCAACCCACCAAGCTCGAAGTCTTTTTGATTCATGCTGCCGGACAAATCGACAGCCAGCATCAGATTGCGGCCGGCAACCGGCACATCAAGTTCGTCGCCGATGCGTTCGGGTCGCGCCGCCGCAACCACGAGCAGCAGCCACGCGAGCGCTGTCACCCAGAATCGCCAGTTCAAAAGCTGTTCTGCGCCGGCACGATCGCGCAGCGTGGAAAAACTGTCGATGCTCGGTACTCGCAGCCCAGCCTCGGAAAGCCCCTTCGCCTCCGGCAGCATGCGGCGAATTATCAACGGCAGCGGCAACGCCAGCAAAACCCAGGGCCAGGCAAGAGACCACATCAGCGCGTTCCCCGAACAGGCGTCTCTAGACGCATTTTCACGGCTGCCAGCAAAGCGTTGATATCGATATTGCTCAGGTCGCTTTCGGGGTCGCGATACGGCAGGTGCAAGAGACTCTTGCCACCTTCAGTATGGAAATACGGCACCGTCAGACCGCGGTCCAGCCACGCCAGCCACGACTCACCGGTCAAGCCGGCAATTTCATTGCGCGGGGCATAAGCGAGCATGCTGCGACGCAATAGTTCCGAGACCTGCCGACCCAGGACGACGACATCACGATGCGATAAATAGCTCGCCTCGAATGCGGCCAGTTCACGAATCGCAAAACGGCGCGGCGCAGAGTACTGGCGCGCTCGCCATGCTCGCAACAACAACCAGCCCACTCCCGCAACGCCGAGGACGATGAGCAGCCACCACACCGGAGCCAGGGGCAGCCAGCCGATCGGCTCGGGCAAGTGCAAATCACGCAGGGGAAGTTCGTTGGGATTCATCGCTAGTGCGTCCTGCGTCCCAGGGCGGTTTGTAAAGCGGAAACCGGATCTTCGTCCGTTGACATGGGCATCAGGTGCACGCCGTAGCGCTGACAAAACGCTTCCAGCGCCTGGGCTCTGCGAACGAACTCACCCTCGTAATCGCGCCTTGCGGCGGTCGAGAACGTCTCTATCGCCAATTCATCGTCCGGCGAGACGATCCGATACCGCCCCGGTGGCGGCAACTGTCGTTCCAGCGGATCGCTCATAAACACGGCGAGCACTTCATTGTGCCGCGCCACATTGGACAAGGTTGACTGGGCGGATCGCGAAAAACCGATGAAATCGCTGATGACGACAACCAGGCTGCCCGGTCGTACAACGCGCCGCAACGCAGTCATGGCCAGCGTCAACGGCTCCGCACCCTCTGCGACGCCACGGTTGTGCCAGTCCGGATGCTCCGCGAGTTCGTGCATGAAACGCAGTGCTGCCCCGCGGCCAAGACGCGGCCTGAGTTCACGATGGGTCGTGTCCCCGAATATCAAACCGCCGAGGCGATCGCCGCGATGATGGGCCGCCCACGACAGCAATGCTGCAGCGCGGCTGGCGTTCACCGACTTGAAGCATCCACGCGTCGCAAAGTGCATATTCGCTCGCAGATCCACGACGACGAGCACGGGCCGCTCGCGCTCTTCCCGGAACAACTTGGTATAGGCCGTGGTGCTGCGAGCCGTAACGCGCCAGTCGATGCTGCGCGGATCGTCGCCCGGCTGGTAGGGACGCGATTCGTCGAACTCCATGCCGCGCCCGCGAAAATGCGACACATGGGCTCCGGTTTGCAGCGATTTTACCCGCAGCACGTCCAGCGCAATGGAGCGCGCGGGAGCATTGAGACGAATCAGCCCGGCCTGACTTACACTGACCGGCGATTCGTTATCGGGGACGTGATCCAGCCTGTGAACTTGCCGCACCACTAGGGCACACCAACGCCATCCAGAACTCCCTTGATGATCGAGTTCGCGTCGACACCATCGGCCTCAGCCTCGAAACTCAGCACCAGCCTGTGACGCAGTACGTCGGGCGCTACAGCCTGAATATCCTCCGGCCCGACGAAATCGCGACCCGCCAGCCAGGCATGTGCGCGCGACGCGCGGTCGATTCCCATGCTCGCGCGCGGACTGGCGCCGTACAGGACCTGCCCGTCAAGCGCGGGGTTCACGGCGCCGGGATTGCGCGTCGCAACGACGACATTGACGATGTACTCCTCGAGTTCGCTTGCGAGATGCAGGTTCAGAACCTCCTGTCGCGCCGCCATGATCGATTCAAGCGACAACAACTGGGGCGGCTGAAAAGGATCGCGCTCACCCTTTAGCGCCTCGTTGCGATTGAGAACGAGAATGCGCCGCTCATCCTCGATCGTCGGGTAAGTCACCTCGACGTGCAGCAAGAACCGATCGAGCTGCGCTTCGGGCAGCGGATACGTGCCCTCCTGCTCGATGGGATTTTGCGTTGCCATCACCATGAACAGGTCTTCAAGCGGATAGCTTGTCTGACCGACCGTGATTTGCCGCTCTTCCATCGCCTCCAGCAACGCCGACTGAACCTTCGCCGGCGCACGGTTGATTTCATCGGCCAGAATCAGATTGTGAAACAGCGGACCCTTGCGAAACTCGAAGGTCCCTTCCTGCGGACGGTAGATGTCCGTACCCGTCAGGTCGGCCGGCAACAGATCGGGCGTGAACTGCAGGCGGTGAAAATCACCCTCGATGCTCTCGGCCAGCACCTTGATGGCGCGCGTCTTCGCGAGACCCGGCACACCCTCGACGAGCAAGTGTCCGTCACACAACAACGCGATCAGCATGCGATTGATCAGATGGGCCTGACCGATGATCAGCCTGCTCGCGTGAGCTTCAAGTTTTTGGAATTGTTCTGCGACGCTCATTAATCACTCCGAAGTATGGGGCGGCATGCCATTCTAAAGATGATGCGTTGACAGGCCAACCGGTCGCAGCGATTTTTGCTCAATTTCCGGCTCAGTTCAGTAGTATTAGCCCAGATTTTGACCACACCGGTACCCCAAGCGTTGCAAGCACATGACAGATTAAAATCCGCCGGGCTGAAATTCGCCCTGCTAGGCCTGTGTCTTTGCCCCATTGCCGGCGTCTGCGAACCGGCTCCGCAAGCACCGGCGTCCGGTTGCGGCGACGATGGCGGCATGAGGACCTCGTTATTTGGCAGCATCGAGGCCGACGTGAACTGGTCCCGCACGGATATGGAGTGCGAAAGCATGCTGCGACCGAACGACAATGGCATCAGGCTGCGATTCAGCGGCGACGTTGCCGGGGAGCGCCTTGCCATCATTATCGCGATGCCGGACCTCGCGCCCGGCAAGGCCGCAAGCGCGACGCCCAGCAACGTGACGGCGACGGTAGAAGGCAGCGGACGATTTTTTAGCACGCCAGGCCTCGACTCGTGCTGGACCGACATTGACGCTCAAATTCCCTTTCCCGAAGACCCCGATCGCTACGTCATCAGCGGCACACTGTATTGTGTTTCGCCCCTGGGCGAGCTCAATGGCAACGCGGCTGTTTCCATTCCCGAATTGTGGTTTTCCAGCGTTGTTGACTGGAGTCGAAAATGACACGCTTTCTGCCCACCGCCATCATTACCTGCACCGCGTTTTTCAGTTTTCCAGCCTGCAGCGCGCCGACCGAGACAAACACGGCCGCCATAGCCGGACTGGACGACAAGTTCGAACGCGATACCCTGATAATCGAATCAGACGACGGCACCCGGCACAGACTCGATATTTACCTCGCGGTTGACTTTGAGCAACATCGTCGCGGACTCATGTTCGTTCGCAGTATGCCGGCAAACACTGGCATGTTGTTCGTCTACGCAGAGCCCGACGTGCATTCCATGTGGATGAAAAATACCTATATGTCACTCGACCTGGTGTTCGCCCGCAGCGATGGCACGATTTCATCTGTCATTCACGACACCCAGCCGATGTCACTCACGCCCCGGGGTTCCGAGGAACCCGTCAGCTTTGTGCTGGAACTCAATGCCGGGACAGCGCGGCGCCTGAATATCGGCCGCCGCAGCCGTATTATCTGGGAACGAAATGATAGCAGTGACCAGTAACAAGAAAATCGTCGCGGTACTAGCGTAACCTTATCCAGCTTGCAGCGTGGCGGCAATTGAATCGGCCAGGTAGCTGACATTTGCCGGTGTTACGCCCGCGATATTGATGCGGCTCGAGTCAACCATATACACGCCAAAGTCTTTCTTCAGTCGCACAACCTGGTCCGGAGATATTCCCAGAAAACAAAACATGCCGGTGGCCCGCAGCAGGTGCGAGAAATCGTGGTCCGGGGCTTTCTGCGCAAGCGCCTCGGTAAGCAAAACTCGCATGCTGCGCAACCGCTCGCGCATCGCGGTGAGTTCGACCACCCAGGCGCTGCGTAGCTCGTCGTCGTTGAGAATGATGCTGACCACCGCTGCACCGTGATCCGGCGGCACCGAATAGATCGTGCGCACGACATTATTGACCTGACTATTGACGACCGCCGCCGTCTTGCCGTCCGCCGCCAGCAACGACAGCGTTCCGACCCGATCACGGTACAAACCAAAATTCTTCGAGCAAGAACTCGAGACCATCATCTCCGGCACACGCTCAGCCATGTGCCGCAGCGCATAGGCGTCCGCGTCCAGATCCGTGGCGAAACCCTGGTAGGCCATATCGATGAACGGAATCAATTCCCGTTCCTCGATGACATCAGTGATCGCCTGCCATTGTTCTACCGATGGATCCAGTCCGGACGGATTGTGACAACAGGCGTGCAACAAAACGACATCGCCCATTGGCGCACTCCGCAGCGCGTCCAGCATCTCATCGATCCTGATGACTTTATTTTTTGCGTCGTAGTAAGGATATGGCTGCAGATCCAGGCCCGCGCCTGCGAGCAACGGCGGGTGATTGGCCCAGGTTGGCTCACTGACCCAGACGCTCGCGCCTGGACGCGCACGCAGCAACAGACTCGCGGCCACCCGCAAAGAACCGGAGCCGCCGGGCGTCTGAATCGTCGTTAGTCTGTCGGTATCGCCCGCAGCACCAAAATTCAGGGCTTGCATGGCCGCGTTGAAATCTGCCGCGCCCGCCGTACCGATGTACGACTTGCTGTCCTGCGAATCCAGCAACATCTGCTCCGCACGCTTTACGACATCGAGTACTGGCGTTACACCCTGTTCGTTACGGTAGACGCCCACGCCAAGATCGATCTTCTCCGGACGAGGATCGTTCTTGTGTTCGGCGATCAATCCGAGGATGGCGTCCGCGGTCGCGGACTGTAGTGATTCAAACAAGCTTTTTCTCCGCTGGCAGCCCGGCATTGTACACGCAAAAACGCCGACTCAATGGTCGGCGTTTCGACATACAGCCTGCACCCTTCGCTCAGGCTTTCGGCTGCCAGACTGAACACCAGCCCCCTGCGGCAACCGCCTTGCCCGGGAAAATCTGGCAGGGTCGCCATGCATCTCCCTCGATACCCTGGATCAGGTCACAGTTGGCGCAGTCTTGGTCTGTGGCCGGGTTGTTCCGGGTTGCAGGATCAACTGTGGACGCATCGTGCGTGTATTTCATCGCCTGCGCCATCAGATCATCCAAGGTCAGGTGCGGCAATTCGCTGGCCAGCGCTTCCCGGCTCGGCTGCATGAAATAACCGGCAGCTGCTGCGGCCGACAGCTGCATAAACTTACGGCGTGCAATCTTGTTCAACGGAATCTCCTAATGCATATGTGTGAACTGGTGAGCATTCTAACTGAGTTTCCTGAACGTTGGCATAACGGATTATGCCTACCGCACCGCTGCGATATACTGCGTGACCCTACTTTGAGTTCGATGTCGAAATGGTCGCCAGCAGCCTTGCGTTCAACATCAGAAGAATCAGTGGCGACTCCGCACAGTCTCCTGACGACAGAGTCGCAGTTGAGGAACCACTTGAAATTCAGCTGGGATATTCGACGCCGGCAGGTCGTACCGCGACCAGCATATCCATTACGATGCGCACGCCGGGCGATAACGCCGAACTCGCGACCGGATTTCTGTATTCAGAATCCATCATCAGACAGGCGCAGGAATTTAACGTCTCGTTGATCGGTTTTCTGCGCGGCGATACTTTCAATATTTACGCTGGTGAGGATCGCATCACCTGATGGCCAAAATCGATAACAAGACAACGAGCAAAATAGTCGTGCAGTATGGCGCGAAGCCCGAACTGCTGGTGCAAATTCTGCAGACCATCGTGATGCGCTTTGGCTGGATTCCAGAGGATACGATCCGCCAGCTGGCGGACGAGCTCAATTTGTCCCGTGCCGACGTACACGGTGTGGTGCAGTACTACCAGGATTTCAGAACCGAGGAACCGGGAAAACACATCGTCAAGATCTGCCAGGCAGAGGCCTGCCAGGCGATGGGCAGTCGCGCACTGACCGACCATGCGGAGAAAACACTGGCGATGAACCTGCACGACACCAAAGACGACATCACGCTCGAACCAGTCTATTGCCTGGGCAACTGCGCCTGCTCTCCGGCGGTCATGGTCAACGGCAGGACCTATGGTCGAGTCGATGCGGCGCGCTTCGACGAGCTTCTGGCCGGTATGCGAAGTGCAACCCCATGACGCGCACGAAGATGTATGTGCCGCGAGAAACCGCTGCGGTCTCAGTCGGCGCCGATGATGTCGCGCTGGCAATCGCGCGCCTCGCAAAGAAAACCGGCGTCGACATCGAACTCATTCGCAATGGCTCCTGGGGTGCGTCCTGGCTGGAACCACTGGTCGAAGTGGAAGTGGACGGCGTGCGTATCACGTACGGCAACGTGTCGGCAACCGATATTCAAAGCATGTTCGAAGCCGGTTTTGTAACCGGCGGCAAGCACGAACGGCGTTTGGGCCCGATCAACGAGATTCCTTATCTCATCAATCAGGATCGCTGGACGTTCTGGCGCTGCGGGCTGATCAACCCGTTATCGATCGAAGACTTCGAACTGCATCAGGGATTTAAGGCATTGACCAAGGTGATCGCGGACGGCGCAGAAGCCGTACTCGATGCAGTAACCGATTCCGGGCTACGTGGCCGGGGCGGCGCCGGATTACCGACTGGCATCAAGTGGCGTACCGTGGCAGATACCGAAGCCGATCAAAAGTACATCGCCTGCAATGCAGACGAAGGCGACAGCGGCACCTTTTCGGATCGCATTCTGATGGAAGGGGATCCGTTCGGACTGCTCGAGAGCATGGCTATCGCGGGTTTCGCCGTCGGCGCCAGTAAAGGTTATATCTACCTGCGCTCGGAATACCCGCTCGCCCACTCGATTCTTTCCCGGGCCATTGAAGCGGCGCGCAATGCCGGTTGGCTCGGCAATAATATTCAGGGCAGCGGCTTCGCATTCGACATTGAATTGCATCTGGGCGCCGGTTCCTACGTTTGTGGCGAGGAGACGGCGATGCTGGAAAGTCTCGAAGGCAAAAAGGGCATCGATCGCTACAAGCTGCCGTTGCCAGCACACGCCGGCCTGTTCGGCAAACCCACCGTCGTCAATAACGTCGTTACGCTGGCGTCCGTACCCAACATCATCAATCTCGGTGGCGAGCGCTACGCAGGCATGGGCGTCAATCGCTCCAAGGGTACGCTCGCGTTTCAGCTTGCGGGCAATATCAAGCGCGGCGGTCTGGTCGAAAAATCCTTCGGCATCACATTGCGCGAGCTCATTGAGGATTTTGGCGGCGGGACCGCCAGCGGTCGTCCGGTAAAAGCCGTACAGGTTGGCGGACCGCTGAGCGCCTATCTGCCGGCCGATCAACTCGATACGCCCATGGACTACGAGGCTTTCGTCGAGATCGACGCGATGATTGGCCACGGCGGCATCGTGGTATTCGATGACACCGCCAACATGGCGCAATTAGTGCGTCGATCTCGACGAAAGCTCCGCACAAATCATGGATGAGATCGCGGAACTGACACCGACTTTTAGCAACGTCAGCTTCAAGTTTCTCGATGAAGTGGGCAGCGTGCAATGGCCGTGTAACGAGAGCGCCCCGATGGGTACGCCGATTATGCATATCGATCACTTCGTGCGCGGCAAAGGCCTGTTTATTGAAACCGACTACGAACCGACCGAAGAGAAAACCAATCGCAAGTTCCCGATGCTGCTGACGACGGGCCGGAGTACAAAGTGACTGCCGTGCAGATCGCGCCGGCATCGCATCGCTCAAGCTGGCAGGACGGCTTCGCGAAGCGTGCCGAGCGGCAGGGAAAAATAGCCGAGCCAGCCTAGCCTTTCTCTTCGTCGAACAGCCAGTCATCGATGGGTTTTTTCAGGTATTTTGGAAACGCCATGAACCCGGCGCACAGGGCGATCAGACCCCAGGGCGGCATCAGTTGCACGAAATATACCGGCCAGATCAACGCATTCAGCGTGTTCTTGAACGAATCGATTATAAAATTCAATACGAATTCAAAGACCTGACCGTCGAGCACCAGGCTAAATTGTTTCGCATCTTCGACGACGGAGCCGAGCTCAAGCACGATGAACGTTATTGCGAAGCCCAGGGCATACAGCCCGCCACCGCGCATGTCCCATATTTTTCGAAACCAGCGCCGGAACCGATGGTGCGACTTGGCAGGAAGCCTGCGCGCTTCCTCGCCAATGCGCCTGCCTACTGAGCGTTTGATTGGGTTTTATCGAGCTTGGTGAATTTGGATCCTTCCAGCGTCAGGTTGTACATCAGGCCTTTCGAGCCGAAGATAAAGCCGACGACGGGATCCCTGAGATTGTCGGAATCGATGGTCTTGCCGACTCCCAGATCAATCAATGCAATCGATCCATCGACGCCGACCTTCCAGCCGTTGGAATTACGAAATTTATCCAGCGAGTCTTGGGTCATGAACGCGATGACGATCGATTTTGCCTGCGCACCGAGCTGAAAACCGATCGAACCTGCCGACGTTCGGTAGTAGGCAACGGTTTTTCCACCAACGCGCAGCACACCCTCGCCAGTCTCGGCGCCAATGAACATCCCGACCTTGATGACACGCGGGAAAACCAGGTATCCGGCCGCCTGGGTCAGAAACACCTCGGCGCCATTGACCTCTTCGCGGAACGTCTGCAGCGCTTTATCCGACTCACGGTCGATTTTTTCTGCGGACGCCGCCAGTACGGAGCTGGTCAGCAAAATCGCTGCGATCATGCTGGCTGAACGAACAAGCCTGCTGTATTTGTTCATCATAGGGTTCCTGTTATTCATACATAAGCAATCATAGCCCAAATCGTCCCGGGCAGAATAACCGTGCGTGCCTGAATGGCTACTGAACCGCCGCATCCAGAAAAGCGTGCAACATCGTCTTTAGTACATTGCGGAGATTTTGTGCCTTTTCCTCGTCAAACGATACGGCCTCTTCGTCCATGTAAGCGCGCTGCGCTATTTCGAGCTGCAGCGCCTGAAACCGGTTTTCCGGGTCCCCGTAGTGACGCGTGATGAAGCCACCCGTGAAACGGCCGTTGCACACGGCACTGCAGGAGCTCGCCGCAGCAATTCTCCAGACGGCATTTTCAATATTGTGGCCACAACTGGCGCCATTATTGCTGCCGAGGTTCAGCAGCGGCAGTTCTCCGTCGAACAAGCGGGGTACGACGCTTGGAATCGAGTGCGCATCCCATAATAGTGCGAAACCGTGTTCGACACGCATGGCGTCCAGTGTCGCACGTATTCGATCGTGATACGGTCGCCAGTACTTCGCAACGCGCGCCGCCGTTTCGTCTTCACCTACATTGCCTTGTCGATATATTCCGTCGCCGGCAAACGTCTCTTGCGGACACAAGCCGGTGACAAGCTGGCCTGGATACAAGACGCTGCCATCGGCCGCGCGGTTGAGGTCGACTACATAGCGTGAGAAATTAGCGACCAGCACGGTCGCACCCATGGCGGCCGCGAACTCGTATAACTTTGCCACGTCCCAGTCTGTATCCGGTGTGGCGCGGCCCGCCGTGGTCATGCGCGCGGCAATGTCCTGCGGCAATTCACGGCCGTCGTGCGGCACGCTGATCAACAACGGCAAATCGCCCTCGACGTATTCGTACACGTCGTTCATGCGGTCAGGCTAGGCAGAACCGATGCGGCATATTCGCAATAAACACCGCGATCAATGTTGTCGGCCACGCGACAAATGTCCGTCGACAGCGAACGATCTCCATCATAGGGCGGGGATATTTTTCGCAGCGACGTGATGACGGCCTCAATGACGCGTGAACTCTTTTGTGGGTGATGAAACTCAATACCTTGTGCCGCCGCCAGCATTTCGATCGCGATGATGTTCGCCACATTGTCGAGCATCGTGTGCAATCGTCGCCCCGCAAACGTTGCCATGCTGACGTGATCTTCCTGGTTTGCCGAGGTCGGCAGGCTGTCCACGCTCGCGGGATGCGCATGCGACTTGTTTTCGGAGGCCAAAGCCGCCGCCGTGACCTGCGCCATCATGAACCCGCTGTTCAGTCCGCCGTCTTTTACGAGAAAGGCCGGCAAGCCGCTCAGGTGGGAATCGATCAGCAACGCAATACGGCGCTCCGACAGCGCACCTATTTCGGCGATTGCGAGCGCCAAGTAGTCGGCCGCAAACGCCACGGGTTCGGCGTGGAAATTACCGCCCGACAACACTGACTTCGAATCGGTGAATACAAGCGGGTTGTCCGTTACTGCGTTCGCTTCCGTTTCGAGCACGGAGCAAACGTGCCGGACAACATCGAGGCAAGCCCCCATCACTTGCGGCTGGCACCGTATCGAATACGGATCCTGAACGCGATCGCACTCGAGATGCGACGCACGAATGTCGCTGCCGCACATCAGGTCACGCAAAACTCCGGCAACCGCGATTTGTCCGCCGTGGCCGCGTACATTCTGAATACGTTTATCGAACGGCGTGTCGCTACCCTTGATCGCATCCGACGACATCGCGCCGGCCATCAATGCGGCAGCGAGCAGGTTCTCGGTTCGAAATACCGCCGCCAGCGTAAGTGCGGTCGAGACCTGGGTGCCGTTGAGCAACGCCAGGCCCTCTTTGGGCGCCAGCTTCACAAGCTTGATACCGGCCGCCTTCAGCGCTACCGGCGCGGGCAGCAAATCGCCATTCACGCGCACCTCGCCTTCACCGATAAGAGCGCCAGCCATGTGCGCAAGCGGTGCCAGATCGCCGGAGGCGCCGACCGAACCGCGCGACGGAATACACGGGTAGATGTTGTGATTGAGCATTTCACACAAGGTCTCGACAAGTTCGACCCGCACGCCGGAAAACCCCTCAGCCAGCGATATAATTTTCATGAGCATGATCAGACGTACGATCTCGTCGTTCAGGTCTTCACCAACGCCGACCGCGTGGGACTTGACCAGGTTCTCCTGCAGTTGCGCGAGTTCATCTCCGCTTATGCGTACCTGCGCCATCTGGCCAAATCCGGTATTCACGCCATAAACTCTCTGGCCGCCCGCAACGAGGTCCTCAATCAATTCGTTCGCTTCGGCGATGCGCCTTTTTGCTTCGTTGCCCAAGGACACGGTAAGGGGGTCCTGCCAGGCGTTCCGGAGCACATCAAGCGTGATGAGCTGATTGTCTACAATCAGATTCACTTCGCACACCCGCGATCGATCATCGGCAGATCGAGTCCGTGCTCCCGCGCGCATTCAATCGCGTCGGGATAGCCGGCGTCGGCATGGCGCATCACGCCGCTTGCCGGATCGTTCCACAAGACTCTCTCTATACGGCGATCAGCCGCTTTCGTGCCATCGCAGACGATGACCAGTCCAGCGTGCTGGGAGTAGCCCATACCAACGCCTCCACCGTGATGCAAAGATACCCAGGTCGCACCGCTGGCCGTGTTCAGCAGAGCATTAAGTAACGGCCAGTCGGATATCGCGTCGCTGCCATCCATCATGTCTTCGGTTTCGCGATTCGGGCTTGCGACCGAACCCGCATCGAGATGGTCTCTGCCGATCACCACGGGCGCTTTCAATTCACCGGTGCGCACCATCTCGTTGAACGCGAGGCCAAGTCGGTGTCGATGCCCCAGGCCTACCCAGCAAATGCGCGCCGGCATGCCCTGGAACTTTATACGTTCACGCGCGGCGTCGAGCCAGGTGTGCAGATTCAGATCGTCCGGGATCAACTCCTTCACTTTCGCGTCTGTCTTGTAAATATCTTCGGGATCGCCGGATAACGCTGCCCACCGAAACGGGCCGATGCCGCGACAAAACAGCGGCCGGATATAGGCCGGGACAAAACCGGGAACATCAAAAGCATTCTTGACCCCCTCGTCGAGGGCTTCCTGACGAATATTATTGCCGTAATCGAACGTCGGGATACCTAGTTTTTGAAATTCAAGCATCGCCCTGACATGAATCGCCATCGATTTTACCGATGCGACGGCCACGGCGTCAGGATCGCTCGCCCGGATCGAAATCCATTGCTCAACCGACCAGCCTATTGGCAGATAGCCGTTTGCCGGATCGTGCGCCGAAGTTTGATCGGTGACGGCATCCGGCCTAATGCCACGTTTTACCATCTCCGGCAAAATCTCCGCAGCGTTGCCCAGCAGGCCAACCGATACCGCATCCTTGTCGCGCACGGACTGATCGATTATTTTCATCGCCTCGTCCAGAGTTTCGGCGCGCTTGTCCAGGTAACCGGTCTCCAGACGCATATCGATACGATCGGTCTGACACTCTATGGCCAGCAAAGAGGCGCCCGCTATCGTTGCGGCCAGTGGTTGCGCGCCGCCCATGCCGCCCAGACCGGCCGTCAATATCCAGCGGCCGGCAAGGTCGCCAGCGTAGTGCTGCCGTCCCATTTCCACGAATGTCTCGTAAGTTCCCTGAACGATTCCCTGACTCCCGATGTAAATCCAGGAGCCGGCCGTCATCTGGCCGAACATTATGAGTCCCTTCCTGTCGAGTTCACGAAAATGCTTCCAGTTCGCCCACGCCGGAACGAGATTCGAATTCGCGATGAGCACGCGTGGCGCATCCACATGAGTCCGAAATACGCCAACGGGTTTGCCGGACTGCACCAGCAAAGTCTCCTCTTCCCCGAGATTCCTGAGTGACTCAATGATCGCGTCGTAACATTCCCAGTTCCGCGCCGCTTTCCCGTTACCGCCATAGACCACGAGCTCCTGCGGATTTTCGGCGACTTCCGGATCGAGATTGTTCATTAGCATTCGCAGTGGCGCTTCGGTGAGCCAGCTCTTTGCCTGCAGTGTCGTGCCTTTTGGCGCTTTAATGATTCTTTTCATTGCCGCAGATTCTCCAGTTGAACGACATCGGTCGACATCGTTCGCGATGTTCCAGGCGGAGCGTAATGCCCCGTGAGTTCGTAGCGGCTGCCCGGATGGTGCAGACGCGCAAATGTGACGGGAATACCGTCCGACCAGGTGCGCCGAATAACGATCAGGCTTGCCTCGTCATCGCTCATCTGAAGATGCCGGCGAACGGCCCGGTTCGGAATGCTCGCGCGCACCGCCTGTTCAGCTTCCTGCAAGGGCGCGACGCCGGTCAAATAGGCGCTCGGCGTGACCTGCTCGAAGTCCTGCTGCAGACATTCGGGCGCGAAACTCGCCAGTATGTGCCGGTCCTCGACTTGTATGGGCTTACCGTTCTCGTAATGGACGAGCAGTAAATGAAAAATATCGGTGCCCTGCTTGACGTGCAGCGCTTTGGCAATCTCTCCGCGCGCCTGTTGCCGCGACTGGCGCACAACGCGAGTGGAATGCTGATGTCCACGCAGCTCAATCTCATCTGCAATATTGTGCACCTCGAGCAGATGCGAACGCGAGCGATAGTCCGACACAAAGGTGCCACGCCCGGCGACGCGCTCAACGTAGCCTTCGCTGGTCAGTTCTCGCAACGCCCGATTGGCGGTCATGCGGGAAACGCTCATGGAAACGACCAGCTGGTTCTCGGATGGTACCCGGTCAGACGGTCGCAGCGCACCTGTCGAAATCTGTTCGACTATGAAGTCCTTGACCTGCTGGTAGCGAGGCTTGGAAGGAATCATCGGGTCTCGCCCAGCTTCGCGATCGCCTCGGAATAGGCCAAACGCGATGCGTCCCGGCGCACGTGCAGGGCATCGATCACGCACCACTCACCGTTGACCATGACGCGCTCGACCGGCGACGGGTATCCCGAGAACACGAGCGCATCGAGTCGCGATTCGTCGTCATGACCTGCAAGCATCGGATCATCGTCGCTCAGCACGACGAAATCCGCAGAAGCACCGGCCACAATGCCTGCCGTCGCCTGACCACTCGCCGCGGCGCCGCCTTCCAGGGCGCGCAGAAACAACTCACGCCCGACATGACTGTCTCGCAGCGACACGACGTTGCGTTTCTGGGTCGCCAGTCGCTGTCCGTACTCCAGCCAACGAAGTTCCTCAAACGGATTTATGGACACATTGCTATCCGAACCGACTGCGATGCGACCGCCGTGGCTGAGAAAATGATGCAGCGGAAACAGGCCGTCACCAAGATTCGCCTCGGTACTCGGACAAAGTCCGGCAACCGCTCCAGACTCAGCCAGCGCTTCCACTTCGGCTGGATCCATGTGGGTCGCATGCACAAGACACCAGTTGCTGGACACCGGAAAGTTTTCCAGCAACCATTGCACGGGCCGGCGACCATAGGCCTTTATGCATTCGTCCACTTCACGTTGTTGTTCGGCGATGTGCAAATGCATGGGCAAAAACTCGTCCGCCGAGACTTTCGCAATCTCCTGCAGTGACTCCCGACTGACCGCACGCAGACTGTGCGCCCCAATCCCGACATTGGCGGCGGAACCACTCGCCGCAGTCACGCGCTTGTGATGCGCCAGGTACTCGTCCAGCGACATCGCGAAACCTTGCTGGTGCGGCGCGAGTTCCGCGTCGTCAAATCCGGCCCGCTCGTAATGCACCGGGATGTAGGTCAGCCGGATACCGCTGTCCGCCGCCGCCGTCGAAATAGCGGCGAACATGGTGTCGACGTCCTCCGGGTTGGCAGGATCGCGATGCAAATAATGAAACTCCGCAACTGCTGTGTAGCCGCTGGCAAGCATTTCACAATAGGCTTGCCGTGCGATTGACGTCAGGATGGAGGCGTCGACGCGACCGGCCAACTCGTACATTCGGTCCCGCCAGCTCCAGAAATTATCCTGCCCTGCGGGCGAACGCTGCTCCGTATGACCGGCCAGTGCGCGCTGGAATGCGTGGCTGTGCACATTGCAAAGTCCCGGAATGACATAGCCACAAGGCACGTCGCCGGCAGCCTCGCGTGCGTCTGTCTGCAAAGACGCTATCTTCCCGTTGGCGATCTCCAACCGGACGTTTTCAGACCAGCCATCGAGTAGCAGCGCCTTCTTTGCAAATACCGTTGTCATGCCATTCCAGTGAAGTTGTATATACAGGCTAGACCATGCTAATTTCGGTTGCAACTGCTCCGGAGGATTTCAATGCTGGCCTGGGACCTGCTGCTGACTGATGCACGAGTTGCAACAATGCGGAATGCGGCCCCGGACTACGGTGTCGTGGACGGGACAGGAACGATCGCCGTCAAGGACGGGAAAATTGCCTGGATCGGCGCCGCATCCGAACTGCCTGCCGGCAAGGCCCTTGAGCAACGTTCCCTGGACGGTCGCTGGATTACGCCAGCCTTGATCGACTGCCACACGCACCTGGTTTTCGCCGGCGACCGGGCCGAGGAATTCGAACGGCGATTGCTCGGTGCAAGCTACGAGGACATCGCCAAATCCGGCGGCGGGATCATGTCGACGGTGCGGGCAACGCGAACTGCATCCGCTGCAGAACTGCTGGCGGCGGCTTTACCGCGCATCAATGCGCTGGCGAGTGAAGGCGTCGCTACGGTAGAAATCAAATCCGGCTACGGGCTGGATGTCGCCACCGAGATCAAGATGCTCGAGGTCGCGCGCCAACTCGGCAAGGAGTCGAACGTCAATATCCGCACAACGCTCCTGGCCGCGCACACGGTACCACCCGAATTCGAAAATGATGCGGACGCATACATCGGGCTGATTTGCGATGACCTGTTGCCGCAGGTCGTTGCGGGACAACTGGCCGACGCCGTCGACGCGTATTGCGAATCAATTGCGTTCGACGCTTCCCAGGTAGCAAGGCTGTTTCAAAAAGCGACGGAATTGGGCTTGCCCGTCAAACTGCATGCAGACCAACTCAGCGACGGCGGGGGTGCAGAACTCGCAGCGAGATTCAATGCGCTGTCCGCAGACCATCTCGAGTATTCGTCGCTTGCGGGTATCGAAGCCATGGCTGGCTCTGGCGCCGTTGCGGTACTTCTCCCGGGTGCATTTTTGACTTTGGGCGAAACCCGGCTGCCGCCGGTTGCCAAGCTTCGCGCCGCAGGCGTACCCATCGCGATAGCATCAGACTGCAATCCCGGCACGTCTCCGATATGCTCATTGCGTACCGCGATGATGCTGGCCTGCCGGCTGTTCCGTCTGACGCCCGAAGAATGTCTTGCCGGGGCAACCCGGGAAGCTGCTCGCGCCCTCGGTCTGGCCGACGATCGCGGCACCCTCGAGATCGGCAAGCGCGCCGACCTGGCAATTTGGGAAATCGGTCATCCACGCGAACTCGCGTACTGGACCGGCACGCCACAACTGGCGGAATTAATTGCGGACGGGCACACTGGCCGTTCTTGAACACGCAGCACACCAAATCCCGAAGCTTCATCGTTACGCTCGGTCTGTTGACGGCGGTTGCGGCATTAACTGTGGACCTCAGCTTGCCGGCGATACCAGCGATGGTCGACGCGCTCGGAACCAACCTTTCCCGCGGTCAGCAGATCGTCGGAATTTTCATGTTCGGCATGGCATTGGGACAGATTCCGTCGGGACTCGCGGCAGATAGATTCGGTCGCCTCCCGGCGCTGTATGTCGGCATCAGCGTGTTCGCGATCGCAGCGACGGTAGCCGCGATTACCAATGACATGGACACACTGCTCGCAGCACGTTTTGTACAGGGGTTCGGCGCGGCCTCTGCAATCGTTATCTCGCGAGCCGTGGTGAGAGATATTGCGTCAGGCAAAGAGGCCGCTCGCCTGATGTCGTTGATGACGATGATTTTCACGTCGGCGCCGGTCATCGCCCCCAGCATCGGAGCGCTGCTGGTGGCGCGATGGAACTGGCACGTACCCTTTGTTGCTATCGCAATTTGCGGCTATCTTTTGCTGTTCGGCATTCGCGCCAACCTTGTCGAAACACATACACCGAACGCGTCCGAACATCCGGTGCGACAATTGCTGACGAGCTTCCGGGAGTTTTTCTCCCATCGTCAAAGCGTGTTCGGCTTGCTGCTGCTGATCCTGCCACCCGCCGGCTACATGTCCATTATTGCGATCTCCGCGGCTCTGGCCGTCGATATCTATGGATTCACGATCACGCAGTACGGATTCATTTTCGCGTGCGCGGGACTGTCCATACTCCTGGGCTCCGCGACGAATCGCTGGCTGGTCATGCGCTTCGACATCATGCAACTCATTAAGCTCGGAGTGCTCCTGATCTTTGCATCGAGCATTCAGCTGACCGTTATCGCGTGGCTCGATTCCGCGCCGTTCTGGTGGATCTGGTCTTGCGTCTGCCTGTTCATGTTTACGATTGCGATCCTGATGTCGAACACAACCGTTCTGGCCCTGGACCCGATGCCGAAAATCGCGGGTGTCGCCTCATCAATCATCGGCACCGCGCAAAATGTTGCCGGCGCGTCAGGCGCGCTGCTCAGCGCATGGCTTTATGACGGTTCCGTGCGCAATGCAGTCATCATCATGGCTATCACCGGCATTGCCGTACCCGGTATTTTTCTGCTGCGGCCTCTGCTGGCGCCCGGTCCACTGGTGCATCATCCGCAGGAACTGGCGCGCGACTGATCAGGGCAGGTTCGCCAGCACGTCTTCAAGTTCTTTGCGCGATTGCGCCGGCGTAATTTTCGGATAGCCGTACCAGATCAGGCCGACGACGAACGCCTGCGTTGGATCGATGCCCACGATGTCGAGAAACCGGGAATCCTTCGTGATGTCGCCGCTGGACCATTTGCTGCCAACGTCCGCTTTCCAGAGGTACAACATCATGGTCTGTATGGCTGCGCTGCACGCGGCGTAATTCTCGCGTTGCAGCAGCTCGTCGTCCGACCGCTGGCAGGTGACGACCAGCCAGCCCGGCTTCTCGGACCAGTTTCTTCGTTTGAAGTCGGCGGCCTGCGGTCCTTTCTTCTGCAAAACGATTTCGCGGCAGAGGTCCAGGCAGCGCTCTTTGGACTCGTCGCCCAGCAAGTAAAAACGCCACGGTTCCGTAACATGGTGATTTGGCGCCCAGGTGGCGACCTCGATCGCCTCGCGTATCAGCTTTTCAGGAACCGGCGTCTGCAGAAACACGTTGATCGTGCGCCGGCCACGCAGCACTTCAGCAAACTCTCTGAGCGAGCGTTCATCCATCAGACGCGCTCGATAATCATGGCAATGCCCTGCCCTACGCCAATGCACATCGCGCACAGCGCATAACGACCGTTGCTGCGACGCAGTTGATAGGCCGCGGTCATCACCAACCTCGCGCCTGACATACCGAGCGGGTGACCCAGTGCGATAGCGCCACCGTTAGCGTTTACGTGTTCCGCATCGTCGGCAACGCCCAGTTGACGCAGGGTTGCCAATCCCTGTGCCGCAAAGGCTTCGTTGAGTTCAATGAGGTCCATTTGCGCTATCGTCAGCCCGCACTGTTGCAATACCTTCTGCGCCGCAGGCGCCGGTCCGATACCCATGATGCGCGGTTCGACGCCAGCGACGCTCCAGGCAACGACTCGCGCGAGCGGCGTCAAACCCTGCGATTTCGCCGCAGCTTCACTCGCTACGAGAACGGCGCACGCACCGTCATTGATTCCCGACGCATTGCCCGCCGTGATCGTGCCACCTTCACGAACGATCGGCTTTAGTTTTGTCAGTCCCGCCAGCGACGATGCGGCACGCGGATGTTCGTCAGTATCGACCACCACAGCGTCGCCACGTCGCTGCGCTACGGTGACGGGGACAATTTCCTCTTTGAATTTTCCTGCTTTGATCGCCGCTTCCGCGCGGTGCTGGCTGCGCAGCGCGAACGCGTCCTGATCTTCGCGGGAAATGCCGAAATCTTCCGCAACATTTTCGGCGGTTTCCGCCATCGAATCGATGCCGTACTGCGCTTCGAGTTTCTTGTTGACGAAACGCCAGCCCAGTGTCGTGTCGTAGAGTTCTGAATTTCTGCCGAACGCGACCGATTGCTTGGCCATGACGAACGGTGCTCGCGACATTGATTCCACGCCGCCCGCGATAGCCAGGCTGATACCGCCCACACGTATGCCATCGGCTACATTTCCTATCGCGTTCATACCCGAACCACAGAGACGGTTGATTGTCACCGCGGGAACGCCGACAGGCAGCCCCGCGAGCAGTCCTGCCATCCGCGCCACGTTGCGATTGTCCTCGCCCGCCTGATTTGCGCAGCCGTACGCCAGGTCGTCTATCGCCTCCGCATCGAGGCTCGTATTTCGTGCCAGTAGCGCGGCGATAGGAATCGCGCCAAGATCGTCCGTGCGAATAGACGAGAGCGAGCCGCCGTAACGCCCTATTGCCGTACGCACTGCGTCGCAGACGAATGCGTCGGCCATCGTTATTTAACGCCGACCGTCATGCGTCGAAACACATCGTTCTTCGCGATAAAGTGGTTGTAGAGTGCACCGAGAATATGCACGGTGATCAGCGCGGCAACAGGCATCCACACAAACTCATGGACCTCTTCCCACCACTCGTGATTGTCGTGATTCTCGACGACCGGCAGGGGCACCGAGAACAGTCCGAAGAACGGCAAGCCCTTGCCGGCTGTTGCCACGATCATCGCGCCCGCCGTCAATTGCGTAAAGACCGTAACGTACAATCCCCAATGCACAACCGTAGCAATCCGTCGCTGCCACGGCGCCATGCCGTCGGGATGCACGGGCACTTCGTTCATCCAGCGCCAGAAAATACGGATGGTCATCAGGAACAAAACGACCAGTGCGATTGACCCGTGGATGAAGCGAATCTCGTCTTTTTCCGGTCCGCGTTCCATCCCGGACTGCTCGATACCCAGGTAAATCAAAACGAATATGCCGATCGTGACCAGCCAGTGCAGCGTCTTGGCCAGCGTGCCAAATTCTGTCGCCGTATTTCTTAGCCCCACCGTGTTTTCCTTGTGATTCGGGTTAGTCCAAACCGAGTTCGAAGCCGGCTTCGAGTTGTTGTTTTGAGTACGCTCTGAACGCGATCATGGTTTCGGTTTCGACGATGCCCCGCAGATGGCGCATTTTGTCGCTGATGATGTCAGCAAGATCTTCATTCCCGGGGACGCGTACGATGGCGACCAGATCATGGCGACCGGCCACAGAAAATACTTCGGATACGCCAGCCATGTCGGCAATTTGATCGGCAAGATCCGGTATTCGGTTCGTCTCGGCTTTGATAAGGACGATTGCTGTAACCATCAAGGTCTCCGCACACTGAGTGAGTGCACGAAGACTATCACTCCCGAGCTTTATTCTGCAGCAATCTCGCGCGCGACGGCCAGCAGTTCGTCGGCCGGCAACCGGACCCTGAAGTCGGGATTGGTATAAGCAAACTGGATGATGCCTTGCTTGTCGATGGCGAATACCGACGGTACCGGCAGCACGCCGTGTTTCACCATTGCGGAATCGGCAATGTCGTCGCCGTTTGCCGCACACCGCGCGAGGGTCCTGTCCGACGCCTTGAACGCAATGCCCAGTGCGATCGCGGCCTGTGCGTTGGCGTCCGACAGAATCGTGTAATTCAGCCCCTCGATATCCTGCCTTGTCTCGTTCTTCAAGCTTGCAAACAACAGCTCGGCCCGATCGCCGCTGAGGAAAAGAACGTCCACACCCAGGCTGTGAATCTCGGGAATCACGTCGCGCATTTCCGCAAGATACATATTGCAAAACGGGCACCAGCCGCCCCGGAATGCCAGCAGGATGACGGGGCGCTCAAGATTTTGTGGGTCAAACTCGAAGGACTCGTGCGTAACGGTTGCAACCACGAAACGTGGCGCGCGGGCGCCCACGCCCAGCGGCTGGATCGCGTCGGCCGTATCGGCAATTGGCACATCTGCATGGCCGTATCGCATGGAAAGGCTGCTTATGAGGCTCATGCACATCAATACTGCAAATGCGCCATGCACAAGCGAACGCACATCGAGATATCGTCCAATATTCTGCATCATTAATTCAAACTCCGGTCGTCTGGTCAACTTGACCCGATGACTCCGGTTTTTATTTCAGTTATTCGTGTCGTAACGCTTCTATCGGATCGAGTTGCGCCAGTTTTACATCGCCTTTTCCAGGAGGTCGTCTCCGCCTGTGTAAGCGTCGCCCCGACTTCGCGCCTTGGCGCGATACATGGCCTGATCGGCTTCCCGCAGCAGGCCGGTCAGTGTGCTGGCATTCCCGGGGTAGAGTGCCAGCCCAATACTCGCAGCACAGTGCAGTTTCCTGCGACCGATCTGGTAAGGCTCCTCGAGCCCGACGGTCAAGCGCCTGGCCAGATCGTCCGCGGTTCGTGCATCCACGTCCGGCACCAGCGCAACGAACTCATCACCACCTGGACGACCGATAATATCGCAAGACCTTAGACTCTCGCGCAGCCGATCTGCCGCGATAACCAACAACTGGTCGCCGATTTGATGCCCGTATTTGTCGTTAATTTTCTTGAAGTCATTCAGGTCAATGTACAACAACGCGCCGGTCGCATCGTCTGCACTGTCCGTAAGCCGTTGTGTGGCGTCCCGCTCGAACCCGCGACGGTTCAATACTCCGGTGAGCGGATCCGACGTTGCCATCGACTCCATCTGTCGCTCCTTCGCCTTCGTGTCCGTAATGTCGACAAACGTTGCCACGATATCGTCACCGACGGGCTCACAAATCATGCGCAGCCAGCGAGCCGCGCCGCGTTTGCGGTAACGCACCTCTATATCCAGACTTTTGCCCTTGCAGGCCGTTCTCTCAAACTCTTCATGAATGCGACCGGCGGCCTCGTCTTCCATGCCACTGGTCGCATGGTTGATGATCTGGTGCGCCGAACAGCCAACAAGATCGTCAACATCCGAGCCAAGGAAGCGACTGGCCGCGGCATTCGCGAAAATGCTGCGTAGAACTTTGCCGCCATTTTCCTGACGTACCCAGCAAAACCGGATAATCCCGTTTACCGAGTGGTTGATCAGTGTGCGCAACAATTTTTCGCTCTTGCGTACTTCCGACTGAGCTTTTTCAACGTCACTCACGTCACGAAACATCAGCACTCTGCCGCCACGCGCAGACCTGCGGCCGGATTCGATATTCGAAACTTGTATATGCAGAAACCGTCCCGTCGTGGTCATCATCTTTTGCGGCTTGCCGGACTCCAGAACCTCGAAGACTTCGGGTGCGTCATCGCCGAACAATTTCTCCAGCGGTTCGCGCAGCGCGTCTGTTTCGGAGATTGACAGCATGCTCTCGGCCGTGTGATTCAAGCCGATGACCCGGCACTGTTCGTCGATGACCACTACCGGATCCTGCATGTTCTGAAACACCGTTTCGTAAGCCAGTGGCGTAAATTCGATAATCTTTTCGCTTAGGATTAGCCAGGCATAGACCGGTAGCATGGCCACGAATGCGAGCGAGACATACGAAATAGTATTCGGACCGAAACCCAGGTCGTAGGCAGCCGTCGCTGTCAGCGGCACCATACAAGCGGCAACAAGCACGAACAAACTTCGTCTGTAGACAGGGGCAACGGCTGAACTGTACTTCACCAATACGATGATTGCGGCGCCGATGATAGCGTAGCTGTAGGGCAAGTGAACGAACAGAAACCACGGACCCCACTGAACGGGACGCGTGAGGAATTCGCCAGCGTCATTGGCTATCGGCAAGAACCACATGAATTCGTGATTGATATTGGTTGCCGCGAGCGTGATCGACAAGAACGGGATGACGAGCAGAAGCGGGAGAGTCCGAAGACGCGTCTCTGCGCCGGTGTACTCACGAAAACAAATATACGTCACGACCGGCACCAGCGCCGTGCCGAAAAAATGCGCCGTGCGACCGATCGAAAAAACCGCGAATGTACTCGACAAGAGCTCGATCGCACAGCCAATCACCCAAATACTGATAATCACGGACAATGCACCGATCGGCATGCTGACGATCTCGCGTTTGGACACAATCAGCCAAACGCCCATCATCAGGTAGCATGCGGCGCTGAAAATCAGCAGTACGGACAATGCAATGTCCAGGTTCATCTGTTCCGGGCTCAATGTAACGAAATACCAAGAATCTGATATTACCGGCGGCGCACCATTGATTCGCGGACCTGTTTCGCAGCTTTGAGGCAGCAAACCGTGCGCCGTTGCTCATTTTTACGAAAGCGAACGAATATGTGCCTCAGTTCCCGGAAATGTCGATTAGTTCCCATCGTGTTGAACATAATCGGTCAAAATTAGCCAGTTCATGAACCGATTAAAGAAAATAGCCAATTCTGCGACCCCGGGACCCGGCATCCAGTTTCGCAAACACGAATATGGAGCAAGCGCCATCCGCAGCTTCCTCCGTGACGTGCTGGCGATGGCGAATGCACCGGTCGACGGCCCAAGGTATATCGTTGTGGGGTCCGAAATCGACAGTCGGGGCCAGAAGTCCATGCACGGCGTGGACGCCGACGATTTTTCGGGCAAACCATCGTACCAGTCACTGGCGAACGAATATATCGAGCCGCCGCTGCGTATTAGCTACAAGCCGGTCTCGATCGAAGGTGCGCGCGTCGGTGTGTTTGAAATTGCCGACTGCCAGGACCGTCCGTACATGATGCGAATCGACTACTCTGAAACGCTGCGTCGCGGCGACGCTTATATTCGCGTGAAGAACGGGTCAATGAAAATGGGCCGCCGCCAGCTCGCCGAGCACTTCGAGCGAAAATTTCGGGACTCGGTATCCGCCGAGGATATCGAAATAGGATTTCCGGGCGAGATTATCCACAAGGATCTGACGCTGGACCACTGCATCCTGTCGCAGCTACCCTCAGCAGTCGCCGGCAAGAAGCTGGAGCAACTGATGCAGGTTCGCCGCACTTCACGGAACACCGGCTCGACAACCATGATGGCCAGGCTGACACACGCTCGTTTGTTTGGGACCGATGATCCCTATGTCGATCGCTCGCCCGAGGAACTCATACAGGAAATGAAGCAACTGCGGCGAAAATATCGTGATCAGGACAACCACTTTCTGTTTGAAGCAAATTGCGAGCTGTTGCAAATGGTCGTCTATAATCAAGGCGAGGAACCAATCATTGATGCGTCACTGACGATCGTGATGCCCAATCACAACTCATTTTACGTCGCGGACCGTCTCCCGAAAATGCTGTGCAAGGACAGTTTCGTCGATCGTTCGCCGGACGATATCGCGGCGTATCCGTCGGTGAATCTCAACGACGACTCGGTGAAGGTCACCAGCAAGATCGGTGACATCCCGGTGGGCGAACCCATAGAGGTTTTCGCATCACCATTGAGACTCTGTATTGGCGAGGATCTGGGCGGCAAGCGATTCAGAATCAACTACTCGTTGCATGGCCAAAATTTGCGCAGACCGGCGAAGGGAAATTTGCGCCTTCTGTTCCGGAAGTAATTGTCTAATCGATCCACTTCTCCACGTCTGGCGCCGAATACCGCTCAAATTGCTGCACCAAGCCGGCCGCGCTCTCGTCGCACAGCAACATCCGTCGATTCTCCGGCCGCAGAAAACCCTGCTCAGTTGCGTGGTCGAGGTAGGCGATCAGATGATCAAAATAGCCGTCGATATTGAGCAAGCCGCAGGGTTTATTGTGAAACCGCAGCTGCCCCCAGGTAATAATTTCAATGATTTCTTCCAACGTCCCGTATCCGCCGGGCATCGCAATAAAGCCGTCTGACAATTCAGCCATTACGGCTTTTCGTTCGTGCATGTTTGCGACAACATGCAATTGCGTCAGATTCTGATGCGCGGCTTCTTTATCGCACAAGTTTTGCGGAATAACGCCGTGCACTTTACCGCCTTGTTTGAGCACGGCGTTGGCGATCACGCCCATGATGCCCTTGTCGGCGCCGCCATAAACGACTTCCAGATTGTGTCGGACCAGCACGTCTGCAAGCTCTCTGGCAGCGTCGGCGTACACCGGTCGATTGCCGGAATTCGAGCCGCAGTAAACGCAGATTCGTCGCAACTCGATAGCCCTGTGACCGTTACGCAAACTTTACGCGCGCTTTGGCGCCTTGCACGATCTGCGCGATTTCCGGACGACATTCACGCAGTTCTGCAGGCGTGAGGGCGTCGAGTTCGTGTGGGAAGACGAGCCATTCGGCGGTCTCGTGCAGGTAGTAATCCGGTGTGATCTCGGTTTCGTTGCGGCTGGGTTTGAACCATGGCACCGCGACCCGGATGTCCTCCGGTGTGTTGCCCCGCGCACGCTCAGTCAGTTTTTTAATGACGGCGACAATCGTGTTGCCCGTATCGAACACGTCATCGACGATCAATAGCCGATCATCGTGACAGATCTTTTTGATGATGTAGTTCAGACCGTGTACCGAGACTTGCCCGCGATCGTCAACGCCAACGTAGGACGATGTGCGGATCGCGATGTGGTCCGATTCGATGCCACAATAGGCAAGCACTTCTTGCAAGGCCATACCCACCGGCGTACCACCGCGCCAGATCGCGATAATCATTGTGGGCTTGAAACCGCTTTCCAGAACCTTGAGGCCGAGTTCGACGGAGTCTTCAAGCAGCTCCTGTGCGGAAAGTACTATTTTGTCCATTATTATTCTCTTGCGTGCGGACTTCCGACAATCGGTATAATGCCTGATACCGATTCTAGCGCAGCATAACCCGGGAATAACAGCAATGAATGAGCGATTTATCACCGCAAACGCTTTGCTCCGTGATTCGTTCCAGCTGGCGGCCAATATCTACGAGGCTGGCTTTGAGCCGGATTTTCTGGTCGGCCTCTGGCGCGGCGGCAGCGCTGTCGGGATCGCGGTTCAGGAAGGCCTCGAGTACTTCGGCACCAAAACCGACCACATCGCAATCCGGACGTCGTACACGGGCGCACCGCATTATTCACAAATGGTAGACAAAGCGGGCGCGATTCGGGTCCATGGATTGCAATACCTGCTGGAAAACCTGTGCGCTCATCATTCCCTGCTCATAGTCGACGACGTATACAGCACTGGCTCAAGCGTCAATGCCGTGGTCGATCAGCTGGCTCTCAAAACGCGCCGCAACCTGCCGAACGATATTCGCATTGCAACGGTTTGGTACCGGCCAACGAAAAAGACGTTGCGAATACCTGAATATTTCGTGCACGAAACGAGCGACTGGCTGGTGCTGCCCTACGAAATGTCCGGACTCACCCTTGACGAGCTGCGCGAGAATCGTCCTGAGATGTCCGGTCTTATCGACCGCCTCGCGCCGCATGTGAAACCGGCAAGCGACACCCGGAGCTGATGACCTGCGACAGGTCATTTCTGCGCTCGTTATTTGACAAAGCGGTCGCATCCGCCACCCCCGAAAACTGCATGGGCGCCTGGTTGCCGTCGCGGCCACCGGGCCGCATCGTTGTCGTTGGCGCAGGCAAAGCGGCGGCGAGCATGGCCCAAGAGCTGGAAAAACGCTGGTCAGGCCCGCTTGAAGGCCAGGTCGTCGTGCCTCACGACCACGGCGTGGCGTGCCAGTGGATCGAAGTTGTCGAGGCTTCCCATCCGGTTCCCGACGATGCCGGTGTTGCGGCCGCAGCCGGGATTCTGTGGCGTGTCTCCGATCTTGCCAGAGACGACACCGTCGTTTGCCTGTTGTCGGGCGGTGGATCTGCGCTGCTGTGCCTGCCGATCGACGGCGTCACTCTCGCCGAAAAACAAAGCGTCACCAGGCAGCTCCTGCGATCTGGCGCCGCGATTCACGAATTGAACTGCGTCCGCAAGAAACTCTCGGCGATAAAGGGCGGCAAGCTCGCTGCGGCATGCGCGCCCGCAGCCGTCATTACGTTGCTGATCTCGGACGTGCCGGGGAACGATGCGTCTATGGTTGCGTCGGGACCGACTATTGCCGATACGAGTTCCGCGTCGGAAGCGCTCGAGATACTCGGGCGTTACAACGTCAGCATATCCACCGACGCGAGGCGCGCGATAGAAAATGGTTTGCCTGTGCAGCTCGATGACGCGGACGTACGCATTCTTGCAAGCAGCGACGACGCGTTGCTTGCCACCGCTGCACTGGCCCTTGAGAATCAGGTAACCCCTTACTCGCTCGGAGATCTTGCCGGCGACGCACGACAACTCGCGCATGAGCACGCAGATCTTGCGTTGCAGATCGCGGCTGGCGATGGCCCGGTCGATCCGCCATGCGTCATTCTCTCGGGGGGTGAAACAACCGTTGACGTACGCGGCAACGGTCGAGGCGGACGCAACGGCGAGTACGCTTTATCCTTGGCGATCGCCTTAAACGGGCATGCCGCTATTTCTGCCCTTGCCTGCGACACCGACGGCATCGATGGCACCGGCGACAATGCCGGCTGTTTCGTGACGCCGGATACGCTGAGCAGGGCCGCGCACAACGGCGTCGATCCGCGAGCAGCCCTGCAAAACAACGACAGCTATCGTTTCTTCGCGTCGCTCGGCGACCTGATAAGCACCGGCCCGACGCTGACCAATGTGAACGATTTTCGCGCCATCCTGATCGCAGCACAGTAGCGAGCCTGCCGCCGCTGCCGGGGCGCAGCGCGCCCAAAATCGAACAAGAGATTTGCCGCCGGGAGCATTATAATGCTCCGCCAGCGGCGCACGAGTGCGCGTGGAACGGACCGGCTTGAAAGGAAAGGCATGAGCACTGCGAAGATCATCTACACCAAAACCGACGAGGCGCCGGCACTGGCGACATACTCTTTTCTGCCCGTCGTCGAGGCGTTCGCCGGAGCTGCCGGCATTACTGTGGAAACGCGCGACATATCTCTTGCCGCACGCATACTCGTCCATTTCCCGGAGAACCTGGCCGACGGACAGCGGCGCAGCGACGCGCTCGCAGAGCTTGGGAAGTTGGCCAAAACACCGGCGGCGAACATCATCAAGCTGCCGAACATCAGCGCATCGATACCGCAACTGCACGATGCAATCTCCGAGCTGCAGTCGCAGGGTTTCAAGATACCCGATTACCCGGAAGTTCCGAAAAATGATGCGGAGCGAGAGAGCCATACGCGCTACGAAAAAGTTCTAGGCAGCGCGGTGAACCCCGTATTGCGCGAGGGTAATTCCGACCGTCGCGTTGCCACGGCCGTCAAGAATTATGCGAAAAAACATCCTCACTCGATGGGCGCGTGGAGTCCCGACTCAAAATCACGCGTTGTGCACATGAATAACGGCGATTTCTATGGCAGTGAACAATCGACGATCATCGCGGCCGCAGGCGATTTGAAAATTTCGTTCATCGGCGACGACGGCAGCGAGACAGTGCTCCGCGAACGAGTGCCCGTGCTTGCGGGAGAAGTCATCGACGCGTCTCGTATGGACTGCGCCGCATTGCGCACCTTCTTCGCGAGCGAGATTGACGCCGCGAAGGAAGAAGGCGTGCTCCTGTCGCTGCACTTGAAAGCAACCATGATGAAGGTCTCCGACCCGATCATGTTTGGCCATGCAGTACAGGTCTATTATCGGGATGTCTTTGAAAAGCACGCTGACGTATTCGCGGACATCGGCGTCGACCCCAACAACGGCATCGGTGACGTGTATGCGAAAATCGCCGCTTTACCCGACGAACAACGCCTGACCATTGAAGCCGATATTGAGGCCGTTTACGAAACTCGTCCGGCGCTTGCAATGGTCAACTCTGATAAGGGCATTACCAATTTGCACGTGCCGAGCGACATCATCATCGATGCGTCGATGCCCGCAGCCATCCGTTCTTCGGGTCAAATGTGGGGACCGGATGGCAATTTGGCAGATACCAGGGCGATGATCCCCGACCGTTGTTACGCCGGCATTTACGACGAGGTCATAGTTTTCTGCAAGCAACACGGCGCATTCGACGTCGCAACAATGGGTAACGTCTGTAACGTCGGTTTGATGGCGCAAAAGGCCGAAGAATACGGTTCGCACGACAAGACATTCGAACTGGCCGCATCGGGCAAGGTTCGCGTGACAAATGAGGCTGGCGACGTGTTGGTTGAGCACGACGTGAATAGCGGCGATATCTGGCGCATGTGTCAGACCAAAGAACTGCCAATTCTCGACTGGATGAAGCTTGCAGTAAATCGTGCTCGCCAGACCGGAACAGACACGATTTTCTGGCTGGACGAGAACCGTGCTCACGACCGTATCCTGATCGAAAAAGTTCGGCGATACCTGCGCCAGCAAGATACCGGCGAATTGAGTATTCGTATCCTGTCGCCAGCCGCCGCCATGCGCGCGACTCTCGAAAGAGTGAGGAACGGCGAAGACACGGTCTCGGTTACGGGCAATGTCCTGCGCGACTATCTGACCGACCTGTTTCCGATACTCGAACTCGGCACCAGCGCAAAAATGCTGTCGATCGTACCGTTGCTTGCGGGCGGCGGCCTGTACGAAACCGGCGCCGGCGGTTCCGCGCCGAAACATGTGCAGCAATTCTTAAGCGAAGGTCACCTGCGCTGGGATTCTCTGGGCGAATTTCTCGCGCTGGCGATGTCTCTCGAAGATATCGCCGACAAAACGGACAACTCGCTAGCGCGCATTGTCGCCGACACATTGCATGAGGCGACCGAAAAATACCTCGAAGAAAATAAATCGCCGTCACGCAAAGTCAACGAGCATGACAATCGCGGCAGCCACTATTATTTAGCGATGTACTGGGCGCAGGCGCTGGCCACCAACACCAGCGACGCGGCGCTGGCTGACAAATTCACGCCCGTGGCCGCGGCGCTGGCTGCAAATGAGGACGCTATTAATACAGAGCTGCTTGCCGCGCAGGGCTCCGCCGTGGATATCGGCGGCTATTTCCAGCCAGATACCGAAATGGCGACTCGTGCGATGCGCCCCAGCGCGACCCTGAACAGGATCATCGACGGTATTTAAAATTCGTATCGTTCGCCTGCAATGTAAGTCGCCGCAATATGACGGTCATCCGCGAGCATGATCAGCGCAAACATTTTTTCTTCGATTGAAGACGCCGCATCGGTACGACGTTTGCTCAGCAATGTACCGGCAGGATCCAGGATGACGAAATCCGCCTCTTTGCCAACCGCGAAATTGCCGATCTTGTCGTCGAGGTACAACGCCTCGGCGGCGCCGAGGGTCGCCAGGTAAAGCGCTCTTGAGGCCGGCAGCGCCTGATCCTGCAAATGCAGCACTTTGTATGCTTCGCTCGCCGTCCTGAGCAACGATAAACTGGTGCCGCCGCCAACATCCGTTCCCAGGCCACAACGCACGTTCGCCGCGCGCATCGCCCGCAGGTCAAACAAGCCACTGCCGAGGAACAGATTGGAGCTGGGGCAAAACGCCGCCGCACCACCTTTCGCCGCCAGGACGCTGCGATCCTGATTGTCTATGCGCAGGCAATGGGCGAAAACCGATCGTTCTCTCAACAATCCGAAGTGATCGTACACATCGAGATAACTGCGGTGATCCGGGTACTGCCGCGCTATTTCGTCGACTTCGCTTTTGTTCTCGGCGAGGTGCGTATGGACCCAAACATCCGGGTACTCCTTTGCCAGCCGACCGGCGGCCGCCAATTGTTCTTCGCTGGAGGTCAATGCAAACCGCGGTGTAATCGCATAGCCGAGCCGGCCCCGGCCGTGCCAGCGTTCGATCAGCGTTTTGCTGTCGGCGTAGGCTGAAACGGGATCGTCTTGCAGCTCCTCAGGGCAGCGGATGTCCATCAGGACCTTACCCGCGACCAGTCGCATGCCGCGCGCTTCCGCAGCATTGAAAATAGCATCCGCCGAATGTGGATGCACGGTACCGAAAACCAGCGCGGTGGTCGTTCCATTCCTGAGCAATTCGTCGAGGAAAACGCCCGCAACTTCGTGTGCGTAGGCCTCATCGGCGAATCGCGCTTCCGCCGGATACGCATAGCGATCAAGCCAGTCCAGCAGCTGCTCGCCGTAGGATGCAATGATGTCCAGCTGCGGAAAGTGCACGTGGCAATCGATGAAGCCGGGCACGATGAGTTTGCCCGGAAATTCGTGCAGGCGAACGTCGTCGCCGCATTGGGCAAGCAATCTTGACGCGTCGCCCGCTGCAATCACGAACCCGTCTTCAATGATCAGCAGACCGTCATCGAAATACTCAACGGCTGTCGCGTCTGACGCCTCCCCTGGGTCCGCAAGACAATGCAGCACTGCCGCTCGAAACGCCTGTCGCATGACCGTCAGTCCGCCTCCAGGTAAATCACTTCGTCCAGAGTGTGCTCTTCGCAGTTGGCTGCGCTCCCACCACGATCAATGATCAGGTATTCCTGTCCGGCCTGGAATGAGATAAGCGGCATATGCCAGGCGCCGCGCTTGTAGTTGAATCCCTGCCGGCCATTGCTAACGAATGCACGCAGATCACCAACGTCAAAAGATTCACCCGGCGGCGCAACCACGATGATCATTTTGCAGGGACTCAAGGGTATGAAAGCCTGACTGCCGAGTGGATGACGCTCGAGCACGTCCAGTCGCAGGGGCAACGATGTGGGTGTTCGGCAACGGGCAATGCTCACCGAGACGCGCCCATTGTCGGCCATATCAACGTCGCACAAATCGTCGAAGCGCTCGAACCTCGCCGAATTCATCGTCCGGGCGCCATCTCGCAGGGCTTCGATGACTTCACCGTATGGCGCAAAACTCTCTGCCGTCAATGGCGCGGCTTTCAATGTAATGGTCATGACTCAGCCTTCACTGACGCGGCCGAACAAGCGCAAGCGACTCACGCCGCCGTCAGGATAAATCGACATGCGCACATGCGATACTTTGCCGATTGCCTCCAGCGCCTCGAAATAATGTTGCTGATCCATCTTCAGGGCCGTTTCGGGCAACAGCGTTTGCCATTTTTTCGAATCGGGCGCGGCGGCCGCATCGTTTTCAAAAACGGCGGCCTCCAGGGACACCTGGCCAGGGTAATTCCCTTTGAAATGTGCCGTATCAATTTCTGCGCGTTCGATCACGCCAGGTTGCGCCAGCGCGATGATCACCCAATCGTTGCCTGCTCCGCGTCGGCGTGCGGTTTCCCAGCCATCACCCATGTTCACGCCGCGCCCGGGCACATTGAGATTGTGCATGCTGCCGTAGTGCTCGTCGCTGCAACGAATGGCGCGACCACCGTTCTCGATTGCTGCAAGATCGACGAAGCCCTCGACACCCGTGAAATCGGCCGGTATCTCGCCGTAGATCCGCAAGCGGGCAATGCCCCCATCCGGGTATATGTGCAACCGTACATGCGTCCAGACGCTGTCGTTATCGATGGGCAGAAAATGGTGCGCATCGCCCGCCAGCTCTGTTTTACCCAGCATCTCCACCCATCCGTCTTCGGGCGTATCGATTTCGCTGACACAGACTTCGATCGAGGCTTGTGGCGGGAAGTTGCCCGTGAAGTAACTGGTATCAATGTCGAAGCCGCGAATCGTTCCTGGCACGCCCAGCCGAATTACGCAGTAATCATGACCTGGCGTGCGTTTGCGCCGACTTTCCCAGCCATCCATCCACTTGCCGTGGTCATCGTATTTGTCATCGATGAAAATCGGCGCAGCTGGCTCTATGCAACGCTCCTTGGCCGCGAAGAAATCGTCCGTCGCATACGTAACGCGGGTACCGAGCCGTGGTTGCTCCAGTTGTATCCATTGATGAAAAGGATGTTTTTCGCTCACGGCGATTTCTCCATGGCCTTCAGCCGCAGCCAGGCAATCTTATGAATCTCCTGCAGCGCGGTTTCAAATTCAACTTCGTAGGAATTGTCGAGTCTGCTCGCGAACGCGGCGATAATTTCGACGCGATCACTTTCGCGCACTGCCATCACAAATGGAAATCCGAACTTGTCCTTGTATTTCGTATTCAAGGTCTGCAGGGTCTCGTACTCCTGCGCCGAGCACTGATCGAGCCCGGCGCTGGATTGTTCTGTCGTCGATTCTGCGGTCAATCGTCCTGTAAGCTGCGCTTTGCCCGCGAGATCGGGGTGCGCCCGAATCAGCTCGAGTTGCCGCTCCACTGCGGCGTTGTCGACGCTGTCCGCCATCAAACTCGCCATGCGTTCGATGTCCTTTTCTACGGTCGCAACTGCGTCGCCGAGCAACTCACTCACACGCTCGGCAACCCAGGGCGAGTGCTCGTAGATGCCACCATAGCGATTGACGAAATCGGACGCGGTCACTGTCCGTCCCTTTTGGGCGGATGCCGTTCGCGCCAGTGCCTGGCAATATCAAGACGGGTCGCGACCCAGACGTCGTCGTGCGATGCCACGTAGTCCAGGAACTTCGCAACCGCAGCAGCGCGGCCCGGACGTCCGGCGAGACGACAATGCAGGCCGATTGACATCATGCGACCACCTTCCGCGCGCAACACGTCGAAACTGTCTCGCAGATAGTCGAAAAACTGCTGGCCTGAATTGAAACCCTGTGCCGTCGCAAATCGCATGTCATTATTGTCCAGCGTGTACGGCACCATGAGCTGCGGCTCTGCGAATCTGTAGTCCCAGTAGGGTAGGTCGTCGGCGTAGGTATCCGAGTTGTAGGAAAATCCGCCCACCTCGGCCGCAATACGGTGACTGTTGGGACCGCAACGACCCAGATACCATCCCTGGGGCCGTTGCCCGGTGACCTGCTTGTGGATATCGAGCGCTTGCCGCAAATGCTTGCGTTCGGTGTCCTCGTCGACGAACTGATAATCCACCCAACGATAGCCGTGGCTGGCGATTTCCCAGGCCGCATCTTGCATCGCCTTGACGACGTCGGGATTCCTCTGCAGCGCCATAGCGACGCCAAATACCGTCACCGGCAGATTGCGCGTCGTGAACAATCGGTGCAAGCGCCAGAAGCCGGCGCGGGAGCCATACTCGTACAGCGACTCCATATTCATATGGCGCTGACCTTCTATTGGCGCCGCACCGATGATGTCCGAAAGAAAAGCCTCGGACGCGGAGTCGCCGTGCAATATGCAGCTCTCTGCACCTTCCTCGTAGTTCAGCACGAACTGCACCGCTAGCCGCGCGCCAGCGGGCCAATCGGCGTCCGGGGGCTGCTGTCCGTAGCCGCGCATGTCTCTTGGGTAGTCCGTCACCGAATTTCCGGCAGCGTTTGAAACCATTGATTGATAATATGCCGCTCCTCGTCTGTCATGGCGGTCAGATTGCCGATGGGCATCGCGCGCGTCACGACGGTTTGCTGGTAGATGCGCTCGGCCGCGGTCAGAATCTGTTCATCCGAATCGAACGTCACTCCGAGCGGCGCGGCCGAAAACGCCGGATGCGTTGGCGCAGACGAGTGACAACTCGTACAACGCGCTGCGATGACGTCTCTAACCTGCGCGAAATTCACGGTCATGCGATCACCGTGCCCGGAGCGCGGCACCATAAAAGCCGCCAGCACGGCCAGTAGCGCGACGGCGAGAATGACCGGCAACTTCGTCGCCGTTCCTTTGTGCCTCGCAACGAAGTAAGTCCGCAGCAAGGCGCCGGCCACGGAGATCGCAATCAGTATTACCCAGTTGTATTCGCTGCTGTAGGTCATCGCGTAGTGATTGCTGGTCATGACGAACAACACCGGCAATGTGAAGTACGTGTTGTGAACGGATCTCAACTTGGCGCTTATGCCCGGTGCAGGATCGGGTGTATCACCTCGTTCAGCCGCCGCGACCATCTGCTTCTGCCCCGGAATAATGACGAAGAACACATTCGCAACCATGATCGTGCCCAACGTTACGCCGAATAAAATATAGGCCGCCCTGCCACTGAACAGATGACACAGGCCCCATGCCAATACACTGCACAGCAACAGCAAGACGGCTGCAAACAACTTCGTGTTGCTCGACAGCGGCGACTTGCACATGAGATCGTAGACAATCCAGCCACCGGCAATTGTTGCGATGGCGACGCCGATCGCCATTGGCGCCGAAATATCGGCAACCGATCGATCGATCAGATACACCCCGGCACCCAGGAAATAAATCAGCCCAAGCAGAAACATTCCCGACAGCCAGGTTGAATACGCCTCCCACTTGAACCAATGCAGCATGTCTGGGAGTACCTGCGGCGCGACTTTGTATTTTTGTACATGATAAAAGCCGCCACCGTGTACCGACCAGACTTCGCCGCCGACGCCTTTCTCGGTATCGCCGCTCGCACGTGGCGTCTGGAGGTGATTGTCCAGCCAGATGAAATACAGCGAAGACCCGATCCAGGCGATGCCTGTAATAAAGTGCAACCACCGCACGAGTAGATTCAACCAGTCCAGAAGAAACGCCGTCATGCTAGTTCCTTAACGAACGTACACGTACGTTGTCAGGAAGATCGACCATGGATGCCCGTTCCCGAATCCTGAGTACTTCCGCGGCGACTGCGACGGCGATTTCCGCCGGTTTCTTGCCGCTGATTCCATGCACGCCGATCGGACAGATCAACTCGTCGACGACTGACTGCGCCATGCCCTGTTGCCGAAATCTTTTTTCGAAACGCCGCCGCTTGGAGACGGACCCTATCAGGCCGCAGTAACGAGCGTCTCCGCGCGCAAGGATGCGATTACAGATATCGAAATCCATCGCGTGGCTGTGCGTCATGATCAGATAAAAACTCATCGTTGGCATAGCAGCGACTTCGAGCGCCGGTTCCACGGTCTCTATCGTGCGAACGTTCGGGGGGGCTTTGCGAAAAATATCTCGCCGGCTGTCTATCCAGCGAATATTGCAATCGAGCACTGACAACGCTTTTACGACGGCGCTGCCCACATGGCCCGCGCCGAATACCGCGATATTGAGGTCGGATACGACCACGGGTTCATAGAATTCCTGCCCATCGCGTGCCGCCGTCGAACTCTTCGCCAGAATCGCCCGTGCTTTGGAAACCAGCGCCGAATGAACGTCGCCTGCGTCTGCGCCGTAGGTCTCACCAGCCGTGACAATCAGTTTGGCTGGCGCTGTCCCCGATATCCGCGTTGCAACGATTGCGGGCTCACGTTGTCCGTACAGCGCCCTGAGGTCGCGTAGCCAGGCCGGCATTCCATCCGCGATGGGCTCGAACAAAATTTCGACCACGCCGCCGCAGCACTGCCCCATTGACGCACCCAACGGAAAACTTCGCAGCGACGCGTCGGCGGCGCCGAGCATGCCGACCGCGATACGGGTACTCTGATATTCGAGTTGACCACCCCCGATTGTGCCAATCGTGTCCGTCGCGGTGACGATCATTTTCGCGCCAATTTCGCGCGGCGCCGAACCGCGAATTCCCGCCACCGTCACGAGAACGGCGGACTCGCCCGCTGCCGCCAGATCGGACAGCTCTTCAATCCATTCATTCACCGGACGCCGCCCCTATGGTCTTGAGGATGGACTCAGGTGTAGCCGGCGCATGCAAATCGGGCAGTGGACAGGCGTCGTCCGCGATGGCATCGCGAATGGCATGAAATGCGGACAATGCGAGCATCAACGGCGGCTCGCCGACAGCTTTGGAACGATAGATGGTGTCGGCAGCATTGGGCACACTCTGCATCAACTCCACGCGGAAATCCGGCGCCAGATCCGAACAGGTCGGAATCTTGTAGGTCGAAGGAGCGTGAGTACCCAGCTCCCCGCGCTCGTTCCACCACAGCTCTTCGGTCATCAACCAACCGACTCCTTGCACATACCCGCCTTCAATCTGGCCAAGATCCATTGCCGGATTCAGTGAATCGCCGCAGTCGTGCAGAATATCGACGCGCAAGCATCGGTTTTCCCCGGTCAGCGTATCCACGACGACTTCGGTCACGGCCGCGCCATAGGCAAAGTAAAAAAACGGCCGGCCACTGAACGTGTCGCGATCGTAATTGATCTTCGGTGTCTTGTAGAAACCCGTTGCCGATAAGGAAACGCGGTCAGCCCACGCCAGCTGCACGAGTTCCTGGAATGTCAGATATTGATTGTCTATCTGCACGCCGTTGTCGCGAAACTCGATTTGCGCTTCGGTCACTGAAAAATGCCGCGCGGCAAACTCCGTCAGCCGGGAACGAATTTTCGCGGCGGCAATTTTCGCCGCCATGCCATTCATGTCAGAGCCGCTGGACGCCGCCGTCGCCGATGCATTTGGCACCTTGCTGGTGTCCGCCGCCATGATGCGAATACGGTCAACGTCGATTTGAAATTCGTCGGCGACCACCTGCGCAACCTTAATGTACAGGCCCTGCCCCATTTCTGTGCCGCCGTGATTGAGCTGTACCGTACCGTCCTTGTAAACGTGCACCAAGGCTCCGGCCTGATTGAGCAGCGTCGAGGTGAACGAAATGCCAAACTTGACGGGCGTCATCGAAATGCCGCGCTTCAAAATCGTGCTGTTCGAATTGAACTCAAGAATCTCGTCGCGGCGCTTTTCGTAATCGCTGCTCACCGCCAGCCGATCGAAGATTTCAGCGATGATATTGTCATCCACGGTCTGATGGTATGGGGTGACGTTGCGATCGTCAGTGCCATAAAAATTGCGGCGGCGCACCTGCAACGGATCCATGCCAAGCTTGCGGGCAATATCTTCTATCGCGTACTCGATCGCGTACATGCCCTGCGGCCCGCCAAAACCACGAAACGCCGTGTTGGATACCGTGTGCGTCTTGCAACGATGCGACACGATGCGCACGTTTTCGAGATAATACGCGTTGTCGCAGCTGAACATCGTCCTGTCGTTGACGGGTCCGGATAAATCCGCTGACATGCCGCAACGCGACGCAAACATGAAATCGATGCCCAGAATCATCCCGGTATCGTCGAAGCCAACGTCGTAGTCGATGACAAAATCGTGGCGCTTGCCGGTCATGATCATGTCGTCATCGCGATCGAGTCGTAACTTGCACGACCTGCCGGTCTTGTCTGTGGTCACTGCGGCAATGCAGGCGATCAGCGCCGCTTGGCTTTCCTTGCCACCGAAGGCGCCGCCCATGCGGCGACAAATCACGGTGACGTCGCTCGAAGAACGATGCGTCGCCTTTGCGACCAGCGTCTGCACCTCGTCCGGGTGCTGCGTTGAACTGTAAACCAGCAAGCAGCCATCATCCTGCAACAAGACCATCGCGATGTGGCCTTCAAGATAAAACTGATCCTGCCCGCCCAGGAATAAACGGCGTTTCGCTCGATGGGGCGCCGCGCTCAGCGCAGCGTCCGGATCGCCACGAACGAGTGTTTCGCTCGGCAATACGAAGGACTTTTTTTCAACAGCCGTCAACGGATCCAGAATGGCTTCCAGTTCGTGATAGTCGATGCGAGCCCGCCGCGCCGCCTTGCGAGCGGCATCAACCGAGGCCGCCGCAACGGCAAAAATCGGCTGGCCGACGTATTGCACCAGGTCGTTCGCAAAAATCGGGTCGTCCGCGACGATCGGGCCACAGTTATTCATTCCGCGTATATCGTCCGCAGTGCAGACTTCGACCACACCGGCCACTGCGCGTACCGCCGCAAGATCAATGTTACGTATTTTCGCGTGCGCCACAGTGCTCATGCCCACGGCGAGGTGCAGCAGATCGCGCGGTTCGGGCAGGTCATCGGTGTAAGACGCTTGCCCTGTCACATGCAGCCGTGCACTGTCGTGCGGCAGCGGCGCGCCGACCGCTGGCTCTCGTTTTCTGACTGGTTTAGCGCTGCCGGCCATACATGTACACCGTTTCCAGTTCTTCGTCCTGCGTTTCCGCGAAAAAACGCCGCAGCATATTTTGACTGGCCTGCAAGCGGATATTGGCCGAGGCCCGCATGTCGGAAATCGGCGCGAAATCGGCGGCTATTGCCTGGCAAGCGTTCTCTATCGTGGCCTCGGTCCATGGCTGCCCGACCACCGCCGCCTCGGTATTTCGGGCGCGGCTAACGGTCGCTGCGAGTCCTCCACAGGCCATGCGAAACGACGACACCGTGCCGTCGTCGACGACCAGTCGGTACGCCGTACAGACCGCGGAGATATCCTGGTCGAATCGCTTGGACCATTTCTGGCTACTGACAACCGCGTTTTCCGTCGGCAGCGGAATCTTGATCCGCACGACGAATTCGCCGGGCTGCAAATCGTTCGTCATGTAGTCGTGATAAAAACCGTCGAGCATGACGTCTCTTTCGGCGTCACCGCAACGCAACACCAAAGACGTTCCGACAACCATGAACGCAGTCATCGAATCGCCAATAGGCGAGCCGTTCGCGATGTTGCCACCAAGAGTTCCGGCATTGCGGATGGGTGGCGATGCAAAGCGTCGAAATAATTCGTCGAAGCCCGGGTAATGCTCGACAACTATCGGCACCGCTTCGCTCAAAGTAACGGCGCCGCCTATATCGATATGCGTAGCCGTGACTTGCAACTCGCAAAGCTCCGCCACCTTGCCCGTATAGATCACAACATCGAGCTCACGATGCTGCTTGGTCACCCACAAGCCAACGTCTGTCCCGCCCGCCAGCATCGTTGCGCCGGGGTATTGCTGCAACAGACTGGCGAGTTCGGCGCAGTTTTCGGGTGCAAAAAACCGGCGACCCTGATACTCGATCTGCAACGACTCCTTGCGTTGAATTTTTTTCAGCGCCATGGTGCGATCCGGCCAAGTCTGCCTCGGCAAGAAACCCATTTCCAGAGCTGCAGTAATGATCGGTCGATAACCTGTACACCGGCAAAGATTGCCTGCCAGTGCATCGTCAATATCCAGCCGGTCAGGATTCGGGTTGGTTTCGTACAGGGCGAACAACGACATGATAAATCCCGGCGTGCAAAAACCGCATTGCGATGCGTGATAATCGACCATCGCCTTTTGCACCGGGTGTAATTCTTCACCGTTGACCAGACTCTCGACAGTAATCAGTTCTTTACCATCGAGTGTCGGCAAAAATTGTATGCAGGAATTGACGGCCTTCAGTTCTACTCCTTTGCCATCGCGGCGAAGTTCGGCCAGCACAACGGTGCAAGCGCCACAATCACCCTCCGCGCATCCCTCTTTAGTCCCCATGCGCCGCAGGTCTTCACGCAAATACTGCAACACGGTCCGCGTCGGGTCGACGTTATCAACCTCGATCAGCTCACCGTCGAGAATGAACCGAATTACGGCGGCGTCCGACATGCGCCTCAGCTGCCCCTGTAAGTCGAGTAAGACCACGGCGTGGTCAGCAAGGGCACATGGTAATTCTCGTTGCCGTTCACCGAAAAGCGAATCACGACGGTATCCAGAAACGCACGATCGTCGATGTCGGCGCCCGAGTTTCTGAAATAGTCGCCAACATCGAATTCCAGTTCGTAAGTGCCGGAAACCATCACTGTACCTTCCAGCAACGGTTCTTCAGTGCGCCCGTCGGAATTCGTGGTTGCCGCAGCGACCAGCTCTCTCTCGTCGCGCAAAGAAAACAGTCGTATGGATACGCCAGCCGCCGGGATTCCCCGCGTGTTGTCCAGGATATGCGTTGTTAGCCGTCCCATTCGGACCCCGTTCGTCTCGCCGCTCGCAGAATCGAGCATTGTGGTGATTATACTGTGTTAGCGTGTCCGTATTCACAACACGGTGACCGCCATGCATACGAATAAAAACGTTTCCAGGCGCCGTTTTCTCAAATCATCGGGCGCACTTGCCGGCGTGTCCCTCCTCCGGGTCAGCGCCCCGTCGCTGCTGGCCATTACGCAGGCAGCCTGCTCGGCAAAACAGTCCTCCGCAGCCTTTAGCGTCCTGGGCGAGCTCGAAGCCGCAGATTTCGCAGCGATTGCCGCAAGGATCATACCGACGACCGATACTCCTGGCGCCACGGAGGCTGGCGTTATTTACTTTTTCGACAACGCGTTCGCCGCCGAGATGAGCTGGGCGCTCAAGCCTGCGCGTGCGGGGCTCGAAGTGCTCAATTCGGGTACGGCCCGTTTTTCATTATTGACCGAGGAGCAGCAGGACGAACTGCTGTCCGCGCACGCAAGCACAGACTTCTTCGAGCTTTTGCGGATCACGACCATTTTCGGTTTTTTCGCCATGAGCAAATACGGCGGCAACAAGGACAGCGTGGCTTGGGATTTGATCGGCTTCGAAGGCCACCACGGCGCCTGGGAAAATCCGTTCGGTCACTACGACGCCGAGTATGCGCGGGAGCAAAGTCGTGGCCAATAAAGTGACCTTCGAGCAGCGTAAAGCCGTGGATTTTGCCATCATCGGCTCTGGATCTGCGGGCGGAATCCTGGCTAAAGAGCTGTCGGTAGCCGGCTTTGACGTCGTTGTTTTCGAACAGGGCCCGTACCGAAGAGCTCAAGACTTCACGCACGACGAATATTCAGTGCTTTTCAACTCCGAGTTGTTGGGCGGCGGACCGGAGGTCAGCGGTCAGACCTTTCGCCACGACGGCAGCGAGGTCGCGCAAAGCCCACAACAACCAGTCATCCGTTACGCCCAGACCGTGGGCGGCAGCAGCGTGCATTTCACGGCCAACTTCTGGCGTTTCCGGCCCGTCGACTTCAAGGAACGCAGCCTGCTCGGGCCTATTTCCGGCACCAATTTCGCCGACTGGCCGATTACCTACGAGGAACTCGAACCCTATTACACCAAAGTAGACTGGGAAATCGGCGTATCCGGCACCCCCGGGCCTTTCGACGCGCCGCGCTCCAGGCCTTTCCCGATGCCGCCGCTGCCGATCAAGTCTTCGGGTGTATTGCTCGAAAAAGCTGCGAAGGAGCTGGGGCTGCATGCGCAAGTCGAGCCACTCGCCATACTTTCCCAGCCGCATAACGGTCGAGCTCCCTGTATCAAGTGTGGCTACTGCATGTTTTTTGGCTGCGAGGTTGGCGCCAAATCGTCAACGCTGGCCACCATGATTCCGCTCGCCGAGGCCAGCGGACATTGCGAAATTCGCGCCGAGTCCGCCGTGTTCCGAATTGAGACGGACGGCAATGGCCGCGCCAGCGAGGTGCTGTACTACGATGCTGCGGGCAACGAGCGAGCACAAAAAGTGAAAGCGGTCATCATCTCTGCGAACGGGGCTGAAACAGCGCGTTTGCTGCTGTCGTCAGCCAGCGAACGACATCCCGATGGCCTTGCGAACTCCAGTGGCTTTGTCGGCCGCAACCTGATGTTCAATGCACATTCGGCCGTCGACGGTATTTTCGAACATCCGCTGAACGACTACAAAGGCGCCCAGGTTTCGCGAATTATCCATGATTTCTATGAAACGGACGAGCAGCGCGGATTTTACGGCGGCGGCAGTATCGACGCGCGACCGCTTTGGGCGGCGACGCCAATCTTTCACGCCTTGCTGGGCATGCCACCGGACGTGCCAAACTGGGGCAGGAAATTCAAGGAGGAAATGGCACATAATTTTACGCGGCAAATGTCGATTGTCGGCGCCACCACCTCTCTCGCCGTGGATCGCAATAACATCACGCTCGACCCCAAAAATACCGACAAATGGGGTCGCCCGGCGATTCGAACCACTTATCGCGACCACGACGACGACCTGGCAATGGCGAAGTTCTTGCAGGACCGCGCATCGGAGTTGTTCGATGCGGCCGGCGCCACGAAGTCATGGCGGCACCCGATTCACCCGACGAACGGCGGCGAGCATCTGCTCGGCACCTGCCGCATGGGCGACGATCCGGCTACGTCGGTCGTTGACAAGCACCATCGCAGCCACGACATACCGAATCTGTTTATATGCGACGGCAGCAGTTTCGTGACCTCAGGGCGCGGCCAGCCAACCATGACCATAATGGCGCTCGCGTTTCGTGCCGCAGACCACATTAAAGCTGCCGCGAACGCCGGTGACTTTTGACTCGGGAAGAAATGATATGCAGCGATTGTTTTTGATTATACCGACGCTTCTGCTGCTCGGTTGCGAAGTTCATGTCGAGAACCGGCCTGAAGTCAGCTACTTGCTGATGCCGGGCATGGAAGACCTTGGCCTGCCGTTTTCTTCGGCCGTCCTTGCCGGTAATACGATGTACCTGTCCGGCAACCTCGGCATTATCCCCGGCACTGTCAATTTGGCCGCAGGCGGTATACAGGCGGAAACTCAACAAACGATGGAGAATATTTCCCGTGTGCTGGGGCAGTTTGGCTCGTCCATGGACGACGTCGTGAAATGCACGGTATTTCTTGCGGACATGGCCGAGTGGGGCGCGATGAATGAAGTCTACCGGACCTTCTTCAAGAATCCGCCAGCACGCAGCGCTGTCGGCGCCAGTGGACTCGCATTGGGTGCGCGCGTCGAAATCGAGTGCATCGCGATCGTCGACTAGGGTTGCGTCAGTTTTATTTGCTGGCTACTCCGATGTAGCCAGCAACTCATCGCGGCGCGCCAGCAGCGCACGCAACCGTCGCTTGTCCAGTACATCGCCGAATTGCTCCGCCAGCAATGCATCAGTCAACCCCTCAAGCGCGCGTCTCCAACCTGGACTGAATGACAGCACTGCAGACTTGAGATGGCGGGGCCGACCTTTTTTACCGGTGAAAGCACGATCATGCCCGCTGAGTATTAACCGCCATGACTGGTCGTACGACATCCGCCGTTGCGTGCGCCGCTCATTGTAAATCAGCACGTCGAAGATGGACATCGCCGCCCACTGATCCGCGATCGGGCACGCTGCGCCACTGCCCGATCCGGATGCCGAGCGCTCGACTTCATTCGTCGGGTTGCCCGGCATGAATTGCACGGAACCATCGCTGCCATCAATTTCCCGAATGACCGTGACTGGCACCATATCCAGTTGGAGTAGCCGGTCCATTCGATACGCTGCGACTTCCGGATAAACTCCTTTGCCCCGGCGCTTGCTGAAAACAGCGCGCACCGTGTGCTCGCCGTCGCTTATTTTGAGCCAAGCGGTCGAGTCGCTGTGCTCGATTTCTGCGACATCGCCGTACTGCAGCAAAATCTGCAGTTGCGACGGCGAGAGATTTCCGGGCCGCCGTCCAACGTGCCGCGGATGATCTTTCGGAACCGTCACCGCAAGTCCCGACTGATTGATTACCGATACGACGTCAGCCTCGAGCACCAACGCGTTGCCACTGCCCTTGTAGTAGGCGCTTAGCATTCCCGTATCGATCTCGATCAGGCGACCGTCAAAGCGCTGCAAAACCTGCCGGGTCGGAGTCGGAGTGTGCCCAACAACCACCCGGTCCAGGCCGAGCGTGATGAGCGCGGCTTCGAGCCGGAACCGTTCGACGATGCCAGGGCAAGTGGCGTTGCCCCGGTACCAGAGCGGTCCGTCCGAATCCAGAAGAGCAGAGCCGCCCAGACGCTTACCCGCGGCGAGCGCCTGCAAGACTTCGCGGTCTTCATTCAGGGCCGGCAAATAGTTGTTGAGAATCGAGACGTAATCGTAGTGGCTGTCCGTCGGCAGGAGAATCTCTGCATCCGTGAGTACGCCAAGTGCTTTGACGTACTCGACCAGCTCTTTTTGCAGGTCTCGATTGACGCCCGCAATTCCGGTGCGCGCCGTGCGCGGGGACAAACCACCGTGCACGAATGCCGTGCCGTTGATTACGACGATGACGTTCTTTTGTAACAACCACTGCCCGTAATAGCCTGCGGCACGAAACGCCCGGCGCATGGCGAAGTATCCCCGTGGATAGTCCGCATCGAATCTGCTGCGTTGCTCGGCACCACCACCGTGTTTGGCGTAGAGCGCGAACCACTGCGCCCGCTCATCGTCGTCTTCGTCCGCGGCAAACGCCGCGTACTCGGCGTCGCTGACATAGCGCATATCTCCGGTGAGTAACATGGATTCGTGATTGCCGATCAACACATGCACATGTCCACCCGCGGCATCGGCCTCTGCTTCCAAACGCATGAGCAAATCCATCACCGCGCGCGAATCGGGCCCGCGATCAAGAAAGTCCCCAAGCACTACGAGGTGCGCCTGCCCGCCTGCCCAGGTCAGATCGTCGCCGAGGATGCCAGCCTGCCGAAGCGTAGCGACCATGCCGACACGGTTGCCGTGCACGTCGGTAATCGCGACGATTCTCCCGATATCGTCAAACTGCCAGTCTTTCGAAAATGCGGCTTGCGTACCCGAAACCGCCAACAAAGTGCTCAGCAGTAAGATTTTAAAACGTCGAGTCAACAGCGAAATTCCTCTTTTGTTGGGTCAGCCGCAGTGTAGTAGCTACGTCATCGAAACAGTAGCCGTATGCTAGACTCTGGCCGATCCTGACACTGTTTGACGGAGCAAGTTAACAATGTCGCTAACTCGTTGGACACTGACAGCGGCCACGTTGTTCCTGCTGAGTTCCGACGCATCCTCGCAGGAATTGCAGCGCCCGGACCCATTGTTTCAGAGTCACGACGTGCTTGACGTTCGCATTGTTGCGCCGTTGTCGACCATCCTCTCGGAGCGTCCTTTCGACGAGGAGTTACCTGCGAGCTTTCGGTACACGAATTCTGCCGGCGCGGCGATTGAGCTTGATATCGAAATGCGAACACGAGGCCGGTTTCGTCGGCAGAAAGATATCTGTGACTTCCCGCCCATGCGGCTGAATTTCAAGGCTTCGCAAACGAACGGAACGCTGTTTCACAAACAAGACAAGGTCAAACTTGTAACGCATTGTCGGGCGGCCGAACGCTACACGCAGGCGCTGCTGCGCGAGTATATGGCGTATCGAATTCTCAACACGCTCACGGATATCAGCTACAGAGTTCGGCTCTTGCGCATCACATACATTGACACGGAAAAAAATCGACGGAAGATTACTCAGTACGGGTTCATCATCGAGCATCGCGAGCGACTGGCCCGGCGCATAAAATTACCGGCTCTCGAAATTTCGCGAACCAGCGTCGGTGCCCTCGACCCCGAATACACCAACCTGATCTCGCTGTACCATTACCTGATCGGCAACACCGATTTCTCCCCTATTTTGGGCGTGAAAGGTGAAACTTGTTGCCACAATCATGTCCTGTTCGGCGTGCAGGGCGAGCCGCTCAAGTCAGTTCCGTACGATTTCGACCAGTCCGGACTTGTCTACGCGCCGTACAGCGTTCCGAACGCGAGATTCAGACTACGCGATGTGCGGCAAAGACTTTATCGCGGGCGGTGCGTCAACAATAGCCTCATTGTCACGACGATCGCCAGGTATCAGGACGCCAGAGACGCGGTCATGCGGGTTGTCACAGAACTTGACATGGTCTCGGCAAGGTCAAAAAAAATGACGGCCAGCTACCTCAACAAATTCTACAAAACCCTGGACTCGGAACGGCGCATCAAAAACGCTTTTGTCAGAAAGTGCTTTTAGGCGCCGCATCCGTATCGCCGGACTGCAGCCAGTCAGACAGTATCTTCGATACGCGCGGGTGAATGAAATAGCCGATTGAACTGTGTGGATTCGACTTTCCGTAGCGCACCGCAAGATTGAAAATCTTGTAATCATGCACCGCGCTAATCATGCGTTGTTGCAACATCGCCTTGAAATCGTCAGCGAGCGTGTTGTCATGGCACGTGAAATCATCCTCGGCGGCGACGTTGTGCCAGAAAAGGACGTTTTCGGGAAATTTCGCATGCCGTTTTTCTTTAGCGCCTAACAGCCGTCTCTGAATGCTTGAATCTCCCAGCGGCGAACCAAGCGTCACCCATACCTCTATTTTCATGTCGTGGTATTTCTCTTTCAGGTCCGGATCGTGCGACAACTGCCACAGTACGTCGTAGGCAATAACGCTGCCGGTACCGTGTGAAATCAACACGATTCGATCACCGCGATCCATTAATTCGCAAAGCCGATCCCTGAGACGCTGCCGAACCTTTACCGCGTAATCGGACTTAGGATCGAAATATCGCGCAAAATCTTTGCACAGCAGACGCAACAGCGGCACGCACAATCCAAGAGCCCCGAACAACGGCGCCACAATGTCCGCGATGGCCTCCGGAATTGCCGACTTGCCGGGCAATAGGTCGTATTGGCGAATACCAAACCGCTTGCGCGCTTTTATCCCCCGCAGGCTGGTCAGGACGTTGCGACGATCACCGATATCGAGCTTCTCATCGTAGCTTTTGCCGTGCGCCTCGAGAATCTCGGCGTTGAGGTCTCCGTACCAGGCAAGGTGTTTTCGAACCGCATCGAATGCGTCGAGTTGATCCGGAAAATCGCGCTCTATACCGGCGCGCAATGCCGCCATAGTCAGGTCCATGTAAGCATCTTCGTGCGGCTTGAAATCCCTGCCATGAATCAGCAGCAGACTGCGATTACTCGGGCCACTCAATTCGTCGAGAGTCATATCGTGTCAGGCCACAAGTCAGTAATCATCTTCACCCGCATCACGCCGCGTCAGCATCGTCAAAAACGGACCGGACAGCGTCTTGCCATATTCGAGTTTCCAGATAACGAGCGTCACCATCACAAACGTAAACGAAATAACGCCTGCAATTCCCAGCGCGCCGATGCCGGACCCCAGGCCAATGCCAATCGCCACGAATATGTACATGGCGTCCGACGGCTGGCTGAGCGAAAAACGGAAACGTACTGCGGCGACGACGCCAGCAAGACTGAACGCCAGGGCGAGGCTGTTTACGACGATCATCGCGATACCGGTAACAACGGTCGGCAAGATCACGATCGTCTGTAAGAATGACTGGTCGATGCGCCGCGCCCGGCTGGTAATGAAATACACCCAGGAGATAGGAATCGTGAGAACAAGTGCGCCGATACTGGCAAGCAACAGGCGCACCGGACCCACGGTCGAGAACAGGGTTCTTTCGACGCTGGTATAAACCGGCTCGAACAAATCGATATTCGATGCCGCAAGATCGCCAATGCCTCCCAGCGGCAAGTATTCGGCGATCGCCGGATAACGAGTAACCAGAAACATCGTTACGCCCACCCAAAATCCGTAGTACATCAGGATCAGTGTCAGCGGGATCAGCAAACTTGCGGATCGTCTCATCTGTATCGCTCCGTCTCGAACGCCACATTGGAGCACAAGCGGCTTGCCAGTGGTAGGCTATGCGCCGTTTCCGGTCAGCAGAAAACCTTATGACTCACTCCGTACAGCTGTTGGGCATCAGCAATGCGATCGTCGACGTCCTCGCCCATGTGGATACTGCCTTCCTCGACAGGATCGGCGCTCCGCCAGGGTCGATGACCCTGATCGACGAAGAGCAGGCACGCAGTATTTATTCGCAAATGGGCCCGGCGACCGAAATGTCCGGCGGCTCCGTCGCGAACACGGTCGCCGGCTTTGCAAATCTGGGTGGCAGTGCGGCGTATATCGGCAAGGTACGAAACGACCAGCTTGGCGACATCTTTAATCACGACATGCAGTCGCTGGGCGTCGACATTCGCCTGCCACCGGCGACCGACGGTGCGCCGACGGCGCGCAGCCACATCCTGATCACGCCGGACGGTCAACGCACGATGCAGACCTATCTGGGCGCCTGCACCGAACTCGCTCTGGCCGATATCACAGATTCGACCGTGGGCAACCCGAAAGCGATCCTTCTCGAAGGATACGTCTGGGATATCGCCGACGGCCCGGCGCTGGCGAAAAAGGCCGCCGGGATCGCGCGCAGCAATGGCACGGCCGTGGCATTGTCGCTGTCCGATTCCTTCTGTGTCGAACGACATCGGGATGCATTCAACGACTTCGTCAGTAACGATGCCGACATCATCCTCGCCGACGAAGACGAAATAAATGCGCTGCTGCGAACAAGCGATTTCGATGCGGCGCTCGATGCTCTCGACAACTACGATCAGCTGTTCGCGATCACCCGATCGGAGAAAGGCTCGGCGATCGTTCACGGCGGCGAAAGAATAATGCACGCCGCAACGCCTGTTGAAAAAATCCTGGATTCGACCGGCGCGGGCGACGCGTATGCAGCGGGCTTCCTGTATGGCTGGGTAAACGACCGGTCATTGTCTGCATGCGCTCAATACGGAACGTATTGTGCGACTATGGTTATCCAGCAACTGGGCGCCCGTATTGAAAAAGGCTTGCTCGACAGCTTCGCCTAGCCCGGTTCAGGAACCGATTGGATGCCAGGTCGTTTTCACTTCCTGTGTATCGCTGATCAGGTAGGGATTCGCAGCATCGCTGCCGGCCCAGTCTAAGCGGGTCCGCGCGACCACGCGCTTGATATTGTCGGCCGCCAGTTCCTGCACCGTTCTCGCAACTGCTTTGCCGCCATCGCAATAGATCACTGCGTTCACGTCCATATGCGACGCAAAAAATTCGGTCAGCTCCGCACGGAATCCAGTCAGGATATTGACGACGCCGCCAGGCACGTCCGCCGAGTGCAAAACCTCGGCAAAACTGACCGCACACAATGGCATGCTTTCCGAGGCGAGTACGATGCAGGTATTCCCTCCGACTATTGCCGGTGCAATGTTTGATATCAGACCGAGCAGACTGCTGTCGTCCGGCGCCAGAATCGAAATAACACCGGTCGGTTCAAGCACAGAAAAATTAAAGTGCGAAGAACTTACCGGATTTACCGCACTGAATACCTGCTGATACTTGTCGGCCCACCCGGCGAAATAAATCAGCCGGTCGATTGAGCGGTTGATCTCCCGCTCCGCGGCCCGCGGCGTCGAACCCTGCAAAATCAGTTCAGCGATGAATTGCTCGCGCCGCCCCTCGAGCATCTCGGCAATGCGATAGAGAATCTGGCCACGAAAATAGGCGCTGGCCTTCGCCCATCCAGATTGCGCTTTGCGGGCGACCACAACCGAATTTCGAAAGTCCTTGCGACTGCCGCGACACATGTTGGCAATCACAACGCCTCGCTTGTCTTCGAGCGCGAAGTAGCGACCCGATTCCGTGCGCGGAAATTTGCCGCCGATATAAAGCTTGTAGGTCTTGGCAACGGCGATACGCTGGTTCTTGAGTGCTGACGCCATGATTACGCTCCCAACTTCACGTAGGCGCCCAGTCCGTGCAAACCGCCTTCGCGCCCGACGCCACTTTCCTTGTAGCCGCCGAAAGGCGATGTCGGATCGAACTTGTTAAAGGTATTGGCCCAGATAACGCCAGCGCGAATCGCCTGCGTCACCTTGAAAATTTTCGCGCCCTTGTCCGTCCAGACGCCGCCAGACAATCCGTACGGCGTATTGTTGGCTTTCATTACCGCTTCGTCGTAACGACGGAATGTCTGGATAGCGAGAACCGGACCAAAGATCTCATCCTGAACGATACGATTGGACTGCGATACTCCCGTGAATATAGTCGGTCGGCACCAATAGCCCTTTTTCGGCAATCGACATGAGCTCTGGTGCATCTCGCCGCCCTCTTCGCGCCCGATTTTCAGGTACGACTCTATTTTTTCGAGCTGCATCGGGGAATTGATCGCGCCGATGTCCGTGTTCTTGTCGAGCGGATCGCCGACGATCAATGTTTCCATTCTGTCTTTGAGTTTGGCGATCACTTCGTCAGCAACCGATTCCTGCACCAGCAAGCGCGACCCCGCGCAACAGACGTGGCCCTGATTGAAGAAGATTCCGTTAACGATGCCCTCAACGGCCTCATCGATAGCGGCATCCGCGAAGATGATGTTCGCGGCCTTGCCGCCCAGCTCCAGCGTGTACTTCTTGTTCGTTCCGGCCAGCGTTTTTTGGATCATGCGGCCAACGTTGGTCGAGCCCGTAAACGCTATCTTGTCGACGCCGGGATGCTCTACGAGAGCGGCACCCGCAACGCCCGAGCCGGTAATAATATTGACGACGCCCGGGGGCAGTCCGGCGTCCGCGACGACCTCGGCCAGCTTTAGCGCGGTCAGCGGCGTCGTCTCGGCAGGCTTCAACACCACCGTATTGCCGCAAGCCAGCGCCGGCGCGATCTTCCAGGAAGCCATGAGGAGCGGAAAATTCCACGGGATTATCTGGCCCGCGACCCCCAGCGATCGCGCAGTGCGCCCGGGAAACGCGTACTCGAGTTTGTCCGCCCAGCCCGCGTAGTAGAAAAAGTGCGCTGCGGCAAGCGGTACATCGATATCGCGAGATTCGCGGATAGGCTTGCCGCCATCCAGCGATTCGATGACGGAAAATTCACGCGCCCGTTCCTGAATGATGCGGGCAATGCGGTAGATGTATTTGCCGCGTTCGGCCGGTTTCATACGACCCCACGCGCCGTTATACGCCGCCCGTGCTGCTTTAACCGCCTTGTCCACATCGTCCGAACTGGCATCAGCCACGCGGCTGATTTTTTCTTCGGTTGCCGGATTGATCGTATCGAAGTACCGGCCCCTTGCCGGGGGCACGAAGTCGCCGTTGATGAACAAGCCGTAGCGCTTGTTGAGCGTTATGTGATCTGTGCTCTGGGGCGCCGGATCGTATTCCCAGCCGCCACTGAACGCGAGTTTGTTTTCGGGAGTTGCCATTGTTCTCAACCTGTAAGAGCGCGCCCTGGCGCGCGATTAATCTTTCGAGAAGTAATCGGCGGACTGATAAACGCCCGTGGACTGCTTCATCAATTGCATCAGTACGTCATTGGCCAGCGAGCTCGCGCCAAAACGAAACCACTCCGGCGTCATCCAGGCGTTACCCAGCGTTTCTCTCAACATGACAAGGTAATGCACCGCGAGCTTCGCCGTCGAGATTCCGCCTGCCGGCTTCATGCCAATCATCTTGCCCGTCTCGTAGTAGAAATCTCGTATCGCCTGGAGCATCACAAGCGTTACCTGCATGGTCGCCGCAGGCACGATCTTGCCGGTCGACGTTTTGATGAAATCGGCGCCGGCATGTATTGCGAGCATGCTCGCCTTGCGAATCCGGTCGAGAGTGCCCAGTTCACCGGTTTCGAGAATGACTTTAAGGCGGGCGTCCCCGCACGCATCTTTCACGGCTGCGATCTCGTCGAACACGTAGCGGTAATCACCGGCAAGAAACGCGCCCCGCGAGATCACCATGTCGATTTCCGTTGCGCCCGCATCGACGGCCATGCGCGTGTCATCGAGTTTGACGCTCAACGTCGACATGCCACTCGGAAACGCCGTGGCCACCGACGCAATGTTGATGTCGTGTCCGGCGAGCGCCTCTTTTGCGACGCTGACCATCGTTGGGTACACGCAAATGGCGGCAACGTGCGGCAATCCCGGCATAGCGGCGTGCAAATGGATCGCCTTTTGGCACAGCTGCCGCACCTTGCCGGGCGTGTCCTGCCCTTCAAGGGTCGTCAGGTCGATCATGCTGAGAATCAGCTTGAGCGCCTCAACTTTGGAAGATTTCTTAATGCTGCGGCTTTGAAATCTGGCCACACGTTCATTGACGCCAACCTCGTCAACCGCGGGCACATTGCTGAGGTCCGGCAGTCGAGTTGGCATATTGACTACTGTCTGCGCCACCGGATCAATCCTCCGCAACCGCGGTCGCGAGCGCCACGAGTATCATCTCGTCGAACGTCGTCGCGCGCTCGTCGGTACTCAGGGCGTCACCCGTCCGCAGATCATCGCTTACGGTACAAATGGCCAGCGCCTCGACGCCGTTCTCGGCCGCTATCGGAAATATGCCTGCCGCTTCCATTTCAACGCCATAAATATTGTAGGTCGCCATAATTTCAAACATGTCCGGGTCCGGCGTATAAAAAAGATCTGCAGAGAAGATATTTCCAACGTGATAGCTGACATTCTGCTTTTTCGCAGCTGCAACTGCCTTTTCAACCAGCGCAAAGCTTGCGAGCGCGGCCAGATCGTAGCCGCCGAAACGCATGCGATTGCAATTCGAGTCTGTCGACGCACCCATCGCGATGACGAGGTCGCGCAGCTTCACGTCCGGATGAGACGTGCCGCAACTACCCACTCTGATGATTCGTTTTACACCGTACTCGGTAATGAGTTCCGTGCAGTAAATCGACACGGACGGTATTCCCATGCCGTGCGCCATGACCGAGAGGGGCTGCCCCTTGTACTGGCCCGTAAATCCCCACATATTGCGAACATCGGTCACGCGACGTGCGTCGTCGAGGTAGGTTTCTGCAATATATTGCGCCCGCTGCGGATCGCCGGGCATCAGCACCGTATCAGCGAAGTCGCCGGGCGCCGCATTCATATGTTTGGTAGCCATGTCCCTCACATCATGAGGTATTGTCCTCTTATGGGCAACAAAGCGAAACACGGATTGCTGCTACTGCTGGCTGTCGCCGCTTGCTCGAATCCCGAGCCGCCGACAGCGCCGGCATTTTCGGTAAGCGGAAAGCTGCAAGACCCGAAAATCCTCGAAGCCAGTGGCCTCGCGCGTTCGCATCGGCAAGCCAATCTGCTGTGGATCATTAACGATGATGGCGCGATTGCCCACGCCGTCGATCACGCCGGCGCGCGCAGCGGTGAGTTCAAGCTCAAAAACTCCAGGAATCGGGACTGGGAAGATCTGGCTTCCCTGACGCTGCATGACAAACCGTATTTGATGATAGCGGACATCGGTGACAACACAGCCCAACGAAAGCACCTTAGTTTGTACTTCGTCGCCGAACCTGACGCTGACAAGAATAACGAGGCGGAAGTTGCCTGGCGGGTCCGGTACCGATACGCCGACGGTCCGCGCGATGCGGAATCGGCGGCTGTCGATGTCGAGAAGCAACGCGTCCTGATCCTGTCCAAGCGCGACCTTCCTCCGCGATTGTACGCAGTGCCGCTGCACAGCGGTTCCGACGAAGTACTGACGGCCACCTTCCTCGGCGCCATCAATAGCCTGCCCAGACCTTCGCAAACGGATGTCAAATTGGCGCCTGTAACCGCTGATTGGTACTGGCAGCCCGTGGGCATGGATATATCGGCCGATAATCTGGCCGCCGTTATTCTGACGTATCGTGCGCTGTACTACTATGAAAGACGGCCACGCATGAGTTGGCTCGCTGCACTGAACACGCTACCGATTCGCATCAGCCTGGGAAATTTCAGGAACGCTGAGGCCGTCGCGTTCGGCGACGACGCACGCACCGTATTTGTTACCGGCGAGAACAAACACTCACGCCTGTTACGAATCGACTTGAGTAAAATCAAACGTCGCACGACGTCCGTGACCGTGATGACGTTCAATGTGCAAAATCTGTTCGATAACGTCGATGACCCCGGCAAAGACGACAAAGCCTACCTGCGCATCGAGGCCAAACAGGGCGACGCTCATATTTTCGAATGCCAGGAAATCGACGTTGCCAGCTGGCGCGACGAATGCCTGAACCTCGACTGGAGCGATGCCGCGATCGATTACAAACTGACCGTGCTGGCCGCTTCCATCCGTCAGGTGAACGACGGCGCGGGAGCGGACATCGTCGCGCTGCAGGAGGTCGAGAACATATCAATACTGAATCGCTTGCGGACGGATTATCTTGGCGATCTCGGCTATCTGCCCGCCATACTCATCGAAGGGACCGACGCTCGCGGCATCGATGTCGCGTTCCTGTCGAAATTGCCGCTGGCCGGCGATGCCGTACTACATCCTCTCGAACTGCCGGAATTTCCGGAACGAATCGGCGATACTCGCGGCGTGTTGCAGGCGACCTTCGTCTTGCCAGACGGCTCCCTGCTGACCGGTTTCAACGTACATTTTCCGGCGCCGTATCACCCGACCAAAATGCGTGTTGCAGCCTACGAGCATCTCGCCAATTTGCTCGCCGCGCTTCCCGATAATGAGCATGCGTTTGCGGCCGGCGACTTCAATACGACCGGCAAAGAGGATCAACGCGAACGACTGCTCGACAACTACGCCCGTGCCCACTGGACGCTTGCACATGACGTCGGTTGCGAGGCGTGCGACGGCACCTACTTCTATCGCGGTGATTCAAGCTGGTCGTTTCTCGACATGATCCTGTTCGCGCCGGCCGGTGGTAATAAAACAACAGCGCAGATTCGCGGGGATTCGGTCCAGATCGCCAACCGTTACCCACCGCAACGCAACGAAAATGGGTCGCCTCGCAGCTTTCGCAGTGACGAAGGTACGGGCGTCTCCGACCATTGGCCATTGGTCGCTACTATCGAAATATTGGCAAAACAATAACTTGTAGCGCATTCATAATTCAATTTCTTGGAAACCTTCCGGCAGACTGACACCAGCCTCGTAAGCTCCTGTAATTTCACGCACAAACCCTTATTGCGTAAGCAATTTCGCTGCGTTAAATTCGTTGCAGATAAACAAAAATACAACGAGTGACGGTCGTTCATCAAATATCAAGTGATGCAGGCTTTCGCGCCTTTTCAACTGCGGGGATTCATAATGATTTACCAATCTCGATTTTCCAGATCGACTTGCGCGGCGTTGCGGCAAATTACGATTACGGTATTTGCCGTTGTCATGATGCTGTCGGTACCTGTTGCAGGAAACGCACAGGAAACGACGTCGTCCATTCGCGGCAAAGTGCTTGACGTGTCCGGTAGCGCAGTCGCAGGCGCGTCCATTGTGGTTGAAGATTTACGCAGCGGCGTTGATCGTTCTTACTCCACGAACAACTCCGGCCTGTTCCTGGCGACCCGGCTACTGCCGGGCGGCCCTTACCGCGTCACGATCAACGGCATCAAGACCGTCGATATTGCATCGATCAACGTTGGCGACATCTACAACCTGACGATTAATCTGCAGACTGAAGCGGCCATTGAGGAAATTATTACCATAGGCCAGACGGCGGACCTGATCGCGGTTGCCGCAGGGCCTGCTGCCACATTCAATCTTACCGACCTTCAAAACTCGGTCTCGTTTGGCCGTGACATTGCTGATGTCTACGGTATTGACCCCCGCCTGATGATCGACGTCGACGAAGACGGTATCGGCATCAACTGCGGCGGCAAACATCCCCGCTTTAACTCTACGACACTGGATGGCGTCAGCATGGCAGATCGTTTCGGTCTCAATGAAAATGGCTATTCCACAGCCGTCGGCATGCCCTTCCCCTATGACGCCGTCGAACAGATTGCCGTTGAACTGGCGCCATTTGACGTCACCTACGGCGGATTCTCCGCCTGCATTATCAACGCAGTAACGAAATCCGGCACCAACGACTGGAAGGTTAAGGCCTTTTACGAATTTTCAAATCAAGACTTGCGCGGCGACACGGTCGCAGGCGACACGACCGATCATTCACGGCCCTCTTACGACAAGACGTATATCGGCTTCGATATTGGCGGACCGCTCATCAAAGACAAGCTGTTCATCTTCGCGGCCTACGAAGAATCCGATGAACCCCGCTTCCTGGCAAAAGGCTACGCGGGTTCAGGCAGTGGCCAGGAGCGCGACTGGCTAAGCCAGACCGACTACGATCGCATCGTCTCCATCGCAAATAACATCTACAACTACGATCCAGGCGGTCAGCCGGGTGATGGCGTGCAGCAAACCGAGAAGTACATGGTTCGTGTGGACTGGAATATCAATGACACCCACAACGCGGCGTTCATCTACAACTATTTCGACGGCTTCCAGCTTCGCGATTCGGATGGCGATGACGATGAGTTTGAGTTTGCCAATCATTACTACACGAAAGGCGCCGAATCCGAGACCTTCACACTGAAGCTGTCATCCCAGTGGAGTGACGCGTTCTCGACCGAGATTTTCTGGAGCACCAACGAGATGAATGACTCGCAGGTAACCGTCGGACCGAAAGACTTTGCCGATACGCAGATCAGCGTCGGCGGTTTCGACGGTGTCGTTTATCTCGGTGCGGACGACTCGCGTCAGGCAAACAAGCTGGGTACCCAGGCTGACTACTTCAAGCTGTCAGCCAACTACTTGCTGGGCAATCACGTCATCACGGCTGGATACGATCAAGAAGACCTCGAGATTTTCAATATCTTCGTGCAGCACTCGGCAGGCGGCGAGTACGACTATTTTGATAGCTCTGTCGGCAACCCTGCCTTTTGTGACGCGTTGACCGCGCAACAACGTCTCGATGATCCTGGTTGCAGTTTGTCTGGCATCGACCGGTTCGAACTTGGACGTCCCAGCCGTATTTACTACGGCAGTGGTGGCGGAACAAATATCGCAACGGATGCCGCAGCTAATTTCAATAATGCCCTGAACGCCCTGTATATTCAGGATGAGCTCTTCATCGATAGCATGGACCTGACCATCGTCGCTGGTTTGCGCTACGAGTTTTTCGATAGCAGCGATGCGCCGAAGTTTAATCAGACCTTCGCGGATGCCAATGGTGGCCTGAGGAATGACGTCAATATTGACGGCCTCGACCTTCTCATGCCGCGTTTTGGCATTACCTGGGGCGTTCGCGATGACCTGACTTTGCGTGGTGGTTTCGGCCTGTATTCGGGCGGTAATCCGAATGTCTGGATATCAAACGCCTGGTCTAACGACGGACTGAGCAACGCGCAGTTTAGGTTCAATTACTTTGACTCGGCAACCGTGCTGCCTGGCATGGCCGATTCACTGGTGTTGTCGGACCAAATGCTGCCTGGCTTTGACGTTCCACAGGAAATGGTGGATGCCGTATTGGCCGTCTCTCCCACCGACGCCAACGATTCGTTCCTGGTGTTGATCGACCCGAACTACGAGCAGCCAAGTGAATGGAAATTCGCAATCGGCGGCACCTGGGACATGCCCTGGGCGGACATCAAGCTGGATTTCGATTATTTGCACACCAAGGGCAATGATCCCGCTTACTATGTCGACCTGTCACAGAGCATTACGGGCACGACCATTCTCGGCACCCCGATCTATGAGTACACCAATGGCCGGGACAACTTCATGCTGACGAATTCGGGTGCCTCGCCCAAGTCCGACATGCTGTCGTTTGTTCTGGAGAAGGAATTCGAATTCGGCCTGAGGATGCAGTTCGGCTACGCCTGGACGCAGGCTGACGACGTCGTTCCGATGACATCGGCAGTCGCTGGATCGAATTTCGACAACGTCGCATTGCTGGATATCAACAATCCGCCCGCTGCTAAGTCGAACTGGGTGGTACCGCAGCGCTTCACGTTGGGTCTCTTCTACAACCACACCTTCTTCGGTGACAGCCCGACATACATCTCGCTGTACGGTTGGGCAAACGAAGGCCAGCCACAAAGCTACGTCATGACCGGCGGCGACCTGGAAGGCGACGGGTTCTTCGGCAGGCATCTTCTGTACGTGCCAACTGGCCCGAGTGATCCAAATGTCATATTCGACCCAGCTTTCGATCAGGGTGCCTTCTTCAGTTGGGTAGCCGCTAATGGCCTGGCACCGGGCTTCACGCAGCGCAATCAATTCAACACGGGTTGGTCGACGACGTTCAATCTGAGCATTCGTCAGGACATCCCGCTCGGTAACAACTTGCGCGGTACACTTTACTGGAAGATCAAGAACCTGGGTAACTTCCTGAACGACGACTGGGGCAAAGTGACTGACGCGCAATTCTTCTCACCGGCAATTATTAATGCGGACGTTGATGGAACTACAGGTCAGTTCATCTACAGCCGCTTCAATGATCGCTCGATCGAACGCACCTACGTCAACCC